>NZ_JBHXRY010000001.1:1142350-1423105 GCF_042714895.1 Nocardia sp. NPDC058666
CCCTCCCCCGGCGGAAGTCCCCAAAAACCGGATTCTTCACCGGCAAAAAGCAGGGGGGGGTGGCAGAGTGCTGCCACCCACCACGGCTTTCTTGCTGGCTGGACAGCATCGTTTCCGGTTCGACGTCTCGCACGATCGCCGACGCAGAACTGAAACACGTTCTAGCATGGACCGCATGTCGTTGGATCGGACCGCGCAGGATCTGCTGGCGGCGGTGCGGGAGTCGCCGCGGGCGGTCGCCGCGCACGACAAGGCCGCCTGGGTCGGGTTGTTCGCCGAGAACGCCGAGGTGCACGACCCGTACGGCTCGCGTGCGCATATCGGGGCCGAGGCGATCTCGCGGTTCTACAACGTCTTCATCGCGCCGAACGCCATCGACTTTCACGTCGACCGTGATCTGGTCGCCGGGCACACGGTGGTGCGCGATCTGCTCATCGAGACCACGATGTCGACCGGCGCCACCGTCAGCGTGCCGATGCATCTGCGCTACGACCTGGTCGCCACCGACAGCGGCTGGCGGATCGCTCGGCTCGCCGCGCACTGGGAGTTGGGGGTGATGATCACGCGGCTGTTGCGCACAGGGACGTCGGGACTGCGCGCGGGTGCGAAGCTCGGGGCGCAGCTCGTCGCGGAGCTGGGCGTGCATGGTGCGATGGGCATGATGGGGGCGTTGTCCGGCGTGGGCGGGGCGGGCAAGCGTGTCGTCCACAAGCTGTTCGAAGCGGCCGCTGCCGGCGACTCGACCGGCGTACACGCACTGCTCGACGCGTCGGCGGTGGTCGAATCGCCTGCCGGATCCCCGAGCTCGGTGGCGGAGTTTCTGGATCGCACGCGAGAGATGGAGTGGGACAAGATGATCGCCGCCGGGCGCACCGTCAGCGTGAGTATTCGGGTAGGCGCGTCGTACGGCGTGGCATTCGTGGACTTCGCCCGGGGGCGATCGCGCGTCACCGCGGTGCGGGTCTTTCTCGATGGTGATCCGGTGGGCGACTGAGGGTTCAGCCGTGGTCGTGAACCCTGCCGGTGGCCGCACGTGCACGGCTCTGTCCGGTGCGACCTCCTTCCTCGGTGGTGAGCCTCGGGGTCGTGCGTGCGCCGATCGCGCGCGGTAGGTTCGGACTCAGCCGACGTCTGGAGGTTCGTGTGCATCTGCGTGGTGTGGTTCTGCCCGGTGACGAGGAGCGCGACCTCTGGGTCGTCGACGGCACCGTGACGTTCGAGCCGGTGCGCGGAGCCGAAACCCTGTGTAGCGCAGGGTGGATCGTGCCGGGACTGGTCGATGCCCACTGCCACGTCGGCATCACCTACGGCGGCGGCGGCGAGACCCACGACGGCGCGATCGAACAGGCCGAAACCGAACGCGACGCCGGTGCGCTGCTGTTGCGCGACGCCGGATCGCCGATCGACACGCGATTCATCGACGACCATGTCGACCTGCCGCGGATCATTCGCGCCGGACGGCATATCGCGCGACCTCGCCGCTACATCCGCGAACTCGGCATCGAACTCGACGACGAGCGGGACCTGCCCGAAATCGTCGCCGAGCAGGCGCGGTTCGGGGACGGGTGGGTGAAGATCGTGGGGGACTGGATCGACCGCTCTGTCGGCGACCTGCGGCCGCTGTGGAGTGACGACATCCTGAAACAGGCCATCGACGCCGCCCACGCGAACGGTGCCCGCGTCACCGCGCACGTATTCGGCGAAGACGCGCTGCCGGGCCTGATCAACGCCGGTATCGACTGCCTCGAACACGGCACCGGCCTCACCGACGACACCATCGCCCTCATGGCCGCCCACGGCACCGCCCTGGTCCCCACCTTGATCAACATCGACACCTTCCCCGACATCGCCGACAGTGCCACCAAATTCCCCACCTACGCCGCCCACATGCGCGACCTACACCACCGCGTCCGCGACACCGTCGGCAAAGCCCACGAAGCAGGCATCCCGATCTACGCGGGCACCGACGCAGGCGGCTCCATCCGCCACGGCCGCATCGCCGACGAAATCACCGCCCTGACCGGCGCGGGCCTATCCCCCCACGAAGCCCTCGGCGCCGCCTCCTGGAACGCCCGCACCTGGCTCGGCCGCCCCAGCATCGAAGAAGGCGCCCCGGCCGACTTCGTCGTCTACGCCCACGACCCCCGCACGAACCCCCAATCGCTCACCGACCCACAATGGGTAGTGCTGCGTGGACTAGTGGTGAAGACCCCCAACCCGGTCACCGGCCACCGCTGAGTTGCGCGGCGTTAGCGGAGGCGATTTCCTGGCTGGTTCGGTCGTCTGGCAGAATGAAGTCTCGTCCTTCCTGGACAAGTGTCAGCCCGTCTCCGGTTACGTACCGCGCGGCGGTCACGCACGACATGCGCGAAACCGGACCCGCAGCCCATGTGGGTCGCCGAATCGCGTGGTGACCAAACTACTGAAAGAAGACTGAACAGCATGTCTGTCAAGATCCGGCTCACTCGCCTCGGCAAGATCCGCAACCCGCAGTACCGCGTCGTCGTTGCCGACGCGCGTTCGCGTCGCGACGGCCGGGCCATCGAGTCCATCGGCCTGTACCACCCGAAGGAAGAGCCTTCGCTGATCGAGATCGACGCCGAGCGCGTCGCGTACTGGCTGTCGGTCGGCGCGCAGCCCACCGAGTCGGTGCAGCGTCTGCTGGAGATCACCGGCGACTGGCAGAAGTTCAAGGGCCTGCCGGGCACCGAGGGCACCCTGAAGGTCAAGGCCCCGAAGACCTCCAAGCTGGACCTGTTCAACGCCGCGCTCGCCGCCGCCGACAACGCGCCCACCACCGAGGCCGTCACCCCGAAGAAGAAGGCCGCCAAGAAGGAAGAGGCCGTCGCTGAGGAAGCCGTCACCGAGGCTGCCGAGTAATGACTGCTGTTGTTGCCGATGCCGTCGAACATCTGGTTCGCGGCATCGTCGCCAACCCCGACGACGTCCGTGTCGAGCTGCTCACCGGACGTCGCGGGCGCACCGTCGAGGTGCATGTCCATCCTGAGGACCTGGGCAAGGTGATCGGGCGCGGTGGTCGTACCGCGACCGCGCTGCGCACCCTGGTCGCCGGCATCGGCGGCCGTGGGATCCGGGTCGACGTGGTCGATACCGACGCCTAGATGGAACTCGTCGTAGGTCGGGTCGCCAAGTCGCACGGCGTGCGCGGCGAACTCGTCGTCGATGTTCGCACCGACGAGCCGGAGGTCCGGTTCGCGCCGGGCGTTGTGCTGCACGGCAGAATGCCGCGCAGCTCGGCGATCACCGACTACACCGTGAAGTCGGTCCGAGAACACTCGGGCCGACTTCTGGTCGCGGTCGACGGTGTCGATGACAAGACCATGGCCGACACCTTGCGCGGCACTTTGTTCGTCGTCGACAGCGAAAATCTACCGCCGTCCGACGATGACGACGCCTTCTACGACCACGAACTCGAAGGCCTTCGGGTCGAGTTCGCCGACGGAACGCTGGTCGGCACGGTCACCGAGGTGCTGCATTCGGCCGCGGGCGAACTGCTGTCGGTGCGTGCCGCCGACGACGGTCGCGAAATTCTCATTCCCTTTGTCACCGCCATCGTGCCGACGGTTTCGCTCGCCGATGGACTGGTGGTCATCACCCCGCCCGAGGGCCTGCTCGATCCGGAGTAATTCGTGCAACTCGACGTCGTCACGATCTTCCCGGAATATCTGGAGCCGCTGCGCACCGCGCTGCTGGGCAAGGCTGTCGACAAGGGCCTGATCTCCGTCGGGGTGCACGACCTGCGCAACTGGACGCATGACGTGCACAAATCGGTCGACGATTCGCCGTACGGCGGTGGACCCGGCATGGTCATGAAGCCGACCGTGTGGGGCGACGCCCTCGACGAGGTCTGCCCTGACGACGCCCTGCTCGTGGTGCCCACCCCCGCCGGTGTGCCGTTCACGCAGGCCACCGCGCAGCGTTGGGCCACCGAGAAGCACCTCGTTTTCGCGTGCGGACGGTACGAGGGCATCGATCAGCGTGTGTTCGACGATGCCGCCCGTCGCGTGCGCGTGGAAGAAGTGAGCATCGGCGATTACGTGCTCATCGGCGGCGAGGCCGCGGTGCTGGTGATGACCGAGGCCGTGGTGCGCCTGATTCCCGGCGTGCTCGGCAATCAGCAGTCGCACCAAGAGGATTCGTTCTCCGACGGCCTGCTGGAAGGCCCGAGTTACACGCGACCGGTGTCATGGCGCGAGCTCGACGTGCCGCCGATCCTGCTGTCGGGCGACCACGCCAAGATCGCCGCATGGCGCCGCGAGCAATCGCTGGAGCGCACGGCGCAGCGTCGCCCCGACCTGCTGTGAGCTAACCCGCGATGACGCGGGTGGTGATGCAGAACGGGTGCCCGGCCGGGTCCAGCAGCACCCGCCAGCGCGGATCCTGTTGTACCGGTGCGGGTTTCGCGCCGATCGCGAGGGCGTGCTGTTCGCACAGATCCAGATCGGCATCGGCGGCCAGGTCCAGATGGACCGCGGCGGTGCCCGGCCACTGCGGCGGAAAATAGTCCTCCACGCGTTGCGCGGCCAGGGTCAGGCCCGACGGGATGCGGATTCCGACGCTGTGCGCGTCGTTCCACAAGACCCGCCCACCCAGCAGTCCGAGGTAGAAGCGGGCGAGGGATTCGGGGTCGTCACAGTCCAGTGAGAGGCCGGCCAGTTGAAAAGGCTCCGTCATCGGACCGACGCTACCGGGGGAGCATGCGCCCCGAGTTTGTTTTGCGGCAAAGACATTTGGGTATCCCACGGGGTAATTCGTTGTGCGAGCGTCCAATCCGAGGATTGCTGGTTCCGTTCGGAATGAAGCACTGCCACCGCTTTCGGTGAGGTTCGGGCGTGCGGTGTGCCACATTCTATGAGGTACCACCGTCGACGTGCGGCCGATCCTGCCGCGCGGCAAGGAGATCTGCTGATGCCCGAAGCCAGCTACAGCCGCGGACCCACCGATATCGCACTTCTCACCGACACCATCGGCGCGAACTACGCGCGCACCGCCGCCGCCCACCCCGATCGCGACGCGCTCGTCGACCAGATCACCGGCCGCACCTGGACTTATCGCGAGGCCGCCGCCGCGATCGACGCACTGGCCACCGGGCTGGCGCAGCGGGGGATCGTCGCGGGAGACCGGGTGGGAATCTGGGCGCCGAACTGCTCGCAGTGGTATCTGGTGCAGTACGCGACGGCGGTGATCGGCGCGATCCTGGTCAATATCAACCCCGCCTACCGCACCAGCGAACTCGCTTATGTTCTCGGCCATTCCGGCGTGCGGATGCTGATCGCGGCGCCGGATTTCAAGGGTTCGGACTATGTGGCGATGATCGAGCAGGTTCGCCCCGAATGTCCTGAGCTCGAGCAGGTGCTCATTCTCGGCAGCCTGGAATGGGAAGCCGTGGCGCGCACGACCCCCGACCCGGTCGCGCTGGCCGAAATCGACGCGACGCTGTCGGCCGATGACGCGATCAACATCCAGTACACCTCGGGCACAACAGGTTTCCCCAAGGGCGCGACCTTGAGTCACCGCAACATCCTCAACAACGGCTTCTTCGTCGGTGAACTGTGCGACTACACCGAAGCCGACCGCATCTGCCTGCCAGTTCCCTATTACCACTGCTTCGGCATGGTCATGGGTAACCTCGCGGCCACCACTCACGGTGCGGCCGTGGTGATTCCGGCGCCCTCGTTCGATCCGGCCGCCACGCTGGCCGCGGTGTCCGCGCAACGGTGCACCTCGCTCTACGGCGTGCCCACGATGTTCATCGCCATGCTGGCCGAACTGGACGCCGGGCTCGACTACGACCTGTCGAGTTTGCGCACGGGGATCATGGCGGGTTCGCCGTGTCCGGTCGAGGTGATGAAAAGGGTGATCGACCGGCTGGGAATGAGCGAGGTCGCGATCTGTTACGGCATGACCGAGACCAGCCCCGTGTCCACGCAGACCCGTCGTGACGACAGCATCGACCGCCGTACCGCCACCGTCGGTCGTGTCGGCCCGCACCTCGAGGTGAAGGTGATCGACCCCGCCGACGGACGCACCCTGCCGCGAGGCGAACCCGGCGAACTGTGCACTCGCGGGTACTCGGTGATGCTGGGCTACTGGGACCAACCGGACAAGACCGCCGAAGCCATCGACGCCGACCGCTGGATGCACACCGGCGACATCGGCGTGATGGACGACGACGGCTACCTCTCGGTCACCGGCCGCATCAAAGACATGGTCATCCGCGGCGGGGAGAACATCTACCCCCGCGAAATCGAAGAGTTCCTCTACACCCACCCCGACATCGTCGACGCCCAGGTCATCGGCGTGCCCGACGACAAATACGGCGAAGAACTCATGGTCTGGATCCGCCTGCGCGACGGCGCCACCGCACTGGACGCGGACACCCTGCGAGCCTTCTGCACCGGCCGCCTCGCCCACTACAAGATCCCGCGCTACGTACACCTGGTCGACGAATTCCCGATGACGGTCACCGGCAAGGTCCGCAAGGCGCAGATGCGTGAACTGGCCAGAGACCTGCTCGGCTGAACCGCTGGGGCACACCATGTTTCGATCTATCGCGGGCGGTCACGCGGTTTGCTAGCGTGTTCGCGACGGCCGGGCGGTTCGTAGCTCGGTTGCGAATAGTGATGGGGGAGACGGTGTTCTGTCGAGCGGCTGTGGTGTCCATGTCGGTCTGCGCGCTGGTTGCGACCAGTGCGAGCATCGCCGATGCGGGACCCGGTGGTGTCGGCGTGCTGCCGAGTCCCAGCGGTGCCTTGCCGGTGGGGTCGACCACGTTGCATCTGGTCGATGCCGGTCGGGTGGACCCGTTCCAGCCGGACCGGTCCAGGGAATTGATGGTGTCGGTGTTCTACCCGGCCACCGATGTAAGCCGTTATCCGCGTGCGCATTACGTGTCGACCGAGTTGATTCCCGGGCTGGAGAGCAAGCTCGGCATCGAACTTCCCGGCGCGCTGACCCACGCCCATCGGCAGGCGCCGGCGCAGGCCGCTGGCAAGTATCCGGTGGTGCTCTACACGCCCGGTGCCGGTGTCTCGCGGGTGCTCGGGACCGGGCTGGCCGAGGATCTGGCCTCGCGCGGTTATGTGGTGGTGACGGTCGACCACACCTACGAATCGGGTCCGGCCGTGGAGTTCCCCGGCGGGCGGATCGTGCAACCCGCCGCGGCGCCGAACGGTTTCGATACCGCCCTTCGCGAAAAGTACATCGCGACAAGGTCGCTGGACTTCCGGTTCGTCCTGGATTCGCTCGCGGGGCTGGCCGCGGGGACGAACCCTGATGCCGAATCCGATGCTCTGCCAGTGGATCTGGGCCGTGTGCTGGATATGGACCGGGTGGGTGCCGTCGGGCATTCCTCTGGTGGGTACGCCGCGGTCGAGGCCATGCACCAGGACCGACGCATCGATGCCGCGGTCGACATGGACGGGCAGATCGGGGTGGACGAGGCGTTCGGGCGCGCGGTCACCGAGGGGGTGGATCGGCCGACCTTGGTGTTGACCAGTGCGCAGATCGAGGAAGTCGGGGACGCGAATCCGTCGCTCGACGCGTTCTGGCAGCGGGCCACGGGCTGGAAACGTCATCTGGCCATTGCGAATTCGGCGCATTACGACTTCACCGACATGCCGTCGCTGGTGCCCGCCGTCGCCCGGCCCGCCGCGTCGACGTATATCGGCAGCATCGACCCGGATCGGATGGCCGCGCTGGTGCGCGGGTACGTCGCGGCGATGTTCGACAAGTTCCTGCGCGACCGCAGCGACACCCTGCTGGATCGGCCGATCACCGAACCCGAGGTCACCACCGTTCGCTGACCTGGAGGTATGTCGGGTGTCGGTGGGGCGCTGTAGTCTCTGCGGCTGTGACGACAGCGCCTGAGATCGCCGACAGCACCACCATCATCGCCAGCGTGGGCAGGCGGATCGCCGACGAACTGGGAGTGCGGGAGGCCCAGGTTCGGGCTGCCGTCGAACTGCTCGACGGCGGTTCGACGGTTCCGTTCATCGCGCGATACCGCAAGGAGGTCACCGACGGCCTCGACGACGCCCAGCTGCGTCAGCTCGAGGAACGCCTCGGTTACCTGCGTGAGCTCGACGAGCGGCGCGGCGCGATCATCGAATCCATCCGCGGCCAGGGCAAACTCGACCCCGCCCTGCATTCGCAGCTCATGCTCGCCGAGACCAAGGCGCGCCTGGAAGACATCTACCTGCCGTACAAGCCCAAGCGTCGGACCAAGGCGCAGATCGCCCGCGAAGCCGGGCACGAGCCCGTGGCCGACGCGCTGATCAGCGACCCGAACACCGACCCGGCCGGCTACACCGCCGAACAGCTCGACGGTGCCCGCTCGATCCTGGTCGAGCGTTTCGCCGAAGACGCCGACCTGGTCGGTGAGCTGCGCGAGCTGATGTGGAATCGCGGCCAGGTCACGTCGAAGGTGCGCGCGGGCAAGGAGGAAGCGGGCGCGAAGTTCGCCGACTACTTCGAGTTCAGCGAGCCCTTCCACAAACTGCCCTCGCACCGGATCCTGGCGCTGCTGCGCGGGGAGAAGGAAGAGATGCTCACGCTGCATCTGGAAGCCGATATCGATGAGCCGGAGCCCGGCGAGCGCACGATCTACGAGGGTCGCATCGCGGTTGCCTTCGGCATCGCCGACAAGGGCCGCCCGGCCGATTCCTGGCTGCTGGACACCGTGCGGTGGGCCTGGCGCACCAAACTGCAGGTCAGTCTCGGTATCGACACCAGGATGCGGTTGCGTCAGGCGGCGGAACGCGACGCGGTCGACGTGTTCGCCGCGAACCTGCGCGACCTGCTGCTGGCCGCGCCCGCGGGCACGCGCACCACCATGGGTCTGGACCCCGGTTACCGCACCGGTGTGAAGGTCGCCGTCGTCGACGCCACCGGAAAGGCCGTCGCGACCGAGGTCATCTACCCGCACAAGCCGCAGGGGCAAACCGAGAAATCCCTCGCAGTGCTGGCCGCGCTGGTCGCCCGGTTCAACGTGGAGCTCATCGCCATCGGCAACGGCACCGCCTCGCGCGAGACCGATGCCCTTGCCGTGGAACTGATTTCGCGCATCCCGGAGAACAAGCCCACCAAGATCGTGGTGTCCGAAGCGGGCGCCTCGGTGTATTCCGCCTCCGCCTACGCGTCGGCCGAACTGCCCGATATGGACGTGTCACTGCGCGGCGCGGTCTCCATCGCGCGACGATTGCAGGACCCGCTCGCCGAACTGGTGAAGATCGATCCCAAGTCGATCGGCGTCGGCCAGTACCAGCACGACATCTCCGAGACGCTGCTGGCACGCTCGCTGGGCGCGGTGGTCGAAGACGCGGTGAACGCGGTCGGCGTCGACGTCAACACCGCCTCGGTGCCGCTGCTGTCGCGGGTGTCGGGCGTGTCCGGGTCGGTCGCGGAAAGCATTGTGGCGCACCGTGATCAGAACGGGCCGTTCAACAGTCGCAAAGCACTGCTGGCGGTTCCGCGCTTGGGTCCCAAAGCTTTCGAACAGTGCGCGGGCTTCCTGCGCATTCGTGGCGGCGTCGATCCCCTCGACACCTCCGCCGTGCACCCCGAGGCCTACCCGGTGGTGCGCCGCATTCTCGAGCACACCGGTCGGGAAATGTCGGAGGTCATCGGCAACACCAGCACGTTGCGCGCGCTGAAGCCCGCCGACTTCACCGATGAGAAGTTCGGTGTGCCCACGGTCAGCGACATCATCGCCGAGTTGGAGAAGCCGGGTCTGGACCCGCGTCCGGAATTCAAGACCGCCGAATTCGCCGCGGGGATCGAGAAGGTCGCCGATCTGAAACCGGGGATGGTGCTGGAAGGCGTGGTCACCAATGTCGCCGCGTTCGGTGCGTTCGTCGATGTCGGCGTGCACCAGGACGGCCTCGTGCACGTGTCGGCGCTGTCGCACAACTTCGTCAAGGACCCGCGTGAAGTGGTGAAGTCCGGTGACGTGGTGAAGGTGAAGGTGCTCGAGGTCGATATCGCTCGTCAGCGGATCGGGTTGACGCTGCGGCTGGATGACGAACCGGGTAAGCCCGCGCAGGGGGACAATCGTGGTGGCGGTGCGCCGCGCGGTCAGGGTCGTGGACCGGGTGGTCAGGGTCGTGGGCAAGGCGGTCAGGGTCGCGGGCAGGCGCCGGCTCGTAAACAGGGCAGCGGCGGTGGCAACCAGCGCACCCCCGCGGCGCCACCGAGCGGCTCGATGGCGGACGCGTTGCGCGCGGCCGGTTTCGGCAAGAAGTAGGGACCGCACGACCACAACACTGCACTCCACGACAGGGCGGGCGACATGCGACGGTGGCTCGAACACGAGGTGATCGCGCATGGCCGCCTGCCCCTGCTGTGCTTTCTGCTGGGGTTCATTCTCGGCTTCGTGGTGATCCGGATCAGCGTGCGGATGATCCGCGCCAACGTGCGCTGGTGGCCGGGCAATGTGAAAGCCGGCGACACCCACATCCACCACATGGTGTTCGGCGTGATCACCGTGCTGCTGTCGGGCATCGGACTGATCGCCACCGCCGAGGACTCCACCCAGATCACCTCGAGCGTGCTGTCGGCGTTCTTCGGCATCGGTGCCGCGCTGGTGCTGGACGAGTTCGCGCTGATCTTCTACCTGCGGGACGTGTACTGGTCCGAACAGGGCCGCACCTCGGTGGACGCGGTGTTCGTCGCGCTCGCGGTGACCGGCCTGCTGCTGCTGGGTGTGCAACCCGCCACGTTCCTGGACTACGACGACTTCCGGCGGTCGCGCGGTGTCGGGGTGCGGGTGGGCGTGGCGATCACGGTCGTGGTGAATCTGGTGTTGGCCGCGGCGGTGATCGCCAAGGGCAAGATCTGGACCGGGCTGTTCGGCATGTTCTTCACCCCGCTGCTGCTGGTCGGGGCGGTGCGTTTGAGCAGGCCCGGTGCACCGTGGGCGCGCTGGCGGTACGGCAACCGGCCCAAGACCATGAGCCGGGCGATCGCGCGGGAGCGGCGCTACCGTCGACCGGTCATTCGCGCGAAGATCTTCGTCCAGGACCTGATCGCGGGCAAACCCGACGTCGAACACGCACGCTCGGCCGCGGAGGCCGTGTTGGCCCGTACTGTGGTCGCCGCACCGCCCGCACCGCTGCCGCACCCGCACCTGCTGCCGCGTCGCCGCACCGACGCCGACCAGCCTGACCAGGAATAAGCCCCGATTTCAGTCGCGGCTACCCGGTCTGGCACAATGAACCGGTTGCCTTGGAGCAGTCATGTCCGAGAGCACTCCTGTTCTGAGCACGAACCGGTCGAGCGCGCGAGTGCCGCCAGGTTCCTCTGTTCACGCAAAGAATCCGAAAAGGTGGAAAATGAACACCCTCGATTTCGTCGACGAGAAGTCGCTGCGCAGCGACATCCCCGCGTTCCGCGCGGGCGACACCCTGAACGTGCACGTGAAGGTCATCGAAGGCTCGAAGGAGCGCATCCAGGTCTTCAAGGGCGTCGTCATCCGACGTCAGGGCGGCGGCATCGGCGAGACCTTCACGGTCCGCAAGGTGTCCTTCGGTGTCGGTGTCGAGCGCACCTTCCCCGTGCACAGCCCCAACATCGACCACGTCGATGTCGTGACCCGCGGTGACGTGCGTCGCGCGAAGCTCTACTACCTGCGCGACCTGCGCGGTAAGGCTGCCAAGATCAAGGAAAAGCGCTGATCTCGCAGTAGCACTTCGCAGTACCAGATTTCTTCAGGTAGCCCGGCACCCGACTCACGTCAGGGTGCCGGGCTACTCTGTTCGGCGTGGCAGACGAAAGTGGGTCGGTGTCGGTGTCCGATTCAAATGACGAAGGTGGGCGGCGCCGGAAGAAGCGCGGCGACAAGAAGCAGCGCCCGTTCTGGCAGGAGCTGCCGATACTGGTGGTGATCGCCGCGGTGATCGCCGCGTTGATGGTGACCTTCGTCGGTCGGCCGTATGTGATCCCGTCGCAGTCGATGGAGAACACGCTGCAGATCGGTGATCGCATCTACGTGCAGAAGATCAGCTACTACGGTTCCGAACCCGGACCCGGTGACGTGGTGGTCTTCGTCGGGCCGCCGTCGTGGAACGGGCACTACAAGTCGGTGCGTTCGGACAATGCCGCCGTGCGCGGGGTGCAGAATTTCCTTTCCTACTTCGGGCTGGTCCCGCCGGATGAGAACGACCTGGTCAAGCGCGTGATCGCGGTCGGCGGGCAGACCGTGCAGTGCTGCGACAAGCAGGGCCGGGTCATGGTCGACGGCAAACCGCTCGACGAGCCGTACATCAAGAAGGATTACCCCTGGTCCGCCGATCGGCCCAACGCCGTGTACCCGGCGGGGCGGATGTTCGGGCCGGTCAAGGTGCCCGAAGGCCACCTGTGGGTGATGGGCGACAACCGCAACGAGTCCGCCGATTCGCGCGCGCACGTCAGCGACGATCTACAGGGCACGGTGCCGGTGGACAACGTCCGCGGCAAGACGGTGTTCAAGATCTGGCCACCCAGCCGGATCGGCCCGGTCAAGACCCAGAACGCGCAAGAGAACTAACCGCGAGAAGGACAATCGAACTGTGGGGCAGGATCGGACCAGCTGGCCGCCGCGGGTGGTGATGCGTCGAGCGAGCGGACTACGCACGCTCGAGGCAGCACTGGTGCGCGGTGGCCTCGCGCCGGTGGCCGGTGTCGACGAGGCGGGCCGTGGACCGTGTGCGGGTCCCCTGGTGGTGGCCGCGTGCCTGCTGGCGCCCAAGGCGTACGACAAGCTGGCAGGCCTGGACGACTCCAAGAAACTCACCGAGGCCGCGCGTGAGGAGCTGTTCCCGGTAGTGCAGCGGTTGTCGTTGGCGTGGAGCGTGGTGGTGGTGCCGGCGTGGGAGATCGACGCGATCGGCATCCACGTGGCCAATATCGAAGGCATGCGACGCGCGGTGGTCGGCTTGGAACGCACTCCCGGTTACGTGCTGACCGACGGATTCAAGGTGCCCGGCCTGCCCGCGCCCTCGCTGCCGGTGATCGGCGGCGACGGTACCGCGGCCTGTATCGCCGCGGCGAGCATCCTGGCGAAAGTGACCAGGGATCGGATGATGGTCGAGTTGGACGCGCAGCTACCCGGCTACGGTTTCGCCGCGCACAAGGGCTACAACACGCCCGAGCACACCGCTGCCCTGCGGGAGCTCGGACCCAGTACTGAACACCGCCGTTCCTGGCGGAATGTGCGCGAGCTCGAGGTGCCCGGAGGTAGCCGAGTGGCTACCCGCGCGGCGCATGCGCGATGATGACAACAATGAACGCGGCGCTGCTAGCAGGAGGACGTCCCACCCGATGAGTGCTGAGGACCTCGAGAAGTACGAAACCGAGATGGAACTGTCGTTGTACCGCGAGTACAAGGACATCGTCGGCCAGTTCTCGTACGTGGTGGAGACCGAACGGCGCTTCTACCTGGCCAATTCGGTCGAACTGCGCCCACAGAACGCCGACGGCGAGGTGTATTTCGAAGTGCGGATGAGCGATGCCTGGGTGTGGGATATGTACCGCCCGGCCCGGTTCGTCAAGCATGTTCGGGTGATCACGTTCAAGGACGTGAACATCGAAGAGCTGGAGAAGCCGGACCTGCGCCTGCCGGAGTAGTTATCCACAGGGGAAAAGTTATCCACAGGTTTTCTGTTTTCCCAGGTCGTGTGGGGTAGCTGCGTCGGCCGTTGTGTTCATGATTTCGTTCATGGCACACAAACAGGCGCTCGGCGCATACGGGGAGAAGCTGGCCGCGCAGTATCTGTGCGAGACCGGGATGGAGATCGTCGCCCGCAACTGGCGGTGTCGATACGGGGAACTGGACCTGATCGTCCAGGACCCGTCCACCACGGTGTTCGTCGAGGTCAAGACGCGGTCGGGGCTGGGTTTCGGCACGCCCGCCGAGGCGGTCACGTTCAGCAAGCAGCAGCGGATCCGTCGGCTGGCCCTGCTGTGGCTGGCCGAACAGGGCGGGCCGTGGCGGCGGATTCGGTTCGACGTGGTGTCGGTGCTGGTCCCGCGGGGGCGCGGGCCGGTCATCGACCACCTGACGGCGGCGTTCTGATGGCACTGGGGCGGGCGTTGTCGGTGGCGGTGACGGGGGTCGACGGGCAGCTGGTGGAGATCGAGGCCGATATCGGTCAGGGTCTGCCGTCGGTGAATCTGGTCGGGCTGCCCGACGCGGCGCTGCAGGAATCACGCAATCGGGTGCGGTCGGCGGTGGCCAACACCGGGGAGAAGTGGCCCGACGGTCGGGTGATCCTGGCGCTGTCGCCTGCGACGTTGCCCAAAGTGGGCTCCGTGTACGACCTGGCGTTGGCGATTTCGGTGCTCGACGCCTCGGGGGCGGTGCCGGGGGAGCGGCTGGTGAAAACGGTGCTGCTGGGGGAGTTGGCGTTGGACGGGCGAGTTCGGCGGGTGCGTGGGGTGTTGCCCGCGGTGATCGCGGCACGTGCGGCGGGGTTGCCCACTGTTGTCGTGCCCGCCGAAGCCGTGGCCGAGGCGGGGTTGGTCGAGGGAATCGAAGTGCTCGGGGCGTCGAGTCTGCGGGCGGTGGTGGCGTGGTTGCGCGGGGAGGGCAAGCTGCTCGAACCCGACGGACTCGCGCCGGGCACGCAGACGCCGTGCGGTGACCTCAGCGATGTGGTCGGGCAGGACGAGGCGCGGTGGGCGTTGGAAGTCGCCGCGGCGGGCGGACATCACCTGCTGTTGACGGGGCCGCCGGGAATCGGCAAAACGATGCTGGCGCAACGACTTCCGGGATTGTTGCCGCCGCTGTCGGAGGCGGAATCGTTGGAGGTGACCGCTATTCATTCGATGGCGGGGTCGCTGTCGGCCGAGCAGCCTTTGCTCACGCTGGCTCCCTTTGTCGCGCCGCATCATTCGACGTCGGTGACCGCGATGATCGGCGGCGGCTCCGGCATGGCTCGACCGGGAGCGGTCAGCCGGGCGCATCGCGGGGTGTTGTTTCTCGACGAGTGCGCCGAGATCGGCACCAAAGTCCTGGAGGCGCTGCGGACTCCGCTCGAGGAAGGCGAAGTGCGCATCGCGCGGCGCGACGGCGTCGCCCGGTATCCGGCCCGTTTCCAGCTCGTACTGGCGGCCAACCCCTGCCCGTGCGCGCCCGCACGCGACGTGGACTGCATCTGCGCGCCGCTGGCTCGTCGTCGCTACCTGGGGAAACTGTCGGGGCCACTGCTGGATCGCATCGACATCTGGGTGCAGATGCACGGTCAGGCCGGCGCGACGTTCACCGACGAGCAGGTCGAGGACAGTGCCACCGTGGCCGCACGCGTGGCCCGTGCCAGAGCCCGTGCCGCACAACGGTGGAGCGAGGACGGGTGGACGACCAATGCCGAAGTCCCAGGCCATATTCTGCGCAAGCGCTTCAAGCTGCCGAGGGAATCGATCGCGCCGATCGAGACGGCTTTACGGCTGGGGCGGATGTCGGCGCGTGGTGCCGACCGGGCGATCCGGGTCGCCTGGACGGTCTGCGATCTGCGCGAGGGAGAGATGCCCACCGTGCAGGACGTGATGGCGTCGTTGAACTTTCGGCAGCGGGGTGCGCAATGAGTGGGCTGCGGGTGGTGGAGCTGGACGGTGATCCAGACGAACGGCGGCTGGCCTGGGTGTATCTGTCTCGGGTGGTGCAGGGGCCGTGCGCACCGCTGTCGGCGCTGATCGCGTCGGTCGGCGTGTGTGAGGCTGCGCGTGCTGTTCGTGAACACGAACTGCCTACGGCTTTGCGTGGGCCTACCGCAGCGCGACGTGAAGTCGACTCGGCGGCAAGGGATTTGGATACCATCGCCAGTCTCGGCGGGCGAGTCATCACGCCCGACGACCAGGAGTGGCCCGGTTGGCGGATGCTCGGACTGGACCAGCTCGATGCCGAACGCGATCGCGAGGCCGCCGTTCCGCTCGTGCTGTGGGCTCGCGGTCCGCTGTCGCTGCACACCGCGTCCGAACGTGCTGTCGCGGTGGTGGGTTCGCGGTGCAGTAGCGGGTACGGGGTGCAGGTGGCCAGTGAGGTGGCGTGCGATCTGGCCGGGCGGGGATGGACGATCGTGTCCGGCGCCGCCTTCGGCATCGACGCGGCCGCACATCGAGCGGCACTGGCGGTGGGCGGGCCGACCGTGGCAGTGCTGGCCTGCGGTGTCGACCGGCCCTACCCCGCACAACACGACCGACTGCTCGCCGCCATCGCCGACAGCGGTCTGGTGCTCAGCGAATACCCGCCGGGCGTCGCCGCTCAGAAGCACCAGTTCCTGGCCAGGAACCGATTGATCGCGACGCTCGGCGACGGTGTCCTGGTGGTGGAGGCCGGCTTGCGCAGCGGTGCCCGCAACACTGTGAAGTGGGCCCGCAGATTGGGCCGACCCGCCATGGCCATACCCGGACCGGTCAGCTCGGCCTCCTCGGCAGGCTGCCACCGCATGATCAGAGACGGCGAAGCACTGCTGGTAACCCGCGCCGAAGACATCATCGACGAGGCTGGGCCCCTTCGTCTTCCGGTCGCCGAGGGCAACTCGGTCGACCCCGCCGCTCACTTGCGCGGCGCCGAGGCCGACATCTACGCGGCGCTACCCATCGTCGGTTCTCGGCTCCCGCGAGAACTGTCTCAACAATGCGGCCTCGACCTCGCCACTGTCCGGGCGGTTCTGCCGAGTTTGGAACTGGCCGACCTGGTCGGCTGTGATTCCGATGGATGGTTTAGGACGTCCGGTCGACGGGCGAGTTGACGAGGTTCGGGCCAAGTTTCTCGCGGGGTCGCGGCTGGTGGCTTGTCGGGGGAGGCGGCGTGGGGGGTTGCGTGGGGGGCGGGGAACGGTGACGGTGGGGGCATGGATGTGTTGCCTGATGATCTGACCGCGTTGCTCACCGAGTTCGGGCGGCATCTGCGGTTGGGGCGGAATCGGTCGGCGCATACGGTGCGGGCGTATCTGGGGGATGTGCGGTCGCTGTTGGAGCATCTGTACGCGCGGTCGGCGGATTCGGCGGTGCGGGAGTTGGATCTGCCGCTGCTGCGGTCGTGGTTGGCCGAGTTGGCGGCGGCGGGCGTGGCGCGTACGACGCTGGCTCGGCGGGCTTCGGCGGCAAGGACTTTCACAGCATGGCTCACCGAAACGGGGCGCCTGAGCATCGACCCGGGGTTGCGGCTGCAGGCACCGAAGGCGCACCGAGTGCTGCCGGCGGTTCTCGGCCGCGACCAAGCTGAGCGGGCAATGGATGCAGCGGAATCCGGTGCGGCACAGCAGGATCCGATGGCTCTGCGGGACCGGCTCGTGGTGGAGTTGTTGTACGCCACCGGCATTCGGGTCAGCGAGCTGTGCGGCCTCGACATCGACGACATCGATCGGGAACGTCGCCTGGTCCGGGTGATCGGAAAGGGCAACAAGGAACGCTCGGTGCCGTTCGGCGGGCCAGCCGACACCGCACTCGCCGCGTGGCTGCGGGCGGGCCGCCCGTGCCTGGTCAACGACCACTCCGGCCGCGCCCTGCTGCTGGGCCAACGCGGTCGCCGCCTCGACCAACGCCAAGCCCGCACGGTCGTCCACGAAGTCATCGCCGCAATCCCCGGCGCCCCCGACATGGGCCCGCACGGACTACGCCACACCGCCGCCACCCACCTCCTGGAAGGCGGCGCCGACCTGCGCGTAGTCCAAGAACTGCTCGGCCACGCCAGCATGGCCACCACCCAGCTCTACACCCACGTCTCCGTCGAACGCCTCAAACGAGTCCACGACCAAGCCCACCCTCGCGCGTGAGGGTCATCGCTGATCGGAGGACGCGCTCGCGTTGATCGTCGGCGCAGGGCAGGTGTCGGCGCATGATGGGACCAGGAGGTGGTCGGCGTGACGTTGCCCGAGGTCGGGGCCGAATCCGGGGACGGCGAAGAGGAGGTCGACTACCGGTTCACCCTCGCCAACGAGCGGACCTTCCTGGCCTGGATCAGAACCGCGCTCGGCCTGCTCGCCGGCGGTGTCGCGGTGCACACGCTCGTTCAACCGACGCGCCTGGCCGGATTCGCGGGCGCCATTTCGATGATCTGCCTGGTCCTGTCGCTGGCCGTCGCCCTGGTCGCCTTCTGGCACTGGCGCCGGGTGAACCTGGCGATGCGGGCCGGCGGACCGCTGCCGGGGACGATCCTGGTTCCCGTCCTGTCAGCCGGTGTCGCGGTAGTCGCCGTGCTCGCCTGTGTGGCGGTCGTGCTGTCGTGACCGCACCGACTCTGGCGATGGAACGCACCGCGTTGGCCTGGCGGCGCACCTCTCTGGGTGCGGCGGGGTGCAGCGTGCTCTTCGCTCACGAGGCCGCCGTCGACAGTAGACAGTCCGTGGTGCTCCCACTGGCCGCGGCCACGGTCTCCCTCCTGCTGGCCTACGTCGGCTGGCACCGCAGCCGCGCACTCGGCAGTGGCCGCGCACCCGGCAGCGGGCGCGCAGGTATCGGACCCGTCGCGACCACCACCGTCGCCGTCGCGCTCGTCGCGCTCATCGCCGTCGTCAGTGTCCTGTACAACGGCTAGCGAGTGCCCTGTACAACGGCAAGCGAGTGCCCCCTACAACGGCTAGCGAGTGTCCTCTGCAACGGCAAGCGAGTGCCCCCTACAACGGCTAGCGAGTGTCCTCTCCAACGGCAAGCGAGTGTCCCGTTCAACGGCTGGTGCGGGTCAACTGTTGGTGGGCAACGTATTCAAGTAGCGATGGGCGAACCAGCGCTGGATCAGGCGGACGACGGGACCGCCGAGCCTGACGTACCAGGCGCCTGGCTTGGAGAAGGCGGCGATCAGCCCGTAGACGGTTCCGTCGGAAGGGTCGTACTCGACCGCGAACAGTTCCTCGCCGATCTCGGGGTGGCCGGGCAGGGTGCCGTAGGCGAAACCGCGGCGGTCGGGTTCGTCGAGTACGTAGACCACGCGGCAGGGCGCGCTGATGATGCCGACCGGGCCGAGACCGAGCACGACCGTGAGTTCTGTTCCGGGCTGGGCTGTTTCGGTGTCGGCGTAGCGAAAGGTGCGCACCCCCTTCTGGATTCCGAAGTCGAGGATGTGGGTGGCCGTTCGGTCGAACAGTTCACGGCCGTGGCCGATCGGTCGGCGAAGACTGAACCGGTGGTATCCGTCGGGCATCGTGGTGCGGGTGGCACCTACCTCGGGATAGGTGAAAGGCGCTGAGTTCTCGGGCACCCCTGGATTCTCGTCCGCCGACAGCCCATGCGGTGGCTCGGTGGTGGAGTGGTTCGTCACGTCATGCCTCCAGCGGTTTCAGGCGGACCGGCACCTCGTGCAGCAGTCCGAGCGGGTCGATGTATTCGCGCCGGTTGTGCGCTCCGGTTTCGCGGCGCGCACCCCAGTGCAGACAGGCGGGGGCCGGACATCCCTCGTGCCCGGTCTCCAACGTGCCGATCGCTGTGCCCCTGCTCACCCGGCTTCCCACGCTCACCTGCGCCAGCACCGGTTCATAGGTGGTGCGCAGGCCGCCCGGATGATCAATGGACACCACCGGCTTGTCAGCCACTTTCCCCGCGAACACCACGATGCCGTCGCCCGCCGCCAGCACCGACTGCCCAGCGACACCCGCCAAATCCACTCCACGGTGCCCCGGCAACCAATTCCGCTCCGGTTTGTCGAACTTGCGCTCGACCGCGGGCCGCGGCCGCAACGGCCACCCGAATGATCCGGATTCCACCGCCTCCGCAGGCACCGCCCCGCTGAGCACAATCGCCACCAGGCAGGCCACCCCCAACACGTGCCCGAGGATCGACCGCGCCCGCCGCGCCACACGACGAACGGCGGTAGGCCTCGGCGGCCATTCGTCGGACGCAGGCACCACAGGCGCGACTTGGGGTGGGCAGCGCTTCTTTTGCAACATCGCGGCCCCCGATCTCAGCGATGCGGTCGCGGCGTCAACGCGATCAGCGCCCGCAACATGTCCCGGAGCACGGCGGGAAGCTGTGTCGCCGATCCGCTTCCACCGGCCCGCACCACGATCTCGACCTCCGGCCGAGTGCCCGCGCTGCGATCCACACCCTGCGGTCGGCCCGGAGCATACCCGAGGTCATGCACGGTGACCTGCACCGGAACAGGAGCGGGAACCAGTTCGCGCCGAGGCACGACGATCACCGGCACCACAGTTGCGCCTCCACACGACGCCGCACCATCAGCGGGCGGATTGCCCTGAGCGGTCCGATTCCCAGTCGAGGTCGGGTGCGAATGCGGAGGCGCCGCCGGAACAGTGCCCGGCGTTGCCGCACGTGACGGCGGCGAAACCGAGTCGGTGCTCCGACGCGCAGGTGGCTGGGCAAGCACAACGGCCCCGCCCACACAGTTCGACGGCGGCGCCTTCTCTCCGGGCACAGTCAACGCAGGGCCGGCGGCATCACCCGAAGTAGGGTGAGCGGCGGCCGGTGCGGCGGCGACGGTGACCGCGCAGAGCAACGGAAACGTAGTGATCAGAGTGCGTGTCAACGGGTTCATGCCACCAACTGTGAACGTCGCATAACCCCTGCGGGACAACGATTTCCCGATTGTGGACAACTTTCCCATATGTGGATATCGCGTACTTCATTCACGAAATGGGCGGCCGATGCACAGGGGGCGATTTCGGACCTGGCCCTGCTCCGCGTAGACTGAACAAGCGGTTTGTGCTCAGCAGCCATTGCGTGTGCACAGCACGGACCGACTTCGCGCGCCACCCGTGCTCGTCCATCCGGTCGTCGCTCGCAACGCAGACGGTCCGCAGGGCATGTCAGCGCGAGTTCTTCAGCGGATGAACAGGGAAATCGTCGGCTGGTCCCGGATTCTTCGAATCGGGTCCGGCGGTTTCGGTGGCGCCAGGGCAGTCGATCGCCGATCGGCTGCGTCAACCGGCAACGAAAGAGAGATACGAAGGCTATGCCTGTCGTAACTATGAAGCAGCTGCTCGACAGCGGCGCACACTTCGGCCACCAGACTCGTCGGTGGAACCCGAAGATGAAGCGGTTCATCTTCACCGACCGCAACGGCATCTACATCATCGACCTGCAGCAGACGCTGACCTTCATCGACAAGGC
Organism: Nocardia sp. NPDC058666; assembly: GCF_042714895.1. Lineage (NCBI taxonomy): Bacteria > Bacillati > Actinomycetota > Actinomycetes > Mycobacteriales > Nocardiaceae > Nocardia > Nocardia sp. NPDC058666. The sequence continues at coordinate 1,163,408 of NZ_JBHXRY010000001.1, forward strand.
CTACGAGTTCGTCAAGGAGACTGTCGCCCACGGTGGCACCGTTCTCTTCGTCGGTACGAAGAAGCAGGCTCAGGAGTCGATCGCTTCCGAGGCGCTGCGCGTCGGAATGCCCTACGTCAACCAGCGTTGGCTGGGTGGCATGCTCACCAACTTCTCCACCGTGCACAAGCGCCTGCAGCGCCTCAAAGAACTCGAGGCCATGGAGCAGACCGGTGGCTTCGAGGGTCGCACCAAGAAGGAAATCCTCATGCTCACGCGTGAGATGACCAAGCTGGATCGCACCCTCGGTGGTATCCGTGACATGGCCAAGGTTCCCTCGGCCATCTGGATCGTCGATACCAACAAGGAGCACATCGCCGTCGGCGAGGCGCGCAAGCTGAACATCCCGGTCATCGCGATCCTGGATACCAACTGCGACCCCGACCTGGTCGACTACCCGATCCCGGGTAACGACGACGCGATCCGTTCCGCCGCACTGCTGACCAAGGTTGTCGCTTCCGCGGTGGCCGAGGGCGTGCAGGCCCGTGCGGGCCGCGCTTCCGGCGATTCCAAGCCTGAAGCCGGCGCGGGCGAGCCCCTGGCCGAGTGGGAGCAGGAGCTCCTGTCCTCGGCAACCCCGGCCGCTGAGGTCGAGGTCACCGAGGTCGTCGAGACCCCGATCGAGACCCCGGCCGAGGCCGAGGCCGAGGTCAAGGCCGACCCGGCACAGCACACCCCGGCTGACTTCTGAGCTGACCGGTAGCACACTGTTCACCTTGCCGGCCCGTCTGAATTCAGATGCGGTCGGCAAGGTGGCGTAAAACCCCTGCCGAGAATCTTCGAGCGCGCCAGCGCGCTCCACAAATACAGGAGGGTCGCCCCCACATGGCGAACTACACCGCTGCTGACGTGAAGCGGCTCCGCGAGCTCACCGGCTCCGGCATGATGGACTGCAAGAACGCGCTGGCCGATTCGGACGGCGATTTCGACAAGGCCGTCGAGGTGCTGCGTATCAAGGGCGCCAAGGATGTCGGCAAGCGTGCCGAGCGGGCCACCGCCGAAGGTCTGGTCATCGCCAAGGACGGCGTCATGGTCGAGATCAACTGCGAGACCGACTTCGTCGCCAAGAACGCTGAGTTCCAGGAAATGGCCGATGCCATCGTGACCGCGGCTGCCGCGGCCAAGCCGGCCGACCTGGATGCCCTCAAGGCGCTCAAGCTGTCCGACGGCACCGTTGACGACGCCGTGCAGGCGCTGTCGGCGAAGATCGGCGAGAAGCTGGAACTGCGTCGCGTCGTGTCGTTCGACGGCCCGGTCGCCACCTACCTGCACAAGCGTGCCTCGGATCTGCCGCCCGCCGTCGGCGTGCTGGTGGAGTACGAGGGCACCGGCGACGCCGCTGCCGAGGCCGCGCGTGCCGCCGGCATGCAGGTCGCCGCGCTCAAGGCCAAGTACCTGACCCGCGAAGACGTGCCTTCCGAGATTGTCGACGCCGAGCGTCGCATCGCCGAGGAGACCGCGCGTGAAGAGGGCAAGCCCGAAGCCGCGCTGGTGAAGATCACCGAAGGCCGCGTCAACGGCTTCTTCAAGGACGTCGTGCTGCTCGAGCAGTCCGCCGTCACCGACTCCAAGAAGACCGTCAAGGCGCTTCTGGAAGACGCGGGCGTGAACGTGAAGCGTTTCGCTCGTTTCGAGGTCGGCCAGGCCTGATCCGCCTGAGCTTTCACGAGTAGGCCTCTTCGGCGCGGTGTGATGCCGCGTCGAGGGGGCTTTCCTCGTCCGAGGACCGACCCCAGTTCTGGGTGGTCCCTCCTTGATAGGGCAGGATGGATGCCGCCTGCTCGCCCCCGCCGTACACCTCGCCGAAGGAGACCGACACCCATGACCGACCCGGGTAACGACCGCCCTGGATACAACCGGGTGCTGCTCAAGCTGGGTGGGGAGATGTTCGGTGGTGGTGGCGTCGGCCTCGACCCCGACGTCGTGCAGACCGTGGCCCAGCAGATCGCCGAGATCGTCGAAACCGGTGTGCAGGTGGCCGTGGTGATCGGCGGCGGCAACTTCTTCCGAGGCGCCGAGCTGGAAGAGCGCGGCATGGAACGCGCCCGCTCGGACTACATGGGCATGCTCGGGACTGTCATGAACAGCCTCGCGCTACAGGATTTCCTGCAGCAGCAGGGCATCGATACGCGCGTGCAGACCGCCATCACGATGGGTCAGGTCGCCGAGCCGTATCTGCCGCTGCGCGCCAAGCGCCACCTGGAGAAGGGGCGCGTGGTGATCTTCGGTGCCGGCATGGGCATGCCCTACTTCTCCACCGACACCACTGCCGCCCAGCGTGCGCTGGAGATCGGCGCGGAGGTGGTGTTGATGGCCAAGGCGGTCGACGGCGTGTTCGACGCCGACCCGAAGGTGGACCCCGATGCGAGCATGTTCACCGAGATCACCCACAAGGAAGTGATCGAAAAGGGGCTGAAGGTGGCCGATGCCACCGCGTTCAGCCTCTGCATGGACAACCAGATGCCGATGCTGGTGTTCAATCTGTTGATCCAGGGCAATATTGCCCGTGCGGTCGCCGGTGAGCCCATCGGCACCCTGGTTCGGTCGTGACCCCGCACCCGCGGACGATGACGATGACGCTGTGGAGGATTCGGTCGTGATTGATGAAACGCTCTTCGATGCCGAGGAGAAGATGGACAAGGCCGTCACGGTGGCGAAGGACGACCTTGGCAGCATCCGTACCGGCCGCGCCAACCCGGGCATGTTCACCCGGGTGCTGATCGAGTACTACGGCTCGCTCACCCCGATCACCCAGGTGTCGAGCATCACCGTGCCCGAGCCGCGCATGGTCGTGATCAAGCCGTACGAGCAGAGTTCGCTGGGCCTGATCGAGAACGCGATCCGCAACTCGGATCTGGGCGTGAACCCGACCAACAACGGTGACATCCTGCGCATTTCGGTGCCGCAGCTCACCGAGGAACGTCGCCGCGAGATGGCCAAGATGGCCAAGTCGAAGGGCGAGGACGCCAAGGTCTCGATTCGCAACGTCCGCCGCAAGGCGATGGACGAACTGGGTCGCATCCAGAAGGATGGCGAAGCGGGCGAGGACGAGGTCGGGCGTGCGGAGAAGGAGCTCGACAAGACCACCGCCAAGTACGTGGCGCAGGTCGACGAGCTGGTCAAGCACAAGGAAGCCGAACTGCTCGAGGTCTGAGCGTCAGATCACGCCAGTCCCGCTCGTGCGGGGGATGAACGGAACGACGAGTTGAGCGACGGGACAATCGTGGCCGAAGACGCCGCCGCCACCGGGGCGGCACCGGATCCCATGCCGGATACGGTCGACGAGACCGTGACCGCGGTGCAGCAGCACGAACAGCCGCCCGCCCCGGCGTCACGGGCTGGACGCAACCTGCCCGCGGCGTTGGCGGTCGGGCTGACACTGGGGTTGTCGCTGATCGCGATCCTGTTGTTCGTGCCGTTGGTGTTCATCGCGGTCGCGGGTCTTGGCGTCGGGGTGGCGACCTGGGAGGTCACCAAGCGGCTGCGTGAAGCCGACGTGCTGGTGCCCCGGATTCCGCTGCTGGTCGGCGGCCAGGCGGTGTTCTGGCTGGGCTGGCCGTGGGGACCGAGCGGGGTGCTGGGCGCGTTCGCCGCGACCGCGCTGGTGTGCATGGTGTGGCGGCTGTTCGATCACGGCATCGATACCGCGCCGAAGAACTTCCTGCGCGACACCGCGATCGCGGTGTTCACCCTGACCTGGATCCCACTGCTGGCCGCGTTCTCCACGCTGCTGCTGCTGGAACCCGACGGCAATCTGCGGGTGCTCACCTTCATGATCCTGGTGGTGTGCTCGGACGTGGGTGGCTATGTGGCCGGGGTGCTGTTCGGTCGGCATCCGATGGTGCCCGCGATCAGCCCGAAGAAGTCGTGGGAGGGGTTCTGCGGTTCGCTGGTGTTCAGCGTGATCGGCGGTCTGCTGACCGTGACCCTGCTGCTCGAGGCGAATTCGATGATCGGGGTCGTGCTCGGTGTGGGTCTGGTGGTCGTGGCGACCATCGGTGACCTGATCGAGTCGCAGGTCAAGCGGGAACTGGGGATCAAGGACATGGGCACGCTGCTGCCGGGGCACGGCGGGATCATGGATCGTCTCGACTCGATGCTGCCGTCGGCGTTCGTGTCGTGGCTGGTGCTCAGCGCACTTATCTAGTCCCGGTCAGGACGCCTTTTTCGCGGCGTGCCGCAACTGCAGGATGCGCACGCCGCCGACCAGGCCCATCACCAGCGCGCCCGCGATCACCGACAGCAACACCGTGATGCCCAGCGGCAGTTCGAAGTCCCAGAACAGCAGGTTGGTGCGGACCTTGTCCAGGTTCTGGATGATGAAGATCAGCAGCACGATGCCCAGCAGGGCCGCGGCCAGTAGTCCGATCCAGGTGTAACCGGTGCGCGAGCCATGCACCGCGTCGTGCGCGGCCGGTGCCGGTTCGACGTGTTTCGCGTGCTTGCTCGGCTTGTCGCTCGCGGTCGGCGGGTCGTGTTCGGCCGGTGACGCGCCGGATTCCGCATGTGTACTCATGGATCGATCATTGCCGACGGCTATCGCTGTTGCACGCATCTTCTCGATAACGTCGCCCGGCGTGGCGGGCCCGACCCCACGTTTGGGACAATGGTGGAACTATGGCCACCTCCCTGCCCCTCGTGTTCGATGCCCCGCGCCGCGGTATGCCGCCGCGCCACCTCGCCGATCTGGATTCGGACGAACGCAAGGCCGCGGTGCAGGAGCTGGGTTTGCCGAAGTTCCGGGCCGATCAGTTGGCCCGCCAGTACTACGGCCGCCTGCAGGCCGACCCGGCGCTGATGACCGATCTGCCCGCCGACGTGCGCGAGAAGGTCGCCGAAACGCTGTTCCCGCCGCTGCTGTCGGTGGTGCGCAATATCGCCTGCGATGAGGGCGACACCCGTAAGACGCTGTGGAAGGCGCACGACGGGACGTTGCTCGAGAGCGTGCTCATGCGCTACCCCGACCGCAACACGCTGTGCATTTCCAGCCAGGCCGGTTGCGGGATGGCGTGCCCGTTCTGCGCGACCGGACAGGCCGGGCTCACCCGCAACCTGTCGACCGCGGAGATCGTCGACCAGGTGCGTGCGGCCGCGGCCGATCTGCGCGACGGTGAGGTCCATGGCGGTCCCGGTCGACTGTCGAACATCGTGTTCATGGGCATGGGCGAGCCGCTGGCGAACTACAAGCGAGTGGTGAACGCGGTTCGCCGGATCACCTCGCCGGCTCCCGACGGTCTCGGTATCTCCCAGCGATCGGTGACGGTCTCGACCGTCGGCCTGGCCCCCGCGATCCGCAAGCTCGCCGACGAGGACCTGTCGGTGCGCCTGGCGGTTTCGCTGCACACCCCCGACGACGAACTGCGCGACACCCTGGTCCCGGTCAACAACCGCTGGTCCATCGCCGAAGTACTAGACGCCGCACGGTATTACGCCGACAAGTCCGGCCGCCGCGTCTCGATCGAATACGCACTCATCCGCGATATCAACGATCAGCCGTGGCGTGCGGACATGCTGGGCAAGAAACTGCACAAGGCCCTCGGCCCGCTGGTGCACGTGAACCTGATCCCGCTCAACCCGACCCCGGGTAGCGAATGGGACGCAAGCCCCAAACCTGTTGAGCGCGAGTTCGTTCGGCGCGTGATCGCCCAGGGTGTGTCGTGCACTGTGCGGGATACGCGTGGTCAGGAGATCGCTGCGGCGTGTGGGCAGCTGGCAGCGGAAGGCTAAGTGCTGGGTGGTCGGCGTTGTTGGTTCGGCTATGGCCAGGTCGATAGGGGCAGACGTGGTCATCGTGTGCTACTTCGTTGGCAGGGACCAGCGCTCACGTGGGTCGAGGCTGATGTTGAGTCTGCCTCGTCACGCGCCGACATGGAGACCCTCGCCACCAAGCACGGCCTCACCCCAACCAACTCCGTCACCAAAACCAAATCCGACCCCTAGTCGCCACTGAACCCGACACCCCCTCCACCAGAGGCCGCAAAGCCCGCGACTTCAACCAACCCACCTTCACCGCCCTGGAGTCCTCACCTGGGCAAACTGACGTCCCTTGTCCAAGCCTTGGTCCCATTTCGGCTGGGGCAGTCCCGGTTCCAGCATCGCCAGTACCAAATCCCATTTTTACGCCGCCGCAAGTCAACGTCGCGACGTTGACACCCAGGGCATTCCGGCGGCCGGGCGAAGGTCTCCGCGTGTTGGGCGTCGAGGAGCTTCTTGGCTAGGTGACTGCCGCGCATTGTTACCATGATCTCGCGAGTCCAGCTCTGCGACAACGGGTTCAGGCTTCCGAGCATTACCGTCTGCTCGTCGATGACGATGATCTTCTGATGCATGACGTTGACGCGAACCACCGTGCCAACATTCGCCGCCAAGTCGGCCACGAGCTCCTCGTGCTGCTGTTGCAGTTGATCGCCCGGATCGCGAATGAAGACCACGATCCGTACTCCCCGTTGAGCAGCTTCGGTCAACGACGGCAGGATAGCGCGCATCCGGTTCGCCACCCAGGGCGCCCAGATCCAAATTGACTTTCGGGCACCTTGCAGCTGTTTGGTGAATGTCTGGTAGAACTCGATCTCGTCTTGAATGTCGCTGATTTCCACGTGTCGGGAGAGCACTTCGGCAAGCTTGCTCCCCACGGGACCGAGCGGCTTTCCGGTTGCCGTCGGCGCAATCAGTTCGGTTGCGGCGATGATTCGTACGCGTTTCCCCGTGAGCATCGCGTGCAACCCGCCGAGCGCAGCGTGCGGGTCAGCCGCCTCGACTCGATGCCGACTGCCGACGATGTACACCCGCTCTTGCACGCGGGTGACGGCAACGTTGAACAGACGCAGGCCACTGCGCGCCCACTTCCCGGTCCCTGGGGCGCGACTGGCGTTCGCCATCCACATCCGCGGACCATCTACCGATTCGACCAGGTCGAAGACCACAACGCCGAACTCGCGCCCCTGAAATCGGTGCGCCGTACCAACCTCAGCGACGATCGCGCCGGACGACTCGGCCTGGCGTAAGGCTTCCAAGGTCGCGTCCGCCTGTACTGAGTAGGGCGTAACTATCCCGACCGTCGCGCCGTCCTCGGCATGCATTTCCGCGAGCGCACGCGATAGCAACATCCCGGCCGCCCACCAGCCCGACTTCGCCCCCACCAGATGAATCTGTCCAAGGTCTGCGAGTCCGTCGGTATCGATCAACACGATTTCCGCATCGCCCGATGACGCGGACCTCGCCCGCTGTGCAATTGACGGACCTGCGGCCAATTCGTTGTCGTAGGCCACGGTGTTCGCGAGGTGCATAACATCGGGCCCGAAGCGATGCTGGACGTTGAGCGTGATACAGCCCGGGTTACGCTTCGCGCTGGCCGCCGAATCGATTCGGCAATGGTCGTAAACCTCTGTCAGCAGCCATTTTTGAATATCATGCCGTTGCGATCCTTCCAGCACCGTCGGCGGGATAGGCCCCAGTTGCATGAAGTCTCCGAGCAAGACCGCGGTTTGACGAGCAGCGGATACGGCGAGAAGAACCTCTGGAAGCGACGCCGCCCCAACCTCATCCACGATGACGACATCGTAGGGTCCAGCCATCGCAGCCGGTGTGGTCCGAAACTTAGCCAGCGTGCATGCAACGACAGCCGCCTCCCTGATGATCGCGCCCTGAGCATCCTTGGCGAGAGCCTCGTATTGCTCCTGGACCAGGTCGTGGCGTTTACGCAGCTCAGGTTCCCGTTGTGAATCGCCGGCACCAATGATCCGAAGTTGGGCGGCCTCGTAATGGAGGGCTACGTAGTTCTTCTTCCGCGCCCTGCCGACGAGGGCGATGGCATCTCGAGTTTTATCCAGCTCCAGTTTGGTCCGAGTCAGCTTGGTGGCCAGTCGATTTTGCTCCGCGCGCGCTTCCGCGAGCTGGCGGCCCGTGGCCCGTACGAGCGCCTCAGCCTGGTCAATTGTTTTGCGCGCCACGGAGATTTGAGCCTTGCGATCAGTGATGCCTCGTCCAAGGTTGTCAAGCTGTCGATCGAGAACCGTCACCACTTGGTCCCGCCGTAGCTCCTCTGCGGCGAGTTCCTCCAATGCCAGCGCCAGCTCCTTCTTTGCCGACTTCATTGGCGTGCCAGGCTCGCGCACCCGCTGCCATTTCGACATCATCTCGATCTCAGAGACGCGGCGTTTGGCGTCCGAGACCCGCCGTTGGGCGTGTATCACCGCGACGCCCTCCTCGGCCTTCCGCATCTCCACCTGGTTCACGTCAAATGTCAAAGCATCGACCGCATACCAGTTCTCGCGGTCTTTCTCGTGTCGTCGCGACTCCGACTCCGCTGTTGCCGCAGCCGTCTCGGCCGCCAAAACGGCGGCTGCCGCACCCTCAAGTTCCGTTTCTACAATCGCGGAGCTCTCTGCCAAGGTGACCTCAGAGAAACTGCCGTCCGCGAGACGGCGTTCCGCCAGGTCGAAGGCACTCTTGTCGAAGCCGACAAGGGCGGCGTCGAGATGAGCTAGCTTCGTCGTCCGATCCTTGATCCGAGCTAGCTCGGCAGCTACTTCCTGTCGCTCGCGATCCACCTCGGTCAGCCGCACACGAACCATCAGGGGCAGACAAACGTCACCGTTTTCGCCGACCTCGCGCAGGTGAGGGGTTCCTATTCGGACGACGGTGCCGGGCTGGTCACGCGCTTCCTTCGCGACTCGAACGACAACGTTGTCGACCGCGATGTTGGTCGACGAGACGAGCAGCACCCGCTTTCCATCCGCGACCAAGTCAACGATCGCGCGCAGGATCACCGATGTCTTTCCAGTGCCCGGCGGCCCCCACACCATCCACAATCCGGTGCCCCGACAGGCCCGATAAGCCGCGTCCTGGGCGGGAGACAGCACGTCCGCTGGTGTACCGATCGGGGCCAAAGTACCGCCGAGTTCGCCCCGGGCGAGACGACCGGCTAGCCGTTCGTCTGCGATGCCTGCGATGCCCCTGATCAGCGAGTCGATCAAGAACGTGGGTGGCTGCTGATGCAGCCACAATGTCGGGTCGGCGAGGTCGACGAACTCCGGGACGCGAACTCGCACTGTCGAACCATCATGCGAGACGTCCATCACGTGATGACCCTGGTCTGCTATGGCTCGATCAGGTTCACCAAGTCGCAGGCTTTCGGCCTGCAACTGGTCAGCGGAGAGCTTCGAACCACGGACATCGACCTCAAACTCCCCTGCGGTGCTACCTCGGACAGCGCCGCCAATTCGACGCCACGTGGGCGAGGCCCCGCCACCACCCTCCGCCGCCAGCCACGACCGCAGCGCCACATCGACTTCTTCTCGCCAACCCATGAGCTCCCCTCAAATCAACTACGGCGTCGACGGTACAGAACCATCAATCATGTTGCACCACAACAGGAATAGCCATGATCGACGGCAATGCCCGGCCCCCTCGCGAGGACTGCCGAATGGCATACGTGGTTCCGCGATACTCACCGTGTGACCATCCGCTGAGGCTCATTCGGTTGTCGCATAGCCGATTGCGGTCAGCCACCGAACGATGATTGGTTGGGCGCGATGGTCCCAGTCTGCGAAACTTGCCTCACCACAATGAGTTTCAAGCGCCCAAAGACCACCGCGCTTTGTGCAATGCCCCCGGCCTCACGCGTGCTCGGTATGCCGATTTGGCCCCCCAGGTCTGCGAGTTCGTCGCGGTCGCACCCCACGGATGGCCGCCGACGTTAGGATTGCTGGCCTCGCTGCGCGCGACATTGATTTCCCTGCGGCGAAATCCAACCCAAGCTGACATCGCCGAAACGGTCGGCACCTCTCAATCCTCGATCAGCCGCGCGATCACGGCGATCCGCCCGCTGATCGAGGCCGACCGTGCACGTCACGCCCTGCGCCTGGACACGGCGCACGAACTCGTCCTGCATAGGCTTCGGGCGTGCAGCAGTCCCATCTGTTGGCCGCCAGCCCCAAACCCGTTGAGCGCGAGTTCGTTCGGCGCGTGATCGCCCAGGGTGTGTCGTGCACGGTGCCTGACACCCGCGGGCAGGAGATCGCCGCGGCCTGCGGTCAGTTGGCAGCGGAAGGCTGACCAGCTCGACCGAATCTGGCGATATGGCCGAAGGGTGCGGCGGGCTTGGAATTGTGTCAGTGGGTGTGGCTACGCTGGCGATCGTCGTTGACCACTGTCTCGATCGAGCCCTCAAAGGTTGCATCATGGTTGCTGAAAGCTCCACCGCCCTGCGAGTTCGGGTATCGCACGTGCGGGAACTGCTGAGAACCGCAAAGCAATTCGACGTTCCGTGGAGCTACTTCCATGACGAGCTCGCGATGAAGGCGGACTTCATGAGCGCGGGACAGGTGGGCGAGAGCCCCCTGATCGACGCGGCACTCGAGCGCATCGCGGACAGTCGCGGTTGGCAGCGACCACGATCCGAGCACCCGACCGTGCGCATCCCGGAATTCACGTTCTGGCACGGCTTTCGGGTCTTCGGAACGAGGACGGGCATCTTCTTCTACGACGAGCACACCTGTCAGGGGCTGATCGGGGTAATGGGCAATCTCAATGGACAGGTCGACCTCGTTCGCTTCACAACGGTCGCGGTACCGCAGGGGGACTGATTCGCGAGGTCAACTGGTGGTCGACACGAAGATGAAGCGCCAAGGCTCTCAACGCCAATGGATGGCCAACTCGTTCAGCCGAGGAACGTGGTTTGCAGGGGTTGCGGATGGTCAAGGTGTGTAATCGACGCCGACGGTAGGCTTTGTGCATGGACGACGACTCACCTGCGGATCGGCTCCGGCTTGCGATCGATATGTTCGAGTTCGGCTTGGGCATGCAGCGCGCTCGACTTCGTCGCCAGCATCCGGACGCGGATGAGGCGGTGATCGATTCAGCGATTGACGAGTGGTTGCTGTCGCGACCGTTCGAGCCGCTTGGTGGAGGGCGAGGCCGACCGTCGGCCAGGTTCGCGTGAATCCGCTCGAGGCAGCGCTGCGGAAGGCAGCTTCCGATCTTGATCAACGCGGATGCCGGTGGTCGATCGTCGGCGGGTTCGCGGTGTCGGCCCGATCGAATCCAAGGTTCACGGCGGATATCGACATCGCTGCCGCGGTGCTCGATGACACTCAGGCCGAGGGCCTGGTGCAGTCGCTGATGGCGGCCGGGTACCAGTTTTTCGCTTCGGTTGAGCACGATAACGGGCGGTTGGCGACTGTCCGGCTCAAGCGGCGTATCGACGGCGTCCCAGTTGTCGTTGATCTGCTTTTTGCCAGTTCGGGTATCGAGCCGGAGATTGTTGGTGCGGCGGAGCGGCTCGAGATATTTCCCGGTTTGGTCATGCCTGTTGCTCGCACCGGCCATCTCATCGCATTGAAGCTGCTTGCTCGCGATGACGAGAGTCGGCCACAGGACGGGGCGGATCTCAGGAGTTTGGCCGTGGTCGCAACCGATGAGGACTTCGCGGATGCTGCTGAGGCGATTCGGTTGATCACTGAGCGTGGGTTCAATCGGGATCGTGACCTTGCTCAACTGCTGGTGGAGATGCAGACCCTGTCGACCGGCGGTTGAGGGGCTAAACGATGCTGGTCGGGGTGGTGAAGTCGTCGTAGGGGAGGGGGCCTTCGACGAAGGCGTTGACGGACATGAAGTTCAAGGTGATGTCGCCGCCGTGGTTGTCGAGGAAGGCGATGTCGGAGGCGTCGCGGCCGGTGGCGATGCGGACCAGGCTCGAGCGGGGTGCCAGGCCGGTGGGGTCGTAGGCGCGCCAGCTGCCGTTGATGTAGGCCTCGCAGACGGCGTGGAAGTCCATCGGGACGCAGCCGGGTGCGTAGACCGCGGCGACACGGGCGGGTACGCCTACCGCGCGCAGCAGTGCCACCATCAGGTGGGAGAAGTCGCGGCAGACGCCGGTGCCCGACAGCAGGGTTTCCACGGCGCCGTCGATGGGCGTGCTGCTGCCGGGGAGGTAGGTGATCCGTCGGCCGATCCATTGGGAGACGCGGTTGGCCACCTCGGGATCGGCTATGCCGTAACCGAATTCGGCCGCCGCGAAGCCCAGCAGTTTGTCCGACTCCGCGTACCGGCTGGGTCGTCGATACAGTGCCAGGTCGTAGTCGGACAACGGTTCGACGAAGGCGGTGCCCAGCACGGTCGCCTGATAGTCGATCCGCAGGGTGCCCGCGCGCACGTCCAGCACGTGGATCCGGGAACCGAGCGGGCCGAGAATCTCACGCGGGGTGAGGAACTCGCCGTCGATCGAGCACGTCATGGACTCGATCAGGTCCAGGCCTGGTCGTCGGGCGGCAGCGATCTGACACTGCAGCACCGAATCGGCATGGACCGCGACCTCCAGGTGAGCGGAAACGTCACGTTTCACCGCATCAGAGTGACAGGCGAACCCGGATCAGGCGAACCGAACGCTGATCGGGGGTTGCGGCCCAGGCGTTATCGCCGCGGAACCGCAACGATGCGCGCGTCAGAGATCGTTGATTATGGCGCGCGAAACAGCCTCTGTCACAGTCACTCTCGAGCTCGAAGCGGGCAACGCCTCGCTGATGACCCTGGGCAAGATGCTGGGCCCTACCGGCGTCCCACCCTTCGAGGTCAAACGCCGCTACGACGCCGCGACAGCGGACCGCCGCGGCGAGATCATCCCCGCCGTCATCACCGTCGACGCCCGCAAACGCTGGACCATGCGCCTGAAAACCCCCCCGACGGCGTCGCTGATCCGCAAGGCACTCGGCCGTCCCGGCTCACCACAGCCGGGCCACAAGGCAGTGGGCGCGATCACGCGGGAACAATTGCGCCGCATAGCAATCCGCAAACTGCCCGACTTGAACACCACCGACGTCGAAGCGGCGATGCGCATCGTCGCAGGCACCGCACGTTCGATGGGCGTGCGAATCGAGGAGTGATCCCGGCACCCTGCCGATTCGGCGACGTGTACCAGCTACCGAGCGCGGGGGAGGCAGACGCTAGGTTGGTCACGGCCCGCGACAGCGCGCGCCATGTACTGATTCGGTCGGACAACGGGGGACCATGCTGACGACGGGTGATGTCTTCGCCGGGTACGCGATCGAGCGTCTGCTGGGGCGTGGGGGGATGGGGTCGGTGTATCTGGCCCGGCATCCCCGTCTGCCACGGCAGACCGCGCTGAAGATGCTGAACGCGGAGCTGTTCTCCGACAACGAGATCCGCGCACGATTCGAACGCGAAGCCGATCTCGCGGCACAGCTGGAGCATCCGAACATCGTCACGGTGTACGACCGGGGCGTCGACGAGGGCCGACTGTGGATCAGCATGCAGTTCGTCGACGGTGTCGACGCGGCAAATATCGACCAGCCGATCCCCGTCGAACGCGCGGTGCACATCATCGAGGGGACCGCGGCCGCGCTCGATCACGCGCACCGCAACGGCGTGCTGCACCGCGACGTGAAGCCGGCCAACATCCTGCTCGCCGGTACGACCGGCCGGGAACGGGTGCTGCTGACCGATTTCGGGATCGCCCGCCCGACCGACGACGCGCACCATCTGACGCAGACCGGCACCTTCACCGCGACGCTGGCCTACGCGTCGCCGGAGCAGCTGACCGGTGCGCCCCTCGACCACCGATCCGATCAGTATTCGCTGGCATGCACGCTGTATTCGCTGTTGGCCGGGGCAGCGCCGTTCGCGTCGACGAATCCGGTGTCGGTGATCCAGGGGCATCTGCAGGGACCACCACCGTCGATCCGGGCTCGTCGTCCCGAGTTGCCGCCCGCTGTCGATGCCGTGTTGGCGCGTGCACTGGCCAAACGCCCCGCCGACCGCTTCGACTCCTGTGCGGAGTTCGCGGCAGCTGTGCGCTGGGCGTTGCACGGAACCGGTACCGGGCCCACGGGTTTCGGGCCACGGCCTGCCCAGCCACGCGTGCATGTCCCGTCTGCGCCGCATCAGCCGTCTCCAGGAAGAGCGCGCCCCGCCGGGAATGCCGTGCCGTTCGTTCCCGCCCGGGCCAGACGCACCTCGCGTGCCTGGGCCCCTTCGGTGCTGCTCGTGGTGCTGGCGGTAGTGGTGGGCGCGGGGGTGTGGGTCTGGCGTGACGAGAGCACCTTTGTGGCGGACATTCTGAATCGCACGCAGGCCCACAAGGACATCGCCGCGATGTCGGCGGCCTTTCCGCAGCTGCTGCCGCCGGGGGAGGTCGCCGGTCTCGAGCACCGCAATCCTTATATCGAAGGCATCGGTTTCGGTGGCCGGAACTGCAGGGCCTACGTCAATACGACGACTCGCAACGAGCTCGAGTGGGAGAGCACCTTCCAGGCCGCGGGCGCCAAGTGGGCCTGCAAATCCGCTGAGATCCGCGATTCGCACTTCTCCTTCTACACGTTTCCCACCGCGGAGTCCGCGGCTGCGGCCGTCGCCGATTTCGAGAGCAAGTCACGAGATGTGGGCAGCGGGGCGTCCGGCACGCGCAGCGACGACCACCGGACCCTGTACTACAACAACCGGTACGTACTCGCGGCGGTGGTTTCCACCTTCAGCGACCCAGGTCGTGAACGCTGGGTGTTGCTCTCGCACCGCAGCTCGACATCCGGTAATGACCTCGCTCCCTTGCTGAAGGACTTCGTTCGCTTTCCACTGCGCTGACCGGAGGTAGCTCGGTGCTGCCCGTGCGCGGCCTGTCACCCGCCGCGCCGCGTTCCGCGCTTTGGTAGGGTCCAGCGGTCGGACGACGAGCGAGATTGTGGGGTCAGAGTGGTTTCTGACGGGACGGTGTTCGCCGGCTATACGGTTGATCGGCAGCTGGGGCGTGGCGGGATGGGGTCGGTGTATCTGGCTCGGCATCCGCGGTTGCCGCGGTGGACCGCGTTGAAACTGTTGAATCGGGAGTTGTTCTCCGACAAGGAGATCCGGGCCAGGTTCGAACGCGAAGCCGATCTGGTCGCGCAGTTGGATCACCCCAATATCGTGACCGTGTTCGATCGCGGGGTCGAGGGTGATCAGTTGTGGATCAGCATGCAGTACGTCGACGGGATCGACGCGTCGTCGTTGAACCCGCACAATCTGCCCACCGATCGCGCGTTGCAGATCATCGGTGAGACCGCCGCGGCGTTGGATTACGCGCACCGCGCGGGTGTGCTGCACCGTGATGTGAAGCCCGCCAACATCCTGCTGGCCCGGTCCAACAGTCAGGAACGGGTCTACCTCACCGATTTCGGCATCGCGCGCCTGCGCGACGATTCGGGTCACCTGACCGAAACCGGCTCGTTCACAGCGACTTTGGCCTATGCCGCCCCCGAGCAGCTCACCGGCGCGGCCCTGGATCATCGCGCGGACCAGTACTCGCTGGCGTGCACCCTGTACACCCTGTTGACCGGCAGCGCACCGTACGAATCGACGAGCCCGGCCGCGGTCATCACCGGCCATCTGCAGTCGCCGCCACCGCCGATCAGCCCGCGTCGCGCGGGTCTGCCGCCGGTGTTGGACGCGGTGATGGCGCGCGCGTTGGCCAAGCGACCCGCCGACCGGTTCAGCTCGTGCGAGGAGTTCGTCGACGCCGCCAAGCGGGCGATGCGCACCGGCACCACCGGTTCGACCCCGCTGGCCCGCCCGGTCTCGGGTTCGCACGCGCAACCGTTCGTCGGTATGCAGCCCATGCGCCCGGTGAGTTCACCGGCGCAGCCGATCCCGCCGTACAGCCAGCCGCAGATTCCGCAGATGCCGCAGCCGCAGTACAACGCGCCCCCGCAGTACTGGCAGCAACCGGCCAGGATCCCGACTCCGCCCCCGGCACGCGGCGGTTGGGGGTCGGCGTTGGGCGTCTACGCGGTGATGATCGTGGTGGTCCTGGTGATCGCCGGAGTGATCGCGTTGCTGACGAACCTGTGATCGCCTGACCGACCCGTCGCGCGAGTGCCATATTCTGGTCAGAATGAGCGACTTCGATGTCACCGCCGCCGACTCCATCGACCTCGCCCGGTTGCGTCGATTCGTCGCCGTGGCCGAGGAACTGCACTTCGCGCGCGCCGCCAAGGCCCTGCGGATTCCCCGTCAGGCGCTGAGCGCCACGGTGATCGAGCTGGAGGAAGAACTGGGCACCCGCCTGTTCGTGCCCGGCGCGTCGCCCACTCAGCTCTCCGACGACGGTAGCGCCCTGCTCGCGCATGCCAGGGAGCTGATCAGGGTGCAGGATCAGGCCGAACGCGAGCAGAAGCCCGATGCACCCGCGAGCCTGCGGGTGGGGTTCGTGCCGGGGGTCACGGTGAAGAAGTGGGCGCGGATCTGGGCCGATCGACTGCCCGACCATCCCCTCGAGGTCATCGGTATCGCGCAGGGTGAGCAGGAGGCGGCGCTGCGCGAGGGCCGCGTCGACGTGTGTTTCGTTCGCCTGCCGATCGACCGCACCGCGACGAACGCGATCTCACTGTGGCAGGAGACCCCGGTCGCGGTCGTGCAGAAGGACGACGCGCTGTCGTTGCTGGACACGATCACCCCGGCCGACCTGGCCACCGAAACCGTCCAGGACACCACCGATCTCGATCAGGCTGTGGACGCGCTGGCCATGGTGGCTGCGGTCGGCGGTGCGGCGATCGTGCCGCAGTCGATCGCGCGCCTGCATCACCGCCGCGACCTGGTCTACCGCCCGGTCAGCGATACCGACTTCACCGAGATCTCCCTGGCCTGGCCCATGGGCACCGACTCCGATCTGCTCGAGGAGTTCGTCGGGATCGTGCGCGGTCGTTCGGCCAACAGTTCGCGTGGCGGGGTGGCGGAACCGGACAAGCGCACCGAAGCGCGCAAGCCAGCGCCGAAGAAGTCGGCCAAGAAGCCGCCGCCAAAGAAGCCTGTCGCGCGCGGTCGCAAACCTGCCCGTCGAGGTCGCTGACCGACGAAAACGCCTGCGGCGCAAGATCATTGCTGCCGCAGGCGTGGTTCGTGAAATGCCGAAGAGTTACTTCGGGATGCGATGGGTGAGCGAGTCGACCACCAGCATGAGCGCCATCACGGCGGCGAGGCTGACGAGGAAGATGTCCTCGACGTGACCCTGGTGGTTGCCGATGGTCATGCCGAGCAGGGCTACGACCACGAACCATCCCGCGATCTGGGCGGCCCGGCGCGATTCACCGCTCCAGCCCCATGCTGCCGAGGGCACCTCGGCGGGGTCGACGCTGGTGGCGACGGCGCGCTCGGTGCTGGCTTTATCGAGGTCCGTGGCTGCCACGATCGCTCCTTAGGGCTCGAGTTCTGGTTGGGCGAGTGAGCATATCGTGGCATACGACCGTCCGTCGTAGCCAGTAGCCCTGTCACAATGGGGCCGTGTCCCACCCCGCAACCAGTGCCGCGCACGGCCGTTCCCAGTCCTCCGATCGGGTGAAGGTGCTGCTTCTGGGCAGTACCGGTTCGATCGGCACCCAGGCGCTCGAGGTGATCGCCGCCAATCCGGACCGCTTCGAAGTGGTGGGTCTGGCGGCGCGCGGCGGCAATCCGGCGCTGTTGGCGCAGCAGATGGCCGCCACCGGAACCCGCAATGTCGCTGTCGCCGATCCCGCGGCCGCGCAGGCGCTGGATCTCGAGCTCGGCGGACCGGATGCGGCGACCGAGTTGGTGCGCCGCACCGAGGCCGACGTCGTGCTCAACGCCCTGGTCGGTTCGCTGGGACTGGAACCGACCCTGGCCACCTTGGAAGCGGGCACCCGCCTGGCACTGGCGAACAAGGAATCTTTGGTCGCGGGCGGTTCGTTGGTGACACGCGCCGCCGCACCCGGCCAGATCGTGCCGGTCGACTCCGAGCATTCGGCGCTGGCCCAGTGCCTGCGTGGCGGTCGCGCCGACGAGGTGGATCGCCTGGTCCTGACCGCCTCGGGCGGCCCGTTCCGCGGCTGGACCACCGAGATGCTGGAATCGGTGAACCCCGCCGAGGCCAAAACCCACCCGACCTGGTCGATGGGTCCGATGAACACGCTGAACTCGGCGTCGCTGGTCAACAAGGGCCTCGAGCTGATCGAGACCCACCTGCTGTTCGGCGTGCCCTACGACCGCATCGACGTCACGGTGCACCCGCAGTCGATTGTGCACTCGATGGTCACCTTCACCGACGGTTCCACCCTGGCCCAAGCCAGCCCGCCGGACATGAAACTGCCCATCGCCCTCGCACTGGGCTGGCCCGACCGCATCCCCGGTGCGGCCGCCGCCTGCGACTTCGGCACCGCCTCGACCTGGACTTTCGAACCGGTCGACGACAAGGTCTTCCCCGCGATCCTGCTGGCCCGCCAGGCAGGCGAGGCGGGCGGCAGCGTCACCGCGGTCTACAACGCCGCCAACGAGGTGGCCGTGCAAGCTTTCCTCGATGGCAAGATCACCTTCCCCGCGATTGTGCGCACCGTCACCCGCGCGGTAGAGGCCGCGGACCGCTGGCATGCCGAACCCGATACCCTGGACGACGTCCTCGCGGCCGACCGCTGGGCACGGGAGTTCGCCGCGAAGATCATCGCGTCCTGACTCACTGGTTCGGTCGCCAACAAACACGGCAGGGAGAACATGGTTTTCGCGCTGGGGTTCGCCCTGTTTGCCCTCGGCATCACGATCTCGATCGCGTTGCACGAGTGTGGGCACATGTGGGCCGCGCAGGCCACCGGTATGAAGGTGCGCCGCTACTTCATCGGCTTCGGCCCGAAGGTGTTCTCGTACCGTCGCGGTGAGACCGAGTACGGCCTCAAGGCGCTGCCGCTGGGCGGGTTCTGCGATATCGCGGGCATGACGGCGCTGGACGAGCTCGAGCCGGAGGACCTGGACCGGGCGATGTACCGGCAGGCGACCTGGAAGCGGCTGTTCGTGATGTTCGGCGGCATCGCCATGAACTTCCTGCTGGGATTCATTCTGCTGTTCATCCTGGCGGTGGGCTGGGGGTTGCCGCAGCTGGAACAGCCGCCGGCCACCGCGCTGGGCTCGATGAGCTGTGTCGCCACCGAAACGCCTCAGAAGACCCTTAACCCCTGCACCGGCGAAGGGCCCGCCCAGCGCGCCGGGTTGCAGCGTGGTGACGTGGTCAAGGCCGTCAACGGCGTCGAGGTGACCACGTGGGCGCAGTTCCAGGCCGAAACCCAGAAGCAGACCGGCACGTTCACGTACACGATCGAACGCGACGGTACGCAGCTCACCGTCCCGGTCACCGCGGAGCGGGTCGTGCGCACGCCCAAGGAAGGCCCCAGCCGTGAGGTGGGCGCGGTCGGTGTCGGCCCCGATTTCGCCGAACCGCAGAAGTACGGCCCGATCGCCGCGATCCCGGCCACCATCTCCTTCACCGGCGATTTCTTCGTCGAAACGGTGAAGTCCCTGGCGAAGATGCCGCAGAAGGTGACGGCGCTGTGGGAAGCAGTCACCGGCGGCGAACGCGACCCGGAGACCCCGGTCAGCGTCTACGGCGCCAGCCGCCTCGGTGGCGAGACCGCCGAGCGTGGCCTGTGGGGCATGTTCATCCTGATCCTGGCCAGCCTGAACTTCTTCCTCGGCGCGTTCAACCTGCTGCCGCTGTTGCCGCTGGACGGCGGTCACATCGCGGTGGTGCTCTACGAGAAGATCCGCAACACCGTGCGAGGCTGGCGTGGCAAGGCCCCTGCCGGCCCCGTCGACTACCTCAAGCTGTTGCCGCTGACATACGTGGCAGTGGTGGTCGGCGGCGCGTTCATGCTGCTCACTTTGGCAGCAGACATCGTCAACCCCATCACCCTGCGCTGACCGCACGACGGCCGGTGTAGCGCCCCTCACAGGGCGCTCGGTCACCCCGCGCGACTAAGCTCGGCAACAGACACCCGGTCAATCCGATATCCGTACGAAAGAAGGCGCCGACCGTGACCAGCACCATCGGATTGGGGATGCCCGCCGCCCCCGCTGCTGTTCTCGCACCCCGGCGCAAGACCCGCCAGCTGATGGTCGGCAAGGTCGGCGTGGGAAGTGACTCGCCGATCTCGGTGCAGTCGATGACCACCACCAAGACCCACGACATCAACGCCACCCTGCAGCAGATCGCCGAGCTCACCGCCTCGGGTTGCGACATCGTGCGGGTGGCCTGTCCGCGTCAGGAAGACGCCGACGCGCTGGCCACGATCGCGAAGAAGTCGCAGATCCCGGTGATCGCCGACATCCACTTCCAGCCGCGCTACATCTTCGCCGCGATCGACGCCGGTTGCGCCGCGGTCCGCGTGAACCCCGGCAACATCAAGGAATTCGACGGTCGCGTCGGCGAGGTCGCCAAGGCCGCCGGTGCCGCCGGTATCCCGATCCGCATCGGCGTGAACGCCGGTTCGCTGGACAAGCGGATGCTGGAGAAGTACGGCAAGGCCACCCCCGAGGCGCTGGTCGAGTCGGCGCTGTGGGAGGCGAGCCTGTTCGAAGACCACGGCTTCGGCGACATCAAGATCTCGGTCAAGCACAACGACCCGGTGATCATGGTCGAGGCCTACCGCCAGCTCGCCGCGCGCAGCGACTACCCGCTGCACCTGGGCGTCACCGAGGCGGGCCCCGCGTTCCAGGGCACGATCAAGTCCGCGGTGGCGTTCGGCGCGCTGCTGTCCGAGGGCATCGGCGACACGATCCGCGTGTCGCTGTCGGCTCCGCCCGCCGAGGAGATCAAGGTCGGCGGCCAGATCCTGCAGTCGTTGAACCTGCGCCCGCGCAAGCTCGAGATCGTGTCGTGCCCGTCGTGCGGTCGCGCCCAGGTGGACGTGTACACCCTGGCCGACGCCGTCGCCGCCGGTCTGGAAGGCCTGGAAGTGCCGTTGCGGGTGGCCGTGATGGGCTGTGTCGTGAACGGTCCCGGCGAGGCCCGCGAGGCCGACCTGGGTGTCGCGTCCGGCAACGGCAAGGGCCAGATCTTCGTCAAGGGCGAGGTCATCAAGACCGTGCCCGAGCACATGATCGTGGAGACCCTGATCGAAGAGGCGATGCGCATCGCCGAGGAGATGGGCGAACAGGGCGAGCCGATCGTTACTGTCAGCTGAGACGGCGGGCCGGAGGCGGTAGCGCAGCGTCACCACGTAGGCCCTCGCGAAGCTGACCATAGATTCCGTCAGCTGAGACGGCTTCTTCACTCTCACGGTAAGGCGTCGGATTCGACAGACCCGTACCGTTGCGCGGGCATTCGTGGCAGGCTGGTGCCGTGCGGAGCTTGCTGGAGCCGACGCGACGGTCCAAGACCGGTCCTGCGCGCCCGGTGTCCGTCCGAGACCTGAACGAAGTGCTGCGAGTGCTGGACGCCGACCCGGTCGCCTCGTGCATGATCGCCGCCCGAGTGCAGGAATTCGGATTGGACTCCCGCAACGGCGTCGGTGAACTCTGGAGCCGCGGCGGACCAGGTGACTCCCTGTGTTTCTCCGGCGCCAACCTCGTGCCTCTACTCGGTGACCGCCCGGCCCTGCGCGCGTTCGCCGACCGAGCGGGCCGCTGGCCGAGGGTGTGTTCCTCGGTAGTCGGCCGACAGGAACTGGCCCTGCCGTTATGGGAGATGCTGCTCCCGTCCTGGGGCCCGGCGCGAGAGCTGCGCGAGGACCAACCCCTGCTGGCCATTGCCCAACCCGCGATCACCCGCGCGGACGGGGGAGTGCGTCGCGTGCGCCCCGACGAGATCGACCGCTACCTCACCGCCGCGATCGCCATGTTCATCGAAGAAGTCGGCGTCGATCCGCGCACCGGCGACGGCGGCCGCGGGTACCGCCGCCGGATCACCAGCCTGATCGAATCCGGCAGGGCCTGGGCACGTTTCGAAGACGGCGAGGTCATCTACAAGGCCGAGATCGGCGCACTGTCACGCCGCACCGGCCAAATCCAGGGCGTATGGGTACATCCCGAGCACCGGGGTGCGGGCATCGGCACCGCGGGTACGGCATCGGTGGCCAATGCTGTTGTGGCAACGGGCCGTACGGCCAGCCTGTACGTCAACGACTACAACCGCGTCGCCCGCCGTGCCTACAGCCGAGTGGGTTTCCGTCAGATCGCCACGTTCGCAACGGTGTTGCTGGACTGAATTTCCGGTCGCGTGGCGCGCAGGTCACCGCCGAAGTTCGGCGCTACCATCGGTGCCGATGAGGACTCGGATGCTCACCACCTGCGCGGTAGCTGCCCTCGCGGTAGCGGCAACCGCCTGTTCGGCAGGCACACAGGGGCCGGTGCCCGCCGCCGACGCGTTCGCGGCGGCGTTCGCCGAGCACGACCTGTCCGCGGCCGCCGCGCTGACCACCGCGCCGGAAAAGGCAACGGCCGCACTGGCTTCCACGTGGCAGACGCTGCAGGCGGAGAAGCTGTCGATCCGCACCGGCGATGCCCGCGTCACCGGTGACACCGCCACCGTCGACTACACCTATCAGTGGACGCTGCCCAAAGGTCGCCAGTGGACCTACACCGGCGAACTGCAGATGGGCCGCAGCGACGGACGTTGGCTGGTGCGTTGGACTTCCGCCGATATCCACCCCGAACTCGGCGACACCCAGACCATGGAACTGCGCACCAGGGCCGCACCGCGCGCGAGGGTGAACGAGTCCGCGGGCAGCGATGTCCTTGTCCCCGGCAAGGTTTCGCGGGTGAAGTTCACCGTGTCCGAAGCTCCCGACCCGAACCGGGTAGCGGGCGCACTGGCCGCGGCACTGAGCCGCATCGACCCCGTCGCCTACACCCCGAATACCATCCTGGCGTCGGCGCGCAAGGCCGAAGGCGCGCACACGGTGATCCTGCTCAACGAGTACGAGGCCGACACCATCGGCGGCGAACTGATCGGCCTGCCCGGCGTGACACTGACGCAGGAGTGGGACATGGTGCCCACCGACCGTAAGTTCGCCCCCGACCTGCTCACCCAGGTCAGGAAGACGGTGATCGCCGAGGTCGACGGCAAGGCGGGCTGGAGTGTGGTCACCCGCAACGCCGACGGCGCCGACCTGGCCGTGCTGCACGAGGAGGCCGCCGAACCTGCCCCGTCGTTCGCGCTGAGCATCGACCGTTTCGTGCAGAATTCCGCCCAGCACGCGGTGGATCTGCGCACCGAGCAGACCATGATGGTGGTGCTTCGCCCGTCGACGGGCGCGATCCTGGCGGTGGCCCAGAACAAGGCCGCCGACCGCGACGGCCCGGTGGCCACCAGCGGCCAGTACCCGCCGGGCTCCATCTTCAAAACGGTCACCGCGTCGGCGGCGATGGCGGCGGGCCTTGCCACCCCGCAGACCGTGCTGGCCTGCCCGAGCAGCACGATCATCGGCGAGCGCACGATCCCCAACTACAACATGTTCTCCGTGGGCGAAGTCCCGATGGCCACCGCTTACGAACGCTCGTGCAACACCACGTTCGCTCGACTGGCCAGCAAGCTCGAACCCGACGCGCTCACCAAGGCCGCGGCACGGCTGGGCGTGGGCCAGGACTATCGCGTCGAAGGCCTACCGACGATGTCCGGCTCGGTGCCCGCCGCCGACGGCCTGGTGCAACGCGCCGAGGACGGCATCGGTCAGGGCCGCGTGGTGGTGAGCCCGTTCGGCATGGCCGTGATGGCCGCGACGGTGGCCAACGGTGCCGCGCCGGTGCCGTACCTGATCGCGGGCAGGCCCACCGAGATCACCGGCGAACGACCGCCGATCGACCCGGAGGTCGTGCAGGGGTTGCGCTCGATGATGCGCATGGTCGTCACCGGCGGCACGGCCGAACGCATCAGGGACCAGGGCGAGGTCTACGGCAAGACCGGCGAAGCCGAGGTCGACGGTGGGTCGCACTCGTGGTTCGTCGGCTATCGCGGGGATATCGCGTTCGCGACCCTGCTGGTGAAGGGTGGCAGCTCCGACAATGCGGTGGCCGTGACCCGGGATATGTTCGCAGCCCTGCCCGCGGGCTACTGATACGTCGCGGTGAAGTCGGGTCAGTCGGCGTTCTCGGTCGCCAACAGGCCCCGCACCACCGCGAGCGAGGTGCTCTCGGTATGGGATGACGCCGTGTCGTGCAGCACGTTGTAACTGGCAACAGGTTCGGGTGCGGCGGTGACCGCCCCGTCGAGAATATCGATGGCGGCCGCGCCGCCGAGAATCATTCCAGCTGTGGTCAAGATCAGGGTGGATCGCCTCATTGCACGTCTCCCTCATTGTCTGAGGATTAGCTGACGCACAACCGTAGAACGGCGGTTACCCGTGCAACAGGCGGCGGCAGTAAGCGACACACAATTGTTGCCCTATGTGCGGGCGTGTTCGAACATGCCCGCTGACGACCATGATGAAAAGGTGAATTTTCCATTTCGATTGCGCATAGGCGCTGATCAGAGGCCATCTTCAGGTAAGTTGTCGAATTCCTGGCGACTCAGCCGCGTTGCAGAGTCGCGGCGAGGTGATGCTGCAAACTCTCGCCCACCGCCGCCATTCGCAACGTGTACTCGATCGTGTCCCCGGTGACATGAAACGATCGACTCACCGCGGTCACGGGTTTTGCCGAATCGCTCAATCCGATATTCGTGGAGTTCAATTCCAAGCGAATTCCGTCGACCGTTTCGGTGATCGTGCCCTCGCAGATCTCGGTGATTCCGGTCGGATGCGCGAGCACCAACTCCACCCGCCCCGGCGCGGGACTGCGCAGGTATCCGGTCTCCGCGTGCAGCGGTCGGCCGTCGGAGCCGGCCTTGGTGCGCTGCCGGTAGGTGAGGAACGGTCGACCCAGATGTCCGAAGGTGATCTCTTCGGTGTAGTCGAACGATTCGATGGTCGGGTATTCGCCGTGTCCGCGTCCGCGCCAGGTACCCAGTAGTGGTGCCAGAGCGGCGATGTCGGGGTGCGGGGCGACTGCGGGGGAGGGTTCGGCCACGGGCAAGAGCGTAGACCTGCGGTCGCGGGGGCGGTCACGGCGCACCGCCGCGCGCGTCACGATAAGGTCAGCGTCGCCTGAATGCCGTGTGGCGGAAGGTCGAAAGGAACGAACGTGAACGGACATGACAGGGGTGCACGCACGGTGCGGTCGGGGCTGGTGCGTGGCGCGGTGCTCGGTGCGGCAGTGCTGCTCGCCGCGGCGTGCTCGAACACGCAGGCCGCCACCGAGGTGGCCGCGCTGGACGGAAACCGGTACAGCCGAACAGATTTGGCTGCGACCAAGGACTCCTCTCACGCCCAGTTCACGCTGCCCGACATGGTCGGTGCGTGGGGCCTGGCCGGTCAGCCCAAGGGCGCCGGCGGACACTTCTGGGTCGGCGCGGGCGGTAAGTCGTTCCAGTTCCTCGGTGATGTGCAGTCGTCCTCGGATCCCAAGCTGCAGAAGCTGACTCAGGATCAGTTGAAGCTGGTCGGCATCCCCGGCGCCGGCGCCGACACGTCCGACAAGAGCGTCGGCAAGGCCACCGGCGTGGTGTTCAACCCGGCGCCGATCACCTCGGACCTGTTCGTGGTCCGCGACCAGTGGGTCGACGTGGACGGGATGCCGATTCCGCTGGGCGGTTCCGCCCGGTACATCTTCGCCACCGATTCGGGCAAGATCTCGGCCTGGACCGAGCAGGCCCCCGACGGTGCGATCGTGCGCCGCGACGGTGGCGCCAACCAGGTCTTCGACGGCACCGCCGCGGGCATGTCCTTCCTCGGCCTCGCGCTGAACCCCACCGGCGACAAGCTGCTGGCCGCCGATTTCGGCACCGACCCGCAGATTCGGACCTTCGACAAGAACTGGCAGCCGATCGCGACCACCGGTTTCGCGAACCCGTTCGCCACCGGCGAGGTGATCGACGCGTCCTCGCCCGAAAAGGGCAACAAGGCCGTGCCGGGCGATCCCGCGCCGTTCAACATCACCACCCTCGGTAGCCGAGTGTTCGTGTCCTACGCCGTGACACAGCCCGACGAGAAGGACGCGAAGGCCTTCGACAAGGGCAAGGCGGCCGCCCTGGACACCGATCAGGACAAGGCGTCCGACGGCAAGCCCGACAAGGGCAAGGTCGCCGAATTCGACGGCACGGGCAAACTGGTGCGCATCATCGACGACGGCGGCCGACTCAACGCCCCCTGGGGTGTGGCGATCGCGCCGTCGAACTTCGGTGCGCTGTCGGGCAAACTGCTGATCGGCAACTCCGGTGGGCTGGGTCGCGTGCTGGCCTACGACGACACCACGGGCACGTTCGTGGACTCCCTGCGCGACGGCAAGGCGAACCCGGTCGAGATCGCCGGGTTGCGGGCACTGATGTTCGGCAACGGCGAAAGCCTGGGCGACACCAACGCCCTGTACTTCACCGCAGGCCCGACGAACCAAAGAGACGGGCTTTTCGGCAGCCTCCGCGTGCAGTAGGAAGCACATGGGTAACTCGCCGGGTACGGGCAAACGGGACCGATCACGCCACCGCCGGCCGCACGCCCGGTCGACCACGCTCCAGAGTCTGGCCAGAATTCGCGGAGAGGCGGTCTAGCGGCGCAGCGGACAATCAGAATGTCCTGTCGCTAAATCGCTTCCGGCTCGGGGTTTGTGAGGGACAGTGGTGGCGGGATTGTTGCCGGGTTTGCGTGATCCGCGCGGGTCGGTGCGTTCCGTTGCACGCGATGGCACCCCCACCGGGGTGTCGTGCCCCGAGCCGGAGGTGTGCCAGATGAAGGTTTCGCGCGTTGACGTCGTCGGTTCGGCGGGGGAGCGGTGAAATGCGGCATTGCGCGCGCGAGGAGATGCTGCCCGGTCGCGATGTGCTGCTCGCGGCTTTTCGCGGGTTGCCCCACGATGACCACCCGATCCTCGACGCTGCGGGCGAGCTAGCGATCCTGCACCAGTTGCGCGAGCGCATCCCGTGCGGCGAGGCCGACCGCATCGATCGCCGCCGCGCCCAACTGATGCGCTCGATCGACCGCTGGGTCATCCTCGCCGCCCCCGTCCCGCCCGCGGCCGCGGACGAACACTGCGAGACCCTCGGCGACCTGGTCGACCGACTGGCCCAGCACAGTTCGCAAGCTTTCGTCGCCCTGGCAGGCGCCCCGGAGTCGGTGTTCTACGACGAGTGGATCCGCCTGGACGACCTGGCCGACAGCTACGAACGCCTCATCGACGACCTGTGGTCGGGAGCGCGCAGCCTGCCCGCGCACACCTACTGAACCGAAAGCATTGGCCCGCCGCCGAACTGGCGCGCCCGACATGCGCACGCCAGTTCCCCACGGCGACAACCCGCATCCACCACGATGGACCGGTGCACACCCTCGACGATCCGGTCACCGCGAACGACCGGTCGCGCACCGCTGCCCTGACGCAATGGTGGGTGCTCGCGCTACGGCTGATCCGCCCCGCCTGGCGCACCGGCGAGATCCTCACCGCCGTGCTGGCCCCCGTCGTGTTCACGATCGGTTTCTACGTCCCGCTCAACCTGGTGATGACCGTCTACGGCCACGGCCTGAGCAGCTACGCCCAGTTCCTGATGCCGATGATCGTGATGCAGGCGGTCGCGTTCTGCGCCATCGCCGCCGCCTTCCGCTCCGCCACCGACGCCCGCGAGGGCCTTGACGTCCGCTTCGCCACCCTGCCGATGCCACGCTGGGTACCGTTCGCGGCCAGAATCACCGTGGCCGCACACCGCGCGCTGATCGCGATCGCCGCCGCACTGGTCTGCGGTGCCGTGATCGGCTTCCGCTTCTACGGAAGCTGGTGGCACACAGCCGGTTTCCTCGCCTTCGCGCTGCTCATCGCGATAGCCCTGTGCTGTGGCGCCGACCTGCTCGGCAGCCTGTCGTCGAGTCCCGAGGCGACCACCCAGATCTTGGTGCTGCCCCAGTTGATCTTCGGCATGGTGTCCACCGGCTTCGCCCCGGCGAGCCAATTCCCCAGCTGGCTACAGCTTTTCGTCCGCAATCAGCCCGTCTCCCAGTTCGTAGGCGGGCTGCGGGCACTGGCGGGTGACTCCACCGGAAACGCGGGCGCGGTCGACATCGCTACGTTAGGACCAGGCCTGGCCTGGGCGATCGGCATCTTGATCGTCTGCGCCGCGCTCGCCGCGCATCACGCCGCCCGGCGGACCTCATGACAACAATGGCCATGTCGCAGGGCGCCGAGTCGCTGCGAATGCTGCTGCCGCAGACGATGATCCACACCAAGCGACTGCTGATGCGCTGGAGCCGAGACCCGTTCACGGTGATGCAGGCTCTGCTGTTCCCCGCACTGCTCCTGGTGATGCTGAATGCCGTACTGGGCAAACAGGTCTCATCCTTCGCGGGTGCTAACGCCCTCTATGGCTCGGTCCCGATGGTCGCACTGGTCGGCGTGATGTCGGGCTCGCTGGCAGGCGCCGTCACCCTGGGACGCGAACGCGACGAAGGCCTGCTGTCCCGATTCTGGGTCCTGCCGGTCCACCGCGCATCGGGCCTGCTGTCACGAGTACTGGCCGAAGCCGTCCGAATCCTGTTGTGCACCATCGTGATCTTCGCCGTCGGCCTAGCCCTGGGCTTCCGCTTCACCCAGGGCCCCCTGGCAGCGATAGCCCTGTTCACCATCCCGGTCCTGTTCGGCCTCGGCTTCGCCACCATGGTCACCGCACTGGCCGTCTACACCGCCAAAGCCACACTGGTAGAAGGTGTTTCGTTGGCCTCATCGATGATGATGTTCTTCAGCACCGGCTTCGTCCCACTCATCGCCTACCCGCGCTGGGCGCAACCGATCGTGGAGAACAACCCACTGTCGCACGCCATCGACACCATGCGCGGCCTGTCCCTCGGCGGGCCCGTCCGAGGCCCACTACTGGCGACCGTTGCCTGGTCCCTCGGCGCGATAGCCGTTTTCGCGATACCCGCCGCGCTCGGCTTCCGCCGCGCCAGCCGCTACTGATCCGCGGCGGACCGCACGATCTCGTCGCGCGCCTCGGTGATCAACTTCGCCGAATCGCGCGGACTCAACGCCATCGCGCGCAGCTGATCGAAGATCACACCGAACCGCCGGATCTCGGAATGCCCCTCCACCAGGTCGTGCACCGACATCGACTCCACATACACCAGCTCCGGGTCGACCGGATTGCGGAAGTCCAGCAGCGTGAACGACCCGGCCATGCCGGGGTGCGCGCCCGCGTCGAACGGAAGTACCTGCAGGATCACGTTTTTGCGCTTGGTCTCGTCGAGCAGCCGATCCAACTGACCCGCCATCGTCGCCGCGCCGCCGACCACCCGGCGAATGGCCGCCTCGTCCATCACCACCCACAGTTCCAGCGGCTCGTCCTTGGTGAGGTTGATGGCGCGATCCATCCGCGCCTGCGCCCTGCTCTCCATCACCGCGGCGTCCAAACGTGGCATCGAAGTGTCGATCACCGCGGCGGCGTATTCGAACGTTTGTAGCAGTCCGGGGATCGTCGAGGTCTGGTATTGCCTGGCCGACAACGCCTCTGCCTCGAAATTGATGTAATTGGCATAAACCTCGGACACCGCGCCCTCGTAAGGTCGCGACATGCCGGGTTTCAATGCGTCGGTGAGCAGGCTGAGTGCCTCGTCGCGCATTTTGTCGTCGACCTGATAGAGATCGAGCATCGCGCCGAGCGTGCGCCGCTGCGGGCGCGCCTGCGCCATTTCGATCCGGTACAGCGTGGTGACGTTGATTCCGGTGCGCGCGCTGACGTCTTCCTTGCTCAGCCCGGCGCTTTCGCGCAACTCACGCAGCATCGCGGCGAGCCGGCGGAGCCGGACGGTCAGGGTCGTACGCTTGCCTGCCATGAAACGCATTATTGCGCTGCGAGGCCCCGCTGTCACGCGTTCGGCGAAGACAGCAACATAGCGGTTGCCATGGTGTTCGGCGCGTCGGGCAGGCACGCCGGAAGGCTGTGTGGGACTGCGGATGTGACCGCCGGTTCTGTCGAGGCGGCTTTACTGCGGCAGTGCTAACGCAATCTTGCGTTTCCTGTTCTGAGCGAGCATGATCCAGTTAGCCTGGTTGCGAACAATCCGAACAGATGACCGGGATAACCGAATCGAGAGCCAATCATGTTGGTAGACAAATCTTGGGTGTCGGGTGAATTCGGGGCCTTGCGATGAGCGCGCCGGTGATGGGGTTGCTGCCGACCGCTCCGCAATTGTTGTGTGCTTTTCAGGGGCGGCGATTTCAAGATCGCGAATTGTTGCGGTCAGCGCACGCACTGGCTGAACTGCACGAACGGCGGGGGCAGGTGCGTGACACGGCATTGATCGCCGAGATCGATTGTCGTCGAAGTGAACTGGTCGACGACATCAACGACTGGTGTGTGCAGGAGATCCCGTTGCATCGCAACGGCGCCTCGCTGCACACCGAAAGTCTGGGTGCGGTGGTGGACCGGATGGCGCGTAGCTGGGTGGATGCCAACCAGGCCATCGACATCGACGGCGCGCGAAGCGATAACACACACAAGCACTGGTATCACCTTGCCGAGCTTGTGGATGGTTACACAGATCTGGTCACCGATGTGGCCGGCGGACGGCGAAGGCTGCCCGAGCAGTAGGGGTTACGCGTGCTCCGGTGACAGCCGCGCCTCGAAGGCGATGCGGTCACCGCGGTACAGCGAGCGCACCCGTTCGATGGGCGCGCCGTCGGCGTCGACACTGCGCCGGTGCAACAGCAGCATCGGCAGTGCGGTGGTGCATTCCAGCAGTCCTGCTTCTCTTGGCGCGGCGAGTACGGTTTCGATGCGTTCGCGCGCACCGGCGAGTTCGACACCGGTGGCGCGGATCGCGGCGTACAGCGACGTGGTCGGGTCATACGTACCGCGCAAAATGGCGAATCGATGCAGCGGTAGGTAGGTGCTCTCCAGGCCGACGCGTTCACCGTCGGCGAGCAGGACGCGTTCCAGGTGCATCACCTCGGTGCCCACCTCGACCTCGAGGTCGGCAGCGGTCGCGGCGTCGGCGGCGATGTCCTCCCAGGCCACCAGCACGCGGCCGGGGGTGCGACCGAGACTGATCGCGCCCTCGGTATAGGAGCGCAGCGACAGCGGCTGCGTCAGTTTGGGTCGCGATACCACGGTGCCGCGCCCGCGTCGGCGAATCCTGCCCTCCACCAACAGTTCTCGCAGTGCGTGTCGAACTGTTTCGCGGGCGACGCCGAAGCGGGCGGCCAGGTCGCGTTCCGAGGGTACCGGGTCGCCTTCGTCGAGCTCGGTCAGGATGAGATCGATTTCGGTGCGGACCAGGAACACCTTCGGAACACGGGTTGTCGGCGGCGAATCCATGCCACCTAGGGTACATGGATTGGTCTATACCAAAATTTAACTTGCCGTTCTCACTGCCCACACCTATAGGTCTAGACCATTTGCCACTATCGGTGCCATGCGATTGGTCATCATCGGTGGAGGGATCCTCGGCACCGCACACGCCTGGTCTGCAATAGCCCGTGGACTCGAGGTCGTGCACCTGGAACGCGAACGCGAAGCCCGCGGCGCGACGGTCCGCAACTTCGGTCTGGTCTGGGTTTCGGGCCGCTCGGCCGACGAGCTCGAGCTGACGCTGCGCTCACGCGAGATGTGGGAGGAGATCGGCGGCCGGGTCCCCGGCGTCGGCTTCCGCCCCGCCGGTTCCATCACCCTGGCGCGCACCCCCGCCGAACTCGCCGTCGCCGAGGCCGCGGCCGTCGGTGCCACCGCCGAAGCGCGCGGCTTCTCGCTGCTCGACCCCGACGAAGTCCGCGCGATCAACCCGGCCCTGCGCGGCAAATACCTTGCGGGCCTGCACTGTTCGACCGACGCCGCGGTGGAGTCGCGCCAGGCGTTGCCCGCCCTGCGCGCCCACATGACCGCGACCGGCCGCTACACCTTCCACGAGGGCACCGAGGCCCGCTCGATCACCGACACCGGTTCCGGCGCGGTCGTGCTCGACGATCACGGTCGCCGCCACGAGGCAGACCTGGTCATCCACTGCCCCGGCGCCGCCCATTCCGGCCTCACCCGCGAACTGGCGGGCGACCTGCCCGTGCGCCGCGTGCGACTGCAGATGATGCAGACCGCGCCGCTGGGCGAGCCCCTGACCACCGCGATCGCCGACGGTGACAGCTTCCGCTACTACCCCGGTTTCGCAGGGCCACAACTGGATTCGCTGAACGCTGAGCAGTCGCAGTCGGCCACTGCCGCCGAGCACAAGATGCAGCTGCTGTGTGTGCAGCGCCTGCACGGCGGCCTGACCATCGGCGACACCCACGAATACACCGAACCCTTCGCCTTCGACGTCGACGAAGCACCGTACGACCATCTCACCGAGGTGGCCGAGGAACTGCTGGGCCGCAAGTTGCCGCAGATCGTGCGCCGCTGGGCGGGCGTGTACAGCCAGAGCGTGGACCCCGGCGCCATCGTCACCCGCGTGCAGGCCGACACCAATGTCTGGGTCGTCACCGGCCCCGGCGGCCGCGGCATGACGCTCGGCCCCGCCATCGGCGAACAAACCATCGACCAGATCGGACTGTGATGTCGGACAGCAAGATTCAGCTCGCCGTGCTCGACATGGCAGGCACCACTGTCGCCGACGGGGGACTGGTACTGCAGGCCTTCGAAGCCGCCGCGACCGCGGCCGGGATCGAAGCCGATGGCCCGCGTCGCGAGGAAGCTCGCCGCTACGTCATCGACACCATGGGCCAGTCCAAGATCGAGGTGTTCCGCGCCCTGCTGCCCGGCGACGAGGCCGCCGCCCAACTCGGCAACCGCGCCTTCGAAACCGCCTACGACGCACTGGTCGAGCAGGTCGACATCGCGCCGATTCCCGGTGCCGTCGAAGCGATCACCGCACTGCGTGACGCCGGTATCAAGGTCGCGTTGACCACCGGATTCAGCCGCGGCACCCAGGACAAGCTGCTGGCCGCGCTGGGCTGGATCGACCTGGTCGACCTGACCCTTGCCCCCTCCGACGCCGGTCGCGGCCGCCCCTACCCGGACATGATCCTGGCCGCCGCGCTGCGCCTGGGCGTGGACGCCGTCGACCGGATCGCCGTGCTCGGTGACACCACCAGCGACATCGCCACCGGACTCAACGCGGGCGCGGGCATCGTCGCGGGCACCCTGACCGGCGCGCACACCGCCGACCAGCTGCGTGCCGCCGGTGCCACCCATGTCGTGGACTCCGTCGCCGACTTCCCGGCACTGGTCCGGTAAAAGCCTGCGTCGCGGTACCGCCGCGGCGTCTCCCTCCGATCCTCCGTCCCTGCGATTCCCCCGGCATCTGAACGAAAGTTGTTGCAATCGTGCGTACTTCCCTCACCGCGCGCCGCCTGTCCAAGGCCGCGCTGCTGCTGGTCGGCGTCACCGCCGTCGCCTTCACCGGCGCCTGTGGTGGCACCGGCACCGAATCCACCAGCGGCAAGACCGTCACCGTGTACTCCGCCGACGGTGTCGGTGGCTGGTACAAGAACCAGTTCGACGCGTTCACCAAGGAGACCGGCATCGCGGTCAACCTGGTCGAGGCGGGTTCGGGCGAGGTCGTGAACCGCGTGGACAAGGAGCAGTCCAACCCGCAGGCCGACGTCGTGGTCACCCTGCCGCCGTTCATCCAGAAGGCCAAGAAGTCGGGCCTGCTGCAGGCAAGCGGCATCGACACCGCCGCCATCCCCGCCGCGGCCAAGGACGCCGAGGGCACCTACGTGACCATGGCGAACAACTTCCTGTGCTTCATCGCCAACCCCGCAGTCGACGCGTCGGCGCTGACCTGGGAAGA
The DNA here is from genome assembly GCF_042714895.1 of Nocardia sp. NPDC058666. NCBI lineage: Bacteria > Bacillati > Actinomycetota > Actinomycetes > Mycobacteriales > Nocardiaceae > Nocardia > Nocardia sp. NPDC058666. The sequence goes on from NZ_JBHXRY010000001.1 coordinate 1,196,995, forward strand.
CCTGCTCAAGCCCGAGTACAAGGGCAAGCTGCAGTACTCCACCCCCGGCCAGGCCGGTGACGGCACCGCGGTGCTGGTGCTGCTGCAGCAGCTGCGCGGCAAGCAGGGCGCGCTGGATTACCTTGCCGCACTGCAAGCCAACAATGTCGGCCCATCGTCGTCGACCGGCAAGCTGCAGGCCAAGGTCGACAAGGGTGAGCTGCTCATCGCCAACGGCGACGTGCAGATGAACCTGACCACGGTCAAGGAGAAGGGCTCCAAGTTCAACGTCTTCTTCCCCGCCGCCGACGGCAAGCGCTCCACCGTGGCTGTCCCGTACATGATGGGTCTGGCCAAGGGCGCCCCGCACAAGGACGACGCCACCAAGCTGATGAGCTTCCTGATGGCCCCGGCCGCGCAGGCCAAGCTCGGTCCCGACGCGTTCGCCGTGTCGCCCCGCACCGACGTGCCCGCCCCCACCGACGGTGGCCCCGCCGCCGCGATGACCGGTGTCGAGGTCGTGGCGGTCGACTGGAACAAGGTGCTGACCGACCTGGACGCCGATGTCGCGGCGTACCAGAAGGCAACCGGCAGCTGAATTCGGCTGTGAGCTAAGGGAGTTGACGATGTCCGACGGCGATGTCCAGATGAAATCCGCCACCACGGTGGCGGCAACCAGCGAACCCGCGATCGTGTTCGACCGGGTCGGGGTCAGTTACGGCAGGGGCCGCAAGGCCTCGGTCGCGCTGGCCGATTTCACCCTGCGCGTCGCCGTCGGCGAGACCGTCGCGCTGCTGGGCCCCAGTGGGTCGGGCAAGTCGACCGCGCTCAAAGCGCTGGCCGGCTTCGTTCGACCCACCACGGGTTCGGTCCGCCTGGCGGGCCGCGACGTCACCGATCTGTCGCCCGCCAAGCGCGGAATCGGTGTCGTCGTGCAGTCTTACGCGCTGTTCCCGCACATGAACGTGCACAGCAATGTGGCGTTCGGTTTGAAATCGCATCGGGTGCCGCGCGGTGACATCGCCGCGCGGGTCACCGAGGCGCTGGACATGGTCGGCATGGGAGGGTACGCGAAGCGGCTGCCGCGCGAACTGTCCGGCGGGCAGCAGCAGCGCGTGGCGATCGCTCGCGCGCTGGCCATCAAGCCCAGCGTGCTGTTGCTCGACGAACCGCTCGCCGCGTTGGACGCGCAGTTGCGTCACTCGATGTTGGGTGAACTGCAAGCTCTGCGAAAAGCGTTGCCCGACACGGCAATGCTGTATGTGACGCACGATCAGGCCGAGGCGCTGGCGCTGGCCGACCGGATCGCGGTGATGCGCGATTCGCGTCTGGTCGACATCGACACTGCCGAAAACCTGTGGCGGCGTCCACCCACCGACTTCACCGCTGGGTTCCTCGGCGGCGCAAACCTGGTGCCCTGCACGGTCAATCACGTCACCGGCACCGCCGCACTGGTCACCGCCGGCGACGCCACCTTGCGTGCGGAAGCTCCGCAACCCGGTGTGGGACTTGCTGATTGGGCACCCGGCGACGACGCCCTGCTCTGCATCCGCCCGCACACGATCACGATCTGCAAGCCCAGCGAACGAGATGCCATGCGCGCCACGGTATCGACTTCGGTGTGGCGTGGTGCCACGACCAGAGTCGAACTCTCGGTCGACGGGCTATCCGATGCGCTCGCCGCCGATGTGGCGGGGCATTTCACGGCGGAGATCGGCGCCGTCGTCGGAGTCAAGCTCCCGGATCCAGCGGGAGTGCTCATCCCGCGCGCAGTCGGTGACACAGCCACCAATTCCGGGAGCGCGGCATCGTGAGTGCCGTCGTTCTCGAACGCCCCGATGCGTCCCAGCCGACCAACGCACCACGGCGTTCGTGGCTGCCGATCCTGTGGACCTTGCCGCCCGTGCTGGTCGTGCTCGGCATCGCCGGCTATCCGATCCTGCGGGTGCTGACCGAGTCCACCCAAACCCCGACCGGCCGCGGCACCGAAGTCTGGACCTCGGTACTCGGCTCGGAAGCATTCCGAGAAGCCTTGTGGCGCACGGTATCCATCGCCGTCTGCGCCACGGCGGGTTGCCTGGTCCTTGGCACCTTCCTGGCGATCGTGTTGGCTTTCGTCCCGTTCCCCGGATCGGGTGTGGTCGGCAGGCTCATCGACACGATCCTGACGCTGCCGTCGTTCCTGATCACCCTCGCCTTCACCTTCCTCTACGGAACAGCGGGCGCGGTGAACGCCCTGATCGCCGAATTGACCGGCGCCACAACACCTGTCATCGACTTCCTCACCACCCCCCTCGGCGTGATCCTGGCCGAGATCACCTACTTCACCCCGTTCGTAGTGCGCCCGGTGCTCGCCGCCTTCGCGCAAATGCCGCGCGAACAACTCGACGTAGCAGCAAGTCTGGGCGCCTCACCCTGGCGAGTCCTGCGCCAGGTGATCCTGCCCGAAGCCTGGCCCGCACTCGCCGCAGGCGGCTCCCTGGTCCTGCTGCTCACCCTCAACGAGTTCGGCATCGTGCTGTTCACCGGCGCCAAGGGCGTCATCACCCTGCCCGCCCTGATCTACACCCGCGGCATCATCACCTTCGACCTCCCCGGCGCGGCCGTGCTCGCCTCGGTCCAGGTCCTGCTGTCGCTGAGCCTGTACCTGGTCTACCGGTTCGTCTTCGCCCGCTTCATCGCCCGCCCGAAGGGGGACTGATCATGCTCGTCTGGACGCCACGCGGAAAAGCCCTGGTACTGGGCGCCTTCGCCCTGGTGGTCACGGTGGTCTTCATCGCCCCCATCGCCACCGTGATCGCCGCCGCCCTGGCAGGCAGCTGGACCGGCCCCCTGCCCTCGGACCTGGGCTTCACCAACATCGGCAACGCCCTGACCGGCGAACAGGCCGCCAGCCTCTCGGTCAGCCTACAAACCGCCCTCCTAGCAGGCGCGATCTCCCTGATCCTGGGCACGTGGGCAGCCCTGGCCTCCCGCGAAGCCCCCACCTGGCTACGCCGCCTCACCGACGCCGTCTTCCACCTCCCCGTAGCCGTCCCCTCGGTAGCAGTAGGCCTAGGCGTCCTCATCGCCTTCAACGAACGCCCCCTGCTCCTCGGCGGCACCAAATGGATCGTCATAGTCGCCCACACCGTCCTGGTCCTGGCCTACGCCTTCAGCGCAGTCTCCGCCGCCCTCGACCGCCTCGACCCCGCCTACCGCCAAGCCGCCGAATCCCTAGGCGCAGGACCCGTTCGAGTCCTCTGTCAAATCACCCTCCCCCTCCTACTCCCTGCCCTAGGCGCCGCCGCAGGCCTGGCAGTAGCCCTGTCCATGGGCGAACTCGGCGCCACCATCATGGTCTACCCCGCCACCTGGAAAACCCTGCCCATCAGCATCTTCGCCCAAACCGACCGCGGCGAAGTCTTCGACGCCGCAGCCGGAACGACGGTGCTCGTGGTGGTCACCTTGATCGTGCTGGTAGTCCTCGGCCGCGTCCGAGGACGTGCCGCCGTCCGCTGATCCGGCTCGATGCGCGGGTCGCGCCAGATCAGCACCGGCCTGCGGGTGCGGCGGCCCAGAGTCGAATGCGCATCGAGTGGGCCACGCTGAGCGCCCACTATTCGCACAAACGGTGCGATTCTCGCCCGAAATTCGAAGTTGTGGGCGCTCAGCGTGGTGTGACTACCCGAACGCCCCAGCACCGACCGCAGCAAGCAAGCCCTACGACGATCCGCAGGCTGTGAGCGCGGCGTCCTTCGCGGTGAAGTAGCGGGTCTGGGCTGTAGTGACCACGGCCGAATCGCCGGACCCCAGCGCCAACTTGTTCAGTTCGGTGCCGAAAGCGTGTGCGGCGGAGGCATATTCGGTCAGGGCGGTGTTGAGACTGGTCGAAACCTTGTTGGCGGCCAATGCGGTGTCGACCTTGTCGCCCGAGTCGTCGAGTGCGGTCGCCGCGTCCTGGGCGGCGGTCCGCGAGGCCGCACGGTCGTCCTTCTCGTCGAGTCGGCGTTTCAACGCGTCGATCTTGAGTTTGACCTGCAGCGCACTGGTCAGAAACGGCCCGCACACCGCCCCCTGCGCGGCCCTCGCCTTCGACGACGACGTAGCCGCCGCAGCGCTGACCGAGGTGACATGCGCCGCCCGATCGGCCTCATTGACAGTGGCCTGCCCGCTCACGGTATCCGCGCATCCGACGGTGATGAGACCGCCGAAAACCGCCACTACCGCCAAGACCAAACCAGCAATACGCCTGTTCACCGAACCCCCACGTCGAGTGCCCACAATCCCGATCCCGTTGTGCGACAAGCACGCCACCGCCGCGCCCGAGCAGAATACAGGCAAGTCCGCGCCCGAACCGCACCGATCACGCCACCGACTACCGCTCCCGTTCGTCACGAGTAGCGAAGTGTTGTGAGTGTGGATAGGGATCCACAGCAGCGCCGCTTCTGCGCGGACACGGTAGCACTGGCGTAATCGACCACTTCGTCGCCGAATTGGCGGAAAACGGGCCGGATGGTGGGCGAAGTGGTCGATTACGCCGGGCTAGGCGTGGGCGGTCGGCGAGGGGTGCCTGGGTAGCTGCAGGAGTTCTAGACTCACGCTATGACAGCGTGGATCGAGGTTCTGACAGCGCTTACTGATGGTCCTGACCTGCCTGTTCATGGCACTATTCGGGAGGTTGCTCCCGCGGATCGGGCTGAGCGGTCCGTCTCGGTCGGGTCGCGAATGCCCATGATGGTCGTTGCCCGGGACGGATGTCGCGTGTGGCGAAACGGGGAACGGCTGCGGGTCGATCAGGAAGATGGGCGGCCGATCTTCATCACCGATGGGGTCAAGGCGTGGGATTTCACCGCAGATCCTGAGCGTCCCCGCGTCGGTCCACCTGACCGCGTTCGTTACCTCGGGCGGAATCAGTTCCTGTTGCGGCGACGCGATGCGGCGGACTGGGCGGGGGAGGATTTCACCCGGCCTGTCGGTCCGGTGGAAGAGGTCGAGTTCGTCGGGAGGGCGTGTTGGACTGTCGAGTTGGCTCCGCCTCCGAACAAGCCGACGCCGCTGCGGATTTGGGTAGACATCGAGTCGGGGCAGATGCTCGGATATCGGTCCGAGGAGGCTGGTGTGGGGGCGCAGTTCGTCGACCTTCACGTGGGCGAGGACATCGACGATGCGCGGTTCGTGTGGAACGGTCCGGTCTACACGCCGGAGCAACACCAGCAGATACAGAGGGAGCAGTTCGAGGCGGTGAAGCGTGCGCAGACTGAATGGTTTGCTGAAACAGTCACTGCTGCACCGATTGTGGTGCGCGTGCCGATCGACTTCACGCCGGATGCCGTGCCGTTCAGTGATCCCGAGTCAGGGGCCTTCGACGCCATGAACCGGAACACGTCGATCTCCCGCCGCCCGCGCAGTGAGGAAGGGTGGGCTCCCCGTTCGGGTGTGCTGCAGTATGTCTGGTCCACCCCGAATTGGGACTGGGCGGCCGCCGCGCACGACGCCGACCTCGACGACGAGGCGATCCGCGATCTCCAACAGACCCTCCATCCCGACGATCCCGTCGACCGGCAGCAACGCATCGATCCACCAGGGCGAGGCAGAGTCGGCTGACCATGTACTGCGCAACCTCCGATCGCATCGAGAAACGAGGAGACCATGAGCACGACAGTGACCGACGAACAGATTCAAGCTTTGGCTGCGACTGCGAAACCGTTCAGTCTGGTGCTGCTTCGGTGGACCGCGGAGCGGACGATGGACGGTGCGGACGCCACTGAACTCGAGCATCAGCGGCGGATGGTTTCGCTGCGCGCCGACGGGGTGATCGTGGTTCTGTGTCCGGTGGGCTCCGATGACCTGGCCGGGGTTGCGATCATGATCGGGCCTGTCGAGGAGGCGGCCGAGATCATGGCCGGGGACCCCTGCGTGCTGGCCGGAATGATGACGTACGAGGTGCATTCGTGCCACGGCTTTCCCGGAGACGCTGTCCCCGCATGAACGCCGTGCTGGGTTGGCGTGCATTGTCGGTGGGGCGGTTTACGCTGGGCGCGTGTCGGTACTTCCACTGATTTTTACCGCGGGCTGGGCTAGCGGGATCAATGCGTATGCGGTGGTGTTTCTGCTCGGGTTGTTCGGGCGGATCGGGTGGGCGGGGGAGGTGCCGCCGGGGTTGCAGCGCACTGATGTGCTCGTGGCCGCTGGGGTGTTGTTCTTGATCGAGGCGGTGGCGGACAAGATTCCGTATCTCGACTCGTTTTGGGACGCGGTGCACACGGTGGTGCGGCCTGCGTCGGGGGCGATCGTGTCGGGTTTGATTGCGGGGCAGGATGATTCGTTACCGACGATGTTTGCCGCGGCGGTGGGTGGGACTACGGCGTTGCTCAGTCACATCGTCAAGGCGGGGACTCGGATGGCGATCAATACTTCGCCGGAGCCGGTGACCAATATTGCGATGAGTACTGCTGAGGACTTCACCGTCGGTGGTGTTATCACCTTGGCGGTGTTCTTTCCGGTGTTGGCGGCGGTGATCGCCGCTGTCCTGCTGGCGATCGGTTTATCGGTGGTCTATCTGTGCGCCAGTCGAATCCGCCGGTACCTCCGACGAAGGAGGGAACGCGACGGTGCGCGGAAGGCCGGCATCGATCCCGCCGTCGAATAATTCCGGGCGTCGGGGACCGATCCCACCACTTCCGCGCAGCGCGCAGGCGACTGTCAGAGCACTGACAGCCGCCTGCGACGAAACACCTGCGGTCGGCGCGAGTTTCACCGCACCTGCGGCGCCACCTTCGTCCCCAACAGGTCGATGCTGTGCAGCACCTGCTCGGGCGGCAGCGTCCCCACGCTGGTGTGCAGCATGAAACGGTCCAGCCCGAGCGTGTCGCGGACCTGCGCGATCTTGTCGGCCACGTAGTCGGCAGTGCCGACGAACAGGGAACCGCTGGGTGAGCGAAGGCCGTCGAACTGTTGGTGCGTCATCGGGCCCCAACCGCGTTCACGGCCGATGGTCGACATGGCCAGGGCGTACGGCTCGTAGAACTCGGCGACAGCCTGCGCCTCGGTGTCGGCCACATAGCCGTGCGCGTGCACCGCCACCGGCTGCTTCTCGTGGCCGCCTTCGGCCAACGCCCGGTGATACAACTCGACCAGCGGCTTGAACCTGGCAGGCTCGCCGCCGATGATCGCGATAGCCAACGGCAAGCCGAGCAACCCGGCGCGAATCACCGATTCGGGACTGCCACCGACCGCGATCCACACCGGTAGCGGCCGGTCGTCGGTGCGCGGGTACACCGTCGCGTCGTGCAGCGGTGCACGGAATCGGCCCGACCACGTGACCGGCGATTCCTCACGCAGACGCAGCAGCAAAGCGAGCTTCTCTTCGAACAGCGCGTCGTAATCGGACAGCTCGTACCCGAACAGCGGGAACGACTCCGTGAACGACCCGCGCCCCGCCATCAACTCCGCGCGCCCGTTCGACAGCCCGTCCAGCGTCGCGAAGTCCTGATACACGCGCACCGGATCGTCGGAGCTGAGCACGGTGACCGCGCTGGTCAGCTGGATGCGCTCGGTGCGCGCGGCGGCCGCGGCCAGTACGACGGCGGGGGAGGAGGCGGCGAAATCCTTGCGGTGGTGTTCGCCGACGCCGTAGACATCCAGACCCGCGGCCTCGGTCGCCACGGCCTCGTCGACCACCTGACGCAGCCGCACGGCGGCGGTCGGCGCGGGCTGGTCGCCGGTGGGGTACAGCTCGGCGAAGGTGGTGAGCCCCAGTTCCATGGTGAACCCTTTCTGCGGTATCCGGTCACCTTCTAAACGGACCGCAGTCCGATAACATTCCCGCGCGCAGTTGTGGATGTATGCGGATTATCTATGACGAAACTATAGTGGGCGGTATGACCGCTCTGGCGCCCACGCGCAACGAACCCGACCTGTCGTTCCTGCTCGACCGCACCAGCCACGTCCTGCGCACGCAGATGGCGGCGGCGCTGGCCGAGATCGGGCTGACGGCCAGGATGCACTGCGTGTTGGTCCACGCGTTGGAAGCCGAGCGCACGCAGGCGCAGCTCGCCGAACTCGGTGACATGGACAAGACGACGATGGTCGTCACCGTCGACGCGCTGGAGAAGGCGGGCCTGGCCGAACGCAAACCGTCGAGCACCGACCGCCGCGCCCGCATCATCTCGGTGACCCCGAAAGGCGCGGAACTCGCCGCCCAGAGCGCGGAAATCGTCGATGACGTCCATCGGGGCGCGCTGGATTCGCTACCGAAGGCGGAGCGCGAAACCCTGCTGCGTGCATTGAATCTCCTGGTGGAAGGCCCTTTGTCGACGCTGGTCGAAGCCGCGCCCGCGCGTCGCGCCCGGCAATAGTCCGTTAGAGATTGTCTGCAACGAAACTATCTAGTAGTGTCACTCTTGTTCGAGACGAGCAGGAGATGACCCATGACGAAGTCCCAGCGCACCGCCCTCGCGGTGCTGTCGGCAGCGATGCTGATGACCATCCTCGACGGCAGCATCGTGACCGTTGCCATGCCGGCGATCCAGGAAGACCTGGGCTTCACGCCCGCCGGTCTGAGCTGGACCGTGAACGCGTACCTGATCGCGTTCGGCGGACTGCTGCTGCTCGCAGGGCGCCTCGGTGACCTGATCGGCCGCAAGACGATGTTCGTCACGGGCAATATCGTCTTCACCGCCGCCTCGGTGCTGGCAGGCGTCGCGACCACTCCCGCCGTGCTCGTCGCGGCACGTTTCCTGCAGGGTGTCGGCAGCGCGATCGCCGCCTCGGTGGTGCTCGGCATTCTGGTGACGATCTTCACCGAACCACGCCAACGCGCAACGGCCATCGGTGTTTTCAGCTTCACCGGCGCCGCGGGCGCCTCGATCGGCCAGGTGCTGGGCGGGGTGCTCACCGACGCGTTGAACTGGCACTGGATCTTCCTGATCAACGTGCCGATCGGCGTGGTGACCGTGCTCGTCGCGCACAAGGCCCTGCCCGCCGATCGTGGTCTGGGCTGGTCCGCCGGTGCTGATGTGTTGGGCGCCGTCCTGGTCACCGCCGGTCTGATGCTGGGCATCTACACCGTGGTCGAGGTCGAACGCTACGGCTGGGTCTCGACGCACACCCTGGGTCTGGGCGCACTGGCCGCCGGGTTGCTCGCCGCGTTCGTCCTGCGTCAGGCCACTGCCGCAAACCCGTTGCTGCCGCTGCGAATCTTCCGCTCCCGCACCGTCTCCGGCGCCAACGTGGTGCAAATGCTCACGCTCGCAGCGATGTTCGCCTTCCAGATCATCGTCGCGCTGTATCTGCAGAAGGTGTTGGGCTACAACGCTTTACAGACCGGCTTGGCCATGCTGCCCGCCGCTATCGCCATCGGCGGAGTGTCGCTGTTCGCTTCGGCTCGCCTGATCACCCGCTTCGGTGAGCGCGCGGTCCTGATTGCCGGTCTCACGCTACTGCTGGCCGGAATGTCCTGGCTGACCCGGCTGCCCGTGGACGCCACCTACCTGACCGACGTGCTGCCGGTCATGGTGGCCATCTCCGGTGGCGGCCTGGTCCTGCCCGCCCTGACCGCGCTGGGCATGTCCGGCGCCGAGGCCGACGACGCGGGCCTGGCATCGGGGCTGTTCAACACCACCCAGCAGGTCGGCATGGCGATCGGTGTCGCGGTCCTGTCGACCCTGGCCGCCGCGCGGACCGGCACCGACCTGCTAGCAGGCGCGTCCAACGCCGAGGCTCTGACCAGCGGTTACCGGCTGGCGTTCACTGTCGCGGCCGGTCTGCTCGCCGCCGCCTTGATCATCAGCGCCACCGTGTTGCGCAAGCAGGAAAGCACCGATAAAGCGCCGACAGTCGAGCCGGTCCCGGCCGTGTGACGCGACGAATCGCGGGGATCCACCCCCACGGTTCACCCCCCGGGTGGATGTCCGCCCGGGGGGTTCGGTGGTGTCCTCGAAGAATGCTGACCGATCGCACGACGTTGACCCAATTCCTCATCGAAGAGCGCCGCCGCTATCCCGGTTCCAGTGGTGAGCTCAATTCCCTGATCCTCGACGTCGCGTTGGCCTGCAAGGCGATCTCCAAGCGCATCGCCTCGGGCGCGCTTACAGGGGTGCTCGGCCATGCCGGGGTGGTGAATGTGCAGGGTGAGCAGCAGCAGAAGCTCGATGTGGTCGCCAACGACCTGTTCCTGCGCGCGAACGAATGGGGCGGCCAGCTGGCGGGGATGGTGTCGGAGGAACTCGACGACCCGTATCCGATCCCGCCGGACTACCCGCGCGGAAAATACCTACTGGCCTTCGATCCCCTGGACGGCTCCTCCAATATCGACGTGAATGTCGCTGTGGGCAGCATCTTTTCGATCTTGCGGGCCCCGACGCCCGGCACCGACGCGACACCGGAGGACTTCCTGCAGCCCGGCACCGAACAGGTCGCCGCGGGCTACGCGATCTACGGTCCCGCAACGCAACTCGTGCTCACCGTCGGCACCGGCGTGCACGCGTTCACCCTCGATCCCGAACTGGGTGAGTTCTTCCTGACCGGCCAGAACCTGCGCCTGTCGGAGTCCACCTCGGAATACGCGGTCAACAGTTCCAACCGGCGCTTCTGGGAACCGGCCGTGCGCCGCTACATCGACGAGTGTCTAGCAGGTGCGACGGGCCCGCGCGAGAAGGATTTCAACATGCGCTGGGTAGCGTCGCTGGTGGTGGAGACGCACCGAATCCTTACGCGCGGTGGCGTTTTCCTGTACCCGCGCGACTCCAAGGACCCGTCCAAGCAGGGTCGGTTGCGGCTGCTGTACGAGGCCAACCCGATCGCGTTCCTGATCGAGCAGGCCGGCGGTCTGGCCTCGACCGGGCGGGAACGGATTCTCGAGATCGCCCCCACCGAACTGCATCAGCGGATCGCGTTCATCTTCGGTTCGCGTGACGAGGTGGCCCGGATCGTGAAGTACCACGCCGAGGCGCCCGAAGAGCCCGACGGCCAGTGGAGTCCGCTGTTCGGTCTGCGCGGTCTCTACCGTTCCACCACCTGAGGAGGAGTTTCATGTCCGCCAAGCACCCCGTCGTCGCCATTACCGGATCATCCGGTGCCGGAACAACTTCGGTGATGCGCACGTTCGATCAGATCTTCCGCAGGGAAGGCATCGATGCCGCGTATGTCGAGGGCGACAGCTTCCACAAGTTCGACCGGGTCGGCATGAAGGAGGAACTGGCTCGGGCCCTGGACGAAGGCGACCACACCTTCAGCCACTTCGGTTCCGAAGCCAACCTGTTCGAGGACCTGGAGAAACTGTTCCGCGGCTATGGCGAGAACGGGACCGGCCGCGTGCGAAAGTACCTGCACGACAAGGAAGAAGCCGCACCGTACAACCAGGAGCCCGGAACGTTCACCCCGTGGGAGGACATCCGTCCCGGCACCGACATGCTGTTCTACGAGGGCTTGCACGGTGCGGTGGCCAACGACCAGGTCGACGTCGCGCAATACGCGGACCTGCTCATCGGGGTGGTGCCGGTGATCAACCTCGAGTGGACCCAGAAGTTGCACCGCGACAAGGACAAACGGGGTTACTCCACCGAGGCGGTGACCGAGACGATCCTGCGCCGCATGCACGACTACGTGAACTTCATGTGCCCGCAGTTCTCCCGCACCCACGTGAATTTTCAGCGGGTCCCCGTGGTGGATACGTCCAATCCGTTTGTTGCACGGACGATCCCGACACCCGATGAATCCATGCTGGTGATCCGGTTCGCCGACCCGCACGGCATCGACTTCCCATACCTGCTGTCGATGCTGCACGACTCGTTCATGTCCCGCCCGAACACGATCGTGTGCCCGGGCGGGAAAATGGACCTCGCTATGCAGTTGATCTTCACGCCGATGCTGTTGCGGCTGATGGAACGCAGCCGCTCCCGCCGTTGATAATTCGACGACCACCTCATGCGAGGTGGTCGTCGAACCATGTCACCAGTTCCGGGTCATCGAGTCCGTCGGCGACCAGGACCGCCGCGGATAGGTCGTCGGTGCGTGTGTAGGCGTTCTGTGCCGCCACGCACCGCAGTCCGGCAGCCACGGCGGATCGAACACCGTTAGCTGAATCCTCCACGGCCACAACCTGATCAGTGGACAGCCCGGTCTGGATCAACACGTCCAGGTACACCGCAGGGCTCGGCTTCAAGATGGGCACTTCGGTTCCCGTGGTGACCGTGTCGAACGGGTCACCGAACGCGTGCTTCAGCAACGGTTCGACCCAGGCTCGGGTGCCGGTGGTCGCGACATGCAACCGGACACCGCGCGCCCGCAGCCGTTCGATCAGTTCCCGCGCGCCCGGACGGGCACGGATGCGCCCGTCCGAAGCCATCTGCCGCATGATCCGAGTCTTGTTGCGGTGCAACTGTTGTGCCAGATGCCGGGCCTGCCCGGCGGGCATACCGTGCTGTTCGAACCAGAAGGTCAGCCGCTGCGCGCCGCCGGCGACCTTCAGCAGGTCCCCGTACTCGTCGACGTCCCAGCGGTCGGGTAGCCCCGCCTCGGCGAAGGCCGTGTTGAAGGCCACCCGATGGCCGTCTCGTTCACTGTCGACCAGCGTGCCGTCGACATCGAAGATCACTGCGCGTAGTTCGGTCATGGTGTGCCGTGCAGGTATTCGCGGATACGGTCGAGCACGGCCGCCACGGTGAAGCCGTGATGGGCCATGACTTCGTCGCCGGGACCGCTGTGGCCGAACTCGTCGATACCGATCGCCAGGTCGACCAGACCCGCCCAGCCTGCCGTGCTGCCGGCTTCGAGGCTGATCGTGTGCGCGGCGGGGTCGGGGGAGAAGCGGGAACGGTCCAGCGCCGACACCACCCGCACGGTGAATCCCTCGGCACGCAACTGCTCGGCGGCGGCCGCTGCCAACGCGACTTCCGAACCGGTAGCGACGATTTCGACAGAGCTGGCACTCGGTGCATCGGTGATGTCGAGCTGAGGCAGTGACTGGCGCGACAGGATCAACGCGGTGGGCCCATCGGTGCGGGTCAGCGCGAGTTCCCACGCGAGGGCGGTCTCGGCATCGTTGGCCGGTCGCAACACCTGCAGACCGGGGATCACCCGCAGCGACTCGACATGCTCGACCGGCTGATGCGTCGGCCCGTCCTCACCGACCGCGATCGAATCGTGCGTGAGCACATAGATCACCGGCTGTTTCATCAACGCCGACAACCGCAGCGCCGGCCGCAGGTAGTCGGCGAACACCAGGAACGTGCTCCCGAACACCCGGAACCCACCGTGCAGGCTCATCCCGTTCAGAATCGCGGCCATCCCGAACTCGCGGATACCGAAAGCGATAGCGCTGGAAGCGAAGTCATCGCGCGAGATCACGTCACCACACACCGTCCCCGTCGACCCGGCGAGATCGGCCGACCCGCCGACCAACTCCGGCATGGTCGACAGTGCCGCGTTCAAACACGCCTGCGACGACTGCCGGGTGGCACGAGGTGCGCCCGCGACGACGGATTCCAGTGCAGGCAACAGTGTTTCAGGCAGCAGTCGTGCATGAGCACGTCGGAACTCCGCGGCTCGTGAAGGCGCAACAGCGTCGAAAGCCGCGAACTCGTCGAGCCAGGTCGCGTGCTCCTCACCGCCCAGAGCCGCCAGCGCCGCACACGTCGCGGCAACCTGCTCGGGTACCGAAAAGGGCGGAAGCGACCATCCCGCAAGCTCTTTGGCCTGCGACAGCCGCTCGGCACCCAACGGCGCACCATGCGCCTTGGACGTCCCCGCGACACCGGGTGCCCCATGACCGATCACCGTGCGCACCGCCAGAAAACTAGGCCGAGGATCACCCTTAGCCCGTGTCAGAGCAGCGTCGATCGCCTCGATATCGGTCCCATCCGAAACCACCTCGGTATGCCACCCATACGCCGCGAACCGCGCCACCTGATCATCACTACACGACCGCCCGACAGCACCGTCGATGGTGATCTCGTTGTCGTCCCACAGCACGACCAACCCGCCAAGACCCAAATGGCCTGCGAAAGAAGCGACTTCGTGACTGACACCCTCCATCAGACACCCGTCACCGACGATCGCATAGGTCCGATGCCCGGTGATCTCGGGATACCGGGCAGCAGTCATCCGCTCCGCCAAAGCCATCCCGACCGCCATCGCCAACCCCTGCCCCAACGGCCCGGTCGTGCATTCGACGCCGGGGGTATCCCCGTACTCCGGGTGCCCCGGCGTCGCCGAACCCAACTGCCGGAACCGCCGCAACTCCGAAACAGGCAAGTCATACCCGAACAGGTGCAGAAGCCCGTACAGCAACGCGGACCCGTGCCCGGCGGACAGCACGAACCGGTCCCGATCAACCCACTGCGGGTCGGCCGGATCATGCCGCAGATGCCGACTCCACAGCGTCCACGCCATCGGCGCCGCCCCCATCGGCATTCCCGGATGCCCGGACTGGGCGGCCTCCACCATGTCGGCGGCGAGGAACCGCAGCGTGTCCACGGCCAGCCGGTCGGTCTGCACCGACGGGACGAAAGCGATATCGGTCATCGGACTGCCTCTCCCGACGTGGTGGCGGCATCGCGCAAACGCTTCACCGCGGCCGCTTTGCCCTCGGAATACCCGTACATCCACGACCCCGAAATGAACACATCAGCCCCCGCCGCAGCCGCGCCACCGATGGTGTCGGCGGTGATCCCGCCGTCGACTTCCAGCTCGATGGACCGCCCCGACTCGTCGATCATCCGCCGCAACTGCGCGATCTTCGGCTCGACAGCCGGAATGTAGGCCTGCCCGCCGAAGCCCGGATTCACGGTCATGGCCAGGATCAGATCGGTCTCGGCCAACACGTGGGCCACGGTTGCGGCGGGCGTGTGCGGGTTCAGCGCGACCCCGCTGCGCGCCCCGAGATCGCGGATCCGCGCCAGGGTGCGATGCAGGTGCGTGCAGGCTTCCGCGTGCACGATGATCAGCTCGCACCCGGCGTCGATGTACTCGGGCAGCAGCTCGTCGGGGTTCACCACCATCAGGTGCGCCTCGAACCCGACGGTGCTGTCCGCGCGCGTGGACGCGATCACCGCGGGGCCGAACGTGAGGTTGGGGACGAACACACCGTCCATCACGTCCCATTGGATCCGGTCGACGCCGGCCGCGCACAGATCACGCACCTCCTCACCCAGTCGAGCGAAATCTGCGGGCAACACCGAGGGCACTATGAGCGGCCGGGGGACTGGGGACTGCGGCATGGCACGGCCTTTCTGATCGGGTCCGTTCATCGGACCGCACCGGCGCACCTTCGGGGCTCCCCCTCGGGGGTGGAGGTCCGGGTGAGATCTCGTCAATGCCGGTAGCGCGGACTCCCGCCCGCCGTAGGGTGGAGGGATGCCGGAGTTACCTCCGACCCCGTTGAAGCTTGTGCTCGTCGACGATCACGAGATGGTGCTGCACGGGCTCGACGCCATGCTCGGCCACTTTCCCGACGAGGTCGTGATAGTCGGCCAGTCCACCACCGACACCGCCGCGTTGCGGATGGTCGCCGAGCATCGACCCGACATCGTGCTGTGCGACGTGCGCATCGGCAAGGCCAGCGGCCTGGATCTGTGCCGGCAGATCACGCTGCAATATCCCGACACCAAAGTCGTGCTGCTGACCGTCTACGACGACGAGCACTACCTGTATCAGGCGCTGCGCGTGGGCGCCTCGGGCTACATTCTCAAACGCGTGGACGGGCGCGAACTCGTCGCCCAGCTGCGGCGCGTGCAGGACGGGGAGACGGTGGTCGACGCGTCGCTGGCCGGTCGGGTGGCGTTGGCGGCGGCCAGGCTCAACGCCGGGCAGTTCTGGTCGGGGGCGCACCTGGGGCTGACGCAGCGTGAGTCGGAAGTGTTGGGGCTGTTGGTTTCCGGTCACTCGAACCGTGCCGTGGCGAGCAAGTTGGTGGTCAGCGAGGACACCGTGAAAACCCATATTCGTGGGCTGTATCGCAAGCTGGGGGTGTCCGATCGCAGTGGGGCGATCGCGGTTGCGTTGCGGGAGGGGCTGTTTCGGTGAGTTACGCCGGTGGGGCGGTTCCTACGGCGGCGGAGCTCGCGCCGCTGCTGGGCGCTGACGGTGTGCTGCTGTACGCGATCGACGGCCAGGATCTCAGCATCGTCGACATGTGGCCGGTGCATCCGTCGGCGAGTTCGCTGCGACTGCAGGTGGGGTTCGGGGTGACCGGGCTGGTCGCTCGTACTCGCAAACCCGTGCTGATCGACAACGATTCGCCGCGAAATGCTCTGCACCGCAGGCTGTTACGACTGGACCCGCACCAGACCCTCGCGCGCATGTGCCTGCCTTTGCCGGGACTGGAAGGCGAGATAGTCGGCGTGCTGGCGGTGCACCGCGATCCGCGAAATCCCTTCGGCCAGCAGGATTTAGACGGCGCGCAGCACTACGCCGCCGTGCTCGGCCTGTGGTTGCACGCGCAGCGCCTGTTCCGCACCGTGCATCGTCAACGCACCGAACGCGACCGTCTCGTCGAGCAGGCGATCACCGCCCAGGAAGCCGAACGCCGGCGCATCGCCTTCGACCTGCACGACGGCGTCACCACCGCCCTGGCCTCGATGTCGTTCCACCTGTCCGCCGCCGATCTCACCGTGTCCGAGCTGGTCGCGCACGTCGACGTCACCGACGAGGCCAGCCTGCGCGACCTCGCCCGCGCCCGCGCCGAACTGGTCAGCGCCCGCGAGCTCGCCGATTTCGCCTACAACGAGACCCGCGCCGCCATCTCCGGCCTGCACAGCCTGGTCCTGGACGACCTCGGACTGGTCGCGGCGATCGAATCGTTGGTGCGCACGGTCAGCGGCGACGGGCCACCGGAGATCGAATTCCTCGTCGACCCCACCGCCGCCATCGACGACATCCCCGACCACGCGGCCGCCACGCTGTACCGCATCGCCCAGGAGTCACTGGCGAACGCGGTGAAACACGCTGGGGCGCAACGAATCGTGGTGTCTCTGCGCCGGGTCGGCGATTCGATCGTGCTCGGATGTTCCGATGACGGCGAAGGTTTCGACCACGCCGAACGTCGCGCGAACCGTGCCGCCGACCTCGACGGCGAACAACACTTCGGCCTGACCTCGATCGCCGAACGCTGCGCCATCATCGAAGCCTCGCTGCGCGTGGAGTCGATGCAGGGGCGCGGCACCACCGTCCTGGTGGAGCTGCCCGTTCGCTCGCCGGGGCTTTTCCCCTAGCGTCCCTAACTCCACCCCTCCGCGCCCCCAATTGCGGTTTTTGGTCGTGACCTGCGGAAAGACCCGTCATACCCTGGAATGAGATCACCGACAGGTCCCCCCGGTCGGACTCCCAGAAAGGGGTAGGTACATGACCGATCCGAGCACCCCGATGCAGCGCCACGCCGCCCGGATGCAACGCGCCCTACCCCAAGGATGGCTGGTCGACATCGTCGAAGAGCCGATCCCCGGGGGAGTAGGCACGCGACCCGTATTGCGGTTACGCCCGCCCAGCGCCTTCGTCGCCCGACTGTTCGGCTATTCCGCCGCAGCCTGAGCCGCGGCTGCGCAGTTGTCGAGCAGAACCCCTTGCGCGGCAGTGACTTCGGCCGGCGAACCGGCCCACGTGTGTAGCGCGGCACTCACGAGCGCGCGACCGAACGAGAACGTCACCGGCCACGGCCGACGATCATCCGCGGCGAGCGCACTGAGAAATGCGCACACGTTCGCGGTCGGATGTCCGCCCGACAGGAACGCGATCCCGGCCACTTCGGCAGGAACGTGTTCGTTCAACACCGCGAACGTGGCCGCCGCGACCTCGGCCGCGGGAACCGGCGTGGCGTCCAGCCCCGGCGTGACGAAGTTCGGCTTCAGCACGATCCCGCTCAACTGCACCCCCGCATCGACCAGCGCCTCGAACACCGCGCCCAACGCCAGCGAGGTGGCCGCCGCCGACGCCGCGAGGTCGTGGTCGCCGGTGCACAGCACCTCGGGCTCCACGATCGGCACGATGCCGTGTTGCTGACACAGCGCCGCGTACCTGGCCAGGGCCTGCCCGTTCGCCCGCGCCGAGTACGGCGTGATCGTGTGCACGTCGAACACCGCCCGCCATTTCGCGAACGCGGCACCGCGCTGCGCGTACGACGCCAACCGCGCACCGAGCCCGTCCAAACCCTCGGTGATCAGCGCCCCACCCTGACCCGGCAGCGGTGACGTGCCGGTATCGACCTTGATGCCCGGCAGGATCCCGAGTTCGCGCGCCGCGATCGGGAACGGTCGCCCGTCGGCGAGATCCTGGCCGAAAGTCTCGTCGCACAGGATGATTCCGCTGATGCACTGCGACAGGTCGGCGGCGGTGAGCAGCAGTGCGCGATAGTCGCGCCGGGCGGTCGCGCTGGCGGCGATCCCCTCCTGTTCCAGGCGCGATGACATGGTTTTGATCGACTCGTCGGCGGCGAGGATGCCGCGGCCGCCGCTGGTCAGCTGTCGGGCGATATCGGCGAGGGCGGTGGCGGAAAGTGTCGTCATGACGACCAGCATCGCGGCACCGGCGCGCGCCGTCCTCACCCCTTCGGGCGAGAGCGGGTGTGAAACGCGGCAGCGCCCACCTGGTCCGGATCGCACAGATGGGCCACGAACAACCGGGTCGCCGAGGTCGGTTCCGGGGTCGTGCAGACGTGCCACGGCCGGTCCAGGGGTGTTCCGGGCAGGTCGTAGGCGACCAGTTCGCCCGAGGCGAGTTGCTCGCGCGCGGCCTCCTCGTGCACGAGGGTGACCCCGAGTCCCTCGCGCGCGGCGGCCACGGCGGCGCCCGAGGTGCCGAGGGTGAGCAGCGGGGGCGCGGCCTGCAGCCGGCTCAGCAACGACAGCGCGGTATCGCGCGTTCCGGACCCGACACCGGTCAGCAGCCAGGGGAGCGTGAGCGGGTCATCGAGCAGTCCCGGCCGCCCGACCAGCAACAACCGGTTCGCCCGCCGCGCCGCCGTGACCAGCCCGGACCCCGTCGGCGGCCGCCCCGCCAACGCGATATCGAAGACATGATCGGCCGCGCGCGCGAACAGCTCCCCGCGCGTGAGCACCGACAGCGACAGCTCGACATGCGGATGCGCCTGTGCGAACGACGCCATCAGCGCGGGCAGCACGTACTCACTGGCCGTGGCCACCGCCCCGATCCGCACCCGCCCCCGGTCCGCATCGTGCACCGCCCCCGCCGCCTCGGCCAGCAGTCCGAGCAGTTTTCGCACATACCCCGCGAAGATCTCACCCGAATCCGTCGCCACGATCCCACGCCCGGACTTCCCGAAAAGCCTTGTGCCCAAAGCCTCTTCCAGCGCGGTGATCGCCGCCGACACCGCAGGCGGCGTGACGTGCAGCGTTTCCGCCGCCGCCCGCACACTGCCGGTCTCGTACACGGCGAGAAACGTGCGCAACCGACCCCAGGTGGCGGCGGCGGGCAGGTCCGGGCTGGCGAACATAGTTCAATTATGCCTTAACAGTTCACAGGAAACATTCCATTGTCGTTGAACAATCGCGCCCACACACTGGAAGAGCTTCTCCAGGCGTGACCGAAAGGAACGGCGATGACCACGATCGAGAACGAGGGACCAGTCACCAAAGAACGCTGGGATCCGGGCGTGCAGAGTTACGCCGGAATGGGTTACTGGAACCCCGATTACGTCCCCAAAGACACCGACGTGCTCGCCGTATTCCGTGTCACCCCGCAGGACGGCGTCGACCCCATCGAGGCCGCCGCCGCCGTAGCAGGCGAATCCTCCACTGCCACTTGGACTGTCGTGTGGACCGACCGGCTCACCGCCAACAGCCACTACCAGGCCAAGGCGTACAAGGTCGACCAGGTTCCCGGCCGTCCCGGCGAGTACTTCGCCTATATCGCTTACGACATCGACCTTTTCGAGGAAGGCTCCATCGCGAACCTGACCTCGTCGATCATCGGCAATGTCTTCGGCTTCAAGCCGCTCAAGGCACTGCGCCTGGAAGACATGCGCATCCCCGTCGCCTACACCAAGACCTTCCAGGGCCCCGCCCACGGCATCGTCATGGAACGCGAAATGCTCAACAAGTACGGTCGACCGCTGCTGGGCGCCACCATCAAACCCAAGCTCGGCCTGTCGGCGCGCAACTACGGGCGCGTGGTCTACGAGGCCTGTCGCGGTGGACTGGACTTCACCAAGGACGACGAGAACATCAACTCCCAGCCGTTCATGCGCTGGCGCGACCGCTTCCTCTACGCGATGGAGGGGGTGAACCGGGCAATGGCCGAAACCGGCGAGATCAAGGGCCATTACCTCAACGTCACCGCCGGCACCATGGAGGAGATGTACCGGCGCGCCAACTTCGCCAAGGAACTCGGCAGCGTCGTGGTGATGATCGACCTCACCATCGGCTACACCGCCATCCAGTCCATGGCGCACTGGGCGCGCGAGAACGGCGTGCTGCTGCACCTGCACCGGGCCGGCCACTCCACCTACACGCGCCAGAAGACCCACGGCGTGAGTTTCCGCGTGATCGCGAAATGGTCGCGGCTGATGGGTGTCGACCACGTGCACGCGGGCACGGTCGTGGGCAAGCTCGAGGGCGACCCGGCCACCACGCGTGGTTTCTATGACACGTTGCGCGACAACGACGTTCCCACCAACCTGGGCAACGGCATCTTCTTCGATCAGGACTGGATCTCCATGCCCGGCGTCATGCCGGTGGCCTCCGGCGGCATCCACGCCGGCCAAATGCACCAGCTGCTCGACCTTTTCGGCGACGACGTGATCCTGCAGTTCGGCGGCGGCACCATCGGCCACCCCTACGGCATCGCCGCGGGCGCCGAAGCCAACCGGGTCGCCCTGGAAGCAATGGTCAAGGCGCGCAACGAAGGTCGCGATCTGCTGCTGGAAGGCCCGGGCGTGCTGCGCAACGCGGCCAAGCACTGCGCACCACTGCAGGCGGCCCTGGACACCTGGGGCGACATCACCTTCGACTACACCAGCACCGACGCGCCCGACGTGGTGGCGACCCCGGTGCCCTCGATCTAAGGGACACCCGATGAAACTGCGCTACGGCACCTTCTCCTACCTGCCCGACCTGACCGACGACGAGATCGCCGCCCAGGTGAAATACGCGCTCGACCACGGCTGGCCGGTCTCGCTGGAATACACCGACGACCCGCACCCCCGCAACGTCTACTGGGAGATGTGGGGACTGCCGATGTTCGACCTGACCGAACCCGACGGCGTGCTCGCCCAGCTCGCGGACTGCCGAGCCACCTTCCCGCAGCACTACATTCGCCTGCTGGCCTACGACGCGACCCTGGGCCGACAGTCCACCGCGATGTCGTTCCTGGTCCAGCGCCCCGCGCACGAACCGGGCTTCTTGCTCGAACGCGTGGAGGGACCCGACCGCACCCAGCGGTACTCGGTGAAGTCCTACGCCACCGCCCGTCCCACCGGCGATCGGTACACGGGCGAGTGAACTGATGGACACACCAAAGGGATTCGGGTTCCACCGGCCGGGCGTGCACGGCGCGACCGACACCGCCGTCGAGGAAGAAGCGCGCGAACCCGCGATTCTCGGCGACGACGAGGTGCTCGATCTCTCGGCCGACGAGGCCGCGGCCAGGGTGACCGACACCCTGGCCGCACTCGACGCCGAGCTGGTCGGCCTGGCCGCGGTGAAACGCCGCGTCCGCGAGATCGCCTCACTGCTGCAGGTCGACCGGGCCCGGCGCCGGTTCGGCCTGACCACCACACGACCCACGCTGCACATGAGTTTCACCGGCGGCCCCGGCACCGGCAAGACCACGGTCGCCCTGCGGATGGCGGCGATCCTGCACGCCCTCGAGTACATCAGGGCGCCGCGCGTGCACACCGTCACCCGCGACGACCTGGTCGGCCAGTTCATCGGCCACACCGCACCCAAGACCAAGGAGGCGATCGCGCGCGCCGCGGGGGGCGTGCTGTTCATCGACGAGGCCTATTACCTGTTCCGGCCGGAGAACGAACGCGACTACGGGCAGGAAGTCATCGAGATCCTGCTCACCGAGATGGAGAACGAACGCGGCGACCTGGTGGTGATCTTCGCCGGCTACCCCGACCGGATGGCCACGTTCTTCTCCGCCAATCCGGGCCTGAGTTCCCGTGTGCCGCACCATCTCACGTTCGAGGACTATGACCATGCGGAGCTGACCCAGATCGCCGGTCTGATGGTGGAGTCGGAGGGGTTCGCCTTCGACGACGACGCGCACAAGGCGTTCGCGGAGTACCTGACGTTGCGGATGCAACAGCCACGGTTCTCCAACGCGCGCAGCGTGCGCAACGCCATCGAACGCTGTCGACTGCGGCAGGCACGACGGCTGGTGGCGCTGGACCGGCCGCTGGGCAAGGCCGACCTGATCACGCTGACCGCCGAAGATGTCTACGGCAGCAGCATTTTCGAGTAATCGCAAGGAAAGTGGGCGGCCCGATAACCTGTACCTATCAGGCGATCGGGCTTTCCACTTTGACATCGGTGAGCATTGTGAGAAGCCTTTGATCACAGATGTCGAACTGAAAAGAAGCTGATACATGACCTCGATCGAGGACCCCGAAGACGATCTGCGCGTGACCCCGCCCAAGACCTGGGCGGTTGGCGTACCCGCGGTAGTGCACGCGATCGAATACTCGCTGTCGCAGAACTCCCCGGCCCGCACGGCGCTGACCCTGCTGAACATCAATCAGACCAAGGGATTCGACTGTCCGGGGTGCGCGTGGCCGGAGCCGAAGAACCGGCACCTGAACGAGTACTGCGAAAACGGTGCCAAGCACATCAACGACGAGGCCACCACCCGTCGCGTGACCCGGCAGTTCTTCGCCGAGCATCCCGTGGCCGAGCTCGACACCATGTCGGACTACTGGCTCAACCAGCAGGGCAGGCTCACCGAGCCGATGGTGAAGCGCCCCGGCGCCACCCATTACGAGCCCATCGGCTGGGACGAAGCCCTCGATCTGATGGCCCGCGAACTGCGCTCCCTGGACACCCCCGACCAGGCGCTGTTGTACACCTCGGGTCGGCTCAACAACGAGGCCGCGTTCCTGCTGCAACTGTTCGCGCGCGCGTACGGCACCAACAACCTGCCCGACTGCTCGAACATGTGCCACGAGTCCAGCGGGTCCGCGCTGCAGCAGACCATCGGTGTCGGCAAAGGCACTGTATCGCTTGACGATATCTACGAAGCGGACCTGATCTTCGTCGTCGGCCAGAACCCCGGCACCAACCATCCGCGGATGCTGTCGGCGTTGGAACAGACCAAACGCAACGGCGGCAAGATCGTGGCGGTGAACCCGCTGCCCGAGGCCGGGCTGATCCGGTTCAAGAACCCGCAGAAGGCGCGCGGGGTGATCGGGCGCGGCACCGAGATCGCGGACATCTTCCTCAAGATCCGGCCCGGCGGCGACCTCGCGCTGTTCCAGATGCTGAACAAGCTGCTGCTGGAAGCCGAGGACGCCGCGCCGGGCACCGTGCTTGACCACGAGTTCATCGCTTCGCAGACAACAGGTTTCGACGAGTTCTCCGCGTATGCCAGGCAGGTGAGTTGGGAACACACGCTCACCGCGACCGGTTTGACCCGCGAAGAGATCGAGGCCGTGCACCAGCAGGTGCTGGGCAGCAAGAAGATCATCGTGTGTTGGGCGATGGGTTTGACCCAGCACAAGCACGGTGTGCCGACCATTCGCGAAGTGGTCGACTTCCTGCTGCTGCGCGGCAACCTCGGCCGACCCGGCGCCGGGGTGTGTCCGGTGCGCGGACACAGCAATGTGCAGGGCGACCGCACCATGGGTATTTGGGAGCGGGTGCCGCAGTCGTTCCTGGACGCGCTGGGCAAGGAGTTCGACTTCACCCCGCCCGCCGAGCACGGGCTGGACGCGGTGGATTCGATTCGGGCCATGCGCGACGGTACGGCGAAGGTATTCGTCGGTGTCGCAGGCAATTTCGCGCGCGCCACGCCCGATAGCGACGTCACCGAGGCCGCTTTGCGGAAGTGCTCGCTGACGGTGCAGATCTCCACCAAGCTCAACCGCTCACACACGGTGTGCGGGGAGACGGCTCTGATCCTGCCCACGTTGGGTCGCAGCGACCGCGACATCCAGGCGACCGGTGAGCAGTTCTACACCGTCGAGGATTCGATGAGCCAGGTCCGCACGTCGCGAGGACGTCTGGATCCGGCCTCGCCCGACCTGCTCAGCGAGGTCGCGATCATCTCGCGGCTGGCGCGCGCCACGCTGGGGGAGCAGTCCACGATTCCGTGGGAGGAGTTCATCGCCGACTACGGCACCGTGCGCGACCGGATCTCGCGGGTCGTGCCGGGGTTCGAAGATTTCAATGCCCGCGTCGGACAGCCGGGCGGAATGCTGTTGACCAATCCGGTCAACGAGGGCATCTACAACACTGCCAGCGGTAAGGCCGAGTTCACCTGCAACGGGTTCGACATGATCGAGCCGCCGCCGGGATATCTTGTGCTGCAGTCACTTCGGTCGCACGACCAGTGGAACACCATTCCGTACGCCGCCAACGATCGCTACCGCGGCATTCACGATGCGCGTCGGGTGGTGATGGTCAACCCGGACGATCTCGCCGAACGTGGCATCGCCGACGGGGATGTCGTCGACATCGTGAGCATCTGGGAGGACGGGACCGAGCGGCGGGCGGAGAAGTTCGTCGCGGTGGGGTATCCGGCCAGTCGCGGATCGGCGGCTGCCTACTACCCGGAGACCAACGTGCTGGTACCCCTGGACAGTGTGGCCGACATCAGTAACACGCCGACCTCCAAGGGCATCATCGTGCGCTTGGAACCGGTTGTCTGATACCGCATTTCGGCCCGATCGCCATTGATCGGGCCGAAACGGTGGCCTACATGACCGCGTGCTGCGCCAGGCGCATCGCGCCCGTGTAGACATTCATGGACGAGCCGCGCAGGAAACCCACCAGCGTCAACCCGTTGTCGTGTGCCAGATCCACGGCCAGCGACGACGGCGCGGACACCGCGGCCAGCATCGGAATGCCCGCCATCAGCGCCTTCTGCACCAGCTCGAACGAGGCCCGACCGCTCACCATCAGGATCGTGCCGCGCAACGGCAGCATCCCCGACTGCAGCGCGTACCCGATCACCTTGTCCACGGCATTGTGTCGGCCGACATCCTCACGCAGGCACAGCAATTCGCCGTACCCGGTGAACAGCCCGGCCGCGTGCAAGCCGCCGGTGGTGTCGAAGACCCGCTGCGCGCCGCGCAACTGTTCGGGCAGGGTCGACAACACCCCGGCGGTGCTCTGCATCGGATCGTCGGCGACCGACCAGGTCGTGTGGGTGCGCACCGCGTCCAGGCTGGCCTTACCGCACAGCCCGCACGAGGACGTGGTGTAGAAATTGCGTTCCAACGAGGCATCGGGCGGGGCCACGCCGGGCGCGAGCACCACGTCGACGATGTTGTAGGTGTTGCTGCCGTCGTCGGTGGCGCCCGCGCAGTACCGGATGGTGGCGATGTCGTCGGGCGACCGCACCACCCCTTCGCTGACCAGGAAACCCGCCGCCAGATCGAAATCCGCACCGGGCGTGCGCATCGTGATCGTCAACGGTGTGCCGCCGACCCTGATCTCGAGGGGTTCCTCGGCGACCAGGGTGTCGGGCCGTTCGGAGTACTGACCGTCTCTGATGCGCAGCACCCGTCGCCGCGCGGTCACTCGCCCCACTGTGTACTCCATTCTCCCGAAGCCGGCTCCGGACGTGCGGTGCTCGTCAGCGGACGGGCACTTCGAGCAGTTCGGCGGTGGCCCGCACGTGTGCGTCGCAGGTCGCGCCCGCACGGATCACCTGGTCGCGCAACTGGTCTCGCATCCGCGGGTCCCAGTACTTGCGAATATGGGTGGCCATCACCGACGCCGCCTCCTGCTGCGGCAGGTCACGGAACTGGGCGGCGATCTCGGTGGCCAGCCGCATCGCCTCGGGCAGGTGCTCGCGATGCGAGGCGTCGCGCAACGGCGAACCCAGGGCCACCTGCACGGCGGTCACCTTGTATTCGGGGCAGTTGGTGGCCCAGTCGGAGTTGTCGGTGGTCACGACATTGGCCCCGGTGGTGGGGTAGTGGAACGTCGTGTACACCACGCCCGGCGGCATTCGATCGGAAATCACCGCGTGCAAACGGGTTTCGCCTGCCCGGCTGGCCAGGCTCACCTGAGCGCCGTCGGTGATGCCGCGGACCTCGGCGTCGTGCGGGTGGATTTCGAGGATGTCCTCGGCGTGCCACACCACATTGGCGGTGCGGCGAGTTTGCGCACCCACGTTGTACTGGCTCAGGATTCGGCCCGTGGTCAGGATCAGCGGGAACCGGCGGGTAGCCCGTTCGCTGGTCGGCACGAACGTGGTGGTGACGAATCTGCCCTTGCCACGCACGAATTCGTCGACATGCATGATCGGTGTTCCGTCGGGCGCGGTCGCGGTGACCGGCCACTGCAGACTGCCCACCTGATCCAGCTTCGCGAACGACACTCCAGCGAAAGTCGGTGTCAGCGCCGCGATCTCGTCCATGATCTGACTGGGATGGTCGTAATCCATCGGGTAACCCATGGCCTTGGCGATCTCGCACGGAATCTGCCACTCGTGCTTGCCGGTGGCGGGCGCCATCACCGGACGCACCCGGTTGATCCGCCGCTCGGCATTGGTGAAGGTGCCGTCCTCCTCCAAAAACGAAGTGCCCGGCAGGAATACGTGCGCGAACTTCGCGGTCTCGTTGAGGAACAGGTCCTGCACCACCAGCAGATCCAGTGCCGCCAGGGCCGCGAACACGTGCTTGGTGTTCGGGTCGGACTGGGCGATGTCCTCGCCCTGCACATACAGGCCACGGAACGTGCCGTCGATGGCCGCGTCGAACATGTTCGGAATCCGCAGGCCCGGTTCGGCGGAAATCGGTCGCCGCCACAGGCTTTCGAACACCTCGCGCACCGCATCGTCGGACACGTGCCGGTAGCCGGGCAGTTCGTGCGGGAACGACCCCATATCGCACGAGCCCTGCACATTGTTCTGCCCGCGCAGCGGGTTCACGCCCACCCCGTCGCGGCCGATATTGCCGGTGGCCATGGCCAGGTTCGCCATGCCCATCACCATCGTGGAACCCTGGCTGTGCTCGGTGACACCCAGGCCGTAGTAGATCGCGGCATTGCCGCCGGTGGCGTACAGGCGGGCGACCGCGCGCAGGTCCGCGGCGGGGATGCCGGTGAGGTCGGCGACGGCTTCGGGACTGTGTTCGGGCTGGGCGATGAACCGCGCCCATTCCTCGAAGTCCTCGCAGCGGCTGTTCACGAACTCGGTGTCGACGAGGCCCTCGGTGACCACCACGTGCGCCAGGGCGTTCACCACCGCGACATTGGTGCCCGGCCGCAACGGCAGGTGGTACGCGGCCTCGATATGCGGCGAGCGCACCAGGTCGATGCGACGCGGATCGATTACCACCAGCTTCGCGCCCTCGCGCAACCGTCGCTTCATCCGCGACGCGAACACCGGGTGCCCGTCGGTGGGGTTGGCGCCGATCACCACGATCACATCGGCCTTCGCGACCGACCGGAAGTCCTGCGTGCCCGCGGACTCACCGAAGGTCTGCTTGAGCCCATATCCGGTGGGGGAGTGGCACACTCGCGCACACGTGTCGATGTTGTTGTTGCCGAACGCCGCGCGCACCATCTTCTGCACGACATACACGTCCTCGTTGGTGCAGCGCGAGGAGCTGATCCCGCCGATCGCACCCGCACCGTGACGATCCTGGATGGCGCGCATCCTCTCGGCGACGTAGCCGATCGCGGTGTCCCAGTCCACGACTCGCCACTCGTCGGTGATCTTTTCGCGGATCATCGGCTCGAGCATCCGGTCGGGGTGCGTGGCGTAACCGAACGCGAAGCGGCCCTTCACGCAGGCGTGGCCCTCGTTGGCGCCGCCGTTCTTGTCCGGGACCATGCGCACCAGTTCGGTGCCGCGCAGTTCGGCCTTGAACGAGCAGCCCACACCGCAGTACGCGCAGGTCGTCGACACGGTGCGCGTCGGAATACCCAGCTGCACTACGGATTTCTCCTGCAGCGTCGACGTCGGGCATGCCTGCACGCACGCGCCACACGAAACACATTCGGAGTCCACGAACGACTCGCCCACTCCCGCGGACACTTTGGAGTCGAACCCGCGGCCCTCGATAGTCAGCGCGAAGGTGCCCTGGATGTCACCGCACGCGCGCACACAGCGCGAACACGCGATGCACTTGGACGGATCGAAGTCGAAATACGGGTTGCTGGTGTCCTTTTCGAGGTCGAGGTGGTTCTCACCCTCGTACCCGTAGCGGACCTGACGTAGCCCCACCACGCCTGCCATGTCCTGCAGCTCGCAATCGCCGTTCGCGGGGCAGGTCAGACAGTCGAGAGGATGGTCGGAGATGTAGAGCTCCATGACACCCTGACGCAGCTTCTCCAGCTGCGGTGTCTGGGTGCGCACCCGCATCCCCTCGGTGACCGGGGTCGTGCACGACGCGGGCGTGCCACGTCGGCCGTCGACCTCCACCAGACACAGCCGACACGAGCCGAACGCGTCGAGACTGTCGGTGGCACACAGTTTCGGAATGTCGATACCGGCCAGGGCGGCGGCGCGCATCACCGAGGTGCCCTCGCCGACTGTCACCGGCAGGCCGTCGATTTCGACTGTTATTGGCGTGGCATCGACTGGTGGAGCCGGCGTGCCGAGATCTCTGTCTGGTAGGAGTGTCATCAGGTCTCCTCGGGTGGTGCGGGGGTGAAGTCCTCCGGGAAATGCAGCAGCGCGCTGCGTACCGGGTTGGGGGTGAGTCCGCCCATCGCGCACAGGGATCCACTCACCATGAGGTCACACAGGTCGTTGAGCAGGGCGAGGTTGCCGTCGGTATCGACACCGCCGGTGATGCGGTCGATCACCTCGACCCCGCGCACCGCGCCGACCCGGCACGGGGTGCACTTGCCGCACGACTCCTCGGCACAGAACTGCATCGCGAAACGCGCCATCCCGGCCATGTCGACGGTGTCGTCGAACACCACGATCCCGCCGTGCCCCAGCATCGCGTCAGCCGCGCCGAACGCCTCGTAATCCGTTGGCAGGTCCAGTTTGTCGGCCGGCAGGTAGGAGCCCAGCGGCCCGCCGACCTGCACCGCGCGCACCGGCCGACCCGAACGGGTGCCGTTGCCGTACCTGTAAACCAGATCGTGCAGCGAGATACCGAACGCGGACTCGAAAACCCCGCCGCGCGCGACGTTTCCGGCCAGCTGGAACACTTGGGTGCCACGCGAACGGTCGACACCCAGTGCCGCGTAAGCCTTTCCGCCGTCGGCGAGGATCGCGGGCACGCTCACCAGGGTGAGCACATTGTTGACCGCGCTCGGCTTGCCGAACAAGCCGCTGATCGCGGGGATCGGCGGTTTCGGGCGCACCATGCCGCGTTTGCCCTCGAGGCTTTCCAGCATCGAGGTCTCCTCGCCGCAGATGTAGGCGCCGCCGCCGATCCGCAGGTGGATGTCGAAAGCGAAACCGGTGCCGAGAATGTCGGTGCCCAACCAGCCCTGGTTGCGGGCGATCTCGATGGCCTGTTCGAGCACCGAGGCCGCGTCCGGGTATTCCGACCGCAGGTAGATGTAGCCTTCGCTCGCGCCGACCGCGTACGCGGCGATGGTCATGCCTTCCAGCAGGCTGAAGGGGTCGCCCTCCATCACCACCCGGTCGGCGAAGGTGCCGCTGTCGCCCTCATCGGCGTTGCAGCACACGAACTTCAGCGGACCCTCGGCGTCGGCCACGGTCTGCCACTTGATCCCCGCCGGGAACCCGGCGCCGCCGCGCCCACGCAACCCGGACTCGGTGACTTCCTCGATCACCTGTGCGGGGGTGAGCTCGAACGCGCGGCGCAGCCCGGCCAGGCCGCCGTGTGCCACATAGTCGGAAGGCGACAGCGGATCGGTGACGCCGACGCGAGCCAGGCACAGCCGCTGCTGCTCGCGCATCCACGGAAGATCTTCCACCACACCGTGATTGAGCTCATGTGGCAGCCCGTCGAGCATGCCCAGTTCGACCAGGTCGTCGATGTCCTGGGGCCGCACCGGCCCGAAACCCACACGCCCACGGTCGGTTTCGATCTCGACCAAAGGTTCCAGCCACAGCATCCCGCGGGTGCCGGTGCGCACCACCGTGATCTCCCGGCCGATCCGCGACGCCGCCGAGTACAACCCGATCACGACCTCGTCGGCCCCGACCGAGGCGGCGGCGGAGTCGCGCGAGACATAGACCTTGGTGACCTTGCTCATTCTTCCTCCGCCAGCACGATCTGCGCGACGCGGTCTCGGTCGAGCCGGCCGTATACCTGTCCGTTGATCAACGCCGACGGCCCCAGCGCGCAATTGCCCACGCAGAACACCTGATCCAAGGTGATCCGGCCGTCGGGAGTGGTCTGCCCGGTCTTGGTGCCCAGCCACTGCTCCAGGTCACCGGCCAGCTGTTCCGAACCCACCGACCGGCAGGCCTCGGCCCGGCACACCTGCACACAGACCCGACCCACCGGCTCGGCGCGGAAGTCCTTGTAGAACGTCACCACGCCGTGCACGTCGGCCCGCGAGAGATTGAGTTCGGTCGCGACCAGACCGACGACCTCGGGCGGGATATAGCCGAGCAGATACTGCAGGTCGTGCAGGATCGGTAGCAGCGGCCCGCGTTCGTCGCGGTGCTTGTCGGCCACCGTGCTGACCAGGTCGGCCAGCTGTCCGGTCGTGTCTTGCAT
The DNA here is from genome assembly GCF_042714895.1 of Nocardia sp. NPDC058666. Taxonomy (NCBI): domain Bacteria; kingdom Bacillati; phylum Actinomycetota; class Actinomycetes; order Mycobacteriales; family Nocardiaceae; genus Nocardia; species Nocardia sp. NPDC058666. The sequence continues at coordinate 1,227,731 of NZ_JBHXRY010000001.1, forward strand.
CGGGTCCCCTCTATCCGCTGAAGAGTTTGAGTGCGGCTTTCACCGCGTTGAAAATCCCGTAGGCCAGCGGTATTCCGACCGCGAGCCAGGAGATGACCAGCTGCGTGCGGTAGCTGTGCGGTGCGGGAGTGTGTGTTTCGGTCATGATCGGAGCTCCTTACGTGCGCGCCAAGGGATTTCAGGTGCGAACCGCGGCCGGCGGGGCGGCACCATCGGCGGCGTCGGTGACCGGCTGCTTCTCGTGCCAGCGCGCGGCGACCGGGCGGACCAGCAGGTTCGCGCAGAACCCGACGGCCAACACACCGACCATGATGAACAGTGCGGGTCGGTAGTCGCGGGCCATCAGATGACCCGGTTCGCCCTGGGCGTCCAGCACCCGGTTCACGATCAGCGGCCCGAGCACACCCGCGGTCGACCAGGCGGTGAGCAGTCGACCGTGGATCGCGCCGACCTGGAAGGTGCCGAACAGATCGCGCAGATACGCGGGCACCGTGGCGAAACCGCCGCCGTAGAAGGAAATGATGATCACGCACAGGATCACGAACAGCGCGGTCGCGTTCGAACCGATCAGCGCCAGCGTCAGATACGCGGCCATGCCCACACCCAGGTACATCATGTACGTGGGTTTGCGGCCCAGATAGTCCGAGGTGCTCGACCACACGAACCGGCCCGCCATGTTCGCCACCGACAGCAAGCCAACGAACCCGGCCGCCACCGACACGCTCACCGTGGACACGCCGTCGCCGTTGCGGAAGAAGTCCTGGATCATGTCCGCGGCCTGCTCGAGAATGCCGATGCCCGCGGTCACGTTGCACAGCAACACCACCCACAGCAACCAGAACTGCGGCGTCTTGATCGCATTGGCCGCGGACACATTCGCGGTGGTCACCATCGGCTTCGCCGCGATCGACTTCGGATCGAAGCCGTCGGGCTTCCAGCCCGGCGCGGGCACCCGAACGGTGAACACACCCAGCATCATCACGATGAAGTACGCGATGCCCAACGTGATGAACAGTTTCATCACCGCGTCGCCACCGGCCGCGGCACCGCCGAAGCGCGCCAACAGTTCCCGCGACAACGGCGCGGCGACCATCGCGCCACCACCGAAGCCCATGATCGCCATACCCGTTGCCAGACCCGGCCGGTCGGGGAACCACTTGATCAGTGTGGATACCGGCGAGATGTAACCAAGGCCCAAACCGATACCGCCGATGAAGCCGTAACCGAGATAGACCAGCCACAACTGTTCGGTGGCGATACCGGCCGCGGCGACCAGGAAGCCCGACGACCAACAACACGCCGAGGCGAACATGGTCTTGCGCGGGCCCACCCGGTCCACCCAGGTGCCGAAGATCGCCGCCGACAGCCCCAGCATCACGATCGCGATCGAGAAGATCAGGCCGATCGCGGTGAGACTGGAATCGAAATGCTTGACCAACGCGTCCTTATAGACGCTGGTCGCATAGGCCTGACCGATGCACAGATGGATGGCCAACGCGGCCGGTGGAATCAGCCACCGGCTGTAGCCGAGGGGAGCGATCGTGTGCTCCCGGTCCAGAAAAGTAAGCGCAGGCACTGCGCACCTCCTCGAGGTGTCCCTCAGTAATGGGTCACCGGTGCGGTGGCTGTGGCGAGGCGGCACAAAACACCGACGGCGTTGCGGCCATCGGTGTTTCGACGTCGAACCCTGCTCATGATCACCTGCCGGTCAGCGGGCCGCGCTGCGCCGCTGATCGCGCCGCGCCGTCCCGTGCTGTGAATAGTGCGGCCGCAGTGTGATCAGCGTCAAAGTTTCATTTTCGATGAATTGATAAGCGTCAGTTATCAGAAATCGTGTGTGAGCACGCGCGCCAGACCGCGGTCCAGCTCACCGGCGATATCGAGTTCGCCGACCGTGTCCACCAGCGTGCGCGCCAGGATCGACCGGGGGTCCTTACCGGCCAGTACCAGTCCCACATGGAAGGATCGGCGCGGCTGCGGCATCGACAGCAGCTTGGCTCCCCGCGGGATGTCGAAACTGTGCAACCACGCGTGTGGGATGACACTGGACAGTCCCATCGACTCTAGATGAGCGTAGATCGCGGAAACAGTGTCTGTCTCGACCACCGGTTCGATCCGGGCGCCCGCCTCGGCGAAATGCCCGTCCAGGATCCGCCGGTTCTGCATCACCGGCGTGAGCAGACACAGCGGCGCGGTCGCGGCATCGGCCCAGCTGATCGACTCGCGGCCGCCGAACTCACCGTCGGCGGGAGTCAGGAACAGGTAGCGCTCGCGATACAGCGGCACCACCCGCACCCGGCCCAACGGATCACCGTCGACATAGGTCATCCCGATATCGATATCGAAGTCGTTGAGCCGGGTCGCGATCTCCCGCGACGACATCGACTCCAGCGAGAACCGCACCATCGGATGCCGCAGATGCAGGGGCGTGGTCACCAGCGACGCCGCGGTCAACGCCGTGGGGATCGCGCCGATCCGCAACACACCCGTCAGGCCACCGCGCATCCCCGACAGCGTCGAATGCAACTGTTCCTGCTCGGCGATCATCCGCTGCGCCCACTCCAACACTTCGGTGCCCTCCGCGGTGAAGCCGCCGAATCGCTGCCCACGCTGCACGATCTGCACCCGCAATTCGCTTTCCAACTTGCGGATGCCCGCCGACAGCGCGGGCTGCGACACATGACACGCCTCGGCCGCGCGACCGAAGTGCTGCTCGTGGGCCAACGCGATCAAGTACTCCATCTGACGCAGCAGCATGAGCCCATAGATACACTGCAGGCATGTCCGTTCGCACCCGTCAGCCACTAGTTCCCGGTACCCAGTCGCCGATCCGGGACGTCCCGCGCTCCATCGAGCGCCCCGAATACGTGTGGAAGAAGACGGCGAACGAGGGCAACGAGCCCTGGGTGCAGACCGCCGAGACCATCGAGAAGATGCGGATCGCGGGCAAGATCGCGGCGCAGGCCCTCGACGAAGCGGGCAAGGCGGTAGCGCCCGGCGTCACCACCGACGAACTCGACCGCATCGCCCACGAGTACATGTGCGACCACGGCGCCTACCCCTCCACGCTGGGCTACAAGGGCTTTCCCAAGTCCTGCTGCACCTCGCTGAACGAGGTCATCTGCCACGGCATCCCCGACTCCACGGTGATCGAAGACGGCGACATCGTCAACATCGACGTCACCGCGTTCATCCACGGCGTGCACGGCGACACCAACCGGACCTTCCTGGCCGGCGATGTCGACGAGGAAGTGCGGCTGCTGGTCGAACGCACCGAAGAGGCCACCAACCGGGCGATCAAAGCTGTCAAGCCGGGTCGCGCCCTGAACGTGGTCGGCCGCGTCATCGAGGCGTACGCCAACCGCTTCGGATACGGGGTGGTGCGTGACTTCACCGGGCACGGTGTGGGGCCCACTTTCCACAGTGGTCTGGTGGTGTTGCACTACGACCAGCCCAATATCGAGTCGGTGATCGAGCCCGGCATGACGTTCACGATCGAGCCGATGATCAACCTCGGTGGGATCGATTACGACATCTGGGATGACGGTTGGACCGTGGTGACTGCGGACCGCAAATGGACGGCGCAGTTCGAGCACACGTTGGTTGTCACCGAGACGGGCGCTGAGATTCTCACCCTGCCGTGAGCACGCCCCTGCGTGGCGCACTGCTGATCGCGGGCACTACCTCCGACGCCGGGAAAAGCGTTGTGGTGGCGGGTATTTGTCGGATGCTCGCGCGGCGCGGGGTGCGGGTGGCGCCGTTCAAGGCGCAGAACATGTCCAACAACTCGGTGGTCACCCTCGATGGTGGGGAGATCGGGCGGGCGCAGGCGTTGCAGGCTCGGGCGTGTGGGTTGGAGCCGAGTGTGCGGTTCAACCCGGTGCTGTTGAAGCCCGGTAGTGATCGGCGCTCGCAGTTGGTGGTTCGGGGCAAGGCGGTCGGAACTGTCGGCGCGCGTGACTATTTCACGCGTCGACAAGAGTTACGCGAAGTCGTTGCTGCTGAATTATCCTCTCTGCGGGCCGAATTCGATGTGGTGATATGCGAGGGCGCGGGCTCGCCTGCCGAAATCAACCTCCGCGCAACCGATCTGGCGAACATGGGCCTGGCCCGCACCGCCGACATCCCCGTCCTCGTCGTCGGCGACATCGACCGGGGCGGGGTTCTGGCGCACCTGTTCGGCACCGTCGCCGTCCTGGAACCCGAAGACCAGCAACTCATCTCGGGTTTCATCATCAACAAATTCCGCGGCGACGTATCGCTGCTGCAACCAGGCCTGGACCAACTGACGGCGTTGACCGGCCGCCCCACCCTCGGCGTCCTCCCGTTCGCCGAAGACCTCTGGCTCGACGCCGAAGACTCCCTCGGCACCATCTCCGGCGCCACCGTCGGCCGCCCGTCCCCACCGCACGGCACCGACTGGCTCACCGTCGCCGCCATCCGCCTACCCCGCATCTCCAACTCCACCGACATCGAAGCCCTCGCCTGCGAACCCGGCGTCTCGGTCCGCTGGGCCGACAGCCCCCACCAGATCACCACCGCCGACCTCGTGGTGATCCCCGGCAGCAAGTCCACGATCTCGGATCTGGAATGGTTGCGCGCCAACGGTTTAGGCGAGGCCATCCGAGCCCGCGCGGCAGCAGGCCGCCCCATCCTGGGCATCTGCGGCGGCTACCAAATGCTGGGCACCCGCATCGTCGACGGCGTCGAGCACAGCGCGGCGCAAACCCTGACCGCATTCGCTGACACGCCACCCCACACCGCGGCCGGCCTCGGCATCCTCGACCTCGACATCGAATTCGCGAACCCGAAAATCGCCCGCCAGGTACACGGCACCGCAGCCTCGATTCCCGTGCACGGCTACGAAATCCACCACGGCAGAGTCACCCGCACCGCCGACCCCGCCTGGCTGACCATCGACGGCACCCCCGAAGGCAGTGCACGCGAAGCAATCTGGGGAACCCACGTCCACGGCCTCCTGGAATCCGACGAGTTCCGCCGAACCTGGCTCGCCGAAGTAGCCACCCGAGCAGCCCGCCCCGGCTTCACCCCCGCCCCCGACACCTCGGTAACCGCCACCCGCACAACCCAACTCGACCTACTGGCCGACCTGATAGAAACCCACCTAGACCTCCCCGCCCTGGAATCCCTGATCAACCAAGGCGCCCCCACCACCCTCCCCACCATCGCCACCGCCCTCCTCGACCCACGGCAACCCTGACCGGCTCACTCCCGAAGCGCCGCCGAGCCCCTGGCGGAAAATGGGGCGACTGGGTCGGATCGTGCCTGGTAGAACGTAGTCGGCAGTTGCCACGTCGATGACATCGAAAGGCGCGGAGCGTGAATGACTGGGAACGGCTCACCCCGGCTCGGATCGTTTGTGCGGGGGACTGGCATGGCAACAGCTTTTGGGCTGATCGGGCGATTCGGTACGCGGCTGAGCAGGGGGCTCGAGCGATCCTGCACGTCGGTGATCTCGGATATAAGTTCGCGCCGAACTTCCTTGCGCGGGTGCAGCGGGCGCTCGAGGACACCGGGCTGTTGATGGGGTTCGTGCCGGGTAATCACGACTCCTACGACTACCTCGACCCGCGCGAACACGAGCATGGATGTACAGCGATTGCGTTGCGCCCGAACATCTTCTACCTGCCGCGCACTTATCGATGGTCGTGGTCGGGGGTGACGTTTCTCGCGCTGGGCGGCGCGCATTCGGTGGATCGGTTGTGGCGGGCTCGGGGTGAGTGGTGGGAACGGGAAACCATCACGCTGTTCGAGGCGGCGAAAGCGGCGAACGGTGGGCCTGCGGATGTGATGCTTTGTCATGACGTCCCGGACGGCGTCCACATTCCCTGTATCGACGGCAATCCGCATGGGTTCCCTGACTCGGAAATCGCTGCGGCGCAACAGCATCGCGAGCTTCTGCGGCGGGTCGTCGATGTCGTTGCGCCGGGGAGCCTGTTCGCCGGGCACTATCACTGCCGCCTCGACACAACCCTTGATGATCCGGCGCACGGGTACCGGACCGATGTGCACGTTCTGGACATGGACGGTGGTCAGCTGACCGAGAATCTGATGGTTGTCGACCTGGCGGACCTACCGGTAGCGCGAGGGCGTCGGCTCTGACCTGTCGGAAGCCGGGGTCCTGCCAGCTCCTCGCGTGCGGTCCGTCGCTACCAGCGTGTGGTGTGCGGGCCGTCTCGCCTCACCGTGTGCAGCGGCGGGTTGTGACAGGTCTGTCAATTCTTGTGTCCGGGGCGGTGAAAGGCCAGTACACGGGGGTGTCGGGGCTGGCCGGTCGCAGCGGAACAACCTGTGCGGTTCAGCGGGGCCGTGTACCGTAACCCGGCATGAAATCTCGGCAGATCACGGTCGGTGACCAGGCCTGGACAGTGCGGGTCGACGGCCCAACTTCGCGGCACAATGTGCTGCTGCTTCCCGATGCGGACGACCCTGCCGACGTGTTCGACAAGGTGTGCGCGCGGCTGCACGAATCCGAGTTGCAGACCGTGGTCGTGGAGTCCGCGGGCGGCCTGGATCCCCAGGGTGTGCTGGCGATTCTCGACGAGCTCGAGATGCCCTATGTGAACGTCGCCGGACGCGGCACGGGCGCGGAGTTGGCTTGGAGGGTATGCGCGGGACGATTCGGCCGGTTCATGAGCCTGGTCGTGGCGGACCACGGCCACCCGGCCGTCCCCGGCGCCGACGGCACCATCCCCGACGCGACCTGCCCGCCCCTGGAGCTCCCGGTCACCATGCTGGTCACCAAGAGCGTCCCGCGCGCCACCGCCGACGCGTCGGGCCGCTACGTCTACGGCGAATTCCGCGTAGTCCCACTCGAAGTCGACAACATCGCCACCGAAGCAGGCCACGAACTCGCCACCGAGATCGTGCTGCGCACCAGCCTCTGGTAGCCGACCAAGATCACCACGCTGTGGTGGCGCAGGCCTCTCGGGCGATGCCGCCACCACAGCGTGGTGATCAACGGTCCAGGACTAGGACTTGCGGAAGGCCGCTAGCCAGTCGAGCCAGTTGTCGGTTTCTTGGAAGGCGTTGGCGCGTACGGACTCCGAGGACAGGAAGACGTCGTGGCGGGCGCCGTCGATGGGGACGATCGAGGTGCGTTCGCCCAGGCAGCCTGCCCAGCGTTGGATCTGTTTGACATCGAGTACGGCGTCGGCCACGTCGACGGCGGGGGAGTGTGCGCGGGCGAACTTGGTGATCCGGGAGCGCAGGATCAGCGCGGGCACGCCGATGGTCAGGCCCTGGTGCAGGCGGGCCTGGCCGTGGCGGATCGCGCGCAGCCAGCCCAGACGCACGGGTTCGCCGTTGAGCGGCTTCCAATCCAGGTTGTAATCCCACTCACCCGAACGGGTGTTGTGCAGGCTGTCGCCGTACGCGGTACTGACCCCGCCGGGCAGTTGGGCGAACGCGCGGAATCGGCCGACCGCGTTGATCACCGGCGTGCCGATGGTGCGGTAGAACGACGGACCCTGCAGGTCGAACCAGGGGCTGTTGAGCACGACACCGGCCACCCCGGCCGCCGCGCTGCCGCCCGCGGATTCGAGCCGATCCAGCCACAGCGGCACGATCAGACCGCCGGTCGAATGCGCGAGGATCAGCACATCGTTGCCGGTTTCCTCGCGGGCGATCCGCAGCGCTTCGTTGAGTTCCGCGTCGTACAGCGCGAGGTCGCTGACGTAGTGCGCGCTCTGTCCTTCGCGTCGCGAGCGCCCGCATTTGCGCAGGTCGAGGGCATAAAATCGGTGCCCACGAGAAGCGAAGTGCTCGGCCAGGTGCTCCTGGAAGAAGTAGTCGGTGAACCCGTGCACGTACAGCACGGTCGGCTCGACCGCGGGGGCCGCGGCGTCGGGCAGGTAGCGCACCAGCGTGGCCACCACGTCGCCCTCACCGTCGGGGTCCACACCCAGCGGCAGGGTCCGCTGCTGATAGGCGGTACCGAGGACATCGGGCTGCCACTGCTGCCCGGCGAGGGTTTCGTTCGTCACACCGCTCAATCTAACGCGCGGTCGCGGGCACGCGCAGGGTTGGTTTGCGTCACATAAGTGACCTCCGTTGCAGAAGTCCGCCGCACGCAGGTGCACAATTGGCGTCAGGTGAACGACGGGTAACCTACCTCCCGGCGATTCACCGCGAGTCGCCGCAACACCGCCAAAGCGCCCGCGCCAAGCGAACTCACCCGCCGGTGAGTAGCTGAGAAGGACAAGGAAGTCGATCTACCCGTGTCGAACGCTGCGAAGATGGAAAAGACCGATGTAGTTCTCATCGGCGCAGGCATCATGAGTGCCACGCTGGGCGCGCTGCTGCGGCAGCTGCAGCCCGACTGGACGATCTCGGTGTTCGAGCGCCTCGACGCCGCCGCCGCGGAGAGCAGTGACCCGTGGAACAACGCGGGCACCGGCCACTCGGCGCTGTGCGAGCTCAACTACAGCCCGCAGAACCCGGACGGTTCGGTCGACGTGAGCAAGGCCGTCGACATCAACGAGCGCTTCCAGGTCTCGCGCCAGTTCTGGGCGTCCGCGGTCGACACCGGTGTGCTGGACGACCCCAGCGGCTTCATCAACCCCATCCCGCACGTCAGCTTCGTGCACGGTGCCGACAACGTCGACTACCTGCGCAAGCGCTACGAGGCCCTGGCCCCGCACCCGCTGTTCCGCGGCATGGAGTACATCGACACCCCCGACGAGTTCGCCGCGCGCCTGCCGCTGATGGCCAAGGGCCGCGACTTCAGCGACCCGATCGCGCTGAACTGGACCGACGGCGGCACCGACATCGACTTCGGCGCGCTGACCAAGCAGCTGCTGGCCTACATCGGCTACTCCGGCGGCGAGATCGCCTTCGGCACCGAGGTCCGCAACCTGGACAAGCAGGCCGACGGTTCCTGGAACGTCACCGTGCGCAACCTGCGCACCTACCAGTCGCGCACGATCAACGCGAAGTTCGTGTTCGTCGGTGCCGGTGGTGGCGCGCTGCCGCTGCTGCAGAAGGCCGGCATCGCCGAGGCCAAGGGCTTCGGTGGCTTCCCGATCAGCGGCCAGTTCCTGCGCTGCACCAACCCCGACCTGATCGCCGCGCACGAGGCCAAGGTCTACGGCAAGGCCGCCGTCGGCGCGCCGCCCATGTCGGTGCCGCACCTGGACACCCGCGTCATCAACGGCCGCAAGGGCCTGCTGTTCGGCCCGTACGCCGGCTGGACGCCCAAGTTCCTCAAGGACGGCTCCAACGCCGACCTGTTCAAGTCGATCAAGCCCAACAACATCGCCTCGCTGGTCGGCGTCGGCCTCACCGAGATGGGCCTGACCAAGTACCTGGTCGAGGAACTGCTCAAGTCGCAGAACGGCAAGGTCGGCGTGCTCGAGGAGTTCCTGCCGCGTGCGCAGGGTCGCGACTGGGAGCTGATCACCGCTGGTCAGCGTGTGCAGGTGATTCGTCGTAAGGGTGCCGGTGGGGTGCTCGAGTTCGGCACCGCGGTCATCTCCGCCGAAGACGGTTCGATCGCGGGTCTGCTGGGTGCGTCGCCGGGCGCGTCGACCTGTGTGACCGCGATGCTGGATGTGATGCAGCGTTGCTTCCCGCAGCAGTACGCGGGCTGGGAGCCGCAGCTGCAGACGATGATCCCGTCGCTGGGGCAGAAGCTGTCGGAGAACCAGGCGCTGTTCCAGGAAGTGTGGGACTGGACCAACTCCACGTTGAAGCTGGACCGCAACCACGCGCCCGCGGCTGCTCCGAGCTTCGCGCAGGTGTGAATGTCTCGCTGAGGCGGTCGTGGGCGGCGGATCTGGATGCCGCCACCCTCTACCGGCTGCTGCGGTTGCGGGTGGATGTGTTCGTCGTGGAGCAGGAATGCGCCTATCCGGAATTGGATGGGCGTGACCTGCTGCCTTCGACGCGGCATTTCTGGCTCGATGACGGGTCGGTGCTGGGCACTTTGCGGCTGCTCGAAGAGGTTGTCGACGGTGTGTCGAGTTTCCGCATCGGTCGGGTTTGTGTGGCGTCGGACGCTCGCAAGCATGGGTACACCACGCGGTTGATGCAGGCCGCTTTGGCTGAAACCGGTTCTGCCACTGTGCGATTGGATGCGCAGTCGCATTTGGTGGGGATGTACGCGAAGTTCGGGTTCGTTGTCGACGGGGCGGAATTCGATGACGACGGGATCATGCATACGCCGATGCGGCGCGGGTAGTCCGGTTTGTGCGAAGGACCGGCGTAATCACGCACTTCGCCTCGTTTCAGTCAGAATTCTGATTCTGCGGGCACCGTTTGTGCGTTTACGCCGGTCCGCGCCGCTGATGCCCGAGGGTTGGCGGCGATCGCAGCACGCATAGAGTTGAGGCGTGCCTGGTTTTGCTGATGTTGCCGCTGGTCCGCACATTCCCGCGCGTGTGGGGGGTGAGGCGGGGTTTCCGTTCTCGGCTGTGGTGGGGCAGGAGCGGTTGCAGTTGGCGTTGATCTTGTCCGCTGTGCATCCGGGGATCGGTGGGGTGTTGGTGCGCGGGGAGAAGGGGACCGCGAAGTCGACTGTGGTGCGGGCGTTGGCGCAGTTGCTGCCGCCGGTGGTGGACGAGACGGGGGCGCGGCCCGCGAAGCTGGTGGAGTTGCCGGTGGGGGCGACCGAGGATCGGGTGGTCGGGTCGCTGGATCTCGAGCGGGTGTTGCGGGATGGGGAGCAGGCGTTTCGGCCTGGGTTGTTGGCTGCGGCTCACCATGGGGTGTTGTACGTCGACGAAGTGAACTTGCTGCACGATCACCTGGTCGATGTGCTGCTCGACGCGGCTGCCATGGGGCGGGTGCATGTCGAGCGGGATGGGGTGTCGCATTCGCATCCGGCGCGGTTCGTGCTGGTCGGGACGATGAATCCCGAAGAGGGGGAGTTGCGGCCGCAGCTGTTGGACCGGTTCGGGCTCACTGTCGATGTGGCTGCCTCGCGTGAGGTGAATGTGCGGATGGCGGTGGTGCGGCGGCGGCTCGACTACGAGGCCGACCCCGACGCGTTCGCCGCACGGTATGTGGACGCGGATCAGGTTGTGGCGGAACGGATTCTGACCGCACGGGATCGGCTGCCCGAAGTGGCGCTGGACAATGCGGAGTTGCGGCGGATCGCGGCGCTGTGCGCGTCCTTCGATGTGGACGGGATGCGGGCGGATCTCGTTGTCGCGCGGACCGCTACCGCGCACGCGGCGTGGCGTGGGCGGGATCGGGTTACCGAGGATGATGTGCGGATCGCGGCGGAGTTGGCGTTGCCGCATCGGCGGCGGCGGGATCCGTTCGACGAGCCGGGGATCAGTGAGCAGCAGCTCGACGAGGCGATGGAGTCTGCTGCTGCTGAGGTCGAAAAGGCTTCGGGGGATGAGGAATTCGATGGGCCGGGGGGAAACGGGCGTCATCGGGCTGAGGACGAGTCCGCACTCGGTGATGATGGGGCGGGTGGTGATTCTCGTGGGCGCACTGGGCGCACTGGGGGCGATGGTCGCGAGTCGGATGATCGGGGTCTCGACGGGGGGCGGGATCGCCGGTTCGATGGTGGGCCGGATGGCCGGGGGCCTGAGGATGGGCCCGACGGTGATGGCCCGGATGGTGGTGGTCCCGAGGGCGACGGTCCGGATGACGGAGGCCCGGATGGTGGTCCGGCCGGTGGTTCCGATCGCGGTGGTCCAGACGGCAGTGGACCTGACGACGGTGGTCCTGACGGTGGAGGCCCTGACGGTGGAGGACCGGGTGGTGGTGGATCGAATGGCGGTGGGCCGAACAGCGGTGGTTCCGGCGGCGACCGCTCGGATGGTTCTGACCGCGACGGTTCGCGGCCGGGGCCCAAAAGGCTGACGGGCACACCGACTTCGACCGGAAAAGCGATCCCGCGCTGGGAAGTCCCCGGCATCGGCGAAGGCGCACCCGGCCGACGTTCACGCGCCCGCACCAGAACCGGCCGCACCGTGCGCCCCGACGCCGACCCCACCACCGGCCTGCACCTACTCGGCACCGTCTTCGCCGCTGCGCCAAAACAATTCGAGCGTGGCCGACTCAGTGGCCCCCTCGCACTGGCCGCCGAAGACCTGCGCGGCGCGTATCGCGAAGGGCGAGAAGGCAATCTGGTCGTGTTCGTGGTCGACGCGTCGGGCTCGATGGCCGCGCGTGATCGTCTCACCGCGGTGACCGGCGCCATCGTCACCCTGCTGCGCGACGCCTACCAGCGCCGCGACAAGGTAGCCGTGATCAGCGTCCGCGGTAGCGTTGCCGAACTGGTCCTGCCGCCGACATCCTCGGTCGACATCGCCGTCCGACGTTTGGCGGGAATGCGCACCGGCGGCAAGACCCCCCTGGCCGCGGGTTTGCTGAAGGCCCGCGAAGTGATCGCCCGCGAACACGTCCGCGACCCGCGCCGCCGCCCCATGCTCGTGCTGCTCACCGACGGCCGAGCCACCGGAGGCACCGACCCCCTCCCACGCGCCCGCACCGCCGCCCGGCTGCTGGCTGCCGAAGGCCACACGGCGATGGTCATCGACTGCGAACGCGGCATGATCCGCCTCGGCCTGGCCGGCGAACTGGCCCGCGACCTGCACGCCCGCTACCTGCGCTTGAACGAACTCACCGGCGACACGGTCGCCGACGTAGTCCGCGCCACCGGGCTGCCCGCTCGCGCCGCGTAGGCCGCCGAGACGGTCGTCGGCGTGGTCCGGTGCGACCGGGCTGCCCGCTCGCGCGGCGTTGACCGGTGACACGGTCGTCGGCGTGGTCCGGTGCCACCGGGCTGCCAGCCCGTGCGGCGTTGACCGGTGACACGGTCGTTGACGTAGTCCGCGCCACCGGGCCGCCCGCTCGCGCCGCGTAGGCCGCCGACACGGTCGTCGGCGCGGTCCTCGCCACCGGCCCCGCCGCCCGCGCGGCATGGACCGGCGTAATCGACCAATCGGTGCGCTCGGAGTCGGTTTTCGGGGCTTCGGGGCATCGAAATGGTCGATTACGCCGGTGCAGCGCGCACTCGGGGCCCGGCGTAGGTTCCTACCTGCTCACGGCGTCGAGGTCGCCGGGTGCGCCCTGATAGAAATGGTGGATCGGCGGCCGGAGATCGACCGGCGAGGTTGCGAGGAATGCGCACAGCGCGTGCGTCGAGAAGAGGAGTTTCTGTGCCCAAAGGTGTTCCGGACAGCGTCCCCGAGGACGGTCTGACCACTCGGCAGCGGCGTAATCTGCCGGTGCTGGCCGTGCACACCGGGCCGGGCAAGGGGAAGTCCACCGCGGCGTTCGGAATGGCGTTGCGGGCCTGGAATCAGGGCTTCGACGTGGCGGTTTTCCAGTTCGTGAAAAGTGCCAAGTGGAAGGTCGGCGAGGAAGCCGCGTTCCGCACGCTGGGCACCCTGCATGACGAGACCGGGGTGGGCGGCTCGGTCGAATGGCACAAGATGGGCGAAGGCTGGTCCTGGACTCGCAAGCACGGCACCGAGGAAGACCACGCGGCCGCCGCGCTGTCGGGCTGGCAGGAGATCTCCCGCCGCCTGGCCGCCGAACAGCACCGGTTCTACGTTCTCGACGAGTTCACCTACCCGCTGAAGTGGGGTTGGGTCGACATCGACGAGGTTGTGGAAACCCTCACCAACCGCCCCGGCAACCAGCACGTGGTCATTACCGGCCGCGACGCACCGCCCGCGCTGATCGAGGCTGCCGATCTGGTCACCGAGATGACCAAGGTCAAGCACCCCATGGACGCGGGTCGCAAGGGCCAGCGCGGCATCGAATGGTGATGTCCTTCGTGACCGGTGACCGGCCGGCCGGGCTCGCCATGGCCAACGGTGCCGCGCTGCGGCGCGCAGCGGGCTGCGGTGCCGCGGTCGCTGCGCCGATCGCCGCCGGGCAGAACGCGCCGGGAGATCGGCGTCGGCGTGGGGTCGAGGACGGATGTCAGTGGTGAGCGCGCCCGCGGTGGTGATCGCCGCTCCTGCGTCGGGCAGTGGGAAGACCACCCTTGCCACCGGGTTGATCGGTGCGCTGCGGCGCGCGGGCCATCAGGTGGCGCCGTTCAAGGTGGGGCCGGACTACATCGACCCCGGCTATCACGGGCTCGCCGCCGGGCGGCCGGGGCGAAATCTGGATCCTGTTCTGGTGGGCGAGGATCGGGTGGTGCCGCTGTATCGGCACGGCGCGCAGGGGTGCGATATCGCGATCGTAGAGGGCGTGATGGGCCTGTTCGACGGGCGCATCGACGAGAACCGCACCGACGCGATCGCCGAGGGTTCCACCGCGCAAGTGGCGGGGCTGCTCGGTGCGCCGGTGGTGCTGGTGGTCGACGCTCGCGGACATTCCCAGAGCCTGGCCGCCCTGCTGCACGGTTTCGCCACCTACGACTCCTCGGTTCGCCTCGGCGGCGTGATTCTCAACCGCGTGGGTAGCGAACGCCACGAACAGGTTTTGCGCGCGGCGTGCGACCGGGTGGGTCTTCCGGTTCTCGGCGCGCTGCCACGCATGGCCGAATTGGAAGTTCCCTCACGGCATCTCGGCCTCATCCCCGCCGTCGAACACGGAGCCGCTGCCACGGCTGCGGTCGACGCGATGACGGAACTCGTTGCGGCACATGTGGATCTGCGCGCGATCGTCGATCTCGCGGGTGGTTCGGTGCAGGGTGCCGCGTGGGATCCGGTGGCGGAGTTGGCCGCAGCCGCTGAACACCGTGCGAGTGGAACAGAATCGGTGCGCACACCAGTCGAGTTCGAAGGCGGTACCTCGGGACAGGGGCCGTTGATCGCGATGGCGGGTGGGCCTGCCTTTACCTTCGGGTATGCCGAGCATCGGGAACTGCTGATCGCGGCCGGTGCGCAGGTGGTGGTGTTCGATCCGCTGTCCGATGAACTGCCGGACGGCACAGCGGGATTGGTGCTTCCGGGTGGTTTTCCTGAGGAGCACGCCGGGCAGCTATCGGCCAATGAGCGGTTGCGCGTCGCGGTGGCCGCTGGTGCGGCGAATGGGTTGCCGATTCATGCCGAGTGCGCGGGTTTGCTCTATCTCACTCGTTCGTTGGACGGTCACCAGATGTCGGGTGTGATCGATGCCGATGCGGAGTTCGGTCCTCGTCTGACGCTGGGTTATCGGGATGCCGTGGCGTTGCATGATTCCGTGCTGTGGCGGGCTGGGGCGCGGGTGCGCGGCCACGAGTTCCATCGCACGCGATTGGTTCGCGCGGGTGCCGAGACTGCTGCATGGGGTTGGCGGGCAACGGGTTCCATGACCGAGGGTGCTGTGGTTCGTCAGGTGCACGCCTCCTACCTGCATACCCACCCTGCTGGGAATCCCGACGCGATCGCCCGATTCGTCACGGCGGCAAGCAGATTCGACGCTTGATGGGAGACCAGCACCCGGCGGTGGCGGTCGGAGTCGGTGTTCGGCCTGGCGCCGATGCGGAGCGGATCATTCGTGCCGTCAGCGCGGTGGCTGGCACGGCCGGAATCGCTTGCCTGGCAACGCTGGATCGTCGCGCCGACGAACCCGGCATCCGTGCCGCCGCGCGAACCCTCGGCGTGCCCGTGGTGGCATTCACCGCCGAGCAATTGGCAGCGGTGGACGTGCGGCACACTTCGGATCGGGTGTCGGCGGCCGTGGGCACCCCCAGTGTCGCGGAGGCCGCAGCTCTGCTCGCCGGTGGCGGTGAAATCGTCTGCGGCAGAACCATTGTCGAGGGCATCGTCGTCGCCTCGGCCTCAGCCCCAGCCTGAGCCTCGGCTAATGCCTCAGCCCCGGCCCCGGCGCCTGCCTCGGCTTATGGTCCAGCCCAGCCTGAGCCTCGGATTCGGCCCCAGCGTCGGATACGGCCCGAGCGTCGGATACGGCCCGAGCGTCGGAGACGGCCCGAGCGTCGGAGACGGCCCGAGCGTCGGATACGGCCCGAGCGTCGGATACGGCCCGAGCGTCGGAGACGGCCCGAGCGTCGGAGACGGCCCGAGCGTCGGAGACGGCCCGAGCGTCGGAGACGGCCCGAGCGTCGGAGACGGCCCGAGCGTCGGCGACGGCCCCACCTCGGCCCCGGTATCTGCCTCGGCCTGGCGCCTGGCGTCCCCGAGCATCCTTGGCAGCAATAGGTTTCACCGAAAACCAAGAAATCGGAGCCGCCGCGACCTCGTTGTCGCGGCGGCGCCTTTCCTCTCGCGCGAGAGTTCCGTCAAGGGGCGACGGAGGACCAATCGGCGAAACCTGTGGGGTCGTGGCGGCCCATGGAGGCGTGTTCGAACAGGCCCCAGCCTTCGGCGTCGCCGCAGCGGGCGTGGCCGATGTGGTCGATCACGCCATAGGGGGTGCGGGCGATGATCGACGGGTCGGTGAGATCGTACGTTGTTGACAGCGACCAGTTCTCGCCCATCCAGCGACCGTGAGTCCAGTCGGGGTCGGCTCCGTACCCGCAGCCCACGTGCAGGGCGATGCCGGGGCGCGATTCGATCTCGACCTCGAGGGGTTTGCCGTCGGGGGTGGTCATGTCAAGGCGCACCGACTGCGGGTGTCGGGTGCCGGGTTCGTAGGTCCACTGCATGCGCGGCCAGCCCAGTTGTTCTTTGCGGCCGTCGTTCCAGATCCGGACCGCGTTGTTGAGCGTGCGGGTGCCGTCGGGTTCTTCCTGCACGATCACGATGATCGAGAAGTCGGCGAACCGCAGCGGTGCGTACAGCCACCAGAAACCGTCCATGCCGGTGGGGCGACCGGCCGGTTCGGGCTCGCCGGAGGGTCGGATGCCCCACGAGCGGTCGCGACTGCCGGTCCATGCCGTCGGGTCGACCGTGAAGTCGATGCCGTCGATGGCGAGAGTGCCTTCCCACGAACCCAATTGGGCGAAACGGGAGGCCTCGATGATCGGCCGGGTGCCGGACAGGATCAGGTGCGGCTGCTCCTGCACGGCCGGTTGCGCACCGGTCCAGGTGAGGTCGAAACCGAGGTCGTCGTGCTCGCACACCACCCGCAGTTTTCGCAGCGGCTCGAGCACTTCGATCCGATAGCCGCCCACGGCGGTGTTCAGGTCGCGGGAGGTCAGCGCGTCGGAGAACCGGACGCTGCGCTGGGTCCGGCCGTGCCGCACCGTCGCGAACGCGTCGACCACGCCGAGGTTCGGGTAGACGCCGAAGCCGGTGATCAGCATGGTGTCGCCGGAGGGATCGAAGGCGTTGAAGTAGTAGCGGTCGTAGAAGTTTCGGTCGCTGGTGGCCACGCGGGCCAGCGACAGCGGCGTCTGGTGGACCGGGTATTCGTCAAGGGGGACGGGCATGATCGCGGGCATGGTCAGTCCCATTCGTAGGTGCCGTGCAGCAGCGCTTCGAGGCTGAGGCGGTGCATCACGTAGTCGTCGAGGTCGTCGGGCACGGTGTCTTCGCCGAAGTGGATCATCCGGCATTTGATCCGCGCCATCACGATCGCGTGCCGCAGCGCCGCGTAGACGATGTAGAAGTCCAGGTCGCGGACCGAATGTCCGGTCAGCTCTTCGTATTTCGCCACTACCGCGTCGCGGCGCATGAAGTCCGGCAGGCCGGGCTGGTCGAAGCGGGTGGCCAGATCCTGGAAGAACCGGTGGATGAAGATGGTCCAACCCAGATCCAGTTCGCGCGGCGCGAACGTCGCCATCTCCCAGTCCAACACCGCTGTCGGGACGAACCCGTCGAACAGGATGTTGCCGGGACGCGCGTCGCCCCAGTTCAGCACCTCGGGGCCCGGATCGGCGGGCCAGTGGGCCTCGAGCCAGTCGAAGGCCCGCTCGATCAGCGGTACTTCGACGTCGTGGTCCAGCAGCGCCCACTTGTACCAGTCGCGCTGCGCCTGAAAGTGCCTGCGCAGCGCGGTATCCGGACCGTCGAGCAGCGGAAAACGGTGGGCCACATCGTCGATCGCGTGCACCGCGGCGATCACCTCGACAGTCGCGTCGGCGATCAGCGCACGCTCGGAAGCGGTGGCATCGAACAGCCAGCCGAAGAACACGTACGGCGGGTTGTCCGTGGGCGCGCGGCCCCGCACCTGTTCCATCACCAGAAACGGTGAACCGAACACCGACTCGTCGAGTTCGAGCCACCGCACCGGCGGCACCGCGACCGCCGACGCCGCACCGACCCCCGCCATCACCTGATACTGCATCGCCAGGTCATAGGACTCGAACACCGGAAACGAACTGTCCTCCGGCGCCATTCGAATGACGAAAGACCCCTGCTCGGCGTCCGACCAAAAAGCGTCGAAAAGGATTGTGGTGCTGGACATTCCGCCACTGGATGGTTTGCTCAGATTGCTGACCGTGGCATCGGCACCGACCTTGTCCGACAGCCACCGCGCCAACTTCCCCGCCAGCTCGTCCAGATCGCGCTCATTGACCGTGAGCGCCATCTGAACGGCCGGATCCAGATCTTCGGACATCTGCGGGGTACCCCTGTCAGCAAACTGTAACGTGTGTCACTACTGGGTACCGGAAGACCGCTCGGAATGTAAGTCCGGCGTCGGTGAGTGGGATTGCGGGTTGACAGGACGCAGATCGTAGAGCGCGAGCGTCAGGCGGCAGGCGCGTTCGGGCCGCGTGGACGCACGAACTAGGCTCGGACACTGTGCCGAACACCTCTGACACCGCATCGACCCCGCCCGTAGGCGACCCGAACTACCTGGTCGGGCTCGATCTGCGAGGACGCAGAGTGGTTGTGGTCGGCGGTGGGACCGTCGCGCAGCGCAGGCTCGGGCTGCTCGTGGCCGCCGGTGCGGATGTGCACGTGGTGAGTCGGGTGGTCACGCCGGCCGTGGAAGGGATGGCGACCGCGGGGCAGATCAGTGTCGAATTGCGTGCCTACGCCGACGGCGATCTCGACGACGCCTGGTACGCGATGGCTTGCACCGACGAGCCCGAGACCAACGCCGCCGTGGTGGCCGAGGCGACCGCCAAGCGCATCTTCTGCGTGCGCGCCGACATCGCGCGCGACGGCACCGCGGTCACCCCCGCGACCGCCCGCTACGACGGATTGTCCCTCGGCGTGCTCGCGGGCGGCGCGCATCGTCGCTCGGCAGCCGTACGCAACGGACTGCTGGAAGCACTGCAATCCGGTGTGGTGACCGATGATTCGGAACCGGTGCCCCCCGGCGTCGCCCTCGTCGGCGGTGGCCCCGGTGACCCCGACCTGATCACCGTGCGCGGTCGCAGGCTGCTGGCGCGCGCCGATCTGGTTGTCGCCGACCGCCTCGCACCGCCGGAACTGCTCGCCGAACTCGGCCCGCACGTGGAGGTCATCGACGCCGCGAAGATCCCGTACGGCCGGTCGATGGCGCAGGAAGCGATCAACCTCGCGCTCATCGAGGGGTACAAGGCGGGCAAGTTCGTGGTCCGGCTCAAAGGCGGCGACCCGTATGTGTTCGGGCGCGGCTACGAGGAACTCGAGGCGTGCACCGAAGCGGGCATCCCCGTCACGGTCGTGCCCGGCATCACCAGCCCGATCTCGGTGCCCGGCGCGGCGGGCATCCCGGTGACCCATCGCGGCGTCACCCACGAATTCGTCGTGGTCAGCGGCCACGTCGCCCCCGACCATCCCGATTCGCTGGTCGACTGGTCGGCGCTGGCCAAGCTGCGCGGCACCATCGTGCTGATGATGGCGGTCGAACGCATCGACAAGTTCGCCACCGCCCTACTGGAAGGCGGCCGCCCGGCCGACACCCCCGCCACGGTCATCCAGGAGGGCACGCTGCGCACCCAGCGCGTGGTGCGCGCGGACCTGGCCACCGTGGCCGCACGGGTCAAGGAAGAGGGCATCCGCCCGCCCGCGATCATCGTCATCGGCCCCACCGCGGGCTTCGGAGCCGCGTTCGACCCCCAGCCCTGAGATCGTCGGCCGCACGATCTGGACCTGCGCCCTTATCGGCGTCGTTTACAGTGTTCGACTGTGCTCGAAAACCCCGCTGCCTCGCCGCAGTCCCCCGTGAAGCAGTCGGCCTTCGGGCTAGCCATCATCGTGCTCAGCGGTTTGCAGTTCATGGTCGTACTCGACGGCACGGTGGTGATCTTCGCGTTGCCCCGGTTGCAGGAGGAATTGGGGCTGTCCACGTCCGGCGGCGCCTGGACCGTGACCGCCTACGGCCTCACGTTCGCGGGATTGATGCTGCTGGGCGGGCGACTGGGTGACGTCTTCGGACGCAAACGCACCCTGATCGCGGGCGTCGGACTGTTCACGGTGGCCTCGCTGGCGTGCGGTCTGGCCCAGGGCGAGTTGACCCTGCTGATCGCTCGAGCCTTCCAAGGCGCCGGTGCGGCGATCGCGGCACCGACAGCCTTCGCGCTGGTGGCCACCACTTTCGCCCCGGGCAAGGCACGCAACCAGGCGATCGCCGTGGTGGGGTCGATGGCAGGCATCGGCTCGGTCAGCGGCCTGGTGATCGGTGGTCTGCTCACCGAACTGTCGTGGCGGTTGATCTTCCTGATCAATGTGCCGATCGGCGCGCTCATCGTGGTCGGCGCGATCTACACCCTGTCCGACACCGCCCACCACCGGGCGCCGCTGGACATCAAGGGCGCGATCCTGGGAACCCTGGCCTGTGCGCTGGTGGTTTTCGGTGCGACCGAGGGGCCGTCGTGGGGCTGGGGCAGCCCGGTCATCGTGGCGTCGCTGATCGCCGGTGTGGTGCTGCTGATCGTGTTCGTGTTCGTCGAACGCAACGAGGCCGACCCGCTGCTGCCGTGGTCGCTGTTCAACAGCCGCGACCGCAACGCGACCTTCCTGCTGATCTTCCTGGCCGGCGCCATCCTGGGTTCGATGACGTTCTTCGTCGCGCAGATGCTGCAGAACTCGATCGGCTACAGCCCGCTGCAAGCCGGTATCGCCTGCATCCCGTTCACCATCGGCATCGGCGTGGGCGGCGCACTGGCGTCGAAGGCGGCGCTGCTGGTCTCGCCGCGCTGGCTGCTCACCGGTGCCTCGGTGGTCCTGGCCGCCGGGCTGCTGTTCGGCTCCACCCTGGACCGGCACATCGGCTACTTCACCACCCTGCTGCCGCTGCTGATCGTGATCGGCTTCGGCGTCGGCATGGCGATGGTCCTGGCACCACTGTGCGTGCTCGTGGACGTGCCGCCGTCGGATATCGGCCCGCTGGCCGCGGTCGGCCAGATGTTCATGAACCTGGCCACCCCGATCGCCATCGGCCTGCTCACCCCCGTGGCGGCCTCGCGCACGCTGTCGCTGGGCGGAGACACCGACATCAAGGTCTCGATGATGAACGGCTCGCAACTGGACGCCCTCACCAGCGGGTACACCACCGTGCTGCTGGTGTGCTTCGGCATGGCGGTGCTCACCGGGGTGGTGGCGTTGACGCTGCGCTTCACTCCCGGACAGCTGGCGCAGGCCCAGCATGTCCAGGAGGAAGCCCAGAACGTCTGAGGGCGGCCGTCAGCGGCTGCGGAAGATCAGCTGGTGCCAGGACTTGTCGGCGACACCGGTGAGTTCGGCCATCACGTGCTTGACGTTGGTGTACTCCTCGAACGAGTAGGCCGACATGTCCTTGCCGAAACCGGAGGCGCCGAAGCCGCCGTGCGGCATTTCGCTCACGATCGGGATGTGGTCGTTGAGCCACACGCACCCCGCGCGGATTTCGCGGGCGGCGCGCTGGGTGCGAAAGACATCGCGCGACCAGGCGGACGCGGCAAGGCCGTAGGGGGTGTCGTTGGCCAGGGCGATGGCTTCGTCGTCGGTGTCGAACGGCAGACACACCAGCACCGGGCCGAAAACCTCGTGCTGGACGATCTCCGAATCCTGGGTCGCGCCGGTGATCAGGGTCGGCTCGTAGTAGGCGCCCGCAGTCGGCATGTGGTGCGGAATGCGGCCGCCCCGAACAACTTTCGCGCCTGCGGTGCGCGCGCGGTCGACCATGGCGGCGACTCGGTCACGGTGGGCGGGTGAGATGAGTGAACCGAGGTCGGTGTCGGGATCGTGGACCGGGCCGATCCGCACGCCGTCCATGAGATCGGCTACGCGAGAAACGAATTCGTCGAAGCGAGGCCGTTGAATGTAGGCGCGGGTGGCCGCGGTGCAGTCCTGTCCGGCGTTGATCAGCGCGCCCGCGACCGCGCCTCGGGCGGCGGCCTCGAGGTCGGCATCGTCGAACACCACGAACGGTGCCTTGCCGCCCAACTCGAGGTGTACCCGTTTGACCGCGCCCGCCGCGGTGGCCGCGACCTGCTTGCCGACGGCGGTCGACCCGGTGAACGACACCATCGCGACGTCCGGGTGCGCGACCAATGCGGCGCCCGCCTCGCCGCCCGTGCCGGTCACCACATTGATCACGCCCGCCGGAATCCCTGCCTCGACAGCGGTTTCCGCGAAAACGAGCGAGGTCAACGGTGTCAGCTCGGAAGGCTTGAGCACCACGGTGTTTCCCGCCGTGACCGCGGGCAGGACTTTCCACGCGGCCATCTGTAAGGGGTAGTTCCACGGGGCGATCGAACCGACCACACCGATCGGCTCGCGCCGCACCGATGAGGTGTGTTCACCCGAATACTCCGCTGCCGCACGGCCTTCCAGGTTGCGGGCCGCACCGGCGAAGAAGGCGATGTTGTCGATGACGCCGGGCAGGTCGAAACCCTTCGCCAAGGAGATCGGCTTGCCACCGCCACGACTCTCCATAGCGGCCAGTTCGTCTGCGCGCGAGGACAATACATCTGCCCAGCGGTACAGGGCGGCCGACCGTTCGGCAGGCGTCGAACCTGACCAGGCAGGAAATGCCGCTCGTGCCGCAGCCACGGCATCGTCGACATCGGCGGTGGACGCGGCCGCACCGGTCGCGATCAGGTCACCGGTGGCAGGCTCGGTGATCGTCAACTGTTCGCCGCGTCCGGGGCGTCGTTCGCCGCCGATGTACTGCAACATCACGTCGTTCATGAATCGGGACTCCACTGAGAAGGCCGCCGAACCTGCTCGGCGACAACGAAGTTGGATGCGCGAAGCCGGGCTCGGCGACTGTCACCGAGCCCGGCAGTGCCGGGGCACGCGGATCAGCTCGACGCCCCCTCGACGGTGTGCGCGTCGGCCACCGTCAGCGCCTGATCGAGAATGGCCAGTCCTTCCTTGGCCTCGGCCTCGGTGATCACGCAGGGCGGGACCACGTGCAGGCGGTTGAAGTTCACGAACGGCAGCATCCCGCCGGCGCGGCAGGCGCCGATCAGTTCGTTCATCGCGGGGCTGGTGCCGCCGTAGGGCGCCAGGGGTTCGCGGGTGGTGCGGTCGCGGACCAGCTCCAGGGCCCAGAACACGCCGAGACCGCGGACTTCGCCGATGCTGGGATGGCGTTGGGCCAGTTCGCGCAGGCCGGGGCCGATGACGTTCGCGCCGATGTCCGCGGCGTTGTCGACGATGCCTTCTTCGGTCATCGCGTTGATCGTCGCGACGGCCGCGGCGGTGGCGAGCGGATGGCCCGAATAGGTGAGCCCGCCGGGGTAGGGGCGGTCGGCGAAGGTGGCCGCGATCGCCGCACTGATGGCCACACCGCCGAGCGGGACATAGCCCGAGTTCACGCCCTTGGCGAAGGTGATCAGATCGGGGACGACATCGAAATGCTCGATGGCGAACCACTTTCCGGTCCGGCCGAAGCCCGACATCACCTCGTCGGCGATGAACACGATGCCGTGCTTGTCGCACAGTTCGCGCACCCCGCGCATGTACCCCGGGGTCGGCACCATGATGCCGGCGGTGCCAGGCACGGATTCCAGGACGATCGCGGCGATGGTGGCCGGACCCTCCATTTCGATGGTGCGCTGCAGGTGGGCCAACGCCCGTTCGGTTTCCTGGGCCTCGTCGGTGGCGTGGAATTCCGAGCGATACAGGAACGGGCCGAAGAAGTGCACGGTCCCGGTGTTGCCGCGGTCGTTGGGCCAGCGACGCGGGTCGCCGGTGACGTTCACCGCGGTCTCGGTGCCGCCATGGTACGAGCGGTAGCGCGACAGCACCTTGTAGCGGCCGGTGTGCAGGCGCGCCATGCGCACGGCGTGCTCGATCGCGTCGGCGCCACCATTGGTGAAGAAGATGGTGTCCAGGTCGCCGGGGGTGCGTTCGCTGATCAGGCGAGCCGCTTCCGAACGGGCGTCATTGACGAATTGCGGTGCGACCGTACACAGTTTGGCCGCCTGCTCCTGGATCGCGGCCACGACCTTCGGATGCTGATGGCCGATATTGGTGTTCACCATCATCGACGAGAAGTCGAGCAGGCGGTTGCCCTCGCCGTCCCACACGTAGCAACCCTCAGCCGCGGTGAGCACTGTCGGCGTCAAAGCCGCTTGCGCGGACCAGGAATGGAAGACATGGCGGCGGTCGAGCTCGTAAGCCCGAGCGGCTTCTTCAGAAAGCATTGATGTCTCCTCGAGTCACTTGTTCTGCGGGAAGCCGAGTTCCAGGCCGCCGTGGCTGGGGTCGAGCCAGCGCGTGGTGACGGCCTTGGTGCGGGTGAAGAAGTGCACGCCGTCGGTGCCGTGCGCGTGCGAGTCGCCGAACAGCGAGTTCTTCCAACCACCGAAACTGAAGTAGGCCATGGGAACTGGGATCGGCACGTTGATGCCGACCATGCCGACCTCGACCTCGTGCTGGAATCTACGTCCCGCGCCGCCGTCGTTGGTGAAGATGGCGGTGCCGTTGCCGTAACGGTTCGCGTTGATCAGCGCCACGGCCTCCTCGTAGGTGTCCACGCGCACGACCGACAGCACGGGGCCGAAGATTTCGTCGGTGTACACGCTCATCGTGGGGGTGACATTGTCGAGAATCGTTGGGCCGAGCCAGAATCCGTCCGGCGCACCTTCCACGGTCAGACCGCGGCCGTCGAGAACCACACTCGCACCGGCGGTTTCGCCCGCGTCGATGTATTCCGCCACGCGATCACGGTGGGCGAGGGTGATCAGCGGGCCCATCTCGGCGCCGCTGGTGCCGTCACCGGTGACAATGCTCGACGCCCGCTCGCTGATCTTGGCTACGAGCTCGTCGGCCACCCCGCCCACGGCGACGACCACACTGATCGCCATGCACCGCTCGCCCGCCGACCCGAAACCGGCGTTCACGGCGGCATCGGCGGCCAGATCCAGATCGGCGTCGGGCAGCACCACCATGTGGTTCTTAGCCCCGCCCAGCGCCTGCACGCGCTTACCCGCCGCGGTGCCGCGCTGGTAGACGTACTTGGCGATCGGGGTCGAGCCCACGAACGAGATCGCCTTGATCCCCGGGTTGTCCAGGAGTTCGTCGACGGCGACCTTGTCACCCTGCACCACATTGAACACACCGTCGGGCAGGCCTGCCTCCTGCCACAGCCGAGCCAACCACAGCGCCGCCGACGGATCCTTCTCGCTCGGCTTGAGCACCACCGTGTTGCCCGCGCCGATGGCCAGCGGGAAGAACCACATCGGCACCATCGCCGGGAAGTTGAACGGTGCGATGATCGCGACCGGGCCCAGCGGCTGGTGGATCGAGTAGATGTCGACGTCGGTCGAGGCGTTCTCGGTGAACCCGCCCTTGAGCAGATGCGGGATCCCACAGGCGAATTCGACCACCTCGAGACCGCGGGTCACCTCACCCAGCGCGTCGGAGGCGACCTTGCCGTGCTCGGCGGTGATGATCGCGGCCAGCGCGGCCTTGCGCTCGGCCAGCAGCTCGCGGAAGCGGAACAGCACCTGCGTGCGGCGGGTGAGCGAGGTGTCACGCCAGGACGCGAACGCCATCGTCGCGGCGTCGATGGCGGCGCGGGTGTCGGCCACGTTCGCCAGGGCCAGCTCGCCGGTGACGACGCCGGTGGCCGGGTTCGTCACCGGCGCGGTGGACTCACTGGTGCCGTTGACCGACTTGCCGTCGATCCAGTGGCCGATGGACTGCATGAGTGCCTCGTTTCGCTCCGGGTGATGTGGTGCTTCCACCATGGACTATCGGAGGGCGCACAGTGTCGGACGATCTGTACATAATTCCGAGTTCCATATTACGATTCGTCGGGTGTTGTTGACTGTGGCCGATGTACTCGCGATGCCGGTGGTGCAAGCCGGACAACCCGAGGTCATCTGTGCCGCGAACCTCGGACGGGCGGTGCGCTGGGTGCACGTCAGCGACCAGGCCGCGGTCGCCGATGTGCTGGTCGGTGCCGAGCTGATCCTGACCACCGGGCAGGCGCTGGCCGCACCGGAACAGGCGCGGATCACCTACCTGCGATCGTTGGCGGCAGCGGGAGTGTCGGGACTGGTCGTCGAACTCGGCAGCTATGTGAGCGAGCTCGGTCCGGTCGTGGCCGCCACGGCCGCCGAACTCGGGATGCCGGTGATCGCGCTGCATCGGGTGACCCGTTTCGTGGAGATCACCGAAGCCGTGCACCGTGCGATCGTGGCCGATCAATACGCCGAGCTCGAATTCGCGCGCACCGTGCACGAGACCTTCACCGAGCTGAGCGTGCGCCGGGCCGCGTTGGCCGAGATCGTGAAGACCGCGGCGAGCATGCTAGATGCCTCGGTGGTGCTGGAGGATCTCGCGCACCGGGTGCTGGCCGCCACCGCACGTCACACGAGTTCGGCTGCGCTGCTGGATAATTGGGAGTCCCTCTCGCGGATGCTCGCGGGTGGGCCTGGAGTCGTCGCTGTCGGCCCGCACACCCAACGGTGGGGCAGGTTGATCCTGCGCTCGGAACGAGTCCAGACACCGCGCGCGACCATGGTGCTCGAACGCGCCGCGCAGACCCTGACCCTGCACCGGATGATCGACAAGGACCGCTTCGGACTGCATCGCCAAGCCCAGACCGGGCTCATCGACGACCTGGTCGACGGCCGCGTGATCGACGAGAACGACGCTCAGGCGCGCGCCGCCGCGTTGGGACTGGCGCGTCGGGCCCGCTACGTTCCGCTGTCGATCGAGCTCGAGACCACTGCCGAAGACGACCCGGTGTCGGCGCAACGGCGCAGCGCCTCGATCGTGGAAGCGGTGACGCACGGGCTCGGGCTCGCGGACGCGTCGGCGCTCAGTGCGCTGGAACATCGGCCCGCCGTGCGCCCCGCGCCTGCCGTCGGGCGGCCGGCGAACCGCAGGATCGTCGCGGACGGCGATCGGGTCGCGGTGATCCTCGCTGTCGCGCGCGGTGCGAACCTCGACGAGCACCTGCGATCCGTCTGTGCCACGGTGCTGGCGGAGGTCCTGCGCGTGGACGGCGTGCGCCGGGCGGTGGTCGGTCTCGGCGCCGACTCGGATTCACTGCTGGACACCGCGCACCAGCTCGCGCACGCGGCCGGGGTCGCGGCCGTCGCCCTGTCGATGCGCGGGGTGGTGGTCCGCCCGTTCTATCGCAGCGCCGACATCCGATTGCGTGGCCTGCTCTCGCTGATCCGCGACGAACCCGGCGTGCAGAGCTTCGCCGAAACCGAACTCAGCGCGCTGCTGCGCTACGACATCCGCCACGCCGCCGACCTCACCGGCACCCTGCGCCGCTTCCTCGAACTGGCAGGCAACAAAACCGAACTCGCCAAAACCCTCAACATCAGCCGCCCCACCCTCTACGACCGTCTCGCCCGCATCGAACGGATCCTGGCAGTGGACCTCGACGACGGTGAATCCCGCACCTCGCTGCACACCGCCCTACTGATCCGCGAGCTCACCGCAGGCGACAAACTGTAAGTAGCAAGGGCTTTCGGCCCGCAGTCCGTCAAGAATGTGATGTGGATCATATTGTTGGTGCGTCTCGGTAACCCCGTTTCATATCCGCGCAATATTCCCGGACCCACAATCCTCACCAGGTCAATTGACCAGTGATGAGGGAGTTTTCAGATGGAATCGACATCGCCATCCACCGCCACCGAGCCCACCGAGAAGGCGGTTTCGCGGCTCAAACCGAACGCGATCGGCCTGCTCGGCGTGGTCTTCATGGCCGTGGCCACCGCCGCGCCGATCACCGCGATGACCGGCAATGTGCCGTTCATGGTGTCGTCGGGCAGCGGAATCGGCACGCCCGCAGCGTTTCTCATCGCCATGGTGGTGCTGGCGATCTTCTCGGTCGGCTTCACCGCCATGTCGCGGCACATCACCGCGACCGGCGCGTTCTACGGGTTCATCTCCTACGGCCTCGGCCGACGAGTCGGGCTGTCGGCCGGCCTGCTCGCCGCCTTCGCCTACATGGTCTTCGAGCCGTCGCTGATCGGCATCTTCTCCAGTTTCGCCACCAATACGGTGAGTGACCAACTGGGACTGGACATTCCGTGGTGGGTCTTCGCCGTCGCGATGCTGGCGATGAACGCGATCGGCACCTGGTTCGGCGTCGCGGTCGCGGAGAAGATCCTGATCGTGCTGCTGGTCACCGAAGTGGCGGTACTTGCCGCGATGGGGATCGGCGTGGCAGTGAATGGTGGTGGGCCGGACGGGTTTTCGCTGGCACCGCTGAATCCGATCAACGCGTTCACCGGCGTCTCGGCGGGCCTTGGCCTGTTCTTCGCGTTCTGGTCGTGGGTCGGTTTCGAATCCACCGCCATGTACGGCGAGGAATCGCGCGACCCCAAGCGGATCATCCCGAAGGCCACGATGCTGGCCGTGCTCGGTGTCGGTGTGTTCTACGTGTTCGTGTCGTGGATGGCGATCCTGGGCAACGGCCTGGACGGTTCGCAGGCGCTGGCCGCCTCCGCGAGCCCGGCTGACCTGTTCTTCAACCCGACGCAACACTACGTCGGGCAGTGGGCGGTCGTGGCCATGCAGTGGCTGATGGTCACCGGGTCGCTGGCCTGCGGCATGGCCTTCCACAACTGCGCGGCCCGCTACCTCTACGCCCTCGGCCGCGAAGGCGTGCTGCCCGTATTGCAACGCACCATCGGCCGCACCCACCCCGGGCACGGCTCCCCGCACATCGCCGGGCTCGTGCAGACCGGGTTCGCCGCCGCGCTGCTGCTGGCCTTCGGCCTCGCGGGCAAAGACCCGTACACGGGCACCTACACGCTGCTCGCGATCCTGGGCACCACCGCGATCCTGGTCGTGCAGGCCACCTGCTCGTTCGCGGTACTGGCCTACTTCCGCACCCACCATCCCGAGAGCAAGCACTGGTGGCGCACCTTCACCGCACCGCTGATCGGCGGCATCGCGATGCTCGGTGTGGTGGCGCTGCTGGTGGTCAATATGGACACCGCGGCCGGTGCCGAAGCGGATTCGCTGGTGCTGTGGGCCAGTCCGTGGATCGTGGCGGTGATCGCGATCGCCGGGTTCGCCTACGCCCAGTATCTGAAACAGCGCGCGCCGGAGAGGTACTCGTTGTTGGGGCGCACGGTGCTCGAGGAGTCGCACGAACGCTGACGAACACGGAACCCGGAAGATCCTTCCGGGTTCCGTTCGTCGTATCGAGCTGTGCGGCAGTGACATTGGGAAAGGGGGGTTGTGGGGTCGGGGGTGGGGGACGAAACTTTGGGGATGAGCGCGTTGTCGGAGGACCTGTTGCAGCGGTGGATCGCGTTGGCCGGGGGCGATGCCGCGCGCAGCGGTGCCGGTGTGATCGGGCGGTATGAGGAACCGCATCGGCGGTATCACACGACCACTCACCTGGCGGTGATGCTCGCGGCGATCGACGAATTGGCCGAGGCCGCAGACGATATCGATGCGGTGCGGTACGCGGCGTTCTTCCACGACGCGATCTACGCGGTTGCGCGCGCCGACAACGAGGAGCGCAGCGCCGATCTGGGCCGCGATGTGCTCGAATCACTGGGTGCCGCCCCGGAATTGGTCGACGAGGTTGTGCGGCTGGTCGTGCTGACCCGTGGGCACAAGCCGCAGCCCGGTGATGCGAACGGTGCCGTGCTCTGTGACGCCGACCTGGTCGTTCTCGGCGGAAGCCCCGAGGAGTACGCCGCCTACACCGTCGCGATCCGCGCCGAATACGCGCACGTGCCCGACGACCTGTTCCGGGCCGGCCGCGCCTCGGTGTTGCGCAATCTGGCCGACCAGCCCCGCCTGTTCCGCACCGACCTCGCCCACGACCGCTACGAGGCCGTTGCCCGCGCCAACCTCGCGGCGGAACTCGCCGAGCTCACCGCCGCAATCGGCTGACGGCCTGGATCTCACCGGCATAATCACGCACTTCGACGTCTTCGAGTCGGATATCTGATCGGAACGAGGCCGAGTGCGTGATTATGCCGGTCCGACAAGCTTGACAGGCAAGTCGGCGCTTGCCTATTGTTCGGGGGAGCGAACAGGAGCGCCCGTGACCGATATCTTCACCGCACTCGCGGATTCGACACGACGCGCACTCCTCGACGAACTCGCCGATCGCGACGGGCAAACCCTGTTCGAATTGTGCGCCCGTCTGGTGAGCAAACACGACATCAGCTCGTCGCGGCAGGCGATCACCCAGCATCTGGGGGTGCTCGAGGAGGTCGGGCTCGTGCATACCCGTCGTCAAGGTCGATACAAGTTCCATCACGCCGATTTCACGCCCCTGCACGCGGTTTCGCAGCGATGGCCCATCCCCAAGGAGGACACATGATCCGCATCGGAGTGACCAGCGTTTTCGTCGACGACCAGGCCAAAGCCGAGGCCTTCTACACCGACGTGCTCGGGTTCCAGGTCAAAGACAAGGTCCCCGTCGGCGAATACGACTGGCTCACCCTCGTCTCACCCGCCGACGTCGACGGCATCCAGCTGCTGCTCGAGCCCGACCAGCACCCGGCGGCCAAGGCCTACAAGACGGCGCTGAGCACCGAGGGCATCCCCGTGATCGTGTTCACCGTCGACGACCTCGACGCCGAATACGCGCGCCTGGTCGACCGCGGCGTGTTCTTCACCCAGCCGCCCGTGGTCATGGGCCCGGTCAGCACCGCGGTCTTCGACGACACCTGCGGCAACCTCATCCAGCTGATGGCGCCGATCGCCGAGTAGGTCAGCGGCCGAGCTCGGCTTCGATCGCCGAGGCGATCAACTCCGCGACGCCGCGCTGGCCGGCGAGTGTCGGGTGGTAGGGGAGCAGGGTCAGGTCGGCCACCAGGGGGTCGAACCAGCGGGTCGACGGGTCGGCGCACATCCCGAATTCCTTCGACGCGGCGACGGTGTCGACGTAGACGGCGCCGTGGTCGCGGGCTTCGCGAGCGACCACGGTGTTGAGACGTTCGAACTTGGACTGGATGTAGGCGGCGTCGGCGGGCCGCAGGCCCAGCATCGCCGGGCAGCTGGTGTCGGTGAGGTAGGTGGGCCACCCGTCGACGAAAATGGTGGCTTTCGGTGCGCGGCGGGCGATCTCGTCGAGAGCGGCGGCGTAGGAGGGGGCGATCGCGTCGATCTTGCTGTCCCACTGCGGATCTGCCTCGGCCGCGCAGCCACCCACGTGACAGTGGCCGAGAATGTACTCGGTCATGTCGGCGTCGTTGGCACCGATGTGCAGGGTGACGATCTCGGTGGCGGGCCCGAGCGCGTCCAGCTGCGGTGCTACGCCCGCGCCCTGCGAGCTGTACAGGTCGGCGATCTTCGCGGCGCTACAGGTCCGGTCGTCCAGCGACAACCCGAGTCGTTGCGCGACCAACTTGGGTGCGTTGGTCGTCGAGCGCACGCAGCGCAGGGGTGCGGTGAGGTCGAGGTTGACCGCGCCGGTGGTGGCCGCGCCGGAATCGCCGAGGGCCACGTACCGAGCTCCGGGCGTCGGTTGGCCGTGCACGGTGGCGGGGGTGATCGCCACTGCCGCGATCAGGCAGGTCGTCGCGAGCGCGCGCAGCCAGGTGTTCATCGGAGGTCCTGATCATCGGGGTTCGCGGCGGAACCGGTGGTCCGCATCGCGGCGGTGACGATCACTGTGCCGCATCCGCGCGGTGCGCGCGGGCGCAACTCACGCAGGTTTGTGCGGGACAACAACTCTCGGCGACCGCGGACACCGCTATTCAGTGATGATGAGCAATTCGGTCGGGGACGCGATCTCGGTGCGCAGACCGGCTTTGGTGGCCACGCGCGCCACCGCGCGGATGTCGGTCGGGTCCGCGCGGGTGAGGACCAGGGCGCGGGCGAGCAGGCCCTTGTGGTGTTTGTTGAAGTGGCTGACCACGGTGCGGGAGCCGTCGGGGTGCTCGGTGAGCACGTTGGCGGTGATGGCTTCGGGGACTCGACCCAGTTGCTGGTAGGTGCCCGAGCGCAGGTCGATCACCAGCTCGCCCGCGGCTTCGGTGTAGAGGGCGTCGGGGAGCACGTCGCGCCACACGGCCGACAGTGTCGGCAGCCCCGGGAGTTTGGTGCCGCCGGAGAGTCGGTAGGCGGGGATGGGGTCGCACGCGCGGACGGCGCCGAACAACGCCGAGCCGATTCCCAGCCGCGCGTAGGCCTTCGCGCGTTGGACCTTCGTGAACGATTTCGCGTCCAGTGCGTCGTAGAGGACGCCGGTGTAGCGCTCCAGGGCGGGGCGGGTGGCGCTGGTGCGCAGGGCGGCGTTGCGGGCGATCTCGGCGTCGGCGCCTTTGCCCAGGCCCAGCACGGCGGCCGAGACGGCGGGGTCGGCGGCCAGTTGCACGACCTCGGTGAGCAGCTTGTCGCGGACCGCGGACAGTTGCGGCATCGCGAGATCGTCGAGGTTCAACGGCGCGCCCGATCCGCCGTCGGACTTGGTTTCGGAGGGAGGCAGCAGCACCAGCACGATCGTCAACGGTAATCGTCGCCGGAACCGCCATCTCGCCCCGCCCCGTTCAGCGCACCGCCTCCAAGAACTTGCGCGTCCGTTCGTTGGTGGGCGCTTCGAAGATCTGCTCGGGCGGACCCTGCTCGATGATCCGCCCGGAATCGAACATCAGCACCCGGTCCGACACCTCGCGCGCGAACCGCATCTCGTGCGTCACGATCAGCATCGTGATGTCGGTGGTCTCGGCGATGGTGCGCAGCACGTCGAGCACGTCGCCGACCAGTTCCGGGTCCAGCGCCGAGGTCACTTCGTCCAGCAACATCACCTTCGGGTCCATCGCGCAGCAGCGCGCGATCGCCACGCGTTGCTGCTGACCGCCCGACAGTTGCGAGGGGTGCGCGTTCTCCTTGTCGGACAACCCGACTACGTCCAGCAGATGCCGGGCACGTTCGCGCGCTTCATCTTTGGACTTGCCCAGCACGTGAATTGGTGCCTCGGTGATGTTTTCGAGCACGGTCATGTTCGGGAACAGGTTGAACTGTTGGAACACCATGCCGATCTTCGTGCGCACCGCGCGCAGGTGTTTCTCCTTGGCGGGCACCAGCTTTCCGCCGCGCTGGGTGTGGGTCAGCGGTTCGCCGTCGACCCAGATCACGCCGTCGCTGATGGTCTCCAGTGTCATCAGCAGGCGCAAGATGGTGGTCTTGCCCGACCCGGACGGCCCGATCAACGTCACCTTCTCGCCGCGTCGGACGCTGAAATCCAGTTCGTCGAGCACGGTGAGCGCGCCGAAGCGTTTGACCACCTGATCGAATCTGATCATCTCGTCGTCAGTAGTAGGCAAGTCGCTTCTCCAGTCTTCTGATCAGCACAGACGTCGGGTAGCTGGCCACCAGGAAGAACACCCCGGCCAGGGAGATCGACTCCAGGTACGCGAAGTGGCGTGCCCCGAATTGCTGTGCGGCGGTCACCAATTCGACGACCGAGATGGCGAACAAGAACGGGGTGTCCTTGAACATCGACACGGCATTGGTGCCGAGGGCCGGCAGGCTGGCCCGGATCGCCTGCGGCAACACCACCGCACCCCAGGTGCGCGTGGGCGGCAGCGACAACGCGCGCGCCGCCTCCCACTGCCCCTTCGGCATCGCCTCGATCCCGGCCCGATACACCTCGGCCAGGTAGCTCGAATAGTGGATGCCCAGCACCACCACGCCGATCTGCAGCGCCGAGAACTGGGTGAGCAGTGTGTAGGCGAACAGCAACTGCACGACCAGGGGAGTGAGCCGGATGAACTCGCTGCACGCGTGGACGGGCCCGGCGATCCAGGTCGGCGCCGTGCGGCGGATCAGCGCGATCGCCAACCCCAGCACCGCGGCCAGCGTGAAGCCCAGCAGCGTGGCCAGCAGGGTAATCTGGAAGCCCTCCCACAGCACCGGCAGCGCCTCGCGGGCGCGTTCCCAACTCCATTCAGCGGTCATGACGCCACCTCCGGTGCCAGGCTGAGAACGTCCTTGAGCGAGGCTCCGCGGCCCAGTTTGTTCTTGGCGCGGGTCTCCAGCAGGTTCATACCGAGGGTGAGCAGGTAGCCGAGCACGAAGTAGATGAGCAGGCCGACACCGAACGAGAACAGCGTGTCGCCGGTGTCTTTGCGCAGGTCACCGATCTCGTACGTGAGGTCGTGCAGGGTGATGTACGACGCGACCGCGGTGCCTTTGAGCAGATGCACCAGCAGATTGGTCAGTGAGGGCAGCATCAGCGCCCAGGCCTGCGGGAACAGCACCCGTCGCATCCGCTGCCACGGACTGAAATTCAACGCCACCGCCGCTTCGAACTGCGCGCGCGGCACCGCGTTGAGCGCGCCACGCACCACCTCCGCACCGTAGGCGCCGTAGTTCAGGCCCAGCGCCAGGATGCCGCAGAACAGCGGGTCGAGCTTGTAACCCAGCAGCGGCAACACATAGAACAACCAGAAGATCTGCACCAGAAGTGAAGTGCCACGGAAGAATTCGATCATGACCCGGGCGCTGCCGCGGGCCGCGAGATTGCGCACCCGGGCAGTGGTGCCCAGGGCGAGGGCGAGGACGAACGCGAGCAACGCGCCGCCGATGGTCAGCTCCAGCGTGACCACGATGCCCTGCCACAGCGCGGGCAGGGCATCGCGCACCGCATCGAAATTGCTCATGGGTGGATCAGATTTCGCCCTTGCACAGCTTGGCTGTCGTGTACTTCGGATCGGGCAGCTCACGCTCGGTGAAGCCGAACTTGCCCACGATCGACAGGTACTTGTCCTTGTCGCCGGTGATCTTGGCCAGCTCCGCGTTGTACGCGGCCAGCAGGTCCGGATCGGTGGTGCGGAACACCGTGCCGCCCGCGCCGACCTGCGGCTTGCCGTCGATGACCGCCACGAACGACGGGGTCACCTCGACCGCGGCGTTCGGGGTGCGGTTCTTCAGGTCGTTGAGCGAGATCGCGGTGAGCGCGAACACGTCGGCGCGCCCGGAGGTGACCGCGTCCATCCCGTCCTGCGGGGTGCCCACCTGAGTGGACTCGATGCCCAGTGCGTCGGCGTAATCGGATTCGATGGCACCGGTCATCGACGCCATTTTCGCGCCGCTGTCCTTCACCGACTGCATATCGGTCAATTTCATCGGATTGCCTGGTTTGACCATCAACGCGGTGGTGTACATGAATTCCGGTTCGCTGAAAGAAGCCTGTTCACAGCGTTTCGGCAAGATCGACATTCCGGCACTCACGGCATCGAAACGATTGGCCTGCAGGCCGGGGATCAGCGCACCGAACTCGGTCTGCACACCGTCGACGGTCTTGATGCCGAGGTTGCCGAAGATCTCCCGGTGCAGGGCCACCGTGGCGCCGGTGAGCTGGCCGCCGTCTTCGAACGAATAGGGGGCCTCACCGGCGAAACCCACGGTGATCGTGCCCTTGTCCTTCAGCGACTGCAGCAGCTGTCCGCTGTCTGCGGTCTCGGTCTTGGTGCAACCGGCGAGGGCTGCGGCTACTAGCGCGGTACCGGCGAACACTGCTGTACAGCGCTTCGACAGGGAATTCGTCTCAGCCATTGTGACCTCTCGCAAGGGTAGCGTCGCGCTACCAATTTTCTGTTGTACGTATGTAATTGACTTATAAGGGAAATCTACGCACCGGATAATTGTCAGGTGCGGTTACGTTATCAGGTTGTTATTTGATGATTCAACCGCGTTCGAAATGGGTACCCCCATATGGATTACCTGTCTCCGCACTCGTTTTCGGGCCGCCTCGAGCCCGCTAGAGGTAATCGGCTGTCGCCCCGTCCACACCAGGGACTACCCTGTGCATCCGTGATCACCCGCCTCTCCCGCCTGTTCCTGCGCACCCTGCGAGACGATCCCGCCGACGCCGAGGTGCCGAGCCACAAACTGCTCGTGCGCGCCGGCTACGTCCGCCGGATCGCCCCGGGTGTGTACTCGTGGCTGCCGCTGGGTCTGCGCACGCTGCGCAAGATCGAAGAGGTGGTGCGCCAGGAAATGGACGCCACCGGCGCCCAGGAGATCTCGCTGCCCGCGCTGCTGCCGCGCGAGCCCTACGAGACCACCAACCGGTGGACCGAATACGGCCCCGGCCTGTTCCGGCTCAAGGACCGCAAGGGCGGCGACTACCTGCTCGGCCCCACCCACGAGGAGCTGTTCGCGCTCACCGTGAAGGGTGAGTACAACTCGTACAAGGACCTGCCGGTCACGCTGTACCAAATCCAGACCAAGTACCGCGACGAGGAACGTCCCCGCGCGGGCATCCTGCGTGGGCGCGAATTCGTCATGAAGGACTCGTACTCCTTCGACATCGACGACGACGGCCTGACCAACAGCTACGCCACCCACCGCAAGGCCTACCAGTCGATCTTCTCGCGCCTCGGTGTCGAGTACGTGATCGTGGCCGCCACCTCCGGCGCCATGGGCGGCAGCGCCTCCGAGGAATTCCTCGCCGTCAGCCCCGTCGGCGAAGACACCTACGTGGCCTGCGCGGAGTCCGGCTACGCGGCCAACGTCGAAGCCGTGGTCACCCCCGCGCCCCCCGCGATCGCGATCGAGGGCCAGCCCGAGGCCGTGGTCCACGACACCGAGAACACCCCGACCATCGCGACCCTGGTCGACTGGGCCAACTCCGTGGACGTGCTCGGCCGCCCGGTCACCGCCGCCGACACGTTGAAGAACGTGATGGTGAAACTGCGCCACCCCGACGGCAAGACCGAGATCCTGGGCATCGGCATCCCCGGTGACCGCGAGGTCGACGACAAGCGACTGGGCGCGGCCGTCGAACCCGCCGAGGTGGAACTTCTCACCGAGGCCGACTTCGCCGCCAACCCGTTCCTGGTGAAGGGCTACATCGGCCCGAAGGGACTGGCCGCCAACGGTATTCGCTACCTCGTGGACCCCCGCGTCGTCGACGGCACCGCGTGGATCACCGGCGCCGACGTCAAGGGCAAGCACGTGGTAGGCCTTGTCGCGGGCCGCGACTTCACCCCCGACGGCACCATCGAGGCCGCCGAAGTCCGCGACGGCGACCCCTCGCCCGACGGCGCAGGCGTGCTGGTGGCAGCGCGCGGCATCGAGATCGGCCACATCTTCCAGCTCGGCCGCAAGTACACCGACGCGTTCGACGTCGACGTGCTGGGCGAGAACGGCAAGCCCGTGCGCCTGACCATGGGCTCCTACGGCATCGGCGTCTCCCGCATGGTCGCGGTGATCGCCGAACAGCAGCACGACGACAAGGGCCTGCGCTGGCCCGCCGAGGTCGCCCCGTACGACGTGCACGTGGTCATCGCGAACAAGGACGCCGCCGCCCGCGACGGCGCCGAACACGTGGTCGCCGGCCTGAACGCCGAAGGCCTGGACGTGCTGTTCGACGACCGCACCGCCTCACCCGGCGTGAAGTTCAAGGACGCCGAATTGCTCGGTATGCCATGGATTCTGGTGATCGGGCGCGGCTGGGCCGAAGGCAAGGTGGAGTTGCGCAACCGCTTCACCGGCGAAGCCGAGGAGATCCCGGCCGAGGACGCTGTCAGCACGGTGACCGCGAAGGTCCGCGGCTGAGGCTCCTTCCCGACAATTCCGACCAGCCGCGGTGACACGGAGGTTCCATTCTCGTGAAGCGCACCTCCGTGTCCGGGGCTCTGTTGGTGCCGGGCAGCGCTTCGATGGGTGGGGTTGTGGCAGGTTCGGGGTGTCATCGAGCGAGGGGCGTAGATGCGACGGCGTAGGGGACCGGTGTCCGTGCCTGCTGCGGTTTTCGGCGCAGCGGCGCTGGTGGGTGTCGCTTGTGCTGGGGTGTGGTCGTTAGGCGGAGTCGAGCTCGGAGGTGTTGACCCCGGAGCCCTTGTCGTTGCGGTGTTGGGGTTTTTGTTCGCTGTCGCGCTGGGATGGCGATCTCAGCGATCCGATCAGCTGGCACAACGGTGGAACGACACGGATGCCCATGGTGTTGTTGATCGGCTTGCACCCTCGATAGCTGCAGTAGAGGGCACTGCTCGTTCCGACCTGGTGGGTAGCAGTGGGCGGCTCGACATAAGTTTTCGATTTCGAGCGGTTCCTTCCCATAACGCGAGTGGCTCGGGATCGGAAGGGGCTCTGTCGGAGGTTGTTCGCTATTACAGCGATCTTCAGCCACGACGGGTGGTCATCGCCGGAGCCGGAGGCGCAGGGAAAACGGTACTGGCGTTGGAGCTCGTGCTCGGCCTTCTGAATGCCCGCGCTCCTGGGGATCCAGTTCCAGTCCGTATCAGTGCTCCCACCTGGAAGACGGGAGATTCGATCGGAGTGTGGCTGGTTCAGCACCTGGTCGCCGTCTATCGGATGAGTCCGGCCTCGGCCGAATCCGTAGTCCATGCCAACTTGGTCATACCTGTCGTCGATGGACTTGACGAGATGGACTCCGGTGTACTGGGATACGGCTCGAGGTCCGCCAAGTTGGTTGCAGCCCTCAACAGCTTCCAGGATCTCAACCGCCGAGCTCCGATAATTGTCACTTGCCGGACCACGCAGCTCGAAGCGTTGATCGCGGCTCGAGTGTGGGTTCACGACTCCGCGACAATCGAGATCGAACCGGTGTCGCCAGCGAAAGCGCAGCTCTACCTGAAATCCGAGGTTGTTGATGTCGAACGTTGGCAGCCGGTGCTCTCGAAGCTGGCATTCGAACCGAATGGTGCCTTGGCGACTGCATTGAGCACACCGTGGCGGCTGTCGTTGGTGCGTCGGATCTACGAGTGGCGCGACCCCGACGGCAACTTTTCACGGGAACCTGTCGACGTGGTCAGCGTGGCTACGGGCGGTTCCGATGCCGTTCGGGATCATCTGTTGGCCCTTCTGATACCTGCTGCGGTTATCGATTCGAAAACCTGTAGCTACGCACCGGCGCAAGTGGAGCGCTGGCTGACCACGTTGGCGTGCGAGTACCTGAGCAACTTAGGGGGCACGACAGTCGGCGGTGTGACCGTTTCTGGGACTGATGTTGTGCCTCATCGGTTGTGGCCGCTGGCGGGTGTGCGTCGTGTTCGAGCTGTCACCATGTTGATTGCGTGGGTTCTGCTGTCAACCGCGTTGTGTGGCGAACTGGTTCGGGCCGATCCGCGGCTATCCGCTGCGTACGTTGCGACAGTCGGTGGTTTTGGTAGTGCTGTGTTGGCGACATCGATGCTATTCGTGCTATTGAACGAGGTGGAGCCGCACCGATTCGTCTGGACTTTCACCCATAAGGTAGGCGGGAGGAAACAGCTTCGCCGAGCCATAACGGCGGCACTGTTGCTCTGGGCAGGCGTCATCGCGCTGGGATTTGCAATGATTGCTCTGTCGGATCGCGTGGTGGCCAGCTGGGCATGGGGGGCTGTACCGGCATGTGGTGCTGCGTTCGCAGTAGCCGCACTTACCCGAGACGACGCCTCAGTCGCCGCGCGGCACCCACGCGAGGTGGTCGCTGCTGACGTTCGGTTCGGCGTCTTGTTTTCTGGAGTGTCGGGTGCGCTCATGGCGGTGCTTGTCAGGGTTGCGCCCCCACCGCCGGACGTCCCCGACGATTTCGGGTTACTTGTAGGTCCCGCGCTTGGGATCGTCATCGGGTGGACGATTGCCCCGACATCGATCTATTACCTCGCAATGCTGCTCAGTACGCGGCGCTGGTCGCGTAACCCACTGCCGTGGCGCCTCGTCCGCTTTCTTGACTGGGGTCATGATTGCGGCCTGCTTCGTACTGCCGGTATCGGCTATCAATTCCGGCACCGGGAGATTCAGGATTATCTAATTCGTCAGGCGCATCTCAGCGCGACTCACAGCTAGAGTCGAGGTGGGACGGCGGTCCCGAACCTGTCCTGACAGTTCGAAATCCGTACCCGATTCTGGGCAGTGACTTACGCCTACGTAAGGGAAACCTGCAGTTAGGCGCGTTGGCGTGTGGCGGGGCGCTGATAAGTTAGCGGGCATGACGAGTTCGCCCAGCCTGTTGTTCAACCCTGCTACCTACGACCCGCAGCACTTCGACGCGGAGACTCGACGGCTGTTGCGGGCCACCATCGAGTGGTTCGAGTCCAAGGGCAAGGCGCAGTTGCTGGTCGAGGATCGCGACGCGGTGTGGACCTCGGAGTTCCTGGAGTTCGTGGGCAAGGAGAAGCTGTTCGCTACCTTCCTCACTCCGGCTGCCTACGCCGACGGTGATCCGAACAAGCGCTGGGACGCGGCGCGTAACGCGGCGCTGTCGGAGATCTTCGGGTTCTATGGCCTTGCGTACTGGTACGCGGAGCAGGTCACGATTCTGGGTCTGGGCCCGATCTGGCAGAGCGACAACGAGATCGCCAAGCGCAAGGCTGCGGCTGATCTCGATGACGGGCAGGTGATGGCGTTCGCGCTGTCCGAGCGCGATCATGGCGCCGACATCTACAACACCGATCTGATTCTCACCCCGAGCGAACCGGGTAGTGCTGACGCCGAAGCGGGAATTCTGT
This sequence comes from Nocardia sp. NPDC058666, assembly GCF_042714895.1. Lineage (NCBI taxonomy): Bacteria > Bacillati > Actinomycetota > Actinomycetes > Mycobacteriales > Nocardiaceae > Nocardia > Nocardia sp. NPDC058666. Next base: position 1,268,265 of record NZ_JBHXRY010000001.1, read on the forward strand.
TTCGCGCCAACGGTGAGAAGTACTACATCGGCAACGGCAACGTGGCCTCGATGGTGTCGGTGTTCTCCCGGCGCGGCGATGTCGAAGGGCCCGAGGGCTACATCTGGTTCGCCGCGGACAGTCGGCACGACGACTACCACCTGGTCGAGAGTGTGATTCACGGCCAGATGTACGTCAGCCACTTCCGGCTGGAAAACTACCCGGTCACCGCCGCCGACGTGCTTCATGAAGGGCCGGAAGGCTTTTCGGCCGCGCTGAACACCGTGAACGTGGGCAAGTTCAACCTCTGCCACGGCAGCATCGGCATGGTCGAGCACTCGTTCTTCGAGGCCATCACCCACGCCAACAACCGCATCCTCTACGGCAACCCGGTCACCGACTTCGGGCATGTGCGCGGCAACTTCGTCGACGCCTACGCCCGCCTGATCGCGATGAAGCTGTTCAGCGACCGGGCCGTGGACTACTTCCGCAGCGCCTCCCTCGAGGACCGCCGCTACCTGCTGTTCAACCCGATGACCAAGTCCAAGGTCACCTCTGAGGGTGAGGTCGCCATGACCCTGCTGCTGGATGTGTTGGCGGCCAAGGGATTCGAGAAGGCCACCTACTTCGCGCAGGCCTCGCGCTACATCAACCACCTGCCGCGCCTCGAGGGCACCGTGCACGTGAACGTGGGCCAGATCCTGAAGTTCATGCCCAACTACCTGTTCAACCCCAAGGAATACCCGGTCATCGGCACCAACCTCGACGCCGGTGACGAGGCGTTCTTCTGGGCGCAGGGACCGGCGCGAGGCGCGGGCAAGGTGCAGTTCGCGGACTGGACCCCGCCGTACGAGCAGGCAGCCGACGTGCCCAACGTCGCCCGGTTCTACGAGCAGGCCAAGGCGCTGCAGACGCTGCTGCTCACCGCGGCACCGGATGCGGACCAGCAGAAGGACCTGGACTTCATGCTGACCATCGGCCACCTGTTCTCCACGGTGGTCTACGGGCAGCTGATCCTCGAACAGGCGCAGCTCACCGGCCTCGACCGCGATGTCGTCGACCAGATCTTCGACTTCCAGATCCGTGACTTCAACACCCAGGCCTCGGCGCTGCTGGGCAAGCCGTCGGTCACCGAAGCGCAGCGTGACTGGGCGATCGGCGCACTGCGCAGCCCGGTTGCGGACAAGGAGCGTTTCGATCGGGTGTGGCAGCAGGTCCAGGCGTACGACGGCGCGTACGCGATGCGGCCGTAGTGCAGCCATCGATCGGCTGACCGCCGTAATCACACACAACGCCTCGTTCCAGTCAGGTTTCTGAATGGGCGACGGCGGTGTGTGTGATTACGCCGGATGCCCCGGCGTAATCGTCCAAAACGGCACGTTCGGAGTCGGAATTCGGACTCGAGGACGGTGTTTTGGACGATTACGCCGGATGTGCCGAAGGTCGGGGGTTACGCCTGACCGGGGAAGGCGACGGTCCACGGGCTGGTACCCAGGATCGACTGCCAGCGGGCCCGGCGGATGGCGGCCTCGGTGAGCGCTTCGGTCGCGGTGGCGCGCACCGACTTGTCGGTCGCGTTCTCGACGACCGCGTACCACGCTGCGGCACAGTCGGTTTCGACGCTCACCGCCAGGTGGGCCGCCGGGATCGGGTCGTCGACGGGTGCGGGAGGGTCGTACGCGGCGGCGGGTGCTTCGGGGGCGGTGCCGTCCGCTTCCAGGAGTTCGATCGTGGCGTCGCGGCGGGCTCGATGCGCGGCGGTGAACTCCGCGACCAGGCGGGAGCGGTCGGTGTTGGCGTAGGCGGCGATCACGCCGTAGGAGTAGACGGCGGCGTACTCGGCGTCCAGGGCGTTCTGTAGGGCCGTGCGTTGTTCGGTCATGTCAGCAGGACTCCTGCCTGGGTGGCGCAGGCCGCACTGATCGACGCGAGAAGGCCTGCGCGGTAACCGGATTCGGTGGCAGCCAGCGTGGCGGCGGACTGTTGGGAGCGGACCAGCTGGTCACGCAACTGTGTGATGGTCACCGGCTGCTGGGCCGCGGTCTCGGCCTGTGTGGCAGGCACCGGCGAACCGTCGGGGCCGGGCACGGTCAGCGCGCCGGTGCGGCGTACGGGGGTGGTGCCGTCGCCGTACACGCCGATCACGCGGTCGATTTCGGTGCGCAGTGCGTCGGCGTGGGCGGTGCGTTCGGTGGCGATGGTGGCCAGTGTGGTGTTCGACTGCGGAGCCAGTGCGATCGCGGCGGTCGCGGCGGCGGCGTCGGCTCGGGCCAGGACCTCTTGTGCGGCAAGGGGATCCGGGGCGTGCACGGTATCGTCCTCGGCGCAGGCGGCCAGTGCGGCGACAGTCGGAATGCCGATCGCGCTCGCTGCGGCGAATCGGAATATTGTGCGACGGGGCCAAGCCGATCCGGCGTCGACCTCCACGGGGCCCATCGTTGCGGTGTCGACTCGCGCGGGGTTCGTCGATCCGGCGTCGGCTCGCACGGGGCCCAACGCTCCGGTGTCGATTCGTGCGGGGCCCATCGCTCCGGTGTCGACTTGCACGGGATCCATCGATCCGGTATCGACCTGCACCAGCCCCGCCGACGAAAGCTGCTGCGCCGCAGGCGGATACGGAACATGGACAGGCATGTGCGAGGGGGTCGCGGCGGTGGGAGTCGACGGCGGTCCGGTGACACGTTCGATCCGTGAGGTGCGGGGATCGTGCCGGTCGAGGCTCATGCCGGAAGGTCGCCCGGCATGGCGCGGGACGGGATGGCGGTGGGGCACGTGCACCATCGTGCCAGATCGCGCGCGGGGGTCTCGCGCACGCCGCGACACGGGCGGGCACGCCGAGTCGGACCGGTGCGCGGTGCACGCCGCCTAGTCCTTTACACTCTCTGAGCGCGTTACGCTAGACCTTCAGCGTAGATATTTCCGATCGCGTCACAACTGAACCAGGAGCCGCCCATATGCCGATGCCCACCGAGGAAAGGGTGAGCCAGCTAGTCGCTGAGCTCGTCGCACGCCGGGGATTCGACCTCGAGGGCGTTGCGATCGTGGCCGCGGGCAATGGTGAGTTGGCTCCGGTTCGGGTGAAGGTGACCGTCGACAGCGACGGCCCCGCCGACCTGGACGCCATCGCCGCACTCAGTCGCGATATGTCCGAACTTCTCGATGCCGCAGGCGATTTCGGCGAGTCCGCCTATCTGCTGGAAGTGACCACGCCCGGCGTGGATCGCCCGCTGACCACCGAACGGCATTGGCGCCGCGCGCAGGGCCGCAAGGTCCGCGTGAAGCTGGCCGACGGTGCCGACCGGGTCGAAGACAAAGCCCGTTTCGACGCGCGCGTGGGCCAGCTGGCCGACGACGCTGACAACCCCACCATCGCGCTCGTGCTCGGCGGCAAGAACAAGCCGCATCGCGTGCACGTGCCGCTCACCGACATCGCCGAGGCCGTCGTGCAGGTCGAGTTCAACGCACCCGGTGCCGCCGAACTCGAACTCGCGGGCGGCATCGCGCCGGGCCGCCCCGTTCCGGGCGCGGAACCGGCCGACCTCGCCGCACCAGGACAACACAGTGACACTCCCACCGAAGGGGTTGCGGAATGAATATTGAAATCGAAGCCTTGCGCGCGATCGTCGCCGACAAAGGCATCTCGATCGAGACCGTGATCTCGGCGATCGAGTCGGCACTGCTGACCGCCTACCGGCACACCGACGGCCACGAGGCCAACGCCCGCATCGACATCAACCAGAAGACCGGTGTGGTGCGCGTGATGGCGCGCGAACTCGACGCCGACGGCAACCTGGTCACCGAATGGGACGACACCCCAGAGGGTTTCGGTCGCATCGCCGCCACCACCGCCCGCCAGGTGGTGCTGCAGCGACTACGCGACGCCGAGAACGAGAAGTCGTTCGGTGATTTCGCCGCCCACGAGGGCGAGATCGTGGGCGGTGTGGTGCAGCGCGACGCCAGGGCCAACGCCCGCGGCATCGTGGTGGTGCGCATCGGCAGCGAGGCCAACGGCGCCGAGGGTCTGATCCCGCCCGCCGAGCAGGTACCCGGCGAGACCTACGAGCACGGCGATCGCATCAAGTGCTACGTCTACGGCGTCTCGCGCGGCCAGCGTGGCCCGCAGATCCAGCTCTCGCGTACGCACCCGAACCTGGTGCGTCGACTGTTCTCGCTCGAGGTGCCCGAGATCGCCGACGGGTCCGTGGAGATCGTCGCGGTGGCACGCGAGTCGGGTCACCGGTCCAAGATCGCGGTGCAGTCCACGGTGCCCGGCGTGAACGCCAAGGGTGCGTGCATCGGTCCGATGGGTCAGCGCGTGCGCAATGTGATGAGCGAACTGGCCGGCGAGAAGATCGACATCATCGACTACGACGAGGATCCCGCGACCTTCGTGGGCAACGCGCTGTCGCCGTCGAAGGTGGTATCGGTCACCGTCGTGGATCCGGAGGCCAGGGCCGCGCGCGTGGTCGTGCCGGACTTCCAGCTGTCGCTGGCGATCGGCAAGGAGGGGCAGAACGCCCGCCTGGCTGCCCGTCTGACGGGCTGGCGCATCGATATCCGCAGCGATGCCGCCCCGGAACCGGACGACTCGGTCCGGCCCGAAGCGCAGCGCGGCTGATCCGAACACGCGTCGAATCCCGGCCCGCGGATTTCATGTTCGTAACTTCCGACAGGGGAGGGTTCGTCGTTATGACCGGGTCACCGGTAGAGTGGGTACAGGACCGGCCCGCGCAATCCGTTCGCACCTGTATCGGATGCCGTCAGCGTGAGCCATCTGCCGACCTGTTGCGGATCGTGGCGCAGCATCGGAATTCCGATGTCGCGATTGTTCCCGATCCGCGGCGCAGACTTCCCGGACGGGGTGCCTGGTTGCACCCCGTTTCAGCTTGTTTGCGTTCCGCAGAGCGGCGCCGAGCATTCGGCAGAGCCTTACGAGTGTCCGGAAATCTGGATATCTCAGCCCTGGAGCAGTACCTCGAGAACAGGCACGAGCACTCATGAGCACAACGTGAAGCACCAACGATGAACGTCCGTCGGAGATAACCCGAGGTCGTGCGGGCCCGCCTTACCTAGGCGGCGTCACTGCTCGGCCTCTCAGTGAGGAGAGCAGTGGCAGGCAAGGCCCGCGTGCACGAGTTGGCTAAGGAACTCGGTGTCACAAGCAAGGAACTACTCGCGAAGCTCAAGGAGCAAGGCGAGTTCGTGAAGTCGGCGTCCTCGACGGTGGAAGCACCCGTCGCACGTCGTCTGCGCGAATCTGTCGCATCCAAGGCCGCCCCCGCGGCCGATGCGAAGTCGGCGGCCCGTCCGGGCCCGTCGACCCCCGCAGCAGCAGCACCGGCCCGTCCGGCCGGCGCCAAGCCCACCCCCGGTGGCCCGCGCCCCGGTCCGCGTCCGGCTCCGGCCGCGCCCGCCCCGGCAGCTCCTGCCGCGCCGGTCGCGCCGAAGGTCGAGGCCGCTCCGGTCGAAGCCAAGCCCGCTACCCCGGCACCCGCGAGCACCGCTGCGGCCGCCGAGCAGGCTCCGGCCACCAAGCCCGCAGGTACCCCCGCACCCGGCCCGCGTCCGGCTCCGGCCGCGCCGCGTCCGGCTCAGCAGGCTCCCGCGGCACAGACCCGTCCGGGTCAGGCAGCACCGGCCGCTCCCGGCCCGCGTCCTGCCGGTCCCGGCCCCAAGCCGGGCCCCAAGGCTCCGCGCGTGGGTAACAACCCGTTCAGCTCGGCCCCCGATCGTGAGCGTCCCGCGCCGCGTCCGGCCGGTCAGGGCCAGGGTCAGGGCGGCACTCGCCCGACTCCGGGTCAGGGCGGTCCCCGTCCCGCACCCGGTCAGGGCGGTCCTCGCCCGGCTCCCGGTCAGGGCGGTCCCCGCCCGCAGGGTGGTCAGGGCCAGCGCCCGGCCGCCGCGCAGGGCGGTGCCCCGCGTCCCGGTGGTCCCCGTCCCAACCCGGGTTCGATGCCTCCGCGTCCGAACCCCGGTGCCATGCCCGCCCGTTCGGCACGTCCCGCCCCCGGTGGCGGCGCGGGTCGTCCCGGTGGCGGCGGTCGTCCCGGTGGCGCTCCCGGCGGTGGCGGCGCAGGCCGTCCCGGTGGTGGCGCAGGCGGTGGCGGTTACCGTGGCGGCGGTGGCGGTGCCCCCGGTGCTCCCGGTGCCGGTGCTCCCGCGGCCGGTGGTTTCCGTGGTCGTCCCGGTGGCGGCGGCGGTCGTCCCGGTGGTCCCGGTGGCCGTGGTGGCGCAGCCGGTGCGTTCGGTCGTCCCGGCGGTGCTGTCCGTCGTGGTCGTAAGTCGAAGCGGGCGAAGCGCGCCGAGTACGAGAACATGCAAGCTCCCGCCGTCGGCGGCGTGCGTCTGCCCCGTGGCAACGGTGAGGTCATCCGCCTCGCCCGTGGCGCCTCGCTGTCGGACTTCGCCGAGAAGATCGACGCGAACCCCGCAGCTCTCGTGCAGGCCCTGTTCAACCTCGGCGAGATGGTCACCGCCACTCAGTCGGTGAACGACGAGACCCTCGAGCTGCTCGGCGGCGAGATGAACTACGTCGTGCACGTGGTCAGCCCCGAGGACGAAGATCGCGAACTGCTGCAGTCGTTCGACCTCACCTACGGCGAAGACGCCGGCGGCGAAGACGATCTCGAGCACCGTCCGCCGGTCGTGACCGTCATGGGTCACGTCGACCACGGTAAGACCCGACTGCTGGACACGATCCGTAAGGCCAACGTCGCTGAGGGCGAGGCCGGTGGCATCACCCAGCACATCGGTGCCTACCAGGTGCTCACCAACCTCAACGACGAAGAGCGTCTGATCACCTTCATCGACACCCCGGGTCACGAGGCGTTCACCGCCATGCGTGCGCGTGGTGCGAAGGCCACCGATATCGCGATCCTCGTGGTCGCGGCCGACGACGGCGTCATGCCGCAGACGGTGGAAGCGATCAACCACGCACAGGCCGCTGATGTGCCGATCGTTGTCGCGATCAACAAGATCGACAAAGAGGGTGCGAACCCGGACAAGATCAAGCAGCAGCTCACCGAGTACGGCCTGGTCACCGAGGAATATGGCGGCGACACCATGTTCGTCAACATCTCGGCCAAGCAGGGCACCAACATCGATCAGCTGCTCGAAGCAGTGCTGCTGACCGCGGATGCCTCGCTCGACCTGCGGGCCAACCCGGACATGGACGCCCAGGGTGTCGCCATCGAGGCGCACCTCGACCGCGGCCGTGGCCCCGTTGCCACCGTGCTCATCCAGCGCGGCACCCTGCGCGTCGGTGACTCGATCGTGGCGGGCGACGCTTACGGTCGCGTCCGTCGCATGGTCGACGAGCACGGCGCGGACGTCCACGCGGCGACCCCGTCGCGTCCGGTCCAGGTCATCGGTTTCACCAGCGTCCCCGGCGCTGGTGACAACCTGATCGTGGTCGAGGAAGACCGCATCGCCCGTCAGATCGCCGATCGCCGCAATGCGCGTAAGCGCAACGCACTGGCCGCTCGCAGCCGCAAGCGGATCAGCCTGGAAGATCTGGATGCCGCACTGAAGGAGACTTCGGAGCTCAACCTGATCCTCAAGGGCGACAACTCCGGTACCGTCGAGGCCCTCGAAGAGGCGCTGCTCGGTATCGAGATCGACGACGAGGTGCGTCTGCGCGTCATCGACCGCGGTGTCGGTGGCGTCACCGAGACCAACGTCAACCTGGCGTCGGCCTCCAACGCGATCATCATCGGCTTCAACGTCCGCGCGGAGGGCAAGGCCACTGAGCTGGCCAACCGCGAAGGCGTGGATATCCGGTACTACTCGGTCATCTACCAGGCGATCGACGAGATCGAAAAGGCCCTCAAGGGCATGCTCAAGCCGATCTACGAAGAGGTCGAGCTGGGCCGCGCGGAGATCCGTGCGATCTTCCGCTCGTCCAAGATCGGCAACATCGCCGGTTGCATGGTGCTGTCGGGTTCGGTCAAGCGCAACGCCAAGGCGCGCCTGATCCGCGACGGTCGAGTGATCGCCGAGACGATGACCATCTCCTCGCTCAAGCGGGAGAAGGACGACGCCACCGAGGTGCGCGAAGGTTTCGAGTGCGGTCTGACCGTCACCTACAGCGACATCAAGGACGGCGACATCATCGAGGCTTACGAGCTTCGTGAAAAGCCGCGCGACTGATAAAACGCAACACCGCTTCGCACGCCGCATCCGAATTCTCGGGTGCGGCGTGCGGGCGTACAACCCCCACAACACACACAGGAGGTGAGCACCGCTGTTCATTGGTGCGCTCGAATTCGATCTGTTGCTCGGTGACGTGCATTCGCTCAAAGAGAAGCGGTCGGTGATCCGGCCGATCCTGTCTGAGCTGCAAAAACGCTTCGGCGTGAATGCCGCGGAAGCCGGAGATCAGGACCTACACCGCCGGGCATTGCTCGGGGTGGCCATGGTCAGTGCGGAGACGGGACACCTGAACGAGGTGCTCGACAAGTGTGAGCGGCACGTTGCCGCGCGTCCGGAGATAGAGTTGCTGGCAGTACGCCGCCGCGTCTTCGGGCCCGAAGACTGAGTTAGAGGAGGATTCCCATGGTGGATCAAGCCAGGGCACGCCGACTCGCCAAGCGGATTTCCGCGATCGTGGCGACCGCGATCGAATACGAGATCAAGGATCCGCGACTGCGGTTCGTCACCGTCACCGATTGCAAGGTGAGCGGCGATCTGCGCGAGGCGAATGTCTATTACACGGTGATGGGTGAAACCATCGACGCCGAACCCGACTACCCCGAGGCCGCCGCGGGGCTGGACGCGGCCAAGGGCGTGTTGCGGTCCAAGGTGGGCGCGGGCACCGGCGTGAAATTCACGCCGATCCTGTCGTTCACCCTGGACAAGGTGCCCGAGGTGGCGCGGGAGATGGAAGAGCTGCTGGCTCGGGCTCGCGCCATCGACGACGAGGTGGCCAAGGTCGCCGCCAACGCCAAGCACGCGGGCGACGCGGACCCGTACAAGGTCGATCGCGACGACGAGGACGAGTAGGCAGGCATGTCCGGTCAGCGCCCGGTAGCTCGAGTGACCACGCGGGGTGCGCAAGCGCGCCCCGCGGGCACCGCCCTGTCGGGCGCAGGACCGGTGGACGCCGGATGACCAGCGTCCGCGACGGGACCGAACTGGACGCCGCCGTCGCCGCACTGGCGGCGGCGCGTTCGGTGACCATCCTGTGCCACGTGCAGCCCGACGCCGACACCGTCGGCAGCGGGCTGGCGCTGGCCTTGGCCCTGCATCGGCGCGACGTACCGGTGTGCGTGTCCTTCGCCGAGCCCGCAGAGCTGCCCGCGTCGTTGCGCACGCTGCCGGGCGTGGAGCTCGTCTTGCCGCCCGCGCAGGTGCCCGACGAGGTCGATCTGCTGATCGTCGTCGACTGCGGTGCGCGCAGCCGTCTCGGTGCGCTCGCCGACCGATTGCCCGGCGCGACAACGACATTGGTGATCGATCATCACCGCGCCAACGACGGCTTCGGCACCGTCGACCTGATCGACGAAACCGCGGCCTCGACCACCGAACTGGTCACCCGCCTGCTCGACGCGTGGGGTGTGCCGATCGACGCCGCCATCGCACACTGCCTGTTCGCGGGACTGGTCACCGACACCGGCTCGTTCCGCTGGGCACGCCCCGGCAGTCACGCCATGGCCGAGCGTCTCCTGGCGACGGGCATCGACGGCACCGAGATCACCCGTGTCCTGCTCGACACCCACCCCTATGCCTGGCTGCCGATGCTGTCGAAGGTGCTGTCCTCCGCTGTGGTCGTGCCGCAGGCCGCGGGCGTGGGCCTGGTCTACGCGCTGGTTCGTGCCGCCGACACCCATGACGTGGGGCCCGAAGAAGTCGAAAGCGTCATCGACGTCATCCGCACGACTTCCGAGGCGGGGATCGCCGCCGTCTTCAAGGAAGCTCGCGGCCAGAACGACCGCTGGACCGTCTCCCTGCGTTCCCGCGACTCCGCGCCCGGCCTGACCGATGGCGTCGACGTCGCCGCAGTGGCCAGTGGATTCGGCGGTGGCGGTCATCGGTTCGCCGCCGGGTACACCACTTATGGCGACCCGGATGGCGTTGTGCGCGCGTTGGTTACTGCGTTGGGCTGATTCGCGGGGTGGAAACCACGCTGAGCGGACAAAACTTAGCTCAACGGTCGAGAATTCGACTGTTTTCGCGATTAGTGGGCGCTCAGCGTGGTCGCGTTGGTGCGCAACCGAAGGGCGAGGGGTACGCCCAGGATCGTGGTGGTGGCGCAGAGCACGAAAGCCCAGGCCGGGGTGTCCACCAGCAGGCCGGTGAGGCCCGCCACGACCAGGCCGCCGAGGTTGCCGGTCATCCAGATCAGGCCTGCCGCAGTGCCTTCGGCGGTGCCGGTGTGGCGTTCGGCCATGGCCAGCACGATCGGCAGGGCGGGCAGCAGGGTCAGGCCGATCAGGACGAAGGCCAGGAAGCCGGTGGCCAGGTTGGGGGCGACGGCAACCAGCAGGCAGGCGGCGGCGCTGGCGGTGAGGCCGACCATGACGGCGGGCAGCTCGATACCGCGACGCAGCACCGCGACCGGGATCACCGCGCACCCGACCACGCCCGCCAGGACATTCACCAGCAGCACGATGCTGGCCGAGTCCGCGCTGACGCCGGCGGGTTCCAGCAGGGCTTGGCCGTAGGTCGCCAGGGCCACGAAGGTGCCGAAGGGGAAGAACACGGTCAGGCACAGTCGCCGCACGTAGGAGTCGCCGATGGTGGCTCGCACGGCCGCGAGCGAGGTCGAGGTGCTCGCGGCGGGTCCGGTGCCCGCGCGCATCAATTCGACGGTCAGTGCGATCGCGGCGACGGCGGCGAAGATCGTGCCGACCGCGGCCAGCGTGGTGAGCTGGCTTTCCGCGGGCAGGGCGGCGCCGAGCAGGAACGCGGCCGTCATGCCTGCGAAGGTGCTCGCGGTGCCGATCGCGATGCCGGTGGGGCGGTCCTTCTCGTCGAGGTAGTGACCGGCGATGCCGGTGATCGCGTTGAGCACCAGGGGTTGGGCGATCGCGACGACGGTTTGGCCGACCAGCACCATCACGAATCCGTCGTCGACCAGGCGCAACGCGGCGCCGATCGCGGTGAGGGCGGCACCGGCGATCAGGCTCGGCCGGAACCAGCGGTCCAGCATGATCCCGGCGGGGATGGCCAGCACGACGTAGAGCAGCGGGAACATGTTCGCCAGCCACCCGATCGCCGACTCGGAGACGCCGAAGTGCTCCGCGGCCACGGTGGTCACCGGCGCGTAGGTGAGCCATACGAGTTGGGTCGCCGCGCCGACCAGGGCGAATGCCGTGATCACCCGCCATCGCTGCACAAACGCCATGGGTGGTCCTGAGTCTTTTCGGGCGAACTCGGTTCGCGGGGTACTGCCCGAGCTGGGCAGGTGACCAGTATCACCGGTTGGGGGGCTGCCGTCCACATTTCGCGGGACTTCGTCGTATCGAGGCTGCGGGCGTATTCGTTCGGCCCTGTGCGACTGGCTTCGGTTGGTTAGGGTCAGAGCCTGGCTGTTGGGCTGACGTGTGGAGGCGATGTGGTGTCGAGGTGGGCCGGGTTGGCGTTGACGGCGTTGCTGGTCACGCTCGGTGGGTCGGTCGCGCAGGCCGCGCCGGACTCGACCGGGCAGCTGCTCGGGCGCACGGTGCAGGAACCAGGGTGGGGTACGTGGAATCGTGCATCGATTCTCGAGTACCGCACGGAAGGTCCTGTCGGCGAGACGGTTTCGGCTTCGGGGTTGCTGTTGCTGCCCGACTCGCCCGCTCCTGCCGATGGCTATCGGGTGGTTGCCTGGGATCACCCGACCATGGGTTTGGCCGGGCATTGCGGCATCACCACGTCCCGCGGTGTCCAGGAACAGGCCATCATGCAGGCGTTTCTCGATCGAGGATGGGCCGTTGTCGCGCCGGATTACCTGGGTCTGTCACCGAACTCGACGTTCCCGCACCCCTATCTACACACGCGCACCGAGGCGACCTCGACCATCGATCTGGTCCGCGCGGCCCGCGCCGCCGAGCCCGCACTGTCGACGACCTGGGCTGTGGTCGGGGCATCGCAGGGTGGACACGCGGCCCTGGCCACCGGCAGCATCGCGCCGCAGTACGCGCCGGAGCTGGATTTTCGCGGAACCGCTGCCATGGCACCGGAGTCCAACTTCGAAACTGTGTTCGCGCAGATCAGCCCCGCGACCACGAATTTCCCGATGGAGGACAAGCTGATCGGCCCGTTCGCGGGGATGTTGGCCGGGCTCAGGCTCACCCGTTCTGATATCGACGTGAACAGGATTCTCACGCCCACGGGCCGCGCACTTGTCGATGCCATCGCGTCCAGTTGCGTCGAGGATTTCGACCGAGTCGCCGCTGGTACCACTTTCGGCACGATGCTCGCCGCGCCCGTTTCCGAGATCGGCGAGGCTCTGCGCGCGTACATGGCCGCGCCGACTCGCTTCGAACAACCCTTGTTGATCACGCACGGGGCCACGGACATGGTGGTGCCGCTGCCCATGACGTTGGCCTACCTGGCCCAATTGCAGGCGGCGGGAACCGATTACGAGTTCGACGTGCACACGGTGGGTCACAGCGAGATCGAAGTGGTCTCGCGCGACAGTGTGCTGGAGTTCGTCGGAAACCTGTTCGCCCGGCCCTGACCTGGGGCGCAGCGTGGCCGGTCCGAAGTTGTCGGTGGGGTGTGCCACGATCGGCAGGTCGGTAGCGTTCGCGCCGATCGGTCCTAGGGACGGTGGTGGGTGTGGGGACTGCGAAGTCGATAGACGACACCGTTGAGACGGTCGGCCCGGCGCGCATTCTCGGGATCGCGGTGCCCACGTTGGGGGTGTTGGTCGCCGAGCCGCTGTACTTGCTGTTCGATATCGCGGTGGTCGGCAGGTTGGGTGCGCTGGCATTGGCCGGGCTCGCGGTGGGGGCGGTGATTCTCGGGACGGTGAGTACGCAGCTCACGTTCCTGTCCTATGGAACGACGGCGCGCGCGGCCCGCAGACATGGTGCGGGGGACCGGACCGGCGCTGTCGAGGAAGGTGTGCAGGCCAGCTGGGTGGGGTTGGCGGTCGGTGCGGTGATCGTGGCGGTGATCCAATTGTTCGCGGCACCACTGTGTTCGGTGCTGTCCGGTGGCGGGGAAATTGCCGGGGAAGCGTTGGTCTGGGTGCGGATCGCGATCTTCGGGGTGCCGTTGATTCTGTTGGCCATGGCGGGTAACGGGTGGATGCGTGGGGTGCAGGACGTCCGCAGACCGCTGACCTATGTTGTTGTGGGGCTGGCACTTTCGGCTGTGCTGTGCCCGGTGCTGGTGTACGGATTACTCGGCGCGCCGCGCATGGAACTGGCCGGTTCCGCGGTGGCGAACCTCGTCGGCCAGTCGGTCTCAGGAGTCTTGTTCGCCTATGCGCTGCTGCGCGAACGGGTTTCGCTACGTCCGCAACTCGCGGTGATGCGCGCCCAACTGGTCCTCGGCCGTGACCTCATCGTCCGCAGCCTGTCCTTCCAGATCTGCTTCGTCTCCGCCGCCGCCGTAGCCGCCCGCTTCGGCGCCGCCTCCGTGGCCGCCCACCAAGTAGTCCTGCAATTGTGGAATTTCCTTGCCCTGACCCTGGATTCGCTGGCCATCGCCGCCCAAACCCTGGTCGGCGCGGCCCTGGGCGCGAGCAATGTCCACGGCGCCAAAGCAATCGCCCGCCGCGTCACCGTCTGGTCCGTCCTGTTCGCCTTATTCCTGGCCGCAGTCTTCGCCGCAGGCGCGAACGTGATCCCCCTGCTGTTCACCGACGACGCCCAGGTCCTGGACCGCACCCACGTCATCTGGTGGTTCTTCGTAGCGATGATCCCCGTCGCCGGCGCCGTCTTCGCCCTCGACGGCGTCCTCCTGGGCGCAGGCGACGCCGCCTACCTCCGCACCACCACCCTGGCCGCCGCCCTCACCGGCTTCCTACCCCTGATCTGGCTCTCCCTGATCTTCGACTGGGGTGTGGCCGGAATCTGGACAGGTTTAGTCGCGTTCATGCTGCTGCGATTGATCGCGGTCGTCGCGCGAGCGAGGTCGGGTCGGTGGGCCACCGTGGGCGCGGAGGTGCCGAGCGGAGCGGCGTAGAGACGCGGTGTTCGCGTGGGTCGCCATGGTGCATGACCCGGCCGATGAGTCGTGTGCCACTGTGGACAGGTGATTCCGAAGTTGATGGCGGTCAGTGATGTGCATGTGGGGCATCAGGGGAATAGGCCTGTGGTGGAGCAGATCCAGCCTGATTCGCCCGAGGACTGGTTGATCGTTGCCGGGGATGTGGGGGAGAAGGCCGAGGAGGTGCGGTGGGCGCTGGGGTTGTTGCGTAGCCGGTTCGCCAAGGTGATCTGGGTGCCGGGCAATCACGAGTTGTGGACCACGCCGAAGGATCCGGTGCAGATGCACGGGGCCGCGCGGTACGACTATCTGGTGGCGATGTGTCGTGACCTGGATGTCGTGACGCCGGAGGATCCGTTTCCGGTGTGGACGGGGTCGGGTGCGGAGAAGTACGGCGGGCAGGTCACCCTCGCGCCGATGTTTCTGCTGTACGACTACTCGTGGCGGCCCGCGGGCACGAAGACCAAGGCGGAGGGTTTGGCGCTGGCGCGCGAACGCAATGTCGTGGCGACCGACGAGTTCCTGCTGACCCCCGACCCGTACCTCACCCGCGACGCCTGGTGCCACGCCCGCGTCCAGTACACCCAGCGCCGCCTCGACGCGCTGCCGCCGGAAACCCCGCTGGTGATGATCAACCACTTCCCCCTGGTCCGCCAGCCCACGGAAATCCTGTTCTACCCCGAATTCTCCCTCTGGTGCGGCACCGACCTGACCGCCGACTGGCACACCAGCTACAACGTGGTCTGCTCGGTCTACGGCCACCTCCACATCCCCCGCACCACCTACTACGACGGCGTCCGCTTCGAAGAGGTCTCGCTGGGCTACCCCCGCGAATGGAAGCGCCGAGGCGTCCCGGATCCGCTCCTGCGCCAAATCCTGCCCGAACCCACCTACGCCGAAGGCGACTTGAATGCCTGGGGCGGCCATTTCAAGGTCACCCCGGAAATGGAAGCCGCGGCCGAGGAAATGCGCGCGAAGGCGGAACGCAGAAGAGGCATCTAGAAGCAAATTTGCACGAAATCCCACCACCTGATTTCGTAAGCACAGAGGTAGTTCACCGGGCACGAGCAAACCCGCCCACCCCCGGTACCGCCAGACGTCAACGCTGCGCAACCAGCACCTGGAGTCTGGCTTGAATACGCGGAGAGGCGGACAAGCTTTGCTGGAGAGGATTTTGCCGAGAAGTGTCGCTTCGGCGGAGCTCTTGGCGTTCCCGGAGGAATTGACGGCGCACCCCGCCGAAGAACACCTGATCGCCAAGTCCGTCGAGAAGCGTCGCCGCGATTTCATCGGCGCCCGGCACTGTGCCCGCCTTGCTCTCGAGGAACTCGGTGAGAAGCCCGTCGCGATCGGCAAGGGGGAGCGCGGAATGCCGCTGTTCCCGCGCGGCATCGTCGGCAGCCTCACCCATTGCGACGGCTACCGCGCGGCCGCGATGGCGCACGCGCTGCGTTTCCGTTCGGTGGGCATCGATGCCGAACCGCACGGTCCGCTGCCCGACGGCGTGCTCGATTCGGTCAGCCTGCCCGCCGAGCGCGAGTGGCTGGCTGCCACCCCCGGCGAGGGGCTGCACCTGGATCGACTGTTGTTCTGCGCCAAGGAGGCCACCTACAAGGCCTGGTTCCCGCTGACCCTGCGCTGGCTGGGTTTCGAGGACGCGCACATCACGTTCGAGATCGAT
Source organism: Nocardia sp. NPDC058666 (assembly GCF_042714895.1). Taxonomy (NCBI): domain Bacteria; kingdom Bacillati; phylum Actinomycetota; class Actinomycetes; order Mycobacteriales; family Nocardiaceae; genus Nocardia; species Nocardia sp. NPDC058666. The sequence goes on from NZ_JBHXRY010000001.1 coordinate 1,284,070, forward strand.
TCCCGCACAGCGGATTCGGGATCGGGAACCTTTCACACGGAACTGCTCGTGCCGGGCCTGACCAACGACGGCGGCGCCCCGCTGACGAAGTTCGACGGCAGCTGGTTGATCGCCGACGGGCTGATCCTGACCGCGATCGCGCACGTCTGATGGCGGCGCGGGTATCGCGGGTCGGCGAGCTCGGCGGTCTGGTGATCGTCGACAAAGACAGTGGACTCACCAGCCACGATGTGGTGGCGCGCAGCCGAAAGATCTTGCAAACCAAGAAGGTCGGGCACGCGGGCACCCTGGACCCGATGGCCACCGGTGTGCTGGTGCTCGGGGTGGAGCGGGCCACGAAACTGCTCGGCCAGCTGCTGCTCACCACCAAGGCCTACACCGCGACGATCCGGCTCGGACAAGCCACGAACACCGATGACGCCGAAGGCGAAGTCATCGCGACGACCCCCGCGCTGCACGTCACCGACGAGGCGATCGCCGCCGGTGTCGCCGCCCTGACCGGTGACATCGAGCAGGTGCCCGCCACCGTGAGCGCCATCAAAGTCGACGGCGAACGCGCCTACGCCCGCGTCCGTGCGGGCGAAGAGGTGCAGTTGGCCGCCCGCCCGGTCACGGTGTCGCGCTTCGACATTCTGGCCCGACGCGACGTGGATGACTTCGTCGACCTCGACGTAGATGTCGAATGCACCTCCGGCACCTACATCCGAGCCCTGGCCCGCGACCTCGGCGCCGCCCTCGGCGTAGGCGGCCACCTGACCGCGTTGCGCCGCACCAGAGTCGGCCCCTTCACCCTCGAACACGCCCGCACCCTCGAACAACTCGCCGCCGCCGCCGAAGCCGACCAGCCCCTGCTGAGCCTCGACGTCGACACCGCCGTCAAAACCGCGTTCCCCCTCCGCGACATCGACGAATCCCAAGCCACCGACTTGCGCACCGGCCGCTGGCTCGACCCCGTCGGCATCAAAGGCGTCTATGCCGCCATCGATCCCCGCGGTCGAGCCATCGCCCTGCTCCAGGAAAGCGGCAAACGCGCGGGTTCGGTCATCGTGGTGCGCCCGCGCGGAATCGGCGACTGACCTCACGGGTCGGTTGGCCGACTCGTAGTCCGGCCTAATCGACCAATCCGCCGCCTCGTAACCCGAAAAACTGGTTCAGGGAGGGCGAATTGGTCGATTACGCCGGATCGTCGCCGGGGGTGAGGGGTGGTCGGCGCTGCCGAATCGGTAACGCCGCGCGTCTCGACGGTCATGCGAGCTGAGCGATCCCGACGAAAGATGTTGTCCTACAGCGTCTTAGGGGATGTCCGCGAGCGATGCGGATCTGCGGTGGAGTCCAGATCGATCCGGACCGTGAGCAGATCCGTGCCGAGCATGCGCACCATCATGCTGTTGAACCGGGGTAGCTCGCGAAGCCGAGCGCGTGCGTCATCGGCGGGAAGCGGGTGGGCGGTGCCGGTGTGCCAGCGGAAGCGAAGGCGCAGCCGGACCTGCGGATTCGCCTCGATGTTGCGAACGTAGGCCGAGGCTGCGCCGTGGTCGCTGACCAGCCAGAACGAGTCACCCACGCGCGTGCCGCCGATCGGCGTCCGGCGCGCGAGACCGGTCCGGCGGCCGGTGGTCTCGAGCAGGGCCGAGCCCGGCATCGCCCGCCCGCCCATACCGGGCGCAAACGAAACGACCGGGGCGAACCCCGACGACGTGGAGCTGCTGGTAGATCAAGCGTTCGGCGTGCTCTGGTATCGGCTCTCGGTGACTCGCGCGCCGCTGAGCGGGAAGGTTGCCGACCGTCTGGCCGACTCGTTGTGTGCCGCACCGGCTTCGGGGAATCCGTAGAGTGGCGGGACCGGCCGAGGGTGGTCGCGGGAGAGGGATCGTGAGATGAGTGCAGAGTCGGTCGATACGTTCACGCTGTGGGATCGCGACGGGGACGGGCTGGTGTCGGTGGAGGACATCGTCGACGGGATTCGTTCCGCGGGAGTCGAAGTCGATCGGGAGGCTGTCGAGCGGATGGTCGCCGCCGCGGACACCAACGGGGATTTTCTGGTCTCCCGTGCCGAGTTCGATGCCGCGGTGGTGCAGGGGCGGATCGAGGTCACCGACGCCGACGCGGCGTTTCGGGTCTTCGATATCAACGGCGACGGCCGGATCTCGGTCACCGAACTGGACGCGCTGATTCGGCACGTGGGTGCGGGCCGCATCGACGAACCGGCTGCCGACCTGCTCGCGGCCGCCGACCAGGACGGCGACGGGTACCTGTCACTGTCGGAATTCCGTGTGCTGCTGGACTTCTTGTCGCGGTGAGACCGGCGAAATCACGCAATTCGACGCCGAATAATCAGGAAACTGATCGGTGGGCGACGTTTTGCGTGATTACGCCGGGTGTCAGGGGTGGTGGACAGGGGTTAACGCCGTAATCGGGGTGGGCGATAGCCGAGAAGTATGGCTTTCGCTGCAGAGGGGTAGATCATGATGGGAAAGTCTTGGATCGGGGTGATCGCCGGTGTGACACTGGTGCTCGCGGGGTGCGGTAGTGGGGATGCGCAGGCGCCGGGGTCGAGTTCGGTGCGGCCGAGCACCACGCCGACGACGAGCGTGACGACAACGGTCATCACGCCGGCTTCGGGCACCGACCAGCCCACGATCGTGCCCGCGCCGTCGACCACCGCATCATCGGGCGGATCGGTGACGACGAAACCGGCACCGACGCCGCAACCCACGGGCACGATCATCCTGTCGACCCGGACGGTGGCCGGTTCGCCGGTGCCGAATGTGCTGGTGCACTTGGCCTTACATCGACCCTGTGACCCGGTCTCGCACGACATCAAGACGGGCGAGACGTCGGAGGCCGCGCGATTCGACGCGCACACCGACGCACAGGGCATCGCCACGTTCCCGAACGTGCCGGTCGGCTGCTACTACTTCGGCATGACCCCGCCCGAGGGCAGCAGCCCGGTCCCCGTCGGCATGCACACGCTGTTCCTGACGACCGCGGGCGCCACCCAGAAGGGGACCCTGGAGTTCAACAACATGACCAGCTCACCCAACTGCGACGAGACGACCATCGAAACCAGCCTCGGGGTCGATCCCGCGCCTGCGATCACCATCGACCTCTGCGACGGGGCGTGGGCGGTGGTCCGCTGGGACAGCCGAGGCGACAACCAGCAGATCATCAACTCCAACGTCGGCGGATGGCAGACGTACACGATCTTCCCGCACACCATCTGCTGGGCGAAGGCCACCGCCGACGGTGTTCCCGACCGGTTCAAGCGTTTCTTCGACTGCTAGGCGGTCAACCAAATAGCTTCGGCGGCAAGGGTTCCCAGTTCGGTAGGGGAATCGGCGGCGGCGATGCGCACGGCGATGGTGCCGGCGAAGTCGCGGCGTTCCTCGACGGCGATGGAGGTGTCGAGGGCGATGCCGACGGAGTCGAAGTAGCGCAGCATCGCGGGGTCGGAGTCGGAAATGCGCGCGACCCGGCCTGATTCGCCCGCGGCGAAGTCGCTGAGTTGGCGGGCGGGGGGTGTGGGGACCGCGCCGTCGGCGGAGGGGATCGGGTCGCCGTGGGGGTCGCGGTCGGGGTAGCCGAGTTTGGCGTCGATGCGCGTCATGAGCAGATCGGAGACGGCATGTTCGAGGATTTCGGCTTCGTCGTGGACCTCGTCCCAGCCGTAACCCAGTTCGTTCACCAGGAACGTCTCGATCAGGCGGTGGCGGCGCACCATCGCGACCGCGGCGCGGCGGCCGTGTTCGGTCAGGGTGATCGCGCCGTAGCGGGCGTGTTCGACCAGGCCCTGGTCGGTGAGTTTGCGGACCGCCTCGGACACGGTCGAGGCCGAGACGCCGATGCGTTCGGCGAGCAGCTTGGTCGACACCTTCTCCTGCGACCACTCCTGCGCGGTCCAGATCACCTTCAGATAGTCCTGCGCCACCGCCGACAAATCGGGGGCGAGGGTGGCGGTGGGACTGAGTTCGGCCTGCTCGCCGGGCTGCGTGGACGCACGGCGGGTCGCGACATCTCGTTTACCTGGCACGTTTTCAATGTTAGGCATCCCTGGCCCGAATGACACATCGGCGAACCGGCACGCCGGTGAACTCGTCGCACCGGAATTCTGTTCGCGTCGTGCTTTGCGTAGGCTTCGCGGTGTGCAGAGATGGCGAAGTCTGGACGACGTGCCCGGCGACTGGGGGCGTTGCGTTCTCACGATCGGCGTGTTCGACGGAGTTCACCGGGGGCACGCGCAGCTGATCAGCCGCGCGGTGGCCGCCGCCGAACAGCGTGGTGTCCCGTCGGTTCTGATGACCTTCGATCCGCACCCGATGGAAGTGGTGCGACCCGGTTCGCATCCCGCGCAGCTGACCACGTTGACCCGGCGCGCGGAACTGGCCGCGCAGCTGGGCATCGATGTGTTCTGTGTGATGCCGTTCACCCAGGAGTTCATGAAGCTCGCGCCCAGCGAGTACGTCAACGACCTGCTGGTGGATCGACTGCACGTGAGCGAGGTGGTGGTCGGCGACAACTTCACCTTCGGGAAGAAGGCCGCGGGCACGGTCGACACGATGCGTGAGCTGGGCGAGCGGCTGGGTTTCGAGGTCGACGGCGTGACCTTGCTCGGTGAGCACGCGGTCACGTTCTCCTCTACTTACATTCGCGCCTGCGTGAACGCCGGCGATATGGCCGCCGCGACCGAGGCGCTGGGCCGCCCGCATCGGGTGGAAGGCATCGTCGTGCGCGGCGACGGGCGTGGGCGTGGTCTTGGCTTCCCGACCGCCAATGTGGCGCCCACGATGCACGCCGCGATCCCCGCCGACGGGGTGTACGCGGGCTGGTTCACCGTGCTGGGCGACGGGCCGACCATCGGCACGGTCGCGCCCGGACAGCGGGCGATGGCGGCGATCTCGGTGGGCACCAACCCGACCTTCTCGGGTCGCACGCGCACCGTGGAGGCCTTCGTGCTCGACGGTGAGGCGGACCTGTACGGGCAGCACGTCGGCGTGGATTTCGTCGAACAGCTGCGCGGGATGCGCAAGTTCGACTCCATCGACGAACTGGTCGAAGCCATGGGCCGCGATGTCGAGGCCGCCCGCAAGGTCCTCACCGCCGACGAGGCCTGAGGCCGATTCGTTAGCGCATTGTTGCGTCGGGTAAAGTGGCTCCTCGGGTTTGCTGCGGTCCGCGGCGGCGCCCATCCCGGGTAACCGGAACTTCGAGCGCGGAACTGAAAATAGGAGTCCAGCCATGGCGCTGACCACCGAGCAGAAGTCGGCGATTCTCGCCGAGTACGGCCTGCACCCCACCGACACCGGCTCGCCGGAGGCGCAGATCGCGCTGCTGTCGAAGCGGATCTCGGACCTGACCGAGCACCTCAAGACGCACAAGCACGATCACCACACCCGTCACGGCCTGCTGGCCCTGATCGGTCGTCGTCGTCGCCTGTCGAAGTACCTGCAGGCCAATGACATCAACCGCTACCGTTCGCTCATCGAGCGCCTCGGCCTGCGTCGGTAATTTTTGCGGCTGGTGCCGCGGGTTTTCGGCCTCGTAACCCCGAATCCGAGGGGCGATACTGCGCCTTCGGCGTTCCGTCTCGCCCCTCGGATCCGGGGCGGCCGAAAACGTGGTGCTCGAGTTCGTATGACATGCCATCCTGAGGGAGGCGGTCGACATCTAGCCAGCGGGAAGAAGTACACTTCTTCTCGTTGGCTATTTGTGTATTCAACATGTGACAGCCGTGTGTACCCGTCCGCGTGGCGTCGGTCTTCGGTAGTGGCCTTTCGGCAGGCGTTGTTCTAACCGCCGTCGGGCTTCGATCGATGACCGCCTCTGCGTCGCCGCTTCCAAGGGGATTCGGCCGGGTGCTGCGCGTGGCAAGCCAGGAGGGTTTCCACGTGTCCGTGTCCGGTACGGCTGACGACAGCTGGTTCCGCGCCCACCAGGGTGCACATGCGCCTGGAAACGGCAGCGCGGTCCAGCGAGACGAGAGGTCGAGAGAAGAAAATATGACGCAGACAACTGAACGTGCATCGACTGCGGTCGAGGTCGAGCCCGGTGTTTTCGAGTCGGTCGCGCTGATCGACAACGGTAGCTTCGGCACCCGCACCATCCGCTTCGAAACCGGCCGTCTGGCCAAGCAGGCCGCGGGCTCCGTCGCCGCCTACCTGGACGACGAGACCATGCTGCTGTCGGCGACCACCGCCGGCAAGCACCCCAAGGATCATTTCGACTTCTTCCCGCTCACGGTCGACGTCGAAGAGCGCATGTACGCCGCGGGTCGCATCCCCGGCTCGTTCTTCCGTCGCGAGGGCCGTCCCTCCACCGACGCGATCCTGACCTGCCGCCTGATCGACCGGCCGCTGCGCCCGACCTTCATCGACGGTCTGCGCAACGAGATCCAGGTCGTTGTCACCGTGCTGAGCCTGAACCCGGTCGACCTGTACGACGTGGTGGCCATCAACGCCGCCTCGGCGTCGACCCAGCTGTCGGGCATCCCGTTCTCGGGCCCGATCGGTGGCGTTCGCGTCGCCCTCATCGGTGAGCAGTGGGTCGCGTTCCCGACCGTCGAGCAGCTCGAAGGCGCCGTGTTCGACATGGTCGTCGCGGGCCGTGTCACCGACACCGGCGACGTCGCCATCATGATGGTCGAGGCCGAGGCCACCGACAAGGTCATCGCGCTGATCGAAGACGGTGCGCAGGCGCCGACCGAGGCCGTGGTGGCCCAGGGTCTGGAAGCCGCGAAGCCGTTCATCGCGCGTCTGGTCCGTGCGCAGGCCGACCTGGCGGCGCTGGCTGCCAAGCCGACTCAGGACTTCCCGCTGTTCCCGCCGTACGGCCCCGATGTGTTCGAGGCTGTCGAGGGCACGTCCAAGCGTGAGCTCAACGACGCGCTGAGCATTGCCGACAAGCAGGTCCGCGAGGCCAAGATCGACGAGATCAAGGCCGAGGTGCTCGGACGCCTGGGTGACGACTTCGTCGGTCGCGAGAAGGAACTGGGTGCCGCGTTCCGCTCGGTGACCAAGAAGCTGGTTCGCCAGCGCATCCTCACCGACGGCTTCCGCATCGACGGGCGTGGCCTGGCCGATATCCGCGAGCTGTCCGCCGAGGTCGACGTGATCCCGCGCGCTCACGGTTCGGCGATCTTCGAGCGTGGCGAGACCCAGATCATGGGCGTCACCACCCTCGACATGGTGAAGATGGCACAGCAGGTCGACTCGCTGGGCCCGGAGACCTCCAAGCGCTACATGCACCACTACAACTTCCCGCCGTTCTCCACCGGCGAGACCGGCCGCGTCGGTTCGCCGAAGCGTCGCGAGATCGGCCACGGCGCGCTCGCCGAGCGTGCGCTGATGCCGGTGCTGCCCTCGCAGGAGGAGTTCCCGTACGCCATCCGTCAGGTCTCGGAGGCACTGTCCTCCAACGGCTCGACCTCGATGGGTTCGGTCTGCGCCTCGACCCTGTCGCTGCTCAACGCCGGTGTGCCGCTGAAGGCGCCGGTCGCGGGCATCGCCATGGGCCTGGTGTCGGACACCATCACCAATGACAAGGGTGTCGAAGAGGTCCGCTACGTCGCGCTCACCGACATCCTCGGCGCCGAGGATGCCTTCGGCGACATGGACTTCAAGGTGGCAGGCACCCGTGACTTCGTCACCGCCCTGCAGCTGGACACCAAGCTCGACGGCATCCCCTCGCAGGTCCTCGCGGGTGCGCTGAACCAGGCGCACGACGCCCGCACCACCATCTTGGACGTGATGGCCGAGGCCATCACCGACCCCGACGAGATGAGCCCCTACGCCCCGCGCGTGACGGCCATCAAGATCCCGGTCGACAAGATCGGCGAGGTCATCGGGCCCAAGGGCAAGATGATCAACCAGATCACCGAGGAAACCGGCGCCAACATCTCCATCGAAGATGACGGCACTGTTTTCGTCGGTGCGACCGATGGGCCTTCCGCCCAGGCCGCGATCGACATGATCAACGCCATCGCCAACCCGCAGCTGCCCAAGGTCGGCGAGCGTTTCCTGGGCACGGTCGTCAAGACCACCGCCTTCGGTGCGTTCGTGTCGCTGCTGCCGGGCCGTGACGGTCTGGTGCACATCTCCAAGCTGGGCAACGGCAAGCGCGTGGCCAAGGTCGAAGACGTGGTCAACGTCGGCGACAAGCTGCGCGTGGAGATCGCCGACATCGACAACCGCGGCAAGATCTCGCTGGTCCCGGTCGAGGACGACGCCGCCGCCGAGCCGGTCGCCGTCGAGGAAACCGTCGTCGCCGAGTAAGCGTTCGCACTGATCACCAAAACCCCCGCCGTTGCGAACGGCGGGGGTTTTGTCGTGCCAAACCTGTTCGTGACGCGGATCACGATGATGCAACGGTGATGCAACGTTGCGTGACCTAATGTGACTGGACACAGTAAGAACCCGTGCTGCTGTTTTGACTGAATCTGGTCCGGTTTATTATTGAAACGAATACGCTTCTCCTCGTCTGCGAAACGCGTGTGTCAGGTGTTGGTGGTTGACGATGGAGGTCGGGAGATGAGCCGGGATATTGCGATCGTGTCATAGCCGATCGCGCTGAATGCTGACGCGTACGGGTGGATTTCGGGCAGGTTGCCCGAGGTTGGCCACCCCCGCGTCGATCCCGCCCCGGTCGCGAACCGGGAGTTCGATGAGTTTGTTTGCGGCCGTGTGGTGTGACCCGTGGCCGGTAGAGGGAAGGCAATCCAGATGACCAACTCCACCCCGGCGCGCGCGGAAACAGAACAGCTGGCAGCGCTGGTGGCGACGGTCGCGGCGATGGAACCGGCGCGGATCGCGGTCGAGTTCGACGGTGTCGCGGTGTCCTATGCCGACCTGGATGCGCAGCTCACGGCGATGGGCGAGATGACCGGCGGGGCGTTGGACGCGGAAACGCTGGTGCAGGTGGTGCTCGCCGAGATGTTCCCCGCGGTGGTCGATGCCGCCGAGGGGACCTTCGGGGTGCTGTTGGATTCGTTGGCTGTCGATGTGCTGGCGGCGCTGGGGATCTCCGAGGTGGCTGCGGCCACGCTGGTCGACCGGTTCGCCGCGCAGCTGGCTGCCACGCCGGATGCGGTGGCGGTGCAGTTCGGTGACGTGGTGCTGACCTATGCCGAGTTCGATGCCAGGGTCGCGGTGTTGGCGGGTCGGTTGGTGCAGTTGGGTGTGGGGCCGGAGTCGCTGGTCGGGTTGGCCATGCGACGCAGTGTCGAGCTGATCGTGGCGGTGCACGCGATCGTGCGCGCCGGCGGTGCGTATGTGCCGTTGGATCCCGATCATCCGGTGGATCGGTTGCACTATGTGCTCGAGGTGGCGCGGCCGGTGGTGGTGGTCACGCGCGCGTGTGACGAGCCGGATCTGAACGGGGCGCCGGTGTTGCGCACCGATGATCTCGACTGGTCGGCTGTGCCGGGCGCGGTGGATTCCGGGGTGCGGGCGGGAAATACCGCGTATGTCATCTTCACCTCCGGGTCAACGGGGCGGCCCAAGGGTGTGGCGGTGACGCACGGGGCGATCGTGGCGAATCTGGACTGGCGGCAGCGGCGCTATCCGATGTCGCAGGCCGATGTGGTGTTGCAGAAGACGCCGTACACCTTCGACGTGTCGGTGTGGGAGTTGTTCTGGCCCTTGCAAGTTGGTGCGCGACTGATTGTCGCTGAACCCGGCCGCCACGGTGATCCCGCGTATCTGGCGGCGTTGATCGCGGCGCATCGGGTCACCGTGACCCACTTCGTGCCGTCGATGTTGGCCGCGTTCGTCGGGGAACTGGGCGACAGCGGGGCCGCTGTGGACCTGTCGTCGTTGCGGATGGTGTTCGCCTCCGGTGAGGCGCTGCCCGCCGCCACCGCCGCGCGGCTGCGCAAGCTGTCGGCGACCGCGCTGCACAACCTGTACGGGCCCACCGAGGCGGCGGTCGATGTGACCGCGCACGAGGTGACCGCCGCGGACGAGGTGTCGGTGCCCATCGGTGGACCCGCCGATGACACCGGGCTGCTGGTGTTGGACGAGAACCTCGACCAGGTGCCCGTGGGTGTGGTGGGTGAGCTGTACCTGGCGGGTGTGCAGTTGGCGCGCGGGTATGTGGCGCGGCCGGGGCTGACCTCGGATCGGTTCGTCGCCAATCCGTACGGGGTGGCCGGTGAGCGGATGTACCGCACCGGTGACCTGGTGCGCGAGTTGCGTGGTGAGCTGGAGTACTTGGGGCGCACCGACTTTCAGGTGAAACTGCGTGGGCTGCGGATCGAACTGGGGGAGATCGAGGCGGTGCTGGCCGCGCATCCGCTGGTCGGGAACGCGGCGGTGGTGTTGCATCGGCACGCTGCCGGGGAGGCGCTGGTCGGGTATGTGGTGAGCGTGGACGGGTCCGTGCTCTCCACCGCCGAGTTGGTGGCCCATGCGAAGGCGTCGATGCCGGAGTACATGGTGCCGTCGTTGCTGATTCAGCTCGACGCGATGCCGATCAATGCCAGTGGCAAGTTGGATCGTAAAGCGTTGCCCGAACCGGACTTTCGGGTTGCCGCCGCGGAGTTCCGGGAGCCGGAGACCGTCACCGAGCGGGCTGTTGCGGCGTTGTTCGCCGAACTGCTCGACGTGGAGACCGTCGGGTTGGATGACGACTTCTTCCGGCTCGGGGGAAACTCGCTGATCGCTACCCGTGCGATCGGGCGGCTGCAGGCGAAGTTCGGTGTGCGAGTGGATGTTCGGGACTTCTTCGACAGTCCCACCGTTGCGGTGTTGGCGAAGTTGGTCGAGGGTGGGGTTGTCGATGATCGGCCCGCGCTGGTGGCGGGGCCGCGGCCCGCGGTGGTGCCGTTGTCGCCTGCTCAGCAGCGGATGTGGTTTCTGAATCGGTTCGATCCGGAATCGGGGGCGTACAACATTCCGATCGCGGTGCGGTTGTCGGGGGTGTTGGATCGGGCGGCGTTGGCGGCTGCGGTGGGGGATCTGATCGGTCGGCATGAGGTGCTGCGGACGGTGTATCCCGAGGTTGCGGGGGTGGGGACGCAGCGGGTTCTTTCTGTTGAGCAGGCGCTGGAACTGCTTGCTGCCGAATCGGATTCGAGTTCGGACCGGGACGAGTCCGTCGCTGACCGTGGCGCGGGGGAAGATATTCCCTCGCTGCTCGAGCCCGTCGACCTCGCGGCGCACGAACTTACCGGCGCCTTGGCTGCGGTGATCTTGCGTGGATTCGATGTCACCGCCGCGCCGCCCGTGCGGGCGCGGCTGTTCTCGGTGGACGGCGATCACGTGTTGGTGCTGGTGGTTCATCACATCGCGTCGGACGGGTGGTCGGCCGGGCCGCTGGTGCGGGACACGATGACCGCCTACTACGCGCGTGCCGAAGGTGGTGTGCCGCAGTGGAATCCGTTGCCGGTGCAGTACGCGGACTACACGCTGTGGCAGCGTGCCGTGCTCGGTGCGGAGGAGGATGCCGACTCGCAGGCCGGGCGGGAGATCGCGTTCTGGCGTGAGTCGTTGGCTGGGTTGCCGGATGAGTCGAGTCTGCCGACTGATCGGCCTCGGCCCGCAGTTGCGTCGATGCGGGGGCGTCGGGTCTCGTTCGAGCTCGATGGTGACGTGGTCGAGGCGCTGAATACTGTTGCCGCGCAACAGGGTGCGACGCTGTTCATGGTGCTGCACGCGGCATTGTCGGTGCTGGTCGCGCGGCTGTCGGGTAATGCCGATGTGATGATCGGTTCGCCGGTCGCGGGGCGTGGTGCGGCCGAGCTCGATGATGTCATCGGGATGTTCGTCAACACCGCGGTGTTGCGCACGCAGGTGCGGGGCTCCGAACCGTTCGCCGAGCTGCTCGGTCGGGTTCGCACCGGTGACCTGGCCGCTTTCGACCACACCACGTTGCCGTTCGAGCGGCTGGTCGAGGTGCTCGCGCCGCCGCGTTCGGCCGGGCGTCATCCGCTGTTCCAGGTCGCGTTGTCGCTGCAGAATCTGCCGCCGACGACGTTCGAGCTGCCCGGTCTTCGTGCGGCTGCGGTCGAGATGCCTTATGACATCGAGAAGTTCGATCTTTCGGTGACTGTGCGCGAGTCTGCTGCTGCGGGTTTGTCGGGTGAATTCTCTTACGCCACAGATCTGTTCGATGAGCAGACCGTTGCGCGCATGGTGCGTCGCTTTACGGGCTTGCTCGCTGCGATCGCTGCCTCGCCGCAGACTCCCGTTGCTGATCTTCCCCTGCTGATCGATGCCGAACTCGCCGAGCTGACCACCCGCACCGGGGGTGTGTCGACTCCCGCTCCGTTGCTGCCGGAGGTGCTCGCTCGCGCTGCCGCCGACCCTGCCGCGATCGCGATCCGCGATGGTGTCCCCACTGTCACCTACGGTGAGCTCGACGCCGCCTCGTCGCGCCTGGCTGCACGCTTGGTCGAGCTCGGTGTCGGAGCGGGAGACCTTGTCGCGGTGAGTATTCCGCGCTCGGCCGAATCGGTCACCGCGGTCTGGGCGGTCGTGAAGTCCGGCGCGGGGTTCCTTCCCGTCGACCCGAACTATCCGGCGGATCGGATCGCCCACATGCTCGCCGATTCCGGTGCGGCGGCGGGGATCACGGTTGATGTGGTGCTGGCGGAGCTGCCGACCACGGTGAACTGGTTGGTGCTGGACCGCGCGGATTCGGGTGTGGGGACTGCCGGTGTCGGCATCGGCGCGTCGGGCGACGGCTCGGTTGCGGGCGGCGCGAAGCGGCGGGCGGTGGATCCCTTGGATCCCGCGTACGTCATCTACACCTCCGGCACCACCGGTTTGCCCAAGGGTGTGGTGATTCCGCACGGGGCGGTGGCGGCGTATCTGCCGGTGCAGGCCGGGCGGTATCGCGCGTCGGCGGATGCGCGGGTGCTGCACGTGGCGTCGCCCTCGTTCGATATTTCGGTGGCTGAGCTGCTGTTGACCGTGACCGAGGGGGCGACCATGGTGGTCGCGCCCGCGGGGGTGTTCGGCGGGGTGGAGCTGGGGGAGTTGTTGCGGGTCGAGCGGGTGACCCATGTGGTGATCACGCCGTCGGCGTTGGCCACGGTGAACCCGGACGGGCTCGATGAGCTGCGGGTGGTCGTTGTCGGTGGTGAGGCGTGCCCGGCCGAGCTGGTTGCGCGCTGGACCGCGGCGATTCCGGGGCTGATCTTCCGTAATGGTTACGGGCCGACCGAGACGACCATTGTCACCAATATCAGCGAACCACTCAGTGCGACAACGCCTGTCACGCTCGGTGGGCCGGTGGAGGGCACGACGGAACTGGTGCTGGACGAGCGGTTGCGGCCGGTGCCTGCCGGGGTGGTCGGCGAGCTGTATATCGCGGGGGCGCAGTTGGCGCGCGGGTATCACCGTCGGCCCGCGTTGACGGCGGGGCGGTTCGTCACCAATCCGTTCGGTGCGCCCGGTGAGCGGATGTACCGCACCGGCGACACTGTGCGGTGGATTCAGCGGGATGGTTCGTTCGATCTGGAGTACCTGGGGCGTAACGACTTTCAGGTGAAGGTGCGTGGGTTCCGGATCGAGTTGGGTGAGATCGATGCGGTGCTGGGGCGCCATCCCTCGGTCGACTTCGCGGCCACGATCGGCCATCACACTGCTGTTGGTCAGCGCGGCGATGACGGCCTGCGTGGCGATGACGGCGGGGCTGTCGGCGACCGCACTGGCGTTGGCGCGACGCTGCTGGTGTCGTATGTGGTGCCTGTCGCTGGTGCCACGATTGACGCCGCCGCACTCACCGCCCACACGGCCGCCCACCTGCCCGCACACATGGTTCCGGCCGCGATCGTCGCCTTGGACGCGGTGCCGCTGACCCCCGTCGGCAAGCTCGACCGGGCTGCGCTGCCCGCACCGGTATTCGAAGCCGCCGCCTACCGCGCGCCGGAAACCGTCGCCGAGCAGGTGGTGGCCGCCGCGTTCGCCGAGGTGCTCGGACTGGACCGGGTCGGCCGCGACGACGACTTCTTCGACCTCGGCGGCAACTCGCTCCTGGCCACCCGCCTGATGGCGCGCATCGGCACCGACCTCGACATTCGCATCCCCGTGCGCCAACTGTTCGACACCGCGACCGTGTCCGCGCTGGCCGCGGCGGCCGACCGTCTGCGCGGTACCGGCACCGGTCCCACGCTGGTGGCAGGACCCCGGCCGGACCCGCTGCCGCTGTCGCCCGCACAGCAGCGCATGTGGTTCCTCAACCGTTTCGACCCCGGTTCGGCCACCGACAACATTCCGATGGCCGTGCGCCTGACCGGCGATCTCGACATCACCGCCCTCCAGGCCGCGATCGTCGATGTGCTGGACCGGCACGAGGTCTTGCGCACCCGCTACCCGGAAATCGACGGCAACGCAATCGCCGAGATCCTCCCGGCCGCTGGCCTTCTCGGCGAGGTGCACCCCCGCATCGTGTCGGCGGGCGAGTTGCCCGACGCGGTGCGCACTGTCGCGTCGATCGGCTTCGACCTCACTGTCGACGCCCCGATTCGCGCGACCTTGCTCCGTGTTGCCGCGACAGATGCCGCGACAGATGCCACGACAGGTGCTACGACGGGTGCTGCGACCCATGCCGCGACGAGTGCCGCGACGGAGGTGGCGGTCCAAGCGGAGTATGTGCTGGTGATCGTGCTGCATCACATTGCGGCGGACGGGTTCTCGTTCGGACCGTTGATTCGCGATATTCTCACCGCCTATGCGTCACGCGCAGCCGGTGTTGTCCCGCAGTGGACGCCGCTGGCGGTGCAGTACGCCGACTACGCGGTGTGGCAGCACGCGGTGCTCGGTGATCCGGCTGATGCGGAATCGGTTGCCGCCAAGCAACTCTCGTACTGGCGTGAAGCGTTGGCGGGCGTGCCCGAGCAGTTGGAGCTGCCTGCGGACCGTACCCGTCCGGCGGTCGCCACGCGGCGTGGCGGGATGCACAGCGTCGACATCGACGGCCGGACCCACCGCGCGCTGGCGGAATTCGCTCGTGCACACGGCATTACGGTGTTCATGGCGGCGCACGCGGTGTTCGCGGTGCTGTTGGCGCGATTGTCCGCGACCACTGATATCGCGATCGGCACCCCGGTGTCGGGGCGTGGTGAACGTGCGCTGGACGCCCTGGTCGGCATGTTCGTGAACACCCTCGTGCTGCGCACCGAGGTCGCACCCGCGACGCCGTTCGTCGACCTGATCGCCCAGGTCCGCGACACCGACCTGGCCGCGCTCGGCCACGCCGACGTACCGTTCGAACGCCTCGTGGAGGTTGTCGATCCGGTGCGCTCGACCGCGCGCAACCCGCTGTTCCAGGTGATGTTGTCGCTCAACGAGGACACTCCGAGCGAACTGGCCCTGCCCGGTCTCACTGTCGCCGGTTTCGACCTGCCCGCCGGTGTGGCCAAGTTCGACCTGGAACTCACCCTCACCGAACATCGCGACGAAATCGGCAGTCCCGCAGGTATTTCCGGTGCGTTCCTCTACGCCACCGATCTGTTCGAGGCCACCACCATCGCCGGTTTCGCCACTCGGTTGCACCGCCTGCTCGACGCCGTCCTGGCCGACCCGGCGCGCCCCGTCGGCGACATCGACCTGCTCGACACCGCCGAGCGCACCGAAATTCTCCACACCTGGAACGACACCGCCATCGACGGTGCCAGCTCCGCCACCCTCGCCTCGCTGTTCGCTGATCAAGCAGCCGCAAGTCCCCACGCGATCGCTGTGGTCGTTGACACGGATCCGGCCGACGAGGTGTCGCCGGATTCCGACTTCGCAAGTATCGCGGCAGTTGAGCTTTCGTACGCCGAGTTCGGTGTGCGGGTTGCGCGGTTGGCGCGGCATTTGATCGCGCTCGGGGCGGGGCCGGGGTCGTTGGTCGCGGTGGCTATGCGACGTGGAGTGGAGCAGTTGGTCGCGGTGCACGCAGTGCTCGCAGCCGGTGTGGCTTATGTGCCGGTTGATCCGGATCATCCGGTGGAGCGGACGGCGTCTGTGCTGGCACAGACGGCACCGGTCTGCGTGCTGACTGTCACCGGAAGTGGTGTGGCGGTGGGGGAGTCGGTGTTGGTCGACACCCTGGATCTGTCGGCGCTGTCCGGTGCGCCGATCGCCGATGATGAGCGGGTTGCTCCGTTGCGTCCGGAACATCTCGCGTACGTGCTGTTCACTTCGGGTTCCACGGGTCGGCCGAAGGGTGTGGCGGTGCCGCACAAGGCGGCGGTGAACCAGCTGCTGTGGTTGCAGCGGGAGTACCCGCTGGGCGCCGACGATGTGGTGTTGCAGAAGACGCCGTTCACCTTCGATGCCTCGGTCTGGGAACTGTTGTGGCCCTTGCAGGTTGGTGCGCGACTGGTGCTCGCTACCGCTGACGGTCACCGTGACCCGGCATACCTGGCGTCCGCCACCGTGCGTCACCGCGTGAGTGTTGTTCAGTACGTGCCCTCGGTGTTGGCCGCGGTGGTCGCGGAACCGGTGCACGCGCAGGCGGATTCGCTGCGTCTGGTGTTCGCGGGCGGTGAAGCGCTGACGACCGATCTGGCACGGCGCGTGCACGCGAGCACCGGCGCGACAGTGGTCAACCTGTACGGACCCACCGAGACTGCCATCCAGGTCACCACGCATGAGGTGGGTGACGAGCAGGGTTCGTCGGTACCGATCGGTACGCCGGTTGCCGATTCCCGTGTGTACGTGCTGGATTCGCGCTTGCACCCGGTCCCGGCCGGGGTGCCGGGTGAGCTGTATGTGGCGGGCGCCCAGCTCGCCGACGGCTACCACGGTCGCACCGACCTCACCGCCGAACGTTTCGTCGCCGACCCCTTCGGCACCGGCGAGCGCCTGTATCGCACCGGTGACCTGGTCACCTGGCGCACCGGCCCGAACGGCCCCGCCCTGCATTACCTGGGCCGCACCGACTTCCAGGTGAAACTGCGCGGCCTGCGCATCGAGCCGGCCGAGATCGAAGCCGCCATCGCCTCGGTCCCCGGCGTCAGCCGCGTCGCCATGCTGGTCCGCTCGGACGAGGGTCGCCCCGACCAACTCGTCGCCTACGTGGTCCGCGCTGCCTCCGAAACGGTCGATACGTCCACGCTGGATTCAGTCGCCCCCACTGTCGCCGATCTCGACGCCGCGATCACCGAGACTCTGCCCTCTTACATGGTGCCGGGCGCGTACGTATTCCTCGACGAGCTGCCGGTCAACGCCTCGGGCAAGCTCGATCGGCGGGCGTTGCCCGCACCGCAGGCGCGTCAGCTCGACTACCGCGAACCCGCCACCGCCACCGAGCGGATCGTCGCCGCGACCTTCGCGGGTGTGCTCGATCTCGAGCGGGTCGGCGCGGGCGATGACTTCTTCGCGCTCGGTGGTAATTCGCTGCTCGCCACGCAGGTGGCGGCGCGGCTGGGTGCGGCGCTGGATGCTCGGGTGCCCGTGCGGGAGCTGTTCGAGGCCAGCACTGTCGACGGGCTCGCGGTGCGGCTGGATGCTCTGCGCGGCACCGGTAGCAGGCGTGGGCCGGTCGCCGGGCAACGGCCGCAACGGATTCCGTTGTCGCCCGCGCAGCAGCGGATGTGGTTCCTGCACCGCTTCGATCCCGATTCCGCCGCGTACCACATTCCGGTCGCGATCCGCCTCAGCGGCGAACTCGATGCGACGGCGATGCGCGGTGCGCTGGGTGATCTGATCGCCCGGCACGAGACCTTGCGCACCACCTACCCCGAATTCGACGGGCAGGCAACGCAACTCGTCGGCGAGGCGTTCACCCCTGAGCTGTCTGTAGTCGATGTGGCTGCCGAAGAGGTGCCTGCGGCGGTCGTCGCGGTGCTCGCCGGTGGTTTCGATATCACCACTGAGGTGCCGGTGCGCGCGGCTCTGCTGCGGGTGACCGCGACCGAGCACGTGTTGGTGCTGGTGGTGCATCACATCGCCGCCGATGGTTGGTCGATGGGCCCGCTGACGCGAGATCTGGTGGCCGCCTACGCATCCCGTGCCGCCGGTGCGGAACCGCAACTGCCCCCGCTGGCTGTGCACTACGCCGACTACGCGCTGTGGCAGACAGAGGGTTTGGGCAGCGTCGACGATCCGGACGCGCCGCTGGCCCGCCAGCTCGACTACTGGACGGACCGCCTCGCTGGCCTGCCCGATGTCCTGACCCTGCCCGCCGACCGGCGCAGGCCGCTGGTCGCCTCGAACCGGGGCGCCACCTTCCTTACTGAACTCGACGCTGACCTGCATCGTGGCATCGAGGAACTGGCTCGTGCGCACCGTGCGACCCCGTTCATGGTGTTGCACGCGGGCCTGTCCGTGCTGCTGGCGCGACTGTCGGCCGGTGCCGACATCGTCGTGGGCACGCCGGTGGCCGGTCGCGGGCATCGCGAACTCGACGACATCGTCGGCATGTTCGTCAACACCCTAGTGCTGCGTGCGCACGTGCGCGCCGACGCCCGCTTCGGCGATCTGCTCGATGACGTCCGCGCGGGCGACCTCGACGCGTTCGATAACGCCGATGTGCCCTTCGAAAGTCTGGTCGACGCACTTAATCCGGTGCGCTCCCAAGGCTATTCGCCGCTGTACCAGATCTCGCTCGCGCTGCAGAACCAGCGCCGGACCGCGTTCGAACTGCCCGGCCTGACCCTGTCGGGTCTGACCCTGCCGGACGCGCCGATCGAAGTGGACCTGGACTTCACCTTCGTCGACCGTTTCGCCGCCGATGGCACGCCCGACGGGCTCGACCTCGAATTGCGCTACGCCACCGATCTTTTCGATGCCGACACCGTGGCACGGATGGTCGCCATGCTCGAGCGCGTCCTGCGCACGGCGGTCGCACAGCCTGCCACGGCCGTAGGCGATCTCGCGCTGCTGGCCGACGCGGACAGGGTCGAACTGCTCGCGGGCCCCCACGGGGACGTGGTCGAACTCGACGCGGCCCTGGCCGAACTGGGCGTGCGCGCCCCGCTGGCCGCGCACCTGCTCGATGCCGCGGCCGCCCGCGATCCGCACGCCATTGCTGCGGTGTTCGAAGGCGCCGAAATCACCTATGGCGCGCTGGCGGCCAGAGCTAACCGCTTCGCGCGCAGGCTGATCGACTGCGGGGTCGGCCCGGAAACGCCGGTGGCCGTTGCTGTCCCGCGCAGCATCGAACTGCTGGTGGTGTTGCACGGTGTGCTCGCCGCCGGCGGTGTGTACGTGCCGATCGATGCCGCCCAGCCCGCCGAGCGCATCGGGCATGTGCTGGAGTCGGCCACGCCGCGCCTGGTGGTCGTGGCGGCCGCAGACGACCTCGACCACGTGGACAGCGGCATCCGATCCGCCACCGCCTCAGTGCATTTCGCGGCAGCTTCGCGCTCGGGGTTCCCGGTGCTCACGGTCGCTCAGATCGAGGATGCGGCGCAGGGTACCGTCGCGGGCACCCCGCTCACCGACGTCGAACGCCTCGCGCCGCTGCACCCCGAGCACCCGGCCTACGTGCTGTTCACCTCCGGCTCCACTGGCACGCCCAAGGGTGTGCTGATCTCGCACCGTGCCGTGGTCAACGAAATCGCCTGGCTGCGTGGCGAATACGCGATGACCGCCGCAGACCGCTTCCTGCAGCGCGCACCGCTGACCTTCGACGTGTCGCTGTGGGAACTGCTGGCACCCGCCCTGCTCGGCGCCAGGCTGGTGCTGCTGCGGCCCGGCGGCCACCTCGACCTGGCGTACCAGGCGCGGGTGGTGCGTGAGCAGGGCATCACCATCATGGAGATCGTGCCGTCGGTGCTGGCCGCGATGCTGGCCGAAGGTCTCGGCGACGCGCTGAGCGGGCTGCGGATGCTGCATGTGGGCGGTGAGGAACTGCCCGCGCCGCTGGCGGCCACCGTGCTCGCGACCATCCCCGGCGAGCTGCACAACACGTACGGTCCGACCGAAGTGGCGATCACCAGCACCTTCCAGCAGATCACGGCACCGGTCGAGCAGACCGAAATGCCGATCGGCAAGCCGACGTGGAATGTGCGCGCGTACGTCCTGGACGAGCGGTTGCACCCGGTGCCCGGTGGTGTCGCGGGTGAGCTGTATCTGGCGGGTGCGCAGTTGGCTCGCGGGTACCTCGGCAAGCCTGATCTGACTGCCGACCGGTTCGTCGCCGACCCGTTCGGTGCTGATGGTGCCCGCATGTATCGCACGGGCGACCTTGTCCGTCGTGATCGACAGGGTGCATTGGTTTACCTGGGGCGCAACGACTTCCAGGTGAAGATCCGTGGCCTGCGGATCGAGCTGGGTGAGATCGAGGCGGCCCTAGGCGACGCACCCGGCGTCACGCACGCGACCGTGCTGCCCGCCACCGACGATGCCGGACGCCAGTGCCTGGTCGGGTACGTCGCGGGCGATGTCGATGTCGTCGCGGTGCGCGCTCACGTCGCGGGTCGGGTGCCCGCGTACATGGTGCCCGCCCACCTCGTGGTGCTGGACACCGTGCCGTTGAACTCCGCCGGCAAGCTCGACCGGGCGGCGCTGCCCGCCGCTGACCTTTCGGTGACCACGGCATATGTGGCGCCGCGACCGGGAGCACAGACCGCGCTTGCCGCGGTGATCGCCGAGTTGCTCGGGGTGCCGCGGGTGGGTGCGCACGACGACTTCTTCGCCGTCGGCGGCAACTCGCTGCTGGCGATGCGCCTAGTGGCGCGGGCCAATGCCGCGCTGGGCAGTGCGCTGGATGTGCGCGACGTGTTCGACGCGCCGACCGTGGCGGGCTTGGCCGCACGGGCCGCTGAGGGTCGCGAACAGCTGCCGCCGCTGACCGCAGTGGTGCCGCGTCCTGATCGAATCCCGTTGTCGCTGGCGCAGACTCGCCTGTGGTTGCTGAACCGCATCGACCCGGACTCGGCCGTGTACACCCTGCCGATCGCCTTGCGCCTGACCGGCGACCTCGACACGGACGGCTTGTGGGCCGCGCTCGCCGACGTCCTCGGCCGGCACGAATCCCTGCGCACCGTGTTCCCCGAAGACGCGCAGGGCCCGACCCAGGTCATCCTCCCCGTCGGTCAGGTCATGCCTGCGACCGCCGTCCAACAAGTCCGCGAGGACGACTTGGTCGACGCCGTGCGCGCGATCATCGGCGCGCCCTACGACCTGACCACCGAGCCGCCGCTGCGTGCCGCGCTGCTGCGTCGCGTCGCGTCCGCGCATGGCCGCCCCGACGACGTGCACGGCCGCCCCGACGACGTGCACGGCCGCCCCGACGACGTGCACGGCCGCCCGGACGACGTGCACGGCCGCCCGGACGACGTGCACGGCGACCCCAGCGACGCGCATGGCCACGCTGACGGCGCGCATGGCCACGCTGACGGCGCGCATGGCCACGCTGACGGCGCGCACGGCTTGTCCGACGACGCGCATGGTCCCGCTGACGACGTGCATGGTCGACCCGACGAAGCGCACACCCCCGAGATCGAGCATGTTCTCGTGCTCGCCGTGCACCACATTGCCGCCGACGGCGTATCGACCACACCGCTGGCTCGCGACCTGATCACCGCTTACGCCGCGCGTTCGGCGGGCGGGGCGCCTGCCTGGGAACCGCTGCCGCTGCAGTACCCCGACTTCACCCTGTGGCAGCACTCGGTGCTCGGCGACGCGGCCGACCCCGACTCGCGGCTGGCGCGTCAGCTGACGCATTGGCGTAGCGAATTGGACGGGCTGGCACCGGTTTTGGAGCTGGCTACGGACCGTCCGCGACCCGTGGTGCGCGATGGTTCGGGTGCGGCTGTCGGGTTCGATGTGCCCGCCGAGGTGGTCGCGGGGATCGAGGCGCTGGCTCGGCGGCACGGTGTTTCCACGTTCATGGTGGTGCACGCGGCGTTCGCGGTGCTGTTGTCGCGGCTGGGTGCCGGGGCCGATATCGCGGTTGGTACGCCGGTCGCGGGGCGTGCCGATGCCGCTCTGGATGATCTGGTCGGGATGTTCGTCAACACGTTGGTGCTGCGGACCGCCGTGGACGGGGGTGCCGGTTTCGCTGAACTGCTCGCACAGGTGCGGGCGGCGGACTTGGCGGCGTTCGCCCATGCTGACCTGCCGTTCGAACGGTTGGTAGAGGAACTGAACCCGGTGCGGTCCACCGCGTATGCCCCGATCGTGCAGGTGATGTTGGCGTTCGAGCATCGCGAGGACACCACGATCGAACTGCCGGGGCTGCAGATCGCCGAGTTCGCGATGCCTGCCGCGACCACCCAGTTCGATCTGTCGCTGGCCATCAACGAGATCGCCGGTGCCGCAGGCGAACCGGGCATGCGCGGATGGTTGCGGTACGCCACAGATCTGTTCGACGCGGACACGGTCGCCGGGTTCGGTGCGCGGTTCGTGCGGGTGCTGAGCGCGGTGGTCGCCGATGACACCGTCGCGGTCGGTGAGATCGACCTGCTCGATGCGGGCGAAACCGCGCAGCTGGCGGCCTGGAACGACACCGCGGCGCCGTTGGATGTCGACGCGACGTTGGTGTCGATGTTCGCCGAACAGGCCGTGCGTACCCCGGACGCCACAGCTCTCGAGTTCGAGGGTGACCGAATCACCTACGCGCAGTTCGCTGTTCGTGTCGCACGACTGGCGCGGTGGTTGATCGCCGAACAGGTCGGGCCCGGTGCGATTGTCGGCGTGGGGCTGCGGCGGGGTATCGACCTGCTGGTCGCGCTGTACGCGGTGCAGGCCGCGGGCGCCGCCTACCTGCCGCTTGACCCCGATCATCCGGCCGATCGGATCGCCGATGTGCTCGCCACCGCGGCACCGGTCTGTGTGTTCGCGGCCCCCGGCTTCCCCGAAACAGGGACGCGCACGGTCGATCCGGCAGATCTTGAGCTGCACGGGTTCGCTGATGAACCCGTGACCGACGCCGACCGGATTCGGCCGCTGCGTGGCACCGACCTGGCGTACGTCCTGTTCACCTCCGGCTCCACCGGCAAGCCCAAGGGCGTCGCGGTCACCCACACCGCGATCGTCAACCGGCTGGTGTGGATGCAGGACGCCTACCGGCTCGACGCGGCCGGAACCGTGCTGCAGAAGACGCCGATCACCTTCGACGTGTCGGTGTGGGAATTGTTCTGGCCCTTGCAAGTCGGTGCCACCCTGGTGATCGCCCGACCCGACGGTCACCGCGATCCCGTCTACCTCGCCGAGGTGATCACCCGCACCGGTGTCGACGTGCTGCACTTCGTACCGTCGATGCTGGCAGCCTTCCTGGCCGAACCCCGTGCGGCCGACTGTGTTTCGCTGCGACAGGTGTTCGCCTCCGGTGAAGCGCTGCCCGCGGCCGACGCGCAGCGCCTGCGCGCACTGATTCCCGGTGTCGCCGTGCACAACCTGTACGGACCCACCGAGGCCGCGGTGGATGTGAGCTTCCACGAGGTCACCGACGCCGATGTCACTACAGTGCCGATCGGTGCTCCGGTCGCCAATACCGCTCTGCACGTGCTCGATTCGCGGCTTCGCCCCGTGCCCGTCGGAACGCCCGGTGAGCTCTACCTGGCCGGTGTGCAGCTGGCGCGCGGCTACCTCGGTCGCCCGGACCTGTCTGCGGACCGCTTCGTCGCCAACCCCCTCGGTGCGGCGGGCGACCGGATGTACCGCACCGGCGACCTGGTCGTCCGCACCCGAACCGGCGAGCTGGAGTACTTGGGCCGCACCGACTTTCAGGTGAAACTGCGCGGCCTGCGTATCGAACTCGGCGAAATCGAGGCGGTCCTGACCGGGCTCGACGCGATTGACCGAGCCGTGGTCACCGTCCGCGACGACGGCACCGGCGACTACCTCACCGCCTACATTGTGCCGTCCGAACTGCGCCCGACCGTGCAATCAGCTGCCGAAGCAGGCGCTGTCGGTCTCGACCTGGCCGCATCGGTTGCCGAGGCGGACACTGACGGTCTCGACCTGGCCGCATCGGTTGCCGAGGCGGACACTGACGGTCTCGACCTGGCCGCATCGGTTGCCGAGGCAGACACCGCTGGTCTCGACACGGCCGCATCAGCTGCCGATGGCCTCGACGCGGCTGCAGGTGCAACCCCTGCCGATACTGCGGGGGTGCGCGATAGGTCCGCGCGTCTTGACCTCGACGCGGTGAAAACAGCGCTGCAGCAGTCTCTTCCGGCTTACATGGTGCCCGCCGCGTTCGTCGTGCTCGAAACCTTGCCCGTGAACGCATCCGGCAAACTCGACCGACGCGCACTGCCCGCGCCCGAACTGGTCGCCAGGGAATTCCGGGCACCGACCACGGCGTCGGAACAGCTTGTAGCCGGGGTGATCGCCGACGTGCTCGGTGTCGAACTGGTCGGCGCCGACGACAACTTCTTCGATCTGGGCGGCAACTCCCTCATCGCAACCCGTGTCGCCGCACGACTCGGCGCGGCACTGGACCGGCAGGTGCCGGTGGCTCGAATCTTCGAAACACCAGTGGTCGCGGACCTGGCCGCCGCACTCGACGCGGCCAGCGGGGCCGCACGGGTGGCGTTGGTGGCGGGGGAGCGGCCCGCGTCGATCCCGCTGTCGCCCGCGCAGCAGCGGATGTGGTTCCTCAACCGGTTCGACCCGGATTCGGCCGGATACAACGTGCCGATCGCGGTGCGGCTGACCGGTGCGCTCGATCTGCACGCGCTGGCCGCCGCCGTCGATGACCTCATCGACCGGCACGAAGTACTGCGCACCTTCTACCCCGAGACCGCCGACGGACCGGTGCAGCAGATCCTGTCCGCCGCCGAAGCCGGTGTGGCACTGCAGGTTCGCGAGGTGGCGGCCGAAGAGATCGTCGGGGCGGTGACGGTGCTGGCCGCGACCACCTTCGATGTGACCGCGGGTGTGCCGTGGCAGGTGGTGCTGTATCGGATCACCGACGACGAGGCCGTGCTGGCCATGGTTGTGCACCACATCAGCGCCGACGGTTCGTCGGTCCCGCCACTGGTGCGCGACCTGATGACCGCCTACCTGGCCCGTCGCGACGGTGCCGCACCGCAGTGGGCGCCGCTGCCGGTGCAGTACGCCGACTACGCGCTGTGGCAGCGTGCGGTGCTCGGCGACGAGAACGACCCGGCGTCGGTGGCGGCTCGTCAGCTGGACTTCTGGCGCGGAGAACTCGCCGACCTGCCCGATGAGCTGGCCTTGCCGCTGGACCGGCCGCGACCCGCCGTGCGCACGCTCGCGGGCGGGACCGTTCCGGTGGCACTGGACGCGGACACCCACGCCAGGCTCGCCGTGCTGGCGAGGGAATCCGGGGCCACGCTGTTCATGGTCGTGCACACCGCGTTCGCCGCGCTGCTCGGCCGACTGTCGGGCAGCAACGACATCACCGTGGGGACGCCGGTTGCCGGGCGCGGTGAGGCCGCGCTGGAAGACCTGATCGGCATGTTCGTCAACACGCTGGTCTTCCGTACTCGCCTGCGGGCTTCAGAGTCGTTCCAGCAGTTGCTGATTCGTCAGCGGGCCACCGACCTGGCGGTCTACGCGAACGCCGAGGTGCCGTTCGAGCGGCTCGTGGAGGTTCTCGATCCGGCTCGTTCGACCGCACGGCATCCGCTGTTCCAGGTCGGGTTCTCGTTCCAGAACTTCGAACGCGCGGAGCTGGCGCTGCCCGGCATCACGGTGTCGGGCCTGGACACCGACAGTGAACTGTCGCAGTTCGACCTGCATCTGATCGTCAGCGACGAGTACAACGCCGACGGGACCGCGGCGGGTGTGAGCGGCGTGCTCACCTACGCGCACGACGTGTTCGACACCGAGACCGCCGCGGCGATCGGCGCGCGTCTGGAACGGCTGCTCACCGCCGTTGCCGCCGCACCGCACACACCACTGGACTCCGTCGATGTGCTCGAGCCTGCCGAACGGCACCGCATTCTCGACCAGTGGAACGACACGGCCCACGAAATCGACCGCACCGCAACGCTGCTCACCGCTTTCAACGCACAGGTGCAGGCGCAACCGAACGCCACGGCGCTGGTGTTCGACGGCACAGAACTGACATACGCCGCCTTCGGCGACCGCGTAAACAGGCTCGCCCGCCATCTGATCGCCGAAGGTGTCGGTCCCGATGTGCTGGTCGCCCTGGCGATGCGCCGCTCGATCGACCTGGTCGTGGCCATGTACGCGGTGCTCACCGCCGGTGGCGCCTACGTCCCCGTCGACCCCGACCACCCCGTCGACCGCATCGCCCAGGTCCTCGACACCGCCCGCCCCCACCTCGTCCTGACCACGCACCGGGACGAGTTCACCGCCCCGTTTGCTGTCGATTCCGACACGACTTCCCGCGAAACGACAGGTGCCGAGGCGAATTCGAGTCCACCCCAGGTCGCGGTGCAGCCGAGCGCCACCGACTCCGTCGACGTCAAGGCCGCCTCGGGCGCGCGGGTTGTCTCGCTAGACGATGTCGACACGACGAACTACTCAGCGCACCCGGTAGCCGACGGTGAACGCGTTGCCCCACTGCGGGATTCGAACCTGGCCTACGTCCTGTTCACCTCCGGGTCCACCGGCACGCCCAAGGGTGTGGCAATGACCCACGCCGGGATTCGCAATCAGATCGCCTGGCTCAATGAGCAGTACGGGCTCGGCAGCGAGGACGTGTACCTGCAGAAGTCCGCGGCCGGGTTCGACCTGTCGGTGTGGGGCTTCTTCGCCCCGCTCGCCGCAGGTGCGACGCTGGTCCTGGCCACGCCCGACGGTCATCGTGACCCGCTGTATCTGGCCGAACTCGTTGCCGTGCAGCAGATCACCGTGGTCGACTTCGTGCCGTCGATGCTGGCGATGTTCGCCGCACACGCCGATGCTGCGCAACTGACGAGCCTGCGACTGGTCTTCGCGATCGGCGAAGCGCTCACCCCGGAGACCGTGTCGGCGTTCCGGACGAAATCGGTTGCGGCCGTGCACAACCTGTACGGGCCTACCGAAGCCGCCGTGTCGGTCACCGCGTGGCCCGCCGACGAGGCGACCGGGCAGACCGTGCCGATCGGTGTGCCCGAATGGAACACGCGCGTCTACGTGCTCGACGAGCGGTTGCGGCCAGTGGCACCTGGTGTTGCCGGTGAGCTGTACCTGGCTGGCGACCAGCTGGCACGCGGCTACCTCGGCAGGCCCGACCTCTCGGCGGACCGCTTCGTCGCGGACCCGTTCGTCGCGGGGCTGTCGGGCGCGGACCCGATTGTCGCGGGGATGTCGGGCGCGGACCCGATTGTTGTGGGGATGTCGGGCGCGGACCCGTTCGCCGCAGAAGGTGATGCCGAGGTTCTTACGGGGTCGTCCGCAGCGGGCACGACTCGCAGCTCCGTCGGCGGTGCCCGCATGTACCGCACCGGTGACCTGGTGCGCTGGACTCGCGACGGCGTGCTCGTCTACCTGGCGCGCATCGACTTCCAGGTGAAATTCCGTGGTCAGCGCATCGAACTCGGCGATATCGAGGCCGCGCTGCAGGGTCTGGCCGGGGTCAGTCAGGCCGCGGCGGTGGTGTCCGACAGCGATACCGGCGAACGGCTCGTCGGGTATGCGGTGGCGTCCCCCGGCGTCGAGCTGGATCCGGCGCAGTTGCGCACGGGTCTCGCCGCGGTGTTGCCGTCGTACATGGTGCCGTCGGTGATCGTCGTGCTCGACGCCTTCCCGCTCAACACGTCCGGCAAGTTGGACCGAAAGGCTTTGCCCGCACCGGAATTCGTCGCTCGGCCGTTCCGGGAGCCGGTCAGTGCGACCCAGCGGGCGGTGGCCGAGGTGTTCGGCGAAGTGCTCGGGCGCGAACAGGTCGGTCTCGACGACGACTTCTTCGAACTGGGCGGCAACTCGCTCATCGCGACCCGCGTCGCCGCTCGACTCGGCGCGGCCCTGTCGATGCGGGTGCCGGTGCGGACCCTGTTCGAAGCCACCACCGTGGCCGATCTGGCGGCCGCGTTGGCCGCGCGCGTCGGCAGTGGGGCCGGGATCGCGCTCACCGCGGGCGAACGACCGGCTCGGATTCCGTTGTCGGCCGCTCAGCAGCGGATGTGGCTGCTCAACCGCCTCGACCCGGATTCCGCCGCCTACAACATCCCGATCGCGGTGCGCCTGACCGGCGATGTCGACGCCGCCGCGCTGGCTGCTGCGGTCACCGATGTGCTGGATCGGCACGAGGTGCTGCGCACGGCTTACCCGGCGATCGACGGGATCGGGTACCAGGCGGTGTGGGAGTTCGTGCCCGCGCCGGTGGTGGAGAACGTCGATCCGATCGCGGTGCCTGCCATCGTGGCGGCGGAGATCGGGCGCGGGTTCGATGTCACCGCGGCGCCGCCCGTGCGGGTGCGTGTGTTGCGTTGTGCGGCAGACGAAGTCGTGTTGGTGGTGGTGATTCACCACATCAGCGCCGATGGGTTCTCGGCCGGTGCGCTGCTGCGTGACACGACCGCCGCCTACTTCGCGCGTCGTGCGGGTGCCGAACCCGGTTGGGCGCCGCTGCCGGTGCAGTATGCCGACTACACGCTGTGGCAGCGTGCGGTGTTGGGCAGCGAGGACGACGTCGAATCGGTGGCGGCCCGGCAGTTGCGGTTCTGGCGCAGTGAGCTGGCAGGGCTGCCCGGTCTGCTCGAACTGCCTGCTGACCGGCCGCGTCCCGCAGTCGCGTCACAGCGCGGTGCCAGTGTGGAAACTGTTGTGCCGCAGCAGGTGTGGGAGCGAGTGGGCCAGCTGGCTCGCCGCGCCGACGCCAGCGAGTTCATGGTCGCCCACGCCGCCTTGTCCGCGCTGCTCGCGCGCCTGGCCGGCACCGGCGACATCGCGATCGGCACGCCCGTGGCCGGACGTGGTGAGCAAGCCCTCGATGACCTCGTCGGCATGTTCGTCAACACGCTCGTGCTGCGGACGGGTGTGGACCCCGCTGCCTCGTTCCGCACGCTGTTGCGCGAGGCCAGGCGGGTGGACCTGGACGCGTTCGAGAACGCGGACGTGCCGTTCGAACGACTCGTCGACGTGCTCGACCCGGTCCGCTCGACCGCCCACAGCCCGCTGTTCCAAGTGATGTTGGCGTTCCAGAACCTGTCCGCCGCCCCCGTCGAGGTGGTCCTGCCCGACCTCACCGTGACCGGGCTGGAGGCCGACGCGGCCATCGCCAAGTTCGACCTGGACCTGGTCCTGGCCGACACCGCCGACGGCGGTTGCTCGGTGAGCCTGACCTACGCCACCGACCTGTTCGACGCCGACACCGCCGCCCGCATCGCGCAGGGTTACGTCCAGGTGCTCGACGCGGTCACCGCCGATCCTGACCGTGCGGTGGGCGATATCGACCTGTTGACCGACGATGACCGCCGCGTGCTCGAAAAGTGGTTGGACACAGCGCCTTCGGTGAACGCTCGGGAGTCGCTCAGTCGGCAGTTCGTGTCGACGCCGGATATGCTGGCCGACGGCATCACCGAGCATCGCGGGTGCACCGACGGCCCGGCTGCCGGTCATCGCGCCGACGGCGTGGCTGCCGACCATCGCGCCGACGGCGTGGCTACTGACCATCGCACCGACGGCGTGGCTACTGACCATCGCGCCGACGGCCCGACTACCGACCATCGCGTTGTCGCGACATCGGAAGCAGGCATTCTGCCTATCGCGTTCGACCGCCAGGTTGCGCGGACACCGGCCGCAGTCGCGCTCATCGACGGCGACGCCGCGCTCACCTATGCCGAGTTCGCGGACCGAGTGAACCGGCTCGCGCGGCACCTCATCGAACAGGGTGTCGGGCCGGATAGTTCCGTGGCAGTCGCTGTGCGTCGGTCGACGGAACTGCTGGTCGGGGTGTACGCGGTACTCGCGGCGGGCGGCACCTACGTGCCGATCGACCCCGATCATCCGGCCGAGCGGATCGCCCGCATCGTGCGCATCGCGCAACCGGTCTGCGTGCTCACCACCACCGGCGACGCCGTGGGCTTCCCGGCACACGGCCTGGATGTGGTGTCGGTGGACACGGTGGATCTCACCGCCTATTCGGCAGGACCGATCGCCGATGGCGAACGTGTGCGACCGCTGCTGCCCGAGCACACCGCGTACGTGATCTTCACGTCCGGATCGACGGGACTACCCAAGGGCGTCGGTGTCCCGCACCGCGCGATCGTCAACCAACTCGACTGGCTCGCACAGGAATTCGAGTTCACCGCCGGTGACACCGTGCTGCACAAGACCCCGACCACCTTCGACGCCTCGATCTGGGAACTGTTACTGCCCCAGCGAGTCGGCGCCCGCACCGTCATCGCCGAGCCCGGCGGCCACGGTGATCCCGCCTACCTCGCGCAGCTGATCGCCGAACATCGCATCGACACAGTGCAATTCGCGCCCACCCTGCTCGCCGCCTACGTCGCGCACGTGCAAGGCCACGGCTCCCTGCAGCGGGTCTTCGCCGGTGGCGAGGCGCTGCCTGCCGCATTGGCGCAGCAGGTTCGCGCGCTCACAGGCGCGGACGTGGTGAACCTGTACGGGCCCACCGAAACCGCCGTGCAGGTCAGCACCCACGTGGTGAGCGACGACGACACCGTCACGGTGCCGATCGGTGTGCCCGTGTGGAACACCGGGCTCTACGTGCTCGACTCCAGGCTGCGGCCGGTACTGCCGGGTGTGACCGGCGAACTGTATGTCGGCGGCCAGCAGCTCGCGCACGGATACGTGGGTGCGGCCGAACTCACCGCCGAGCGATTCCTGCCCGATCCGTTCGGTGCCCCCGGCACACGGATGTACCGCACCGGTGACCTCGTTCGACTGCGTGGAAAGACCGCTCCCACACTGGAATACGTGGGTCGCTCCGACCTGCAGGTGAAGCTCAACGGTCAGCGCATCGAACTCGGCGAAGTCGAAGCCGCGTTGCAGCGTCAGCCGGGGGTCGCGCAGGCCGCGGCCGCGGTGGTGTCCGGCGTGGGTGCCGACCGGCTCGTCGCCTACATCGTCGCTGCCCGAAGCGGGGAGATCGACCCCGCCGACGGTGGACGCGGCACGGACACCGCTCGTGCTGAGGGCACGGACACCGCTAGTGCGGAGGCGGTCGCTGAACGCGGCGCCGGTGCTGATCGGGCAACGGACGGTACGGAAACCTTCGCGGGGCACGGTATTTCGCTCCTCGATTCGGGAGCATTGCGTTCAGCACTGGCCGCGGAACTCCCCGGCTACCTGGTGCCCGCCGTCGTACTCGAACTCGATTCCCTGCCCGTCAACACCTCCGGCAAACTCGACCGCACCGCCCTCCCCACCCCTGAACTGCGCCAGGCGACCTACCGGGCACCGATCACCGAGACCGAACAGCTCGTCGCGGAAGCCTTCGCGCGCGTGCTCGGCCTGGACCGAATCGGCATGGACGACAACTTCTTCGACCTCGGCGGCAACTCCCTCACCGCGGTCCAACTGTCGTCCCGACTGAGCGAAGCGTTGGGCAGCACGGTGCCGGTGGCGTGGTTCTTCACCGACCCGACGCCCGCCGTCGTCGTGGAACGTGTACGCGCCGAGGACGATTCGGCCGACGACGCGTTCGCGGTGCTGCTTCCGCTGCGCGCGGGCGGCATCGGCGCACCACTGTTCTGCATCCACCCCGTCGGCGGTGTCTCCTGGTCGTTCGCCGGCCTGACCCGACACCTGGACCCCCAACGTCCGATCTACGGCCTGCAGTCACCCGCGCTCACCGAGCACGAACCGCTGCCCGCCACCATCGACGCCTGGGCCCAGCGCTACATCGCCGCCATCCGCACGGTGCAGCCGGAAGGGCCGTACCACCTGCTCGGCTGGTCGCTGGGCGGGCTGCTCGCGCACGCCGTCGCGACCGGACTGCAAGCCGAAGGCGAACAGGTCAACCAGCTGGCCATGATGGACAGCTGGCTGGGCGACGGACCCGACAGCACCCCGATGCCCACCGTCGGCGACTTGCTCGGCGGGCTCGCGGGCGACGACAGCGCCTTCGACACCGACGGCCTGGTCGCCGCGGCCGCGGGCATCGGCGGGCCACTGGCCGCGCTGGACCGCAGCCGCATCGCCCGGATCATCGACGCCGCCACCGCGTCGATGCACATGGTCGACGACTACCGTGCGCAAAGATTCGACGGTGACCTGGTCTACTTCGCCGCCACGGTCGACGACCCCACCGGTGCCCATGGCGCACAGAGTTGGACCACGGCGATCGGCGGCACCATCCACCGCCACGGCATCGCCGCCACCCACTGGGCGATGGCGAGCGAGGCGGCCTTGGCGCAGATCGCGGACGTCCTCGACGCCGCGCAACCGGGCGCGGACCGGTCCGCGAGCGAGGACGGCAGGACGAGGGCCGATGCACGTGCGGGGGCGATGGGCGCATAGAATCGCGGAGCCGGCCGCAGTGCCTGCTGCCCCACACCCGCGCGTGTTCCAGGGGCACCGCACATGTCGCCAGCTCCCAGATTTCGAGAGGTCGAAGAAACCATGCCAGTACAGCCGTCCGGTGGAATCGGGTGACGAAGCCTAAGTTGACCGAGTCCAGTACCGAACCCGCTGACGACGTCTCCACCGACGGTGGAGTGCGCCGCACCGTGCTCCCCGGCGGCCTGCGCGTGGTCACCGAACACGTGCCCGGCGTGCGCTCCGCCTCCATCGGCGTGTGGGTCGGCGTCGGTTCGCGCGACGAAGGCCCCACCGTCGCGGGCGCCGCGCACTTCCTCGAACACCTGCTGTTCAAGGCGACCCCCACCCGCACCGCACTGGATATCGCACAGTCCATGGACGCGGTCGGCGGCGAACTCAACGCGTTCACCGCCAAAGAGCAGACCTGCTACTACGCCCACGTCATCGACGAGGACCTGCCACTGGCGGTCGACCTGGTCTCCGACGTGGTGCTCAACGGCCTGTGCCGCGCGGTCGACGTCGACGTGGAACGGCAGGTGGTCCTGGAAGAGATCGCCATGCGCGACGACGACCCCGAAGACCTGGTCGCGGACTCCTTCCTCACCGCCATGTTCGGCGACCACCCCATCGGCCGCCCGGTGATCGGCAGCGTCGAATCCATCGAGGACATGCAGGCCGCCCAGCTGCGCGGCTTCCACCAGCGCCGCTACCGGCCCGAACGCATGGTCGTGGCGGTGGCGGGCAATGTCGAACACGAGCGGGTGGTCGAACTGGTGCAGCGCGCGTTCGGACCTCACCTCGACAGTGCCGCCCAACCCGCGCCGCGTCGCGAAGGCAAGTTCCGCGCACAGGGCGCGCCCGGTCTGATCAGGATCAATCGCGACAGCGAACAGACCCACCTCGCCTTCGGTGTGCGCGCGTTCGGCAGGCACGAGGGGCAGCAGCGCTGGCCGCTGTCGATCCTCAACACCATCGTCGGCGGCGGGCTGAGTTCGCGTCTGTTCCAACGCATTCGGGAAGAACGCGGCCTGGCCTACTCGGTGTATTCGAGCGTGGACACCTTCGCCGATACCGGGTCGTTCTCGGTGTCGCTGGGCTGCCAACCCGAAAACCTCGGCCAGGTCACCACTTTGGCGCGCGACGTGCTCGACGAGGTCGCGGCCAACGGGGTCACCGACGCCGAATGTGCCAGGGCCAAGGGATCTTTGCGCGGCGGGCTGGTGCTCGGGCTCGAGGACTCCGCGTCGCGGATGAACCGGATCGGGCGCAGCGAACTCAGCTACGGCAACCATCGCAGCGTGTCGGCCACCCTGGCTCGCATCGACGCCGTCACCACCGAGGAAGTCAGCGCGATCGCCCGCACGCTGCTGTCTCGTCCCTACGGCGCGGCCGTGTCGGGCCCGTATCAGCGCACGCGCGACCTGCCCGCTTCCGTGCGAAAGCTTGTGCAGGGCTGAGTTATTCGGCCGAAAGGCTGGGTTCGGCCCGGTTGGCAGCGTTGACGATCGAGGGGAGCAGGCCGGGAACGGCCTGCTCGATCGCGGCCGTGCGCAGGTTCTGGTAGGTCTGGCCGTCGATGGTCAGACGTTCGATCAGCCCGGCTTCGCGCAGGATCTTGAAGTGATGCGTCGCGGTGGACTTGTTGATCGCGTCGTACAGTGCCGCGCACCGGATCGGGGCGGCCGCGTTGCTCAGGCGGCGGACCATTTCCAAGCGGACCGGGTCGTGCAGGGCGCCCAGAACGACGGGTAACGCCGCCACCGGCGTCGGCAGATCGTTAGCCTGTGTCATGATTCACCTCGCTCAGGGGTTTGATGGGCATCATACTCGGCGTAATCTGGGACACGTTCGATGGTGATCAAACTCTGCTGATGGAGACTGCTGTGGCAGCGACAACGATGCCTGTGGCCGAGGCCGGCCAGCGCTGGGCGTACGGCCTGATCCTGGCCGCGAGCGCCGTGGCGCTGGGGGTGTCGGGTGCGCCCGCTCCGCTGTACGGCATCTATGAAACCCAGTGGCACCTGTCGCCGCTGACCACCACCGTGGTGTTCGCCGTGTACGCCTTCGCCGCGTTGGGCGCGGTGCTGGTGTCGGGTCGGATCTCCGATGTGGTCGGCCGCAAGCCCGTGATGATCGGTGCGTTCGCGACCATGATCGTGGGTCTGGTGGTGTTCCTTCTTGCCGATTCGGTGCCGATGTTGTTGCTGGCCAGGGCATTACACGGGGCCGCGGTCGGCGCCACCGTGGTCGCCGGTGCGGCGGCGCTGCTGGATCTGCGACCCGAGCGTGGCGCGCGGTCCGGGCAGCTGACCGGGGTGGCGTTCAATGTCGGCATCGCGGTCGCGGTGCTCGGTACCGCAGTGCTCGCGCAGTACGCGCCGTCGCCGCTGCGCACACCGTATGTGGTGATCGCGGTGGTGTGTATCGCCGCCGGTGCGGGCATTCTCGCGCTGCGTGAGCCGCACACCGCGCGGGTGAAGGCGCGCATCACCATCGCCCGGCCGTCTGTTCCACACGAGATCAAGGCCGATTTCTGGTTCTCCGCGATCGGGGTGATGGCCGCCTGGTCGGTGCTGGGCGTGCTGCTGTCGCTGTACCCGTCGCTGGCCGCGGCCGAGACCGGCGTGCACAACCTGGTCTTCGGTGGTGTTGTCGTCGCCAGCACGGCGCTGGCCGCGGCGCTGTCGCAGTTGTTCGCCACGCGCGTTCCCGCGCGACGGGCCGCGGTGATCGGTGACCTCGGCATGGCCGTGTCGCTGCTGGCCACCATTCCCGCGCTGGCCACGAAACAGCCCGCGGTGGTGATCGCGGCGGGCGTGATCCTGGGCGCCACCTTCGGGCTCGGTTTCGGTGGATCGCTGCGGCACCTGTCGGAAGTGGTGCCGCCGCATCGCCGCGGCGAGACCATGTCGGCGTTCTACCTGCTGGCCTATTCGGCGCTGGCGTTGCCGACCTTGGTGGCGGGGTGGGCGGCCACCACCTGGGGGCTGACGACGGTGTTCCCGTGGTTCATCGTGATCGTGTCGGTGGCCTGCGTGGTCGCCGCGGTGTTGGGTATGCGCGGGACGCGCGCCGCCGCGAAACTGGCGTAGGTGCAGGCCGGTCCCTTGTTGAGTGGGACCGGCCTGGCTGGTTCTACGTGGGCCAACCGCCGTACGGGACGGTGATCAGTTCCAGGAAGTGGCCGTTGGGGTCGAGGAAATAGACCCCGCGGCCGCCGTCGTGATGGTTGATCTCGTTGACCCCGTGCTGCTGGGGGTCGGCCCAATGGTCCAGTTTGTAGCGCTGGATCTTGGCGTAGGCCGCATCGAACTCCTCCTCGGAGACGAGGAAGGCATAGTGCTGCGGCTGGATCTCGGACGTGTGCGGTGGGACCTTCGCGAAATCGAAGGCCGCGCCGTGGTCGAGGGCGATCGGAATGAACGGCCCCCACTGTTTTCCTACGTCCAACCCGAGGATGTCCGCCCAGAACTCGGCGGTCTCCCGATTATCGTGACATCCGACAATGGTGTGATTGAACTGCACTGACAGGGGATTTCTCCTTGTTCGTGATGGCACCGACCCTGGGCTCGGTACGAGGCGGCCGACAGGAGCACCATCACCGAGATCGAGATTAGCCACAGATCCCGGACCCTGTAAAGGGTGCTCGCGGTACCGTCGCGGCCATGAAGATTCGTGGAGCCGTCCTGGAACGGATCGCCGACCCGGCGCCGTTCGCCGATTCGCAGCCGATCACCGTGTGCGACCTGGAACTGCGCGAACCGGGACCGGGCGAACTGCTGGTGCGGATCGAGGCCGCGGGGCTGTGTCACTCGGATCTGTCTGTGGTGGACGGTAATCGGGTGCGACCGGTGCCGATGCTGCTGGGGCACGAGGCCGCGGGGATCGTGGAATCGGTGGGCTCGCAGGTCACCGATGTGACGCCTGGGCAGCGGGTGGTGATGACGTTCCTGCCGCGCTGTGGCGAGTGTTCGGGCTGCGCGAGCAACGGGCGGACACCGTGTGGGCCGGGCAGTGTGGCCAATAATGCGGGTGAGCTGCTGGGCGGCGGGCGGCGGTTGACCCGTGACGGTGCGGAAATCCAGCATCACCTGGGGGTTTCCGGTTTCGCCACGCACGCGGTAGTGGACCGGCGTTCGGTGGTTCCGGTCGACGATGATGTGCCGCCCGAGGTGGCTGCGGTGCTGGGGTGCGCGGTGCTCACCGGGGGTGGCGCGTTGCTGAATGCGGCGAAACCTGGTGTGGGAGACCGGATCATGGTTGTCGGGCTGGGTGGGGTCGGGATGGCGGCGGTGCTCGTGGCGGTGTCGCTGGGGTTGGGTGAGGTGATCGCGGTCGACACGGTGCCCGAAAAGCTCGCGCTCGCACGTGAATTCGGAGCGACAGCGGCTTTCACTCCCGCTGAAGTCGCGGAACAGAAGGTGGTGGCCGATGTGGTGGTCGAGGCGGCGGGCAATATTCGCGCGTTCGAAACCGCTGTTGCCGCAACGGCTCCCGGCGGTGTCACCGTGACCGTCGGCCTGCCCGCGCCCACCGCCACCGCGACGATCTCCCCGCTGGCCCTGGTCGCGCAGGGCCGCACCATCATCGGCAGCTACCTCGGCTCGGCCGTCCCCGACCGTGACATTCCCGAATACGTGCGGATGTGGCGTGCGCGCAAACTGCCACTGGAACGCCTGGTGTCCGCGCGGATCGGCCTCGACCAGGTGAACCAGGCGATGGACGACCTCGCGGCAGGCGCGGCCCTACGCCAGCTGATCATCTTCAACTAACCGCCGACTCACCCACGCCCCCGGCGTGCCGCATCGCCAGCACGACCTGGACCATTGATCACCACGCTCCTGTGGTGTTCTTTCCGCCGAAATCACACGACCAGAGCGTGGTGATCAACTGACCAGGTCGTGGTGATTCGAGGTCGGGGCGAGGTCGGGGCGGGGGTGGGGGCGGCTGGTCGATAGGCTTTCGGCGAGCAAGTGGAGTCGAGGACGAGGAGATGCGGGTGACCATTCGGGTCGGAGTGCTCGGAGCACACGGCAAGGTCGGGCAGGCGATCTGCGCGGCCGTGGAGGCGGCGCCCGATCTGGAGCTGGTCGCGCAGGTCGACAAGGGTGACGCGCTCGAGACGTTCACCGACACGGGCACCCAAGTGGTCGTCGATTTCACCCACCCCGACGTGGTGATGGGGAACCTGAAGTTCCTCATCGAGAACGGCATCCACGCGGTTGTCGGCACCACCGGCTTCGACGAGGCCCGTTTGGCGCAGGTCAGCGAGCAGCTGGCCCAGCATCCCGAGGTGGGGGTGCTGATCGCGCCGAACTTCGCCATCGGCGCGGTGCTGTCGATGCGGTTCGCCGAACAGGCCGCTCGGTTCTTCGACTCGGTCGAAGTGATCGAACTGCACCACCCGAACAAGGCCGACGCGCCCTCGGGCACCGCCTACCGCACCGCCGCGGTGATCGCCGCGGCCCGTGCCGAAGCGGGGGTGGGGATCAGCCCCGACGCCACGACCGCCGAACTCGAGGGTGCTCGCGGCGCCGACGTCGACGGGGTGCGGGTGCATTCGGTGCGCCTGGCGGGTCTGGTCGCGCATCAGGAAGTGCTGTTCGGCACGCAGGGCGAGACGCTGACCATCCGCCACGACTCGATCGACCGTTCCTCGTTCGCGCCGGGCGTGCTGCTGGGCGTGCGTGAGATCGGCAAACGGCCGGGTCTGACCGTCGGGCTCGACCCGTTCCTGGATCTATGAGCGACTCCGCCGATCAGCGGCCCGACCGTCAGGTCATGAAAACCGTTGCGGTGGTTGCCTTCATGGTCGTGGCGCTGCTGTACTACTTCATCCGACTCGGCGGCCTGGCGATCACCTACATCGTCAACCACGGGTTCGCGGGCCTCGCCCTCGGCATCGGCATGCTGCTGCTGCCCGTGGTCGGCATCTGGATCCTGTGGGCGACTCTCAGCGCGGCGTTCGGCCACCAGCGGCTGGCCAAGCGCATCCACGAGGAAGGGCTCGAGGTCGACACCTCGGAACTACCACGCCGCCCCTCGGGTCGAATCCAACGCGACGCCGCCGACGCCCTGTTCGCCCAGATCAAAACCGAATGGGAAGCCGACCCCGACAACTGGCGCTCCTCCTACCGACTGGCCCGCGCCTACGACTACGCCGGCGACCGAGGCCGCGCCCGCGACACCATGCGCCGCGCGGTGGCCCTGGAAAAACTGGAACGCCAACCCGGAGAGTAGACAGCCATGGCCCGGTTGCTGATCATCCACCACACCCCCTCGCCGCACACCCAGGCGATGTTCGAAGCGGTCCTCGCCGGTGCCAGTGACCCGGAGATCGAAGGGGTCGAAGTGGTGCGTCGGGCAGCGCTGGCGGTCACTGCGGTGGACGTACTCGAAGCCGACGGCTACCTGCTCGGCACCCCGGCCAACCTCGGCTACATGAGCGGCGCCCTCAAACACGCCTTCGACACCATCTACTACCCCTGCCTGGACTCCACGCGCGGGCGGCCCTACGGCCTGTACCTGCACGGGAACGAGGGCACCGAAGGCGCGGAGAGCAGCGTCGAGCGGATCACCACCGGTTTGGGGTGGCAGCGTGCCGCGGCCGCGGTCGTGGTTTCCGGGCCGCCCACCAAGGCTGATCTGGAGCAATGCTGGGAACTGGGTGCCACTGTTGCCGCTGGTCTGATGCACTAGAGCGGCCTCGCCCCGAATTTTGGTGGGCTGACACGCGGGCCCGCCATGCGGTAGAACTCGAGCCTGACGTGTTGCGGGCTGGCCGCGGTGGGTGTTCGAACAGGGAGTTGGTCGGTGAGCGAGTTGCGCGCAGTGCGACGGGTCGGACTGGTGGAGGACCACGAGTCGGTGGCGATCGGGCTGGCGGCCATGCTCGGCCCCGAACCCGACCTGGAGCTGGTGGCGGTGGCGGAGTCCGTGTCAGAACTGCTCGCGCAGACCCGCGACCTTGACCTGGTGGTGCTGGATCTGCGGCTGCCCGACGGGTCGACGCCCGAGGACAATGTGAACGCGCTGCACGAACAGGGCATCGAGGTGCTGGTGTTCACCGGCGCCGACAACGCCTTCCTGGTTCGCTCCGCGGCCAAAGCGGGGGTGCTGGGGGTGCTGCGCAAGTCCGAGAGCGTGGCCACGGTGGTCGCGGCGGTGCGCCGGGCGGCGTCGGGGGAACAGGTGGTGACCACCGACTGGGCCGCCGCCATCGACGGTGAT
Organism: Nocardia sp. NPDC058666; assembly: GCF_042714895.1. Classification (NCBI taxonomy): domain Bacteria; kingdom Bacillati; phylum Actinomycetota; class Actinomycetes; order Mycobacteriales; family Nocardiaceae; genus Nocardia; species Nocardia sp. NPDC058666. The sequence continues at coordinate 1,323,543 of NZ_JBHXRY010000001.1, forward strand.
CCGAAACTGTCCGATGTCGGCCTGAGCCCGCGGCAGGAGGAAGTGCTGATGCTGTACGCGTCGGGGGAGAAGGCCTCGCGGGTGGCGCGGCTGACCGGGCTGTCGGAACAGACCGTCAACGACTACCTCGGCCGGATCCGGCAGAAGTACTCCGACGCGGGCCGTCCCGCGCCGACCAAGACCGATCTGTACAAACGGGCCGTCGAGGACGGGTGGCTACCCGTGCCGGAAAGGCAGCAGCGCACGTGACCGACCTCGCGGTCGCGACGGCGCCCGCACCGGAAGCCGACGCCGAACTGTCCCGCGCGGCCACCGATCAGATCCTGCGCAGGCTCGGCGTGGTGACCGGGACCGGCGCGATGATCGTGATGGTGCTGGAACTGCCCGCGGTGCTGGTCCAGCCGTTGGACCTGTCGAGCTGGCCGGAAGTGCATCTGATCGCCGCCTATCTGATGTTCGGGGCGCTGGCGATCGTGTCGGCGCGCGGACCGGTCGAGTCGATCCGGCGCACCGCCGCCGCGGCCGCGGTCTGCTATCTCGCGGCCACCCTGGCCACGCCGCTGGTGTACTCGGTGGTGCACATCGGTTCGTTCGCGTCCTGGCCCTATCGCGGGCTGGCCGTGGGCGTGCTGGCGGCGGGACTGGCGTGGTCGCGGCGCACCGCGGCGGGCTACGGAGCGCTGCTCGCGGTGGGCACCAGTGTGGCCAATGCCCTTGTCGTGCCGGACAGTTCGGTGTGGGCGCTGTTCGGCGACATCACCCGCGGGATCGGTGTGGCCGCGCTGTTCCTGTGGTGCGCGGTGTACGCGCGCGCCGCCGCGGAACGGGTCGACCGGGAAGCGGTGCGGCAACGCGCGCGGGCGGCGGCGGTCGCGGCGACCTCGGCACGCGAACGTGAAGGCGCGCGGTTCGCGGCACTGATCCACGACGCGGTGCTGTCGACCCTGCTGGAAGCCTCACGCGCGCAACAGTCTTCGTCGGTGCTGCGCAATCAGGCCGCGCGCACCCTCGAACAGCTCGAGCTGTCGCGGACCGCGCCCGAGATCGACCACCTCGACGCCGCCGCGACCATCGACTTCCTGCGCGAGGCGGTGCACGACGTGGCACCCGAGGTCGCGGTGCAGGTGTCCTCGCGACAGGCGGCCGATCTGCGACTGCCGCTCGAGGCCGCCCAGGTATTGGGCGCGGCGCTGGCCGAAGCGGTGCGCAACAGCGTGCGGCACGCCGACGTCGCCGGTCATACCGTCCGGCGTGGGGTGTCGGTGACCATCGCGACCGGCGGCATCCGGGTGGTGCTGTCCGACGACGGCGCGGGCTTCGACCCCGCCCGAGTCCCGGTCGACCGGATGGGCATCGCGGGCAGCATCCTGGGCCGCATGCGCGCACTGGCGGGCGGCGCGGCCTTCGTGGAATCGGCTCCCGGCACGGGAACCGTGGTGACGCTGGTGTGGGGGAGCTGATGGTCGACCGTGATCTGCCGTTCGCGATGCGCGACCTGTTCGGGCTCAGCGACGGCACCGCCTGGCTGTTCGTAGTCATCTTCGAAGCCACCATCGTGATGTACCTGCGGGTGAACTTCGACTTCGCGCCGCCGCTGGCCGCGGGCACCGCGCTGCTGCTGATGGCCGCCGCCGCCATGGTGGTGCTGGTGTTCCCGGTGGACCCGCTGCCCTGGCCCGCCACGGCGTTCGTGGCGTGCGCCGGACCTGCGGCGATGGCGCTGACCCTGCCGTGGGTCACCAATCCCTCGGGGTTCTCCCAGCAGCTGTGGACCGCCTATCCCACGTCGTACCTGCTGGCGATGTTGGTGCTGCGCGGGCGGATCGCGTCGGCCTGGTTGGGGGTGGCGACGGCGGCGACCGTGCTGATCACGATGGGGGTGTTCACCTCCTGGCATGCCGAAACCGTGGTGCGCGCGATGACTCCGGTGGCCACGGTCGGCGCGGTGACGGTGTTCATGTCGATCGTGCGCCCGACGCAGGCGTCGCTGCGGGAACTGCGTAGCGACGCCAACCGGCGCGCGGCCACCGAGGCGGCGCTGGCCGCGGCCACCGCCGAACGGGATCGTCAACTGGGCGCGCTGGACCGGGTGGCCGGACCGCTGCTGACCCGCATCGCCGCCGGCATCGAACTCACCGACAGCGAACGCGAACAGTGCCGGTTGCTCGAAGCCGAACTGCGCGACGGGTTGCGCGCACCGCAACTGGTCACCGACCGGCTCAGCGCCGCCGCGCGCGGCGCCCGATCGCGCGGGGTCGAGGTCACGTTGCTCGACGACGGCGGGTTCATCGGCGTGCCGGAATGGGTACGCCACCAAGCGATTTCGGCCGCGGTCGACGAACTCGACATGGCCGCGGCCGGTTCGGTGACCGTGCGGGTGTTGCCGGTGGGCAGGCGCTGGGTGGCCACCGTGCTGGCCGCCGCGCCGACCGGGGATCGCCGCACCGAGATCGACACCGCGGGGCAGGTCAGCGTCTCCACCTGAGGCCCGATTTTCTGTCGTACCCCTGTGTCAGGCTGGGGTCATGCAGCGGATGAATGCGGCGCAGGCCCGGCGAACGGCACTGGCCGCGCAGGGATTCGGTAAGCGACGACCAACCAACCCCGGTCGACGGGCCGTGCTCGACGTGGTCGCCAGAACCCGTCTGCTGCAAATAGATTCGGTCTCGGCGGTGGTGCGCGCGCACTACGCGCCGGTGTTCAGCCGGATCGGACCCTACGATCGCACCCTGCTCGACAACGCCGCCTGGAGCGACAGTGCCAAGGCTAGGCGCGGGCTGGTGGAGTACTGGGCGCACGAGGCCGCGCTGATCCCGGTCTCGGACTGGCCGCTGATGCGCTGGCGCATGACCGAGTACCAGCACGGGCGCTGGGCGGGGATGCGCAAGGTCGTGGACCGAAATCCGACGCTGGGCAAGGACATTCTCGATGTCGTCACCGAGGTCGGCGCCGCGAGTGCGGGGGAGATCGAGAAGCATCTGGAACTGGACAAGCCGCGGGCGAAGGGGACGTGGTGGAACCTCAGCGATACCAAGATGATCTGCGAACAGCTGTTCGCGGCGGGGGAGTTGTCCACCGCGCGCCGGGTCGGTTTCACCCGGCACTACGACCTCACCGAACGGGTCGTTCCCGCTGATGTGCTCGGCCGTGAGGTCAGCGAAGACGATGCGGTGCGCGAGTTGATCCGCCGATCCAGTCGCGCGCTGGGCATCGGCACCGAGGCCGACCTGCGCGACTACTACCGGCTGGCCAAACGGCAGAGCGCGCCCGCGATCGCGGATCTGGTCGACGCGGGCGAACTGTTACCGGTGCAGGTCGACGGCTGGGACGCCCCCGCCTACCTGCACCCGGAGGCGAGCACGCCGCGTCGGATCACCGGGACCGCGCTGCTGTGCCCGTTCGATCCGCTGATCTTCTTCCGTCCGCGCACCCAGCGGGTCTTCGACTTCCACTACCGGATCGAGATCTACACGCCCGAACCCAAGCGGGTGCACGGCTACTACGTGTTCCCGATCCTGCTCGACGGCCAGCTCGTAGGCCGGGTGGATCTGCGCGCCGAACGCGCCACCGGCCGATTACTGGCCCCCGCCGCCTTCGCCGAACCCGGTCACGCCACCGCCGACACCGCGCGTGCATTACGCGAGGCGCTGCGCGACATGGCCGACTGGCTCGAACTCGACGAAGTCGTTATCGGCGACCGTGGAGACCTCGCCCCGCTGCTGTGATCGGGGGAGATCACCAACCCTTACCGCCGTACCCACGCATCTGATCCTTCAACGCGCCACTGACCGCACCCGACAGCCACGAGTTCAACGACTGACCGTTCTGCTGGGCCGCCTCCTCGGCTTTGGACTTCAACTGCTCGACCAGACGCAAGGTCACCCGGCTGATATCGCCGGTCATCTCCTCGAAAGTCGGTGGTTCGTCATCACCGGACGGCGTGTTCTTGCGCACGTCGGCCACCGCGTCGGTGCCCTCGAGTCGCACGTGCACGGTGCGGTCACCGAGTTCGGTACTGATCTCGGCGGCCAGTTCCGACAGCGCCGACAGCAACACCAGGCGCGTGGAACTTTCCACCGCGGCGGCCAGGGCAGCGGCGGTGGCCTGCGTTTTCTCGTCGCCCAGTGCCGCGGCGGCGATCAGTTCCTCGCGCAACCGCGCGGTATGAGCATTGAGATCCATGACATCAGTGTGACGTCATATGTGACATCACGCAAGGCCAAAGCCCGCCACCGGCAGCCGCTTCGGGCGCTAGGGTGTCGGCGCCACACCGGCGACCGGGTAGCCTTTGTGACCATGACGAACGGTGAATCGACGCCAATCCAGCTGCGCGCGTCCGGCACGGTCGGTGTCGCGATGGTGACCCCCTTCAGCGCTGCGGGCAAGCTCGACGTCGATGCCGGTGTCGCACTGGCGGCACACCTGGTCGACCGTGGTGTCGACCTGCTGATCATCTCGGGCACCACCGGTGAGTCCCCGACCACCAGTGAAACAGAGAAGGCCGACCTGCTGCGGGCGGTCGTGGACGGCGTCGGCGACCGCGCCACCGTGGTCGCGGGTGCGGGTACTTACGACACCGCGCACTCGATCGAACTGGCGCGGGCAGCGGAGAACGCGGGCGCACACGGCCTGCTCGTGGTGACCCCGTACTACTCGCGGCCCACGCAGGAAGGCCTGATCGCGCATTTCACCGCGGTCGCCGACGCCACCGCGCTGCCGATCACGCTCTACGACATCCCACCGAGGTCGGTGGTGCCTATCGCCATCGACACGATCCGGCGCCTGGCCGAGCATCCCAACATCGTCGCGGTGAAGGATGCCAAGGGCGATCTCGTCTCCGGAGCCGATCTCATCGCGACCACTGATCTGGATTTCTACTCCGGTGACGACGGACTGAACCTGCCCTGGCTGTCGGTCGGTGCCGTCGGGTTCATCAGCGTCATCGGACATCTCGTTCCGGAACGACTGCGCGAAATCCACCAGGCCTACACCGCTGGTGATGTGGCCAGAGCGCGTGAGATCAACGCGACACTACTGCCGCTGTATGCGGCCATGACCCGCCTGGGAGGTGTGGCGATGTGTAAGGGAGGACTCCGTTTGCTCGGCATCGACGTAGGTGAGCCCCGTTTGCCCCAGCTCATGCCCACCCAGGCTCAACTGGAGGAACTGATGCTCGATCTAGAGGCCGCGGGGGTGTCGGCATGACCGAACCCGTAGCGCGCAAGGCCCGTCGCCGTTCGGCATCGCGTGCGGCAGGCGCGCCCGAACCGACACCCGTGGAAAGTGTGCAAGCCGCGGTGAACAAGGTGGTGCCCCCCAAGGCGGCACCCAAGGACGCACCGGCCATCGACGAACCGATCGCCGTGATCACCGCCGAGGCCAACCTGGCCGGTGCCGCCGAAGTGGGCACCGACCTGCTCAGCGTCGCCGAGGAGCGGGTGACCGAGAAGAAGACCGCGCCGCGCCGCTCGCGCAGCAAGGCGGCCACCACGGCCACCGAGCCCAAGAGCAAGCCGGCCGAAACCAAGAGCAAGCCCGCCGAGCAGTCCCGCGGCGGCGGTCGTGGCAGGCAGCAGGGCGGCGGTCGCGGTCGCGGCTCGCAGCCGGTCGCGCAGCCGCGCGAGAAGGCCGCCCACGACAAGCTGGGCGCACCGCCCAAGCTGCCCAAGAACGGTCTGCGCGTGTTCGCGCTGGGCGGCATCGGCGAAATCGGTCGCAACATGACCGTGTTCGAATACGACGGCAAGCTGCTGATCGTGGACGTCGGCGTGCTGTTCCCCGAGGACCAGCAGCCCGGCGTGGACCTGATCCTGCCCGACTTCGGGCCCATCGAGCACCGGATGGACGACATCGTCGCCGTCGTGCTCACCCACGGCCACGAGGACCACATCGGCGCGCTGCCGTTCCTGTTGCGTCTGCGCCCCGACATCCCGGTGATCGGCGCCAAGTTCACCCTCGCGCTGGTGGCGGCCAAGTGCCGTGAGCACCGCCTGCAGCCCAAGCTGCGCGAGGTCACCGAGGGCGAGACCACCGTGCACGGGCCGTTCGAGCTCGAGTACTTCGCGGTCAACCACTCCATCCCCGACGCGCTGGCCATCGCCATCCGCACCGGTGCCGGCGTGGTGCTGCACACCGGCGACATCAAGCTCGACCAGCTGCCCCTGGACGGCCGTCTCACCGACCTCGCGGGCTTCTCGCGACTGGGTGACGAAGGCGTGGACCTGCTGCTGATCGATTCGACCAACGCCGAGGTTCCCGGCTTCGTCACCCCCGAGCGCGAGATCGGTGGCGTGCTCGACAATGTCATCGGCAAGGCCACCAACCGCGTCATCGTGGCCTCGTTCGCCAGCCACGTGCACCGCATCCAGCAGGTCGTGGACGTGGCGCAGAAGTACAACCGCAAGGTGTGCTTCGTGGGCCGCTCGATGGTCCGCAACATGGAGATCGCGCAGGACCTGGGCTACCTGACCGTGCCCGACAACGTCGTGGTCACCCTCGACCAGGCCGCGAACCTGCCCGGCAACCGCATCGTGCTGGTGTCCACCGGTTCGCAGGGCGAGCCGCTGTCGGCGCTGTCGCGCATGGCGCGTGGCGAGCACCGCCAGATCAACATCCGCGCCGACGACCTGGTCGTGCTGGCGTCGTCGCTGATCCCCGGCAACGAGAACTCCGTGTTCGCCGTGGTCAACGGCCTGGCCCGCCTGGGCGCGACCGTGATCACCCAGCAGAACGCCAAGGTGCACGTGTCCGGCCACGCCTCCGCGGGTGAGCTGCTGTACCTGTACAACGCGCTGCGTCCCACCAACGCCATGCCGGTGCACGGCGAATGGCGCCACCTGCGCGCCAACGCCGCGCTGGCCGTGGCCACCGGTGTGCCCGAGGAGCGGGTCATGCTGGCCGAGGACGGCGTGGTGGTCGACATGGTCGACGGCATCGCCTCCATCGTGGGCCGGGTGCCGGTCGGGCACGTCTACGTCGACGGCCTGTCGGTCGGTGACGTCGGCGAGTCGACCCTGTCGGACCGTCTGGTGCTGGGCGAGGGTGGTTTCATCTCGATCACCATCGTCATCGACTCCACCACCGGCAAGCCGGTCAGCACGCCCGAGATCAACGGGCGCGGCTTCTCCGACGACGCGAAAGCGCTCGACGGCGCCGCCGAACTGGTCGAGGCGGAGCTGCTGCGCCTGGCCGGCGAGGGCATCACCGACGCGCACCGGATCGCGCAGGGTGTGCGCCGCGTGGTCGGTCGCTGGGTCGCCGACGTCTACCGTCGTCGCCCGATGATCGTGCCGACGGTCGTGGCCGTCTAGCTCACCGATAGACACGAAAACCGCCGGGCGACACTGTCGCTCGGCGGTTTTCGTCTGTCATCCGGCGTAATCGACCAATTCGGCTCGCAAAAGCCGGTTCTGCGACTTTCGGGCGTCGAAGTGGTCGATTACGCCGGGTTACTGCTGGCAGGCCGCGGTGTCGAGCTTGGCCGACTTCACGATCGTGCACGTGAACACGTGCGACACGCGCCAGCCGCCTTCGGCCGCCACGAATTCCACCGAGGCGCCCTGCACCGGCTCACCGTCGATGGTGACATCGGCGGGCGCCTTGAGCTTCCCGTCGACCGGGGCTTCCACGGCGGTGATCTTGGCCTTGACCTTGTTGGTCTTGGCCGCCTCGACGAACTTGTCGACCAGGTTCGGGTCGCGGTCGGCGTCCTCGATGAAGGTGGCCTTCTCCTCGGCGGTGAGCTGTCCGGCCAGCGCCTTGTCCAGGCGGGCGTTGAGCTCGTCGACCGTGGGTGCGGGCAGGTTCGGCCGCGGGGTGGTCATCGGGGCGTCACCGTCCTGGGTGCCGTCCACCTTCTTACCGTCCCCGAAACCCGCGCCGGCGGTGGTGGTCGGTGCGGACGCGGACGGCTCGTTGCTGCTGCAGGCGGTGACGCCGAGTGCGGCGACGGCCAGCGTCACAGCGGCCACCGTGTTGAACATGCGGTTGTTCACTGAACTCCCCAAAAGAGATATGGCTTGCGAAATAGAAAGTGCCGCAACGGCACTGGAGCTGCTACACCTCGTAGCCGGCGGTGCAGTTCCAGTTGATGATCACCGCACCCGCGCCACGGTTGGCGTTGATCGCGTTGCGCTTGGCCGCGCGCAGCGACGGCGCCGACGCCCAGCTGTACGAGCGGCGCGATTCCGCCAGTGCCGCGCAGCCGTTGCGCCACGAGACCTTCACATCGCAGCCGGGACCGCCACCGTTGCGCTGGCAACTGGCGATGGCCGCGGTCTCGGCCTCGGCGTAGCTGTCGTAGTTGGCGGTGATGCTGGATGCGCCGTTGCGCGACAGCGCCAGTGCGCCGTAGTTGTCGGCCTGCGCGTGCGCGGGACTGATATTTCCGGCCAGCAAGGCACACACGGTCACGATCATGACCATCGCGCCGGTCAAAACTCTGTTCACTTGTTCCCCTTCGACATCTCGGGTCCTCGACCCGATCGACCGGTGACAACGTACCGAGTCGGACATCTCGGGCGCCAGTGGAAGCGGGCGCGAACGGCCGAAATGTAGGAGATCAGCAAGGATTCCGTAAGTCGGGCCCGGCGAAACGCGCTTCCACGCGACATTTCCCCGCGCTGACCGGGGCGCTGCGACCTGCGCCTCCATCGCTGATCGCCGTGCGCACCCGGGTGGGACCTGTGTTGCGGATGGTCTCGGAGGTGCTCGAGCGGCTAGCCTGATGTCCATGGCAGGTAAGTCCCGCAGCACCACGACCTCTCGTGCGCGGGCGGGATCGACCAGGGGGCAGAACCCGGCGTCGCGGTCTCGTTCGGCGACACCGCGAGCCACCGCAGCCCCGCGTGGCCGCACGACCCCGGCTCGCAGGCCGGTCAAACGCGCATCCAACACCGCCCCGCTGGCGGTGATCGGCCGCGGGATCGGTAGCGGCTGGACCATGTTGGCGCGCGGACTGGGCGCCACCACCCGCACGCTGAGCCGGGCCGGCGAGCTCGATCACGGACACCGGCGCGACGGCATCGGGTTGGCCTTGATCGCGTTGAGCGCGATCATCGCCGCCGCGGTGTGGCTGTCCGCGGGTGGTCCGGTGGGTCGTTTCCTCGAAGACGTGGTGCGTGCGATCGCGGGATCGGCGGCCGCGGTGGCGCCGTTGCTGTTCGTGGCGTTGGCGGTGGTGCTCATGCGCACCGAACCGCATCCGGAGATCCGGCCGCGGCTGGTGCTGGGCGGGTTGCTCGTGGTGCTGCCCGTGCTGGGGCTGTGGCATCTGGCCGCCGGGTCGCCCAGCGACGCGCACGGGCGTTCGCGGGCCGCGGGCGCGCTGGGTTACGCGATCGGTGGACCGCTGGGACAGGGCCTGACCCCCTGGCTGGCGTTGCCGATCCTGTTGCTGGCCATCATGTTCGGCGTGCTGTTGCTCACCGGGACCACAGTGCGCGAGGTGCCGTCGAAGCTGCGTGAGTACTTCGGTCTCGGCGAATATGCCGACGACAGTGACCCTTACGGCCCGGACAACTTTGACGCCGACGGACTCCCGGTGCACCGCAACCGAACTCGTCGACGCGCCGCCGCCGACGAACACGAGCCCGACCTGTTCGGGTCGGAGGCGATGGGCGAACCGCCGTTGCGCGACGCCAAGCCGATCGAGGAACCCCCCGCACCGGCCCCGGCGCCGAAACCGGCGCGCAAGCGTCCGGTGGTCGCGCCGGTCGTCGACCAGACCCCACCGCCGCCGCCGGAACCGGAGTTCGTCACCGATCGCGTCGTCGACGGCGACTACACGCTGCCCCCGCTGACGCTGCTGCTGGACGGCGACCCGCCCAAGAAACGGTCCGCGGCCAACGAATCGATGATCGAGGCCATCACCGAGGTGCTGGTGCAGTTCAAGATCGACGCCGCGGTCACCGGCTTCGTGCGTGGCCCCACGGTCACCCGGTACGAGGTGGAACTGGGCCCCGGCGTGAAGGTCGAGAAGATCACCGCGCTGGCCCGCAACCTGGCCTACGCCGTGGCCACCGAGAACGTGCGACTGCTCGCGCCCATCCCCGGCAAATCGGCCGTGGGCATCGAAGTGCCCAACGCCGACCGCGAATTGGTGCGCCTGGCCGACGTGCTCAAGTCGCCGCACACGCGCAACGACCACCATCCGCTGGTCATCGGCCTGGGCAAGAACATCGAGGGCGAGTTCGTCTCGGCGAACCTGGCCAAGATGCCGCACTTGCTCGTGGCCGGTTCGACCGGTTCGGGTAAGTCCAGTTTCGTGAACTCGATGCTGATCTCGCTACTGCACCGGGCCACGCCCGAAGAGGTCAGGATGATCCTGATCGACCCGAAGATGGTGGAACTGACCCCGTACGAGGGCATTCCGCACCTGATCACGCCCATCATCACCCAGCCGAAGAAGGCCGCCGCGGCGCTGGCCTGGCTGGTGGAGGAGATGGAACAGCGCTACCAGGACATGCAGGCCAACAAGGTCCGGCACATCGACGACTTCAACAAGAACGTGCGCTCGGGCAAGATTACTGCCCCGCTGGGCAGCGAACGCGTCTACCGGCCGTACCCGTACATCCTGGCCATCGTCGACGAGCTCGCCGACCTGATGATGACCGCCCCGCGTGACGTCGAGGACGCGATCGTGCGCATCACCCAGAAGGCGCGTGCGGCCGGCATCCACCTGGTGTTGGCCACCCAGCGCCCCTCGGTGGACGTGGTGACCGGCCTGATCAAGACCAACGTGCCCTCGCGCCTGGCCTTCGCCACCTCCTCGCTCACCGATTCCCGGGTCATCCTCGATCAGCCGGGTGCGGAGAAACTGATCGGCATGGGCGACGGCCTGTTCCTGCCGATGGGTCAGGGCAAGCCGACCCGCCTGCAGGGCGCGTTCATCTCCGATGAGGAGATCCAGGCGGTCGTGGAATTCAGCAAGACCCAGGCCGAACCCGAGTACCAGGAGGGCGTCACCGCCGCCAAGGCGGGCGAGGTCAAGGACGTCGATCCCGATATCGGCGACGACATGGACGTGTTGTTGCAGGCCGTGGAGCTGGTGGTCACCTCGCAGTTCGGGTCGACGTCGATGTTGCAGCGCAAGCTGCGGGTCGGGTTCGCCAAGGCGGGCCGGTTGATGGACCTGATGGAGACGCGCGGCGTGGTGGGTCCCAGCGAGGGTTCCAAGGCGCGCGATGTGCTGATCAAGCCCGACGAGCTCGACGGGCTGCTGTGGTCCATTCGTGGCGGCGATCCGGGCGCGTCCGACGACGAGTAGACGCACGGCGGTTTCGCGCATCGCCGACGGGGCATCCGCCGGTGGTGACAGCTGTGTGTGAAATCATGGCGAGCGAACGTTCCGCAAAGGCGACTGAAACGGACAATTCGGGCATGATGGACGACATGAACTTCATCGATCGGACCACCACATGCAGGTGACCACGCTCGAGTGGGTGATCACGGGACTGGTGATCCTCGGCCTGTTCGTCTTCGACTTCTTCGCACACGTGCGCACCCCGCACGAGCCCACCTTCAAGGAATCGGGCATCTGGTCCGCGGTCTACATCAGCCTGGCGCTGCTGTTCGGCCTGATCGTGGCCTGGAAATGGGGCGGCACGTACGCCGGGGAGTACTACGCCGGTTTCGTCACCGAGAAGGCACTGTCGGTAGACAACCTGTTCATCTTCCTCATCATCATGAGCACGTTCGCCGTGCCGCGGATGTACCAGCAGAAGGTGCTGTTGATCGGCATCGTGCTGGCGCTGGTGATGCGCGGGGTGTTCATCGCGATCGGCGCGGCCGCGATCAGCGCGTACAGCTGGGTGTTCTACCTGTTCGGCGCGTTCCTGATCTACACCGCGGTGAAACTGCTGCGCGAGAGCGGGCACGAGGTCGAACACGAGAAGGAACGTGACAGTTACATCGTGTCGCTGGCCAAACGGATCCTGCCCACCACCGACCAGTACGACGGCGACAAACTGATCACCCGCATCGACGGCAAACGCGTGGTGACCCCGCTGCTGCTGGCGCTGCTGGCGATCGGCTTCGCGGACCTGCTGTTCGCGCTGGACTCCATCCCGGCCATTTACGGCCTCACCGAACAGCCGTACCTGGTGTTCACCGCCAACGCCTTCGCGCTGATGGGTCTGCGTCAGCTGTACTTCCTCATCGGCGGGCTGCTGGATCGCCTGGTCTACCTGTCGTACGGGTTGGCCGCGATTCTGGCGTTCATCGGCATCAAGCTGGTGTTGCACGCGTTGCACGAGAACACGCTGTCGTTCATCAACGGCGGTGAGCACGTGAGCGTGCCGGAGATCTCCACTCCGATGTCGCTGGGCGTGATCATCGGCATCCTGGTGATCGCGACGGTGGCCAGTCTGCTGCGGACACGCCGCACCAACGCCTGAAAACGACACTGCCCGGAACCGCAGCGGTTCCGGGCAGTGCTGTGTCCGTGGGTCGGTTATTCGGCGAAAGCGCCCATCACCGGCAGCCATTCGACCACGCGCACCGCGTCGACCAGGCCCAGTTTCGCGAAGGGGTCCTCGCGCAGCAGTTCGGTCAGCGAGCTTGCGTCCTGGGCGCGGAACAGCAGCAGCGCGCCCGAACCGTCGGGGTAGGGGCCGGTGCTGAGCACGGTGCCGGCGTCGACGAGGCCGGTGAGCCAGCCGCGGTGCTCGGGGCGATTGGTCGCGCGGTCGGCCGCGGTGGCCTCGGAGTAGGTGTAGTGGACAGCGAAGATCGGCACAGTCGATCGCTTTCTTCTAGAGGGTCAGCAGCATGCGGGTATTGCCCAGGGTGTTGGGTTTGACGAAGCTCAGGTCCAGGAACTCCGCGACACCGGTGTCGTAGGACCGGCACATCTCGGCGTACACCTCCGCGGTGACCGGCGTGCCGTCGATCTCGACGAACCCGTGCCTGCCGAAGAAGTCCGTTTCGAAGGTGAGCACGAACACCCGCTGCAACTGCAACTCGCGCGCGACGTTCACCAGATGATCGACCACCGCACCGCCCACCCCGCGGCCCTTGACCACCGGATCGACCGCGACCGTGCGCACTTCGCCCAGATCGGCCCACAGCACGTGCAACGCGCCGCAGCCCACGACCACGCCATCGAGCTCGGCCACCCAGAACTCCTGCACCGATTCGTACAGGGTGACCAGGTTCTTCTCGAGCAGGATGCGGCCCGCGTACTCGTCGACCAGGCGCTTGATCTCGGGGACATCGGAGGTTCGCGCTCGTCGGACGACCACACCGGACACGGGTGCGGCGGAGTGCGCGTCGCTGGTCGAACTGGTCGAGGGTCCCCGTGAGGTCATGGGGTGCACAGTAGTCGGCCGGGTTACCGATAGTCTGAACATGTGCCGCACATCCTGTCGTTCCGCTGCTCGCATCGCGCCGGGCTTCACGACCGGACAGCGCGTCATGGATCGGGCGAGCAAACTGTTCGCGATAGAGCTGAATCTCGGCGCGTTGCCGGTGAGTGCCGAGAGGGCGGGGCATGAGCGTGCGACCCGAAGAGATCGACCGCGGGTCCAGTGCCGCGACACCGTTGCACGGCATGCCGGAACCCGAAGTTCCCCTGCTCAATATCGCGAATGTGTTGACGATCGCGCGCATCGTGCTGGTGCCGCTGTTCGTGTTGGCGCTGTTCGCCGAGGGTGGGCACGACACGCGCTGGCGGGTGATCGCCGCGGCGATCTTCGGACTGGCCGCGATCACCGACCGCTTCGACGGGCAACTGGCCCGCAAATACGGACTTGTCACCGATTTCGGGAAGCTCGCCGACCCCATCGCGGACAAGGCGCTGATCGGTGCCGCGCTGATCGGGCTGTCGGTACTGGGCGATCTGCCCTGGTGGATCACGCTGGTGATCTGCGGCCGCGAAATCGGCATCACGCTGCTGCGACTGGTGGTCGTGCGGCGTGGCGTGATCCCGGCCGGGCGCGGCGGCAAGCTCAAGACGCTGGTGCAATCGGTGGCGATCGCGCTGCTGGTACTGCCGCTGTCGGGGATCTTCGCCACCGTCGGCATGTGGCTGATGTACCTGGCACTGGCGCTGACGGTGATCACCGGACTGGACTATGTGGGCCAAGCCGCCCGAGTGTGGCTGGCGGGGGGACGGGCGCGGTCGTGAGCGATCCGCTCACCGACGGCGCGCCGGTCGTCGAACTGGTCAGGGCCCTGAACGCGGCGGGTCACACCGTCGCCACGGCCGAATCTCTCACCGCGGGTTTGTTGGCCGCCACCATCGCGGGTGTTCCGGGTGCCAGCGCGGTGCTGCGGGGCGGTCTGATCGTCTACGCCACCGACCTCAAAAGCAGCCTGGCCTGCGTCGATGATCAAGTTCTCCGGGTCGACGGGCCGGTCGCCGCCTCGACCGCGCGACAACTGGCCGCCGGGGCCCGCAAGCAGTGCGGTGCGGACTGGGGAGTCGGATTGACCGGGGTCGCTGGACCCGATTCCCAGGACGGGCATCCCGTCGGCACGGTATACCTCGGATTGGCCGGTCCACAGCACAGCGAAGTGGTCCGGTTGAAACTGGACGGTGACCGGTGGACGATCAGACTCGGTGCGGTGCACAGTGCGGTGCGGGAGTTGCTGCGCTGTGTGATAGTCGAGTAGCCGGTTCAGTGTGAAGTAGCCGGGTTCGGGAACCACCGGCTGTTGCTCGACGTTGTGCCAGAAAGAGGTGAGCACCGCCCCAGGCGGTGACACGAGGTGGAGGAGAACCAGATGACGCTGCTGCGGGAGGCAATCGGGGACAGTCTGCGGCGTGCGCGTCTCGCCCAGCATCGAACGCTGCGCGAGGTCTCGACCTCCGCGCGCGTGAGCCTCGGCTATCTGTCGGAAGTGGAGCGCGGCCGCAAGGAAGCCTCCAGTGAACTGTTGGCCAGCATCTGCGAGGCCCTCGACCTGCCCTTGTCGCGGGTGCTGTGGGACGTGAGCACCCTGATGGCCGGCGCCGACGGCTCCGCGCCGCGCGAACCCGCGCTCACCGGGCCCGCCGTCGAACGCGAGCCCGCCGCACAGCCGGAACCCGCGCCCGGAGAGGCTTCCGCGAGCGCGTCGGTCGAGCCCGGCCCGCGCATCGGCATCGCCGAAGACACCCGCATCGTCATCCCGGCGCCCAGAGCCGAGATGCTGGTACTGGTGAAGGGAATGTGAGAACCGATAGATTCTCCTCAGGCGTGCGTCGGTCCGGTCATTCCGGCTACGGGTGCCGCATGGTGAAGGATAAGCACGTATCTGGTGCGTGACGGTCGCGTACCACCAGTCGCTGCAGCGACGCACAGATGGAGGCGGGATCAATCGATGGCTAATCCGTTCGTGAAGGCCTGGAAGTACATGATGGCCCTCTTCGACTCCAAGATCGAAGAACATGCGGATCCGAAGGTCCAGATCCAGCAGGCGATCGAGGAAGCGCAGCGTCAGCATCAGGCGCTGTCGCAGCAGGCGGCGTCGGTGATCGGTAACCAGCGTCAGCTGGAGATGAAGCTGAACCGCCAACTCGACGAGGTCGAGAAGCTCAACGCCAATGCCCGGCAGGCCGTCACCCTGGCCGACCAGGCACAGGCCGCGGGCGACACCGAGAAGGCGATCCAGTACACCAACGCCGCCGAGGCGTTCGCCGCGCAGCTGGTCACCGCCGAGCAGTCGGTGGAAGACCTGAAGGTGTTGCACGATCAGTCCCTGCAGGCCGCGGCTCAGGCCAAGAAGGCGGTCGAGCAGAACGCGATGATGTTGCAGCAGAAGGTCGCCGAGCGCACCAAACTGCTCAGCCAGCTCGAGCAGGCCAAGATGCAGGAGCAGGTCTCGGCCTCGCTGCAGCAGATGGACTCCACCCTGTCCGCGCCGGGCTCCACGCCCAGCCTGGACGCCGTGCGCGACAAGATCGAACGTCGCTACGCCAACGCTCTGGGTTCGGCCGAGCTGGCGCAGAACACGGTGCAGGGGCGGATGATGGAGGTGCAGCAGGCCAGCGTCCAGATGGCCGGGCACTCCAAGCTCGAGCAGATCCGCGCGTCGATGCGCGGTGACGCGTTGCCCACCGGCGGCACCAACGCCGCGATCAACCCGGCGCAGCCCCAGGCCGCACCGGCGACCGACATCACCAAGGGCCAAGCGGCTCAGCAGTAGACAATCAGGTCCGGCGACGGCGCGGGAAC
This sequence comes from Nocardia sp. NPDC058666, assembly GCF_042714895.1. Lineage (NCBI taxonomy): Bacteria > Bacillati > Actinomycetota > Actinomycetes > Mycobacteriales > Nocardiaceae > Nocardia > Nocardia sp. NPDC058666. The sequence goes on from NZ_JBHXRY010000001.1 coordinate 1,339,700, forward strand.
CGGCGGAAACGCCCGGTGACCGCGCCATCAACGGTTTTCGACCGACATACCGGGGGAAGGACACCGATGAGCGGGAAAGTGCGGCGCGTGCGTGCCGAGATCGTGGAACCGGCGGCGATCGCACAGGCGGGTTCGGTGACCCTGCGTGGTGTCGGTGAGCAGGCCTTGGGCGCGGTGCGGCGATGGGCTGATCCGCGCGAACGGGAATTGCGGCGGCGTCGGCGAGCTCGTCGGCGCAGCTTTCAGCTGGGGACTGTTTCGGGCATCACCACGGTCGGCGCGGTCGGGCTTGCGGTGATCTCCGCTCCTGCCTGGGCGGTGGTGGTGATCGGTGGTGGGGCGGTCGCGTTCGTCACCGGGACCGCGTTGAGTGCGCGGCGGTACCTGCAGTTGCGTAGTGCTCCGTTGCCACAGGCGGCGTTCGTCGCTCGTAAGTCGCCGGGGATTCGGTCGGCCGCACGCGCGCCTATCCAGCGGCTGATCCGGGCTGAGCGTGCGCTGTATGACCTGGGTGCGCAGATCGGGCGGACGCGTCGTCTTCCTGAAGACGAATTGCGTGACCTGCTCGATACGGCTCGGTCCGGTGCTGGGGCTTTGCACGCGCTGGCTACCGATGTGGTGGCCATGGAGCAGGCCGCTGATACCGTCGGGCGTGCTAATCCCGAGACGGTCGCTGCGCTGAAAACCACTGTCAGTGGGGTGGTTTCGCGCTTGGAGACCGGTGTTGTCGAATATGAACAGCTTGTGGCTGCGGCAGCTCGGATTCTCGCGGTTCCCGAGGACAATGTGGTCGCCTATCAGTTCAACGGGATCGTCGCGGATCTGCGGGAAGCCGCCGACCGCCTCGACGGGTGGGCGCAGGCGCTCACTGAACTGGTCGATCCGGGGGCTGAATTGTTCTCCGGCCCAACAGATTCGGGTCACTGATCTGGTTGTCCGTGCCCGCTGAATGTCGGCACGATCCCGGTCGGCACGCTGTCACGCGTGCCGACCGGGATTCGTCAGGCGCTGGTGAACGCTTGGCGCAGGGCCGCTAGTTCGTCGGGGCGGGGGTCGGTGACGGTGGTGGATTCGGGGGAGTCGAAGATTCGAACGTTCTTCTCTTCGCTGGTGAACTGGGGCCAGCCGGTGGTGCCGTTCGTGGCGAAACCGACCCAGGCGGCGTGGATTTCGTCGGCGAGGGCTTGGGGTGGAGTCGGGCCGGTGATGGAGTGGGCGTGCTCGAGCGCATCGAAGACGAACGGGACCTCGAGCACGTGGCAGGCACCCAGATCGGGAAGACCAGTGGGCCAAGCGAATTCGTAGACGTGAGTGGGCTGCGTGGTGGCGTTGGCTTCGGCGAAGTCGAAGGTGCCCGCCCGGAAGGTCAGGTCGGTCATGATCGCGTTGAAGATCTCGGCGGGGGTCGCGTCGGGGCGCTCCGTCGAATATGTCTGTGCGACAACGGGATCAATGCCGTAGCGGGTGAGTACGAAGGGCAGCGCGTCGGCGGTGATGCCGGCGGCCAGACCTGCCGGAACGGTGAAGAAACGGAACTCGTCGGCGGTGGTGCCCGCGATCAGCGGGACGGCACGGTCGGGGTGCGCGCGCAGAACCTGCGTCGGCGCGCCTTCGACGATGTCGTTGTCGACCACCGGGAACAGGCTCATGATGCCGCCGCCCATCTGGATCACCGATGCGCCCCACCGCTGCGGATCGGGATCCATCATCAACGCCAGCGCGACAGCGTTCTGTGCGGTGCGCAACTGGTCGGGATCCAACTTGCCGAAATCTTCTGCGGTAGGCGAGATTCCGAGTTCGGTGGCCAGCGCCGCGGACACCTTGCGCGCATCGGCGGCATCGGCGGCGACCGCACCGTTGCCGCTCTGCATGATCGCGCGCCGGAACAGCCCCGCGGTCTGCGGCGCGGCGATCAGAGCCGCCACGCTCATCGCACCCGCGGACTCACCGAAGATCGTCACATTGTCGGGGTCGCCACCGAACGCGGCGATGTTCTCGCGCACCCACCGCAACGCGAAGATCTGGTCGTGCAGACCGCGATTGGACGGGGCGCCCTCGAGCTCGGCGAAGCCGGAGATCCCCAGCCGGTAGTTGATGCCCACCATGACCACGCCGTCGCGCGCGAACGCGGTCCCGTTGTAGATCTCCCGCGCGTTGGACCCGCGCACGAACGCGCCACCGTGAATCCACACCAGCACGGGCAGGCCCGCCGCCGACGGGTCGGGCGTCCAGATATTGGCGTTGAGGTACTCGTCGCCGGGGATCCCGTCACTGCCGATCAGCGCGTGGATCGGGGCGGGATACGGGCTCTGCGCACACGTCGCGCCGTTCTCGGTCGCCTCGCGCACCCCGTCCCACGCCGGGGCGGGCTCGGGGAGTTGGAAGCGTTTCGGCCCGATCGGCGCCGCCGCGTACGGCACCCCGAGAAAGCGGGTGACACCGGCCTCGGTACGCCCGCGCAGGGCACCGCTCGCGATCGTGACGATGGGTTCCATGAAAGTCCTCCTACACAGTGAGCCCCGATTATGGACGCTTGTCCGGCTCGACGTCAGTCGTTTGCCTACGGAACGAGCGGCCCGGCCAGCACGCGTTCGCCCGCGGCCCGGTCGCCGTCCCAGGTGAGTTCCGGGTCGGCGGCGGATTTGCGTGCCCACAGGGTCAACAGCAGGTCCGATGCGGTGCCGGCGAGTTCGGCGACCGGTTCGCCCGGCCCGTAGGTCCATGTGTAACCGGTGTCAGTCGCTCGCAGCGACAGCGCCACGTCGGGTTCGGTGGCCAGGCCACGGTAGATCATCCGGGGTGCGAACAGTTCGAACACCTCGTCGATGCCGTCGACGGCGAGATCAGGGTCGAACGGGTCCGGCTTGCCCAGCGCGTTCTGCCCGTCCCACAGGTGCATCAGCGTCTCGTGGGCGCGGCGCCGACGCCAGAAGCCGACCGTGCGCGGCATGGTCTCGGTGAAGGTCCAGGCCTTCTGGTTCTCGTCGGCCGACAGTGAGGTCGCCAGCGCGTCGGCGGTGGACTCGTACCACTCCCGCATCGCCACCGGATCCTTCGGCGCCGGGCTGCCCTCGTCGTCGCCACGCAGTTCGGCCACCGCGGTGACCACCCAGGTATTGCCACGACCCATGTGATCGACCAGGTCGTAGAAGGTCCAGTCACCGCACGACGGCACCGGCGCGGTGAAATCGGTGTCGGGGGTGATGAGTTCGCCGAAGGAGGTGAGCTTCGCGCACAGCAACGCCAAGTAGTCCATACCGCTCACCGTAGTCGGAAGGTCGTCGCGGCGCCGGTCTAGGGGTGAACCCTGATCTATACCCGGATATCGGTGCTGACCTGGTGATTTACCGGTGGTTCAGTGGGAGCATCGAAGGTGTCGGATCGCTGGACGGCGGTCGAGGAGACTAGGAGTCATCATGGTTTTGAAGGTCATCGGCATCGTCGTGGTCGCAGTGATCGCGTTCTGGATTCTGGGGGCGTTGATCGAAGCGCTCATGCCCATTCTGGTGATCGGGGCGATCGGCACCGGCGTCTACCTGCTCTACAAGGCCGTGTCCGACAACGACAAGACCCCGATCAGTTAGCCGCGGATGGCTAGCATGGCGGTGTGGAACAGCTACCCGAGGACTGGCAGCGCGGACTGGTGATCGTCGCGCACCCCGACGACATCGAATACGGGGCTGCCGCGGCGGTCGCGCGCTGGACGGGGCAGGGCAAGGACATTCGCTACCTGCTCGTCACGCGTGGTGAGGCGGGAATTGCCGGGATGCCGCCCGCGCAAGCCGCGCCGCTGCGGGAGATCGAGGAGATCTCGGGAGCGCGCGAAGTCGGCGTGCACACCGTGGAATTCCTGGACCATCCCGACGGCCGCATCGAGGAAGGTCTCCCGCTGCGACGGGAACTGGCGGCGGCGCTGCGCAGGCATCGCCCGGAAATGGTGGTGCTGTTCAACTTCGGTGATACCTGGGCTCCGGGAGTGGCCAACAGTGCCGACCACCGGGCAGTCGGCCGATCGGCTATCGACGCGATCTCCGACGCGGGCAACGAATGGATCTTCCCCGAAATCGCTGATCTACCAACATGGTCGGCGCGCTGGGCAGCTGTTGTCGGCCCGGTCGCGACTCACGCCGTGGATGTGAGTGCGCATCTGGATCAGGCGCGGGCGTCGCTGGCCGCGCATCGGCGTTATCTGCAGGTGTTGAGCCCGGTGCCGGTGGAGGAGCAGGTTCGCGAAATCGTCACGTTCGCAACGGGTCCCAAGGAGGGGTTTCCCGCGGCGCACGCGGTGGGTTTCGAACTGTTCACGTTCGCTGGTTGATCGGTTCGGGTCAGTGCATTCGCGCGACGCGGTCGACGACATGTCGCCAGTTCTGCAGTGGGGCAACGTGTAAGCCGACCACCTTGCCCGCGTCGTCAGCTCGTCGCAGCGCCAGGGCTGCGCTGAAATCGGGGTCGGTGCGGAAGGTTTCGACCTCGGCGGGCGTCATCGGTCCGCCCTGGGCGATGAGCGTGCGCTGACTGGAGGGTGACAGTGCGGCCGCATGGGTCGAATCCGTCGCTACCAGAAAGCGTTTCGCGGTCACGTGTAGTTCGATCAGGCGGGCGACCCGCGCGCCGAGCAGTCCCCGCACCGCGGCGGCACCGTGTGCGCCGTGGCCGGCGTCGTCACCGGGGATCAGCACATGACCGATGTCGTGCAGCAGCCCGGCGACCTGGAGTTGCTCGTCATCGGGAAAATCACGCCGCAGCAGCTCCGCGCACTGGCGGTCGTGATCGAGGATGTCGACGGGGTCACCGGTGCGGTCGGCGGTGTCCCACGCGTCGGCACATTGCTCGAGCAGGGTGAACAGGCCGTCGACGGTGCCGATCGGGGTGATGTGGTCCGCATCGCTGGGCTCGGCGTTCTCGATCCCGTCCCGCCTGACATTGTGGCAGGCAGAGGGCGATGCATGAATGTCGCGGCCACGCTCGGGCGGTGTGGGGGAGTCGGGCCTGCGGGGTGGCACGAGATCTCTGTCGCCGTGTTCGTACGGCGCGGAAGGACCGAGACTGTGGACTTGCACGTGATCGCGGCTGCTGGGTTCGTGCGGCGCGGGGGAGCCGGGACTGTGGGGGCGCACGTGATCGCTCCTGCCGATTCGTTCGATGCTGTGGGGTTGCGTCCGCAAGGTAGCGCAGAAGTCGGGGTTGGGTTGGTCGAGGTGGGTGCGGCCTGGGGATATGGCAGGCTGAGCCCATGCGGATAGCTGTGGTGGCCGGGCCCGATCCAGGGCATGCGTTTCCCGCGATCGCGTTGTGTCTGCGGTTGCTGGACGCGGGGGACGAGCCGGTGCTGTTCACCGGGCCGCGATGGCTCGATGCCGCACGGGCGGTCGGGATCAGTGTGCGCAGGCTCAAGGGGTTGGCGCCGCGGCCCACCGACGACGACACCGACGCCGGCGCGCGAATCCACGAACGTGCCGCTCACATCGCCGCCGAGAACCTGCCCGAACTCAGCGCGATGCTGCCCGACCTGATCGTGTCCGACGTGCTCACCGCGGGCGGCGGCATGGCGGCCGAACGGCTGGGACTGCCCTGGGTCGAACTCTCCCCGCACCCGCTCTACCTGCCCTCCAAGGCCCTGCCGCCGATCGGCAGCGGTCTCGCGCCCGGCGAAGGTGTGCGTGGTCGGATGCGGGACGGTGTGTTGCGCACGATGACCGCCCGCGCCGTCCGCGTCGGCCAACGTCAACGGTCGGCGGCCCGCGAAACCATCGGCCTACCCGCCGAGGACCCCGGCCCCACCGCGCGTCTGGTCGCCACCCTGCCCGCGCTCGAGATGGACCGCCCGGACTGGCCCGCCGACACCCACGTCGTCGGCCCCCTGCTGTGGGAACCCACCGACGCCGTCCTCCCACTGCCCCCCGGCGATGCCCCACTGGTGATGGTGGCGCCCTCGACCGCGCACACCGGTGTGGACAACATGGCCGAAGTAGTGCTCGCCGGCCTGGCCGGACTCGGTGTGCGCGCAGCGATCTCGACACTGGACACCCCACCCGCGCACCTGCCCGACTGGGCCACCGCGGGTCTGGGCCGCCAGGACGAACTGCTCACCCACGCGGCAGTCGTCGTCGGCGGCGGCGGACACGGCCTGCTCGCCAAATCCCTTTCCGCCGGGGTCCCCGTGGTGACCGTCCCCGGCGGCGGCGACCAGTGGGAACTAGCCAATCGAGCTGTGCGCCAAGGCAGTTCGATGCTGGTCCGCCCACTCACCCCCGAAGCGGTCGAATCCGCCGTACGCAAGGTACTGGACGACCCGGCCTTCACCGCCGCCGCCCGCCGAGCCGCCGAAGGCCTGACCCAGGTCGCGGACCCGGTCCAGATCTGCCACGACGCCGCAAAGCGATAGCCCGTCGCCCGTCGAGCGGGCGGGGGAGCGGCCCCTGACCAGGAAACGTAGCGCGCAAGCCCGGTCCTTCAGGGCCGGGTTAGCGCATCAACTTCGGCCTTCCTGGGGCGCGGGGCGGCCGTTGCTGTTGCTCGATGTACTGCCTCACGATCGAGTCCGGCGCGCCTCCGCAGGACGCGGCCAAGTAACTGGGACTCCACAGCTGCCCGTTCATGCTGTGCTGGTCCACCCAGTACCGATACTGGTCACGAAGGCGGCGAGCTGACACCCCCTTGAGGCTGTTCACCAGCCTCGACACCGCGACCTTGGGCGCGTACTCCACCAGCAGGTGCACATGGTCGGTTTCGCCGTTGAATTCGACCAGGGTCGCTTCGAAGTCGGTACACACCTCGCGCATCACCCGCTCGCAGGTGGACAGCATCTCGTCGGTGAGCAGCCCACGCCGATATTTCGTGACGAAGACCAAATGGACATGCATGGCGGAAACAACACTGCGCCCACGCCTATAATCGTCGGTAGAAATCATAGGCCAATACAGTACATTCGATCTTGTGCAGCTCCGGTACAACTACCGCGTGTATCCAACGCCGGGCCAACAGGATTCGTTGGCTCGGGTGTTCGGTTGCGCACGCGTGGTGTACAACGATGCACTACGCGCCCGCCGCGATGCTTACGCCGCAGGGCTGCCCTACATCAAGGACTCGGCGTTGCAAACCAGGGTGATCACCGACGCCAAGCGGACACCGGAACGGGCGTGGCTGGCCGAAGTGTCCTCGGTGGCGCTGGTTCAAGCGTTGGGCGACCTGCACGTCGCCTTCCGTAACTTCTTCGCCTCCGTGGCTGGGAAGCGCAAGGGCGGCAGGATCGCGGCTCCCAGGTTCCGGTCCCGCAAGGACAACCGGCAGGCGGTCCGGTTCACCCGCAACGGTTTCTCGCTGCGCCCGAACCGGCGACTGTATATCGCCAAGGTCGGCGAACTGAAGGTCGCGTGGTCGCGGGAACTTCCCGCCGACCCGTCGTCGGTCACGATCGTCGGGGATGCCGCGGGCCGGTATTTCGCGTCGTTCGTTGTCGAAGTGAACGCGCAGCCGTTGCCGCCGGTGGACTCCGAGGTCGGAATCGATCTCGGCTTGACGACGTTCGCGGTCCTGTCGAACGGCAAAACCATCGCCTCGCCGAAGTTCTTCCGCCGCGCCGAACGAACACTCCGCAAGGCACAGAAAGCGTTGTCCCGCAAGGACAAAGGCTCGAAGAACCGGGCGAAAGCCCGGATCAAGGTCGCTGCTGCTCATGCGAGGGTGGCCGACACGCGCCGGGATTGGGCGCACAAACAGTCCACGACGATCATCCGCGAAAACCAAGCGGTTTACGTCGAGGACCTGTGTGTGAAGGGCTTGGCCCGGACCCGGTTGGCGAAGTCGGTGCACGACGCCGGGTGGGGCATGTTCACCACCATGTTGGAGGAGAAAGCTGCCCGGTACGGGCGCACCTTCGGCCGGGTGGATCGTTGGTTCCCGTCCACCCGCCTGTGCTCGGAATGCGCAGTCGTGGGCGAGAAGAAGCCGTTGCATGTGCGGGAATGGACGTGCGGGTGCGGTGCGGTCCACGACCGCGATCTCAACGCCGCGATCAATATCCTCGCCGCTGGACAGGCGGAGAGGCTAAACGCCTGCGGAGGGACCGTAAGTCCTGCCGCCTAGCGGAAGGCACGTCCCTGTGAAACAGGAACCCACCGGAGAACCGCAAGGTTCAGGAGGAATCCCGGCCCTTCAGGGCCGGGAGGATGTCAAAGCTGTCACACAGCGCGAGTATCTTGGGCAGCGTGCGGTTGACCGAATTCCAGGAGCTGATGCACACCGAGTTCGGCGTCGCGCGCGCCGACGCCATGCTGACCGATCACGTGATACCCCAGTTGGGGCGCACGGGGGCGGTCGCGATCGACCAGGGTGTCGACCCGCGCGACGTGTGGCGGGCCCTGTGTGCCGACTTCGATGTCCCTCCGACCCGGTGGTGAGCAGGCAATGGCCGTGACAGCGCAGAACTCGGACACGCGACCGTATCGGTTCGACGAGCGGCTGCGCATGATCCCGGTCGACCCCGAAACCCTCGCGGCCCGGGTCGCGCTGGCCGACCCGCACGATTTCCCCGGCCTGCGCAGGCTGGGTATCGCGTTGATGCTGCTGGGCCGCCACGACGAGGCGCTGGACCGGCTCGACCAGGCCCTCGAACTGGCTGATACCGAACGGCGCCGGATCACCGTCTGGATCAACCTGGCCGACGTCTACCGCTACCAGGGCGAGCCCACCCACGCCGAAATCCTGTACCGCCGGGCCCTGCACGCCAGCCGCGCGCTCGACCCGGATCTGGTCTCCTTCGCCGCCCACCACCTGGGCAAATCCCTGGCCGAACAGCACCGCCCACAGGAAGCGCGCGAGCTGCTCAACGAGGCCATGCGCCTGCGGGTGGCCGACGGCGATTCCGAACTCATCGAATCCACCCGCGCGGCCCTGGACCACCTCGACGAGCTGGCCCTGCCGCTGCCGCCGACGATCGAGACGCTGCTGGGACCGGTGCCCGCGTGGTCGGACGAGCACGAGGGCCGTGACGGCAACCTGGTGCGTTCGGGCCAGTACTGGATCAAACGTGGGCCGCGCGCGGTGGCCGAGTTCCATCGGCTGACCTGGTTGCGGGACAAGGGAATTCCGGTACCCGACGTGGCCGCCTTCGCCGAAGACGTGTTGGTGCTCGACGATGCCGGGGTGGGATCGCTTGCCGGACAAGCTGATCCGGCCGAGGTCGGCACGCAGATGGGTCAGACCCTGCGCGCGCTACACGACCTTCCGGTGGCGGACTGCCCGTTCGACGGTGGTCTCGACGTCACCCTCGCCCGCGCCCGCCGGCACGTAGTCGAAGGTTTCGTCGACACAACGGATTTCGACGATGACCACCGCGACCTCGCTCCTGCGGCGATGCTGGAACAACTACGCGAACAGCGCCCGGCCACCGAGGATCTGGTCGTCACGCACGGCGATTTCACGCCGGGCAACGTGCTCACCGGCGGCCTGCTGATCGATGTCGCGGCACTGGGCCGCGGTGACCGCTACCGCGACCTGGCACTGGCCGAACGCGACCTGGCCGCAGACTTCGGCAGCGAGGCGGTCACGGCCTTCTTCACCGCCTACGGGTCGACCGAACCCGATCGCACCAAACTCGACTACTACCGCCTGCTCGACGAACTGTTCTGACCGGGCGGGTCGGTCAGCTGCCCTTGGCGTAGTGCCGCGCCGCCTTGGTGCGATTGCCGCACGTCGCCATCGAATGCCAGCGGCGGGTGCCGTTCTTGGACGTGTCGTAGAAGAACAGCACGCAGTCGGGGTGCGCGCACTGGCGGATCCGGTGCGGTGCCTCGCCGATCAGGTGCAGCAGATTGTCGGCGGCGAGCCAGCCGGGTAGCCACGCCGGGTCGTCGACCTCGGGGATGTCGCGCGGACCCTCGTCGGTGAGCTCGCGACGGATGCGCCCGGTGGCCAGGACGCGATTCAGCGCGGCGTGCTCGGTCCGGGTGACCGCGTCGTGCACGGCGTCGCGCGCGGTGTGCAGCGCGGTGAGGGTGTGTTCGTCGACGGGCACGCGGTCGGCCAGACCGAGCAGCTCCAACCAGGTGCGCAGGCCGTCGAGATCGGCGAGCAGATCGCCGGGTTCGGCGCCCGCCCACCGCGTGTTGAGCAGGTCCAGAGCAGGGGGTTCGCCGGTGTGCGGACGGGGATCGCGCATGCCCGAGGTTATCAACACGCCGTTCCTAACTGTCTAAAAGTATTTCAAGGGTTGACGAAGGGTGGGGTCCATCGTATGTTCTAACTGTTCAACAACCAATAGATGGTTAATCATTCCGGGAGGAAACCATGACCGCCGTCATCGCACCCGTGCTCACCACCGGCCACATCGGCCTCAATGTCGCCGACCTCGACCGATCCGTGGACTTCTACCGCCGAGGCCTGGGCTTCGAACCGCTGGGTACCGGCGCGAACGGCGAACAGCGCTGGGCGTTCCTGGGCCGAGGCGGGGCGCTGGTGCTCACGCTGTGGCAGCAGAGCAGCGGCGAATTCTCCACCAGCACACCGGGTTTGCACCACCTGTCGTTCCAGGTCGACGATGTCGACACGGTGCGCGCCGTCGAGTCGGCATTGCGCGACCTGGACGCGGAGTTCTTCCACGACGGCGTGGTCGCGCACGGGGAGGGTGCGTCCTCGGGCGGCATCTTCTTCGCCGATCCCGACGGCATCCGGCTCGAGGTGTACGCCCCGGCGGGCGCCGAGACCGCACCCGCGCCGGCGGGATCCGCGCCGACGTGCGGATTCTTCTGAGCCACCGGCGATTTCACGTCATCGATTGAGGAGAATCAGCATGTTTCACTCCGGTGAGCTGGCCGTGCAGCAGCGCTTGGGACAGGCCGAGACTGCGGCACATGTCGGGCGCTCGATCCGTTCGCAGATCCCGGCGGTGGCCGCGTCCTTCCTGGCGCAGCAGCCGATGGTGGTGCTGTCCGCCGCGGACCCGGCGGGCCGACTGTGGTGCAGCCCGCTCACCGGGCCCGCCGGTTTCGTCCACGCAATCGATGACACCACGATCGATATCGACACCGTGCCCGCCGCCGATGATCCACTGTCGGCGGCGTTGGCAGGCGACGTCGCGGTCGGCATGATCGCGCTGGAACCGCAACGCCGCAGGCGAATGCGCGTGAACGGCACCTCCACCGCTCGGGCGGACGGGCTACGGATCACCACCGAACAGGTCTACGCGAACTGCCCGAAGTACATCTCGCGCAGGCATATTCAGGAGATCGCGGCTGCCTCGATCGAACCCGTCTGGCGCGGAACAGAACTGACCACTGCGGCGGTAGAGATGATCGGCGGTGCCGACACCTTCTTCGTCGCCACCGCCGACGCCGAGGGGCATGCCGACGCCTCTCACCGCGGGGGCAATCCCGGTTTCCTGCAGGTACTTTCAGCGAACCGGCTGCGCTGGCCGGACTACCGCGGCAACTCGATGTTCATGACACTGGGCAATATCGCCGTCCAACCACGCTGCGGCCTGCTGATCGCCGACTGGTCGACCGGCGCTTTGCTGCAGCTCACCGGACATGCCGAAATCCTCTGGGACACAGAAGCATTGACCGCCGGAGCGCAGTGCGCGGTCGACTTCACCATCGAACAGATAGTCGAAAGGCCGGGCGCGCTCGCCCTACGCTGGGGACCATCCGAACTGTCCCCGGTCAACCCCTGATCACCGAAAGGCCTTCTCCCATGCGACCTCCCCTGCCACCGTTCGACCTGGAATCCGCGCGCGCGAAGGTGCTCGCCGCCGAAAACGCCTGGAACACCAAGGATCCCGAACGTGTCGCCGCCGCCTACACCGAGGACTCGGTGTGGCGTAACCGCGACGAGTTCTTCACCGGCCACGCCGCGATCGTGGACTTCCTGACCCGCAAGTGGTCGACCGAGAACGGCTACGCGCTGCGCAAGAATCTGTGGGCCTTCCACGACAACCGCATCGCCGTGCGCTTCCAATACGAATGGCACGACGAGTCGGGGCAGTGGTGGCGCAGTTACGGCAACGAGCAGTGGGAGTTCGCGCCCGACGGGCGGATGGCGCGGCGGGAAGCCAGCATCAACGATGTGCGCATCGACCAGGCGCAGCGGCGGATCTTCGGGCCGCGGGCCGAGGGCGACGAGTCGGTGCTGCCACCGCACTGACCGCCGGTAACGCTGTCGGATTGCTGGTCGGAGGGGCTGCTTCGCGTGTTGCCGGGCGCGTCGCTTGACTCGAATGGGTGTTCGACTAACGTGGGCGCCAGAACTTGTCGGTGCCGGCCTCTACTGTGGGCGCCAACCAGAGAGACACTCAGCTCGAGAAGGGGCACACAACATGGCACCGCAGGCCTACGATCGCGACAAAGCGCTGGAACTGGCACTGGCGCAGGTGGAGAAGAGCTTCGGCAAGGGCGCGGTGATGCGCCTGGGCGAAGAGACCCGGCAGCCGATCGCCGTCATCCCCACCGGGTCCATCGCGCTGGACGTCGCGCTGGGAATCGGCGGGTTGCCGCGTGGTCGCGTCGTGGAGATCTACGGCCCGGAATCCTCGGGTAAGACCACCGTCGCGCTGCACGCGGTGGCCAACGCGCAGGCCGCGGGCGGTGTCGCCGCCTTCATCGACGCCGAGCACGCGCTGGACCCCGACTACGCCCGCAAGCTGGGCGTGGACACCGACGCACTGCTGGTCTCCCAGCCCGATACCGGTGAGCAGGCCCTGGAGATCGCCGACATGCTCGTGCGCTCGGGCGCCATCGACATCCTGGTCATCGACTCCGTGGCCGCCCTGGTGCCGCGCGCGGAAATCGAAGGCGAGATGGGCGACAGCCACGTCGGCCTGCAGGCCCGCCTGATGAGCCAGGCGCTGCGCAAGATGACCGGTGCGCTGAGCAACTCCAACACCACCGCGATCTTCATCAACCAGCTGCGCGAGAAGATCGGCGTGATGTTCGGCTCGCCCGAGACCACCACCGGTGGTAAGGCGCTGAAGTTCTACGCCTCGGTGCGCCTGGACGTGCGCCGCATCGAAACCCTCAAGGACGGCAGCGACGCGGTCGGCAACCGCACCCGCGTGAAGGTGGTCAAGAACAAGGTCGCCCCGCCGTTCAAGCAGGCCGAGTTCGACATCCTCTACGGGCACGGCATCTCCAAGGAGGGCTCGCTCATCGACATGGGTGTCGAGCACGGCTTCATCCGCAAGTCCGGCTCCTGGTACACCTACGAGGGTGACCAGCTGGGTCAGGGCAAGGAGAACGCCCGCAAGTTCCTGCTGGAGAACAAGGACGTGTGCGACGAGGTCGAGAAGAAGATCAAGGAGAAGCTGGGCATCGGCGCGGTACTGACCGCCGAGGCCGACGCTCCCGCCGACTTCTGAGCCGATGAGCACGCCGAGCCCCGGCGGCCACCGCGATCGGGTCGACGTCGATCCGGTGCAGGACATGCGTCAGCAGCTGGCCCGCCTGGGTATCGAGGTGGAGCCGGAGCCGCTGATCGTGCCCACGGCAGGTCGCGGCCGGGGTGAGGCCGATGGACTCGTCCGATCGACTCGAGACAATCGAGCCGATCAGGACGCGGAGGGGATTCGGTCGGGTGCGGGCGACCCGCAGCGCGCGCACCCGACCGGATTCACCGATCGTGACAAACCACCGCATTTCGCTGCGCGGGTTGGTGATGATCATGAAGAGTGGAGCAGGCAGGGTCGGCAACGGCCCCGCAGCGCACGACGCGAACGCAAGTCCGCGCGGCGCGACGAATTCTCCCTGTCGTCCGTCGTCGGTGGTGACGACGGCAGGCAGGTGGATCCGGTGGCGGCCGGATCCCAGCCGGGAGAGCCCGACAGGCGGGCCGGCACACGCCGGCTCGCCCCGGGCGACCGTCCCGACGCGACCCTGGAACAGGCCAAAGAAGCGTGCTTGCGGCTGCTGTCCGTGCGCGCCCGCAGCCGCGCCGAACTGGAGAAACGGCTCGGTGAGAAGGGGTTCCGGGTCGAGATCACCGAGGCCGCGCTGGAACGGTTCACCGAAATCGGCCTGATCAACGACGCCTCCTTCGCCGAACAGTGGGTGCACGAACGTCACACCTACTCCGGGCGGGGCAAGAAAGCCCTGCAACGGGAGCTACGCGAGAAAGGCGTCGCTCCCGGCGATGCCGAGGAGGCGCTGTCGATCGTCACCGACGATGCCGAACAAGCCCGCGCCGCCGACCTGGTCCGCCGCAAACTGCGCACCCTGTCCGCGGAGATGGACCGCGACAAGGCGGTTCGTCGACTGGTGGGGATGCTCGCCCGTCGCGGCTACGACCAATCCACCGCCTTCGCCGTGGTCACCGCCGAACTGGACGAAGCGGGTTTCGCGCGCACGTCCGCCGCAGCGGTCCGGGCGAACAGGTCTGGCGCCACCGCGGACGGATCGGCGGCGGACGAAACCGCCGCTGCCACAGCGGAGCCGGATGCTCCTGGTTACGCGTCACGCAGGCCGACACCCGGCGACGAACAAGCCGCGATCGACCTGGTCCGCCGCAAACTGCGCGCCATGCCCGCCGACCTGGACCGGGCCAAGGCCGCCCGCCGCCTGGTCGACATGCTGGCGCGCCGTGGGTACAGCCCGTCGGCGGCCTACACGGTAGTGAAAGAAGAACTGTCACAGGCAGATCGTTAGGCCCCCTCGGGGGAACGCCGGTTCGGTGGCCCACAGCACGTGGCGTCGACGGTGATCGATCAGCGGCCTGGTAAGTGGTCGGCATTGTCCGAATCGGCGCGGGGGTTGTTCGGCAGGCGTAGGATGATCATGCTGGCGAAACCTGGTTTCGCACAGGCTGATTCGCCGATGTCGTGCCTCGGAATGGGGTGTGGTTTCGGGGAGCAGGGCCGTAGGTGGCCGTCGTTCGACGGGGGAGGGCATCCTGGACGCGTTGTGGTCGTTCGTGGTGAACCGGCGGGAACAGCTGCTGGTCGATTCTTATCTGCATGTGTCGGCGGTGGTGCAATCGCTGGTGCTGGCGACGCTGATCGCGGTGGCACTGGGTGTGCTGGTGTACCGGAGCCCGCTGGGGTCCGCCGCCGCGACCGCCTCGGCGGGGGCGATTCTCACCGTGCCCTCGTTCGCGTTGCTGGGGTTGTTGATTCCGTTCCTCGGCCTGGGGGTCGCGCCCACGATCGTGGCCCTGGTGCTGTACGCGCTGCTGCCGATTCTGCGTAATACGGTGCTCGGGTTGTCGTCGGTGGATCCGGCGGTGACCGATGCCGCACGCGGTGTCGGCATGAACCGGGTGCGGTTGCTGACCACAATCGAACTGCCGCTGGCCTGGCCGTCCATTCTCACCGGCATGCGGGTCAGCACCCAGATGATCATGGGCATTCTGGCGCTGGCGGCCTATGCGAAGGGCCCCGGTCTGGGCAACCTGATCATCTCCGGGCTGGGTCGTCTCGGGAGTCCGAACGCGATCCCGCAGGCGCTGACCGGCACCGTCCTCATCGTCGTGCTCGCACTCGCACTCGACGGCGTGCTCGTCCTGCTCGGACGGCTCACTATTCCGAGGGGAATTCGTGACTGACATCGACATCACCAAGCCGACATCCAGTGCGGTGAAACCCGCGGTCTCCGGCGAGGAGATCGTGCTCGACCAGGTCACCAAACGCTATCCAGAACAGGCGCAACCCGCGGTCGAAGAGGTCTCCATGACCATCCCGGCCGGGGAGATCGTGGTGCTGGTCGGCCCGTCGGGCTGTGGCAAGACCACCACGATGCGGATGATCAACCGGCTGATCGAACCGACCTCGGGCACCGTCACCATCGGCGGCCGAAACGCGGGCGCGATCGACGCCGACGAATTGCGCCGCGGCATCGGCTATTCGATCCAGCAGGCGGGCCTGTTCCCGCACATGACCGTGGCCAAGAACATCGCCACGGTGCCGGGTCTGCTGGGCTGGGACCGCCGCCGCATCGCCGAACGCACCGACGAAATGCTCACCCTGGTGGGCCTGGACCCCGACACCTACCGCAACCGCTACCCCCGCCAACTGTCGGGCGGACAGCAGCAGCGCGTCGGTGTGGCCAGGGCGTTGGCCGCCGACCCGCCGGTCCTGCTCATGGACGAACCTTTCGGAGCCGTCGACCCGATCACCCGCGGCCTGCTGCAGGACGAATTGCTGCGCCTGCAAAGCGAACTCGGCAAGACGATCGTGTTCGTGACCCACGATTTCGGTGAAGCCGTGAAACTGGGCGACCGCATCGCCGTGCTGGGTGACCGCTCCCGCATCCTGCAATACGACACCCCCGCCGCGATCCTGGCGGCACCCGCCGATGAAACGGTCGCCGGGTTCGTCGGCGCCACCGCCACCATCGACCGCCTCGGGTTGGCGGTCCTGGCCGATCTGGACTTGGACCAGGGCGTCACCGCAGACGAGAACACCACCCCCGCGGCACTCACCGCAGCCCTGCGCGAAGCGGACCGCACCTGGGGCATCATCCTCGACCCCGAACGCCGACCCCTGCGCCGCGTCTCGACAAACGAACTCGCCCACGCGAATTCACTACGAGACCTGGGCACCCCGATCGGCAGAACCCTGCCCGCCGACGCGACCCTGCAAGACGCACTCGCGGCGCTGCTCACCGAACGCACAGCCTCCGCCGTCGTCGTCGACAACACCGGCACCTACACCGGAACAGTCACGGTAGACACCCTGATCAACCACCTGGCGGCGACCGAAACGGCCACAGCATGACGGCGCCACGACGCGAAGCGCGGAGGGCAGCACTGTGACCGATACGGTGACCGCCACGCCACGTTCGATCGTCGACCTCCCCGCGGTGACCGCCGCTCCCGCCACCCAGCGCCGCGCGGAATACCTGCGACTGCTCGCCCAACCGGTGATCGTGCTGTTCCTCACCGTCGGTGTGCTGGTCTGGGCGTTCCGGCGCGATCTCACCGTCATCCAGCAGGCCACCATCAGCGTGAGCAATATCGCCCAGGTGACCTGGCAGCACATTCTCATCACCGCGGCGGTGGTGCTCATCGTCGTCGCGCTGGCCGTGCCCCTGGGCACGATCCTCACCAGACCCCGATTCCGCCGCCTGGCACCCCTGTTCGTCGGCATCGCCAATATCGGTGCCTCGGCGCCCGCGATCGGCCTGATCGTGCTGTGCTACTTGATCACTCGCACCACCGGGTTCTGGGTGGGTGTGGCGCCGATCGCGTTCTGCTCGCTGCTGCCGGTGCTGCGCAATACGATCCTGGGCTACCAACAAGTCGACCCCGCACTGATCGACGCGGGCAGGGGACAGGGCATGTCCACGGGACTTGTGTTGCGCCGCATCGAGTTCCCCCTCGCGGTGCCCTACATCCTCGCGGGCTTGCGCACCTCGCTGGTACTCGCAGTCGGCACCGCCACCCTGTCGTTCATGGTCAGCGCGGGCGGCCTGGGCATCCTCATCGACACCGGCTACAAACTGCGCGACACCGTCACTTTGACGTTGGGCGCGGTCCTGGCGGTCGCCCTCGCACTGTTCGTCGACTGGCTCGGCGCGCTGGCCGAACAGTTCCTCGGCCCGAGGGGGTTGCGTTGAGGTTCAAGGGATTACAGCGCGCACTCGTGCCGGCACTGAGCGTGCTGGTGCTGGTCAGTTGCGGACTACAGTCGGGCGGCTCCGTGCCGCTGCCGGTAGGACCGGGCAGCATCCAACCCGTCCCCGAACTCGACGGCGTGGCCGTCACCGTGGGCTCCAAGGACTTCACCGAGGCCAACATCCTGGGCTACATGATCGAATTCGCACTCACCGCCGCCGGCGCGAACGTGCGCGACCTCACCAACATCCAGGGCTCCAACAGCCTGCGCGACGCCCAACTGCACGGCCAGATCGACATCGCCTACGACTACACCGGCACCGGCTGGATCAACTACCTCGGCAAGGAGAAACCCGTCCCCACCGAACAGGGCCAGTTCGACGCGGTCCGCGACGCCGACCTGGCTGAACACAACATGGTCTGGGCGGCGATGGCGCCGATGAACAATACTTACGCTCTGGTCACCAGCAAGGCCACCGCGCAGGAAACCGGCGTGCGCACCCTGTCGGACTACGCGAACCTGCTCGCCAAAGACCCCGGCGCCGCGACCACCTGCGTGGGCACCGAGTTCAATGTGCGCCCCGACGGCTACCCTGGCCTGGCCGCCGCCTACGGCATCGACGCGGGCAAGGCGCAGCGCCAGATCGTCCAGGACGCACTGGTCTACCAGGCCACCGCCGACGCGAAACAGTGCCGGTTCGGCTCGGTCGCGGCCACCGACGGCCGCATCCCCGCCCTGGAACTGGTGTTGCTCGAAGACGACAAGGGCTTCTTCCCGAAGTACAACGCGTCGCTGGTGATGCACCGCGACTTCGCCGACGCCCACCCCCAGGTCGCTCAGGTGCTGGCCCCGATCTCCGCGCGTCTGACCAACGAGGTGATCACCGAACTCAACCGTCAGGTCGACATCGACGGCCGCGAACCCGCCGACGTCGCCCGCGACTGGATGGTCGAGCAAGGCCTGGTCACCGTGCCGTAAAGGCCTGTCGCACCACAAAAACGGGCCCGATCCAGCACGCTGGATCGGGCCCGTTCTCGTGAACGTCACAACTTCTTGGTGAGGTCCATTCCGGGTGTCGCGTCGGCGGCGATCGAATCCGCGGCCAACACCACACCGCCGCCCTTCTTACGCGCCCGCAACCGCTTCTCCAGCGTCGTGGCCAGGAAGCTCAGCGCCATGTTCAGCGAGATCATCAGCACCGCCACGACCATCAGCGCGGGGATCGCGTTGCCGAACGACGCGCCGATCTGCGCACCGGATCGCACCAGCTCCACGTAGGTGATCTGGTAGCCCAGCGCCGTGTCCTTGAGGACGACGACCATCTGCGAGACCAGCGCGGGCAGCATCGCGGTGACGGCCTGCGGCAGCAGGATCAGCCGCATCAGCTGGTTCTTGCGCAGACCCAACGCCATCGACGCCTCGGTCTGCCCCTTGGGCAGCGACTTGATGCCCGCGCGCACGATCTCCGCGATGACCGCGGAGTTGTAGATGATCAATGCGATGACCACCGCGGCCAACGCCAGCTGATCCGACGGGAACAGGTCGTAGTCGGCGAACACCGCGAACAGGAAGATCATCAAGATCAGCACCGGGATCGCCCTGGCCAACTCCACGACCGTGCCCGCGACCAGGCGCACCCACCGGTGATCCGACAGCCGCAGGATGCCGAACAGCATGCCGAAGATCACCGAGCCGATGATCGAGATCACCGCGGCGGTCAGGGTGCCTTCCAGGCCGGGCAGGATGTAGGTTTCCCAGACCTGGGAGTCCAGGAACGGCTCCCACTTGGCCGCGGTGAACTGGCCCTTCGCCGCGAAGGCGTCGTACAGCCACCAGCCCGCGCCCACGAGCGCGACCACCACCAGCACCGAGTACAGGTTGTGACGCAGCCGCGCGCGGGGGCCCGGAGCGTCGAACAGAACCGAAGCACCGCTCATCGTGCCACCTCGTAACGCTTGGCCAGCCAACCGAACAACAGCCCGGTCGGCAGGGTGAGGACGACGAAGCCCAGCGCGAAGATCGCACCGATGGCCAGCAGCGCGGCCTCGTTCTCGATCATCTCGTTCATCAGGTACGCCGCTTCGATCACGCCGATGACCGAGGCCACCGTCGAGTTCTTGGTCAGCGCGATCAGCACACTGCCCAGCGGCGCGATGACCGCGCGAAACGCCTGCGGCAGCACGATCAACCGCAGGTTCTGCGAGAACCCGAAGCCCAGCGACCGCCCGGCCTCGGATTGGCCCAGCGCCACGGTGTTGATGCCCGAGCGCAGCGATTCGCACACGAACGCGGCGGTGTAGACGCTGAGGCCGATGATCGCCCAGCGGTAGTTGATGACCTTGATCTCGTCGCTGCCCAGCGTCCACCCGAGGGTGGTGTACAGGCCGATCGAGGTGAACACCAGGATCAGCGTCAGCGGGGTGTTGCGGAAGATCGACACGTACGCCGCGCCGACCCAGCGCGCGACCGGGATCGGGGACACGCGCATACCGGCGACGACGGTACCGATGACAAGGGCACCGATCGCCGAGAAGAAGGTGAGTTTGATTGTTACCCAGAACGCATCAAGGATTCGGGATTGATACGTCGAGATCAGGTCGAACACGGACGCGCGTCCTCCGATCGGTGTAAAGGCCAGCGGGACAACACCGCATCGGTGACCCGAGACAGTCTCGGGTCACCGATGAACAGTGGTAGATCAGTAGCGGTCGACGACCGGAGCCTCGGGCACCGCGAAACCGGTACCGGCGAAGTTCTTCTCCTGTGCGGCCTTCCACGAACCGTCATCGATCATCGCCTGGATGGCGTCGTTGATCTTGCCGCGCAGCTCCGAATCGCCCTTCTTCAGGCCGATGCCGTACTTCTCGGTGGTGAACTTCTTGTTCACCAGCTTGAAGGTGCCGGGGACCTGCGCGGCGAAACCGGCGAGGATGACGTTGTCGGTGGTGACCGCGTCGATCGCACCGTTACGCATGGCCTCGATGCACAGCGAGTAGGTGTCGTAGGTCTGCAGCTGCGCCTGCGGGTAGTTCTTCTCGATGTTCTGGGCCGGGGTGGAGCCCTTCACCGAGCAAACCTTCTTGCCGGCCAGCGAGTCCGGGCCGGTGATGTCGGTGTTGGCCGCAGGCACCAGCAGGTCCTGACCCGCGATGTAGTACGGGCCCGCGAAATCGACCTTCTCCTTGCGCTTGTCGTTGATCGAGTAGGTGGCCACGATGTAGTCGACCTGGCCGTTCTCGATCAAGGTCTCGCGCTGCGGGGTAGGAGATTCCTTGAAGGTGATGTTCTCCGGCTTCACGCCGAGCTTGTTCGCGACGTACTTGGCCACATCGACGTCGAAGCCGCTGTAGGTGCCGTCGGTGTTGCGCAGGCCCAGACCCGGCTGGTCGAACTTGATGCCGATGGTGAGCTTGCCGTCCTTGGCGTTGTCCAGGGCCGACTTGTCGCTGCCGCCACCACACGCGGTGAGCGTGGCAGCCATTACCAGTGCCGCGGCGCCGATACCGACGCGCATCGCACGATTGATCCTCATGGGTTTCCTTCTCCTTGTGACACAGATGATGCTGGAAGTCAGTGACTGAGAATCTTGCCCAGGAAGTCCCTGGCACGTTCGGATTTCGGTGCGGTGAAGAACGCTTCGGGGGCGGCGTCCTCGACGATCTCGCCGTCGGCCATGAACAGCACGCGGTCGCCCGCGCGGCGTGCGAAGCCCATCTCGTGGGTGACCACGACCATGGTCATGCCCTCCTTGGCCAGCGCCACCATCACGTCGAGCACCTCGTTGACCATTTCCGGGTCCAGCGCCGAGGTCGGCTCGTCGAACAGCATGACCTTGGGGTCCATCGCCAGCGATCGGGCGATGGCCACGCGCTGCTGCTGACCACCCGACAACTGGGCCGGGTACTTGTCGGCCTGGTTGGCGATGCCGACCCGCTCGAGCAGGGCCAACGCGTGCTCGCGGGCGGCGTCCTTGCTCTTGCCGCGCACCTTCATCGGCGCGAGCATGACGTTTTCCAGGATGGTCTTGTGCGCGAACAGGTTGAACGACTGGAACACCATGCCGACCTCGGCGCGCAGCGCCGCGAGAGCTTTGCCCTCGTCGGGCAGTGCGACGCCGTCGATGGCGATGTCACCGGAGTCGATCGGTTCCAGGCGGTTGATCGTGCGGCACAGGGTCGACTTTCCCGAACCCGACGGGCCCAGAACGATCACTACCTGCCCACGGGGCACTTCGAGGTGGATATCGCGCAGGACGTGGAGGTCACCGAAGTGTTTTTCCACGTTGCGCATCGAGATCATCGGCACAGCAGTAGTGGCTGCGGCGTCGGCTTTCCCGAACGCGGGTGCGGCGTCGTCGGTCATGGTGAGAAACCTTATGTCCAATCTGGAGAATTGCCCGGCTTTCGCCGACATGCCGTGACGGCTCGCCGAAACGACACGTGCTGGTAACCCAGCAGCTTGCCCGTTACCTTTGCGCATTATTACCCATTCGCAACCGTGACGCGCATCACAGTCGGTGTGGCCCGTACCCTGGACGGGTGGAATCGACGGTTCAGAACGGGACTCAGCGCACGGACGCGCGCAGCTACGAGGTGCGCACTTTCGGCTGCCAGATGAATGTGCACGACTCCGAACGACTCTCGGGTCTGCTCGAAGACGCGGGCTACACCAAGGCCGCCGCCGGGCAGACGCCGGACCTGATGGTGTTCAACACCTGCGCGGTGCGCGAGAACGCCGACAACAAGCTCTACGGCACGCTCGGCCAGCTGGTCCCTGTCAAGCAGGCACGCCCCGGTATGCAGATCGCCGTGGGTGGTTGCCTGGCGCAGAAGGACCGCGAGACCGTGGTGCGCAAGGCGCCGTGGGTGGACGTGGTGTTCGGCACCCACAACATCGGCTCGCTGCCGGTGCTGCT
This sequence comes from Nocardia sp. NPDC058666, assembly GCF_042714895.1. NCBI lineage: Bacteria > Bacillati > Actinomycetota > Actinomycetes > Mycobacteriales > Nocardiaceae > Nocardia > Nocardia sp. NPDC058666. The sequence goes on from NZ_JBHXRY010000001.1 coordinate 1,362,154, forward strand.
CGAGCGCGCCCGGCACAACGAGGAAGCCCAGGTGGAGATCCTGGAATCGCTCGAGGCGTTCCCGTCGACCCTGCCGGCCAAGCGGGAGTCGGCGTACGCGGGCTGGGTGTCGATCTCGGTGGGCTGCAACAACACCTGCACGTTCTGCATCGTGCCCTCGCTGCGCGGCAAGGAAGTCGACCGGCGCCCCGGTGACGTGCTCGCCGAGGTGCAGGCGCTGGTCGACCAGGGCGTGCTGGAAGTGACCCTGCTGGGTCAGAACGTGAACTCCTACGGCGTGAACTTCGTTGACCCCGAACAGCCGCGCGACCGGGGCGCCTTCGCGCAACTGCTGCGCGCGACCGGTCGGATCGAAGGCCTGGAACGTGTGCGGTTCACCTCCCCGCACCCCGCGGAGTTCACCGACGACGTCATCGAGGCGATGGCGGCCACCCCCAACGTCTGCCCGCAGCTGCACATGCCGTTGCAGTCGGGTTCGGACCGGGTGCTCAAGGCGATGCGCCGCTCGTACCGCAAGGAACGATTCCTGGGCATCATCGACAAGGTGCGCGCCGCGATGCCGCACGCGTCGATCACCACCGACATCATCGTGGGCTTCCCCGGCGAGACCGAGGAGGACTTCCTCGAGACCATGGACGTGGTCCGTCGCGCCCGCTTCACCAGCGCGTACACGTTCCAGTACTCCAAGCGTCCCGGCACTCCGGCCGCGGAACTGCCCGATCAGCTGCCCAAGCAGGTCGTGCAGGAACGGTTCGAACGGCTGATCGCGCTGCAGGATCAGATCGCCTGGGAAAACAATCAGGCACTGATCGGCACCGAAGTGGAACTGCTGGTCGCCGAGGGCGCGGGCAAGAAGAACGCGGTCACCGCGCGCATGAGCGGGCGAGCGCGCGACGGTCGACTGGTGCACTTCCGTCCCGGTGACGTGACCGGCATCCGCCCCGGCGACATCGTGACCGTCGACATCACCGAGGCCGCCCCGCACCACCTCATCGCCGACAGCGCGGTGAAGTCGCATCGCCGCACCACCGCCGGTGACGCGCACGAACGCGGCGTCACCCCCAAGACCGCGCCGATCGGTGTCGGCTTGGGTCTGCCGCGCATCGGCGCACCGGTGGTCGAAACGGTCGTCGACAGCGGCTGTTCGACCGGTTGCCCCTCGTGAGCGACGAATCTACTACCGGTCGTAGTGGGTCGAATGCGAACGACAAACCCGGTGATGGCACAGTGGAACCCACCCATGATCAGCCTGTCGACAGGAGCGGACACGCGGTGAACCCGGCGCGCAACGACCAGGATTTCGAACAGTTCCGTGGCGAACTCGACGCCGTCGAACGCCGCATCGCCGGTGAGATCGACCCCGGCGCGCGAGCACTGGTGGTCGCGGGCGCGGTCTTCGCGCTGCTGTTCTCCCTCGTCTTGCCGACCGCGGGCACCGCGCGCGGCTTCGACGTGCTGCTGAACACCGAGGCCGCGGGCGTCGAGCACATCGGCCTGCCGTCGCGGATCTTCGTGTGGCTGGTCATCGTGTTCGGCGTCGGCTTCTCGCTGCTGGCGCTGACCACCCGCCGCTGGGTGCTGGCCTGGATCGCGTGCGCGGGATCGGCGGTGGGCAGCGTGTTCGGTGTGCTGTCGATCTGGCACCGTCAAACCCCCGGCCTGGGCAATTACGAAGGCGCGGGCCCCGGCATCGGCTTGATCTTGGGCACGATCGCGATCATGGTGCTCACGTTCCACTGGATCCGCGTCGTGTGGAGTCGCACCGCCGTGCAACTCGCCGCTGAAGAGCAGCGTCGCAACGCGGCCCGTGAAGCCGAAGACCGCGACCGAAAGCGCCTCACCGGCGAATAGCCTTGTCACACAAAGAAACCCCGACCGATTCGGCCGGGGTTTCTTCGTACTTCACTCACAAATTGCTGACCGCGCCTTCAGCGGCCTCGGCCCATTCGCGCCACTGCTGTGCCTGCTCGAGGGCCTTCTCCGCGTCGCGCTTCTTGCCCGCCGCGGTGGCCTTGGCGGCCTGCTCCTCGTACTGGGCGACCCGCTCACGGAACTGCGCGGCCCGGGCGACGGCCTCGGGGTCGCTGCGCCGCCACTGCTGGTCGGCGGCGTCGCGCACCCGCTTCTCGATGGCGCGCAGCTTGGCTTCCAGTTCCTGCATCTGTTCGCGCGGGACCTTGCCGATGGCGTCCCACTTGTCCTGCAGTTCGCGCAGGGCGTTGCGGGCGGCGTCCATGCCGTTGGCCGGGTCGATGTGCTCGTAGGCCGCTAGGAGTTCCAGTTTGGCGGCGGCGTTGGTGTCGAATTCGGCGTCGCGTTCGGACACCGCGGCGTTGCGGGCGGCGAAGAACACGTCCTGCGCGCTCTTGAACCGGCGCCACAGCGACTCGTCTGCTTCGCGCGGTGCCCGGCCCGCGGCTTTCCAGTCGTTGAGCAGGTCGCGGAACACCGCGGCGGTGCCGGTCCAGTCGGTGGAGTCGGCCAGTTCCTCGGCGCGCACGCAGAGTTCTTCCTTGCGCGTCTTGGCCGTGGCACGTTCGCGATCCAGATCGGCGAAGTGGGCACCGCGACGGCGGTTGAACGCTTCGCGGGCCTTGGAGTACCGCTTCCACAGCGCGTCGTCGACCTTGCGATCGACCCCGCGGATCGATTTCCACTCCTCGAGGATGTCGCGTAGCCGGTCGCCCGCGGCCTTCCACTGGGTGGATTCGGCGGCGATCTGCTCGGCCTCGGCGGCGAGGGCTTCCTTGCGCTCGGTGTGTTCGTGCCTGGCGCGGTCCTTCTCCTCCTTGGCCTGCGCGGCGGCTTCCTCGGAGTGTTCGGTGATGGCCTGCAGGCGCGCGGCCAGCCCGTCCAGGTCGCCGATGACCGCGGCGGTGGGCAGCGTTTCGGCCAGGGCCAGGGCGGCGGCTTTGGTCTTGCGCGCGTCGGCACCGGCGGCCAGGCGTGCTTCCAGCAGCGCGACCTCGGTGGCCAGATCGTCGAACCGGCGGCCGAAGTGGACAAGGCCCTCGGCGACGTCGCCCGCCTGCCAGGAGCCCACGATGCGTTCGCCGTCGGCGGTGCGCACCCAGGCGGTGCCGTCCTCGTCCACGCGTCCCCATTTGCTCGGGTCGGTGGCCGACGGCACGACCACGGCGTGCGGGTGCGGTTGGTCGGGGCCCGGCGCCGGTTTCACGGCATGGGGTTTCGGAGCTTTCCCGCCGGGTTTGGGGCTACCGGACGGTCGCGGGGCCGGACCTGGGGTGGGCTTCGCGGTTCCGTTGCTGTCGGTCATTGCTCTCCGTCCCTGCCGCGCGTCACGGCTGCCTGGTTACGCCCTAGCACTTCCCATTGAACCCGGTTCGCGCCGCGGAAACCATCGATCCGAAGGATCGAAGAGCGGATTTCCTGGGATTTCGTCCCGGACGACGTGGGTAGTCGCACCTGAAAACACTAGCAATCTCGGTGGGCAACGCTGCGCCGGACACTCGCAGACCGCCGTGGGCCCGCGCCGCGCCGGATGCGGGCCTGCCCGCGCACTGCGGCTACGGTTACCGCGTGTTCTCGATAGCGGCCCTGGTCCCGTCGCCGCCGATGCTGGTGCCCGCACTGTGTGGGCGAGTTCCGGTGTCGGGCAGCGATCCCGACGATCCGACCGTGGTGTTGCGTGCGGCGGCCCTGGACGCCGCGACCGTGCTCGCCGCGCGGGCGGACCGGTGGATCGTGATCGGCGTCGACAGCCATGACCGGATCTACGGTTCGACGACCCGGGGAACGTTTCGGGGCTTCGGTGCCGACGTCGTGGTCGACCTCGGACCGTCGGTGGAACCGTCCACGTCAGCAGACTCCCAGCTTCCCCTTCCGGTGCTGATCGCTGGCTGGTTGCGGGAGCAGGTCGCGCCCGGTATCTCGGTGCAGGCCCGGCTGATCGCGGCGGATACGTCGGCGTCGGAATGTGTCGCGGTCGGTGCCGCGTTGCGCGAGGAACTGGATGCTTCGCACGATCAGGTCGCTGTGCTCGTCGTCGCGGACGGCGCGGCGACTCTGACGCTGAAAGCCCCCGGCTATCTCGACGAACGCGCAGCCGCTGTCCAGCACGATCTGGACACCGCGCTGCGCACCGGTTCGCGTGCCGGTCTGGCCGCGCTGCCCCCGGAACTGTGCGCGGAGCTGCTCGTGGACGGGCGGGCCGCCTACCAGGTACTGAGTGGTCTATTCGCCGCTGATTCGACCGATCCGCGGGTGCGTACGCTCTACCAAGGCGCACCTTTCGGTGTCGGCTATGACGTGAGCGTGTGGCAGCAAGGGGAAGGTGACCAGTGACGATCAGACCGATCGCGGTCGTCGGCCCCACCGCCACCGGAAAATCCGACCTGGCGCTGGATCTCGCCACCGAACTCGACGGCGAGATCGTCAACATCGACGCGATGCAGCTGTATCGCGGCATGGATGTCGGCACCGCGAAACTGCCCCCCGACCAGCGCCGCGGCATCCCTCACCACCTGCTCGACGTCCTCGACGTCACCGAAACCGCGACCGTGGCCGCCTATCAGAGCGCGGCCTGCGCGATCGTCGACGACATCACCGCGCGCGGCAAAACCCCCGTCATCGTGGGCGGTTCGATGATGTACGTGCAGGCCCTGCTCGACGAATGGGATTTCCCCGCCACCGATCCCGACGTCCGCGCCCGCTGGGAAGCCGTCCTCGAAGAAGGCGGCGTGAACGCCCTGCACGCGGCCCTGCAGCAGGCCGACCCGGTCGCCGCGGCCACCATCCTGCCCACCGACGGCCGCCGCATGGTCCGCGCGCTCGAGGTGGTCGAACTGACCGGCCGCCCCTTCGCGGCCTCGGCCCCCACCATCGGCACCCCCCGCTGGAACACTGCCATCCTCGGCGTGGACCGCGACACCGCCGCCCTGGACGCCCGCATCGAAACCCGCACCGCGCTGATGTTCGACACCGGCCTGGTCGAGGAGGTTCGCGGCCTGCTCGACGCGGGCCTGCGCGAAGGCCAAACCGCCCGCCGCGCCATCGGTTACGCCCAGGTACTGGCCTACCTGGACAACGAATACGACCTCGCGCACGCCCGCGAGCGCACCCTCATCGGCACCCGCCGTTACGTGCGCAGGCAGCGGTCCTGGTTCCGCCGCGACCCGCGAGTGGCATGGGTCGACGGCGCCGACCCCGACCTGGCCGCGACCGCGCTGGCCCTGCTCACAACCCACGACCCGATTGGACGGACAGCGCAGTGACGCGACGAGTCAGTACCCGCAACGCCTCGGTCCAGGTGTGGCAGGCCTACCTCAACAACCGCACCAAACGGCATCGCGACGGCCGGTTCCTCGTGCAGGGCGTGCGCCCGATCACCCAGGCCCTGGCCAACGACTGGCCCATCGAAACGCTGCTGTACCGCCTCGGCGGCCCCGACCTGTCCAGTTGGGCACGCGAAATCCTCGACACCACCGACATCCCGGTGGTGGGACTGGTCCCCGAACTCATGGCCGAGCTGGGGGAGAAGGCGGCCAGCTCGCCGGAGATCGTCGCGGTCGCGGAGTCGCGGCACGTGAACCTGGCCCACTACGCACCCGGCGAACCGGGGGAGGACGCGCCGGTGGTGGTCGTGTTCGATCGCCCGAACTCGCCGGGCAACCTCGGCACGCTGATCCGCTCCGCCGACGCCTTCGGCGCGTCCGGGGTGATCGTGACCGGCCACGGCGCCGACCAGTTCGACCCGCAAGCCGTGCGCGCCTCCACCGGGTCCCTGTTCGCGATGCCGGTCCTGCGCGCCCAAGGCCCCGAACAGGTACTGGACTTTCGCGACCGTCAGGTGGCCCGCGGCATCCCCACCCGCATCGTGGGCACCGACGAACACGCCCCCGAGACCATCTACGACCACGATTTCACCGAGGCCACCATCCTGGTCGTGGGCAACGAGACCAGCGGCATGAGCTCGGCGTGGGCGCAGGCCTGCGACGACCTGGTCACCATTCCGATGGGCGGCACCGCCAGCTCACTGGGCGCACCGTCGGCGGGCGCGATCAGCCTGTACGAGATCGCCCGGCAACGCCGCACCTTCGCCCGGTAACGCCCACCGCTTCGGCGCGGAGCACAATGAAGCTTGTGTCCGACATCGAATTCAGCAAGGGCCACGGCACCCAGAACGACTTCGTGGTGCTGCCCGACCTCGAGGTGCGCCTCGACCTGACCGCCGACCGCGTCGCTGCCCTGTGCGACCGGCAGCGAGGTCTGGGCGCCGACGGCGTGTTGCGCGTGGCGAAGGCCGGTGCGCTGCTGTCCGCCGGGGTTCTCGAAAGGCTGCCCGACGGTGTCGGTCGCGACGACTGGTTCATGGACTACCGCAACGCCGACGGCTCGATCGCCGAAATGTGCGGCAACGGCACCCGCGTGTTCGCGCACTACCTCAACGCCACCGGCCTGGAAACCCGCACCGAATACGTCGTCGGCAGCCGCGCGGGCGCCCGGCCCGTCGTCGTGCACACCGCGGATTCGACCGACGGCGAAGTCACCGTCGACATGGGCGTTGTCCGCGAACTCGGCCCGTCGACCGCCACCCTGGCTGGTTGGGCGCTGGCCGGCATCGGCATCGACGTGGGCAACCCGCACCTGGCCTGCGTCGACGAGAGCCTGACCGCCGACGCATTGGCCAAACTCGACCTCACCGCGTCACCGGGCTTCGACCCCGACCTGTTCCCGCACGGCGTGAACGTGGAAATCCTCACCGCCCTGGACGCCGACAACGCCGTGGACATGCGCGTGTACGAACGCGGCGTGGGCGAAACCCGCTCCTGCGGCACCGGCACCGTCGCCGCGGCCGCCGCCGCACTGACCGCCGCGGGCGTGTCGGTGGGCACCGAAACCGGCGAGGTCACCGTGCGCGTACCCGGTGGTCAGGTGCGGGTCACCATCGTGCAGGGGCGGGCGTGGATGCGCGGTCCGTCGGTGCTGTTGGCCACCGGAACACTGTCGCGGCACTGGTGGGACGCGCAGTAGTGCCGATAACCGCGTGCACGCTGTCACCCCGACGTGGCAGCATGGAGAACGTATGACGAAACCAGTAGAACCCACAGAACCCACATCGGCGCAGCAGTCCACCGCCGATCCCGACATCGACGCGCAGCACAGCGACGTCGATGAGGCGCTGGCCCGGCACGCGGCCCGCATGAACCAGCCCGGCTGGGCCGCCGAACCCACCCGCGGCGAGATGCAGCTCGACGAGCGCAGCTCCCTGCGTCGCGTGGCCGGTCTGTCCACCGAGCTCACCGACATCACCGAGGTCGAATACCGGCAGCTGCGCCTCGAGCGGGTCGTGCTGGTCGGCGTGTGGACCACCGGCAGCACCGCGCAGGCCGAGGGCAGCATGGTCGAACTGGCCGCCCTGGCCGAAACGGCGGGCTCGGAAGTCCTGGAAGCGCTGATCCAGCGCCGCGACAAGCCGGACCCGGCCACCTACATCGGTTCCGGTAAGGCCGAGGAGTTGCGCACGATCGTGCTCGACACCGGCGCCGACACCGTGATCTGCGACGGTGAACTCACCCCCGCCCAGCTCAACGCGCTGGAGAAGGTCGTCAAGGTGAAGGTCATCGACCGCACCGCGCTGATCCTGGACATCTTCGCCCAGCACGCCACCTCCCGCGAGGGCAAGGCCCAGGTCGCGCTGGCCCAGATGGAATACATGCTGCCCCGCCTGCGCGGCTGGGGTGAGTCGATGTCGCGTCAGGCCGGTGGTCGCGCGGGCGGCGCCGGCGGCGGTGTGGGCACGCGTGGTCCCGGTGAGACCAAGATCGAAACCGACCGCCGCCGCATTCGCGAACGAATGGCCAAGCTGCGCCGCGAGATTCGCGAGATGAAGACCGCGCGCGACACCATGCGCGCGCGTCGCAGCGAAAGCGGCGTGCCGTCGATCGCGATCGTGGGCTACACCAACGCGGGCAAGTCCAGCCTGATGAACGCGCTGACCGGCGCGGGCCTGCTCGTGCAGGACGCCCTGTTCGCCACCCTCGACCCGACCACCCGCCGGGCCGCGCTGGACGACGGCCGCGAGATGGTGTTCACCGACACCGTCGGTTTCGTGCGCCACCTGCCCACCCAGCTGATCGAGGCCTTCCGCTCGACCCTGGAAGAGGTCACCGACGCCGACCTGCTGCTGCATGTCGTCGACGGCGCCGACCCGCTGCCGCTGGAACAGATCAAGGCCGTGCGCGAGGTGATCACCGACGTGATCCGCGAACAGGGCACCCCCGCACCGCCGGAACTGTTGGTGGTCAACAAGATCGACGCCGCGGACCCCAACGAACTCACCCGCCTGCGCGGCATGCTCGAGCAGGCCGCGTTCGTGTCGGCGCAGACCGGCGAGGGTGTCGAAGAGCTGCGCGAGCGGCTGTCGGAGGTGCTGGGCGGACTCGATGTCGACATCAGTGTCCTGCTGCCCTACAGCCGCGGCGACCTGCTCGCCCGCATCCACGCCGACGGCCGCATCGTCACCGCCGACCACGAGGAAGGCGGCACCCGGGTTCGCGCGCGCGTGCCGCACGCCCTTGCCGCGGCACTGTCGGAGTACGCCCATTCCGGGCCCGCGGAGCCGGTGCACAGCTGATCTTCTGCGCTGATTTGCCGACCGGTTGCGGTCATTTGTCGATGCGACACAGGCGTTTTCGGGCGCTATGGTCGATGGTCGACAGCAGGAGGGTGTTATGTCGAACGACAAGCAGGGTTCGGAAATTGTGATCGACGACAGGGTCGCCGCGCGTGACGGCGACCCTGTCCTGTCGGATGGGGCACCGTTGAATCCGGCGCCGGGCGTGTGGGACATGCGCGTGTTCGAGGCGTTGCTCGCGCCGCTGCGGGCATGGACCAGCCCGAAATTCTATGGCCTGGACAATATTCCGACGCACGGCCCGGTGCTGATCGTGGCCAACCACAATCTGCTGGGCGGGATCGACGCCCCGCTGATCCTGCCGGAGATCCTGCGTCAGCGCGGCCGGTTGGTGCGCGGCCTGGCCGAGCACGTGCTGATGGTGCCCGGCGTGCGGAACTTCCTGCACCACTACGGCGCGGTGCGCGGCACCCGCTCGAACTGCCTGGCGCTGCTGGAGCGCGGCGAGGCGGTGGTGGTGTTCCCCGGCGGGGGCCGCGAGGCGATCCGCCGCAAGGACGAGAAGTACGTGCTCAAGTGGGAGGGCCGCACCGGTTTCGCCCGCATGGCGATCCAGGCCGGCGTCCCGATCGTGCCCCTGGCCATGATCGGCATCGACGACGCCTACGACATCGTCTTCGACGGCCAACACCCGGTGATGCGCCCGCTGCGCTGGACCTGCAGCCTGCTGGGCATCAACCCCGAACTGAACCCGCCCCTGGTCAAGGGCATCGGCCCGACCATCGTGCCCCGCCCGGAACGGTTCTACTTCTCCGCGGGCACCCCCATCGACCCCACGGCGTGGATGGAAGCCGACGACCTCGACGGTGCCGCCGCGGACCTGCGCGACGTGGTCCGCAAGGGCCTGGAAGAGGAACTGCAGTTCCTGTTCAACGAACGCGACCGCGACTCCGGGCGCACCCTGGTAGGACGGCTGCGCAACGCCCTGCCGTTCTGACGCGAGTACGACAACGCCGCGGTGGACACGATGTCCGCCGCGGCGTCGTGCTGTGCGGAGTCCGCTAGATCTTGCGGATGACCGTGACGACCTTGCCCAGAATTTGCGCGTCGTTGCCCGGGATCGGTTCGAAGTGCGGGTTGTGCGGCATCAGCCACACGTCCTTGCCGGTGCGCTTGAACGTCTTCACCGTGGCCTCGCCGTCGATCATCGCCGCGACGATATCGCCGCCCTCGGCGACGTTCTGCTGACGCACCACCACGAAGTCGCCGTCGCAGATGGCCGCGTCGATCATCGACTGGCCCACGACCTTGAGCAGGAACAGCGAACCCTCGCCGACCAGCTCGCGCGGCAGCGGGAACACGTCCTCCACGGCCTGCTCGGCCAGGATCGGACCGCCGGCGGCGATCCGGCCCAGCACCGGCACGAAGGTCGGGGTCGGGCGGCTGGGATCGGGCTCGTCGGGCTGCGGCAGGGTGGTGACCGAACGCACCGCCTCGTCCAGACCGCGGACATTCACCGCGCGCGGACGATTCGGATCGCGGCGCAGATACCCCTTGCGTTCCAGTGCGCGCAGCTGATGGGCCACCGAGGAGGTGGACGTGAGCCCGACCGCGTCGCCGATCTCGCGGATGCTGGGCGGGTAGCCGCGCTCGGTCACCGAGGAACGAATGACATCGAGGACCGTGCGTTGACGCACGGTGAGATCCGCTCCGGATCCCGATGTGACGGTGCCGGTGCCGCTTTCGTCACCCGTGTCGTCTGTGTGGGTCACCGTGTCCCGCCCTTCTGAGTTGTCGAATTCGCCATCTCGAGGCTAGTCGGGCCACGCCGAACAATCAAACATCTGTTCGAGCATGTCGGGCGTTTCCTGCTGACATCCGCGCCGGGATCTGGTAGAAATCGAACATCAGTTCGTCGCACAGGTGTTCGAACAACGGGAGGCATCGCCGCCTCACCAGTACTTTCTCGCAGCAGCGGAGCACACCACCCCGGAGGTTCTTCCGATGAGCACAGCAACCAGCGCCCTGCGTTCCCTCGACTCCACCGCGGTCCCGGAGACCAAGCTCCGCCGTCGGCGCAATGCCCGCACCGCACGACCTTTCGCTCTTGTACGACCCACTCTTTCGCGCCCATCGGTGGATCGTGGCTTGCCTGCCGTGCCTCGCCCGTCGACCGAAGCCGATTCGACCATCGCGCGCGGCATTGTTCGATCCGGTGTGTTGGTCGGGGCGAACGACTCTTCCGTCGATATCGCCCGTGTCGCGCGTCGCATCGAACTCACCGACGCCGAACTGGATCTCGCCTTCGCCACCGTGCCGCGTAGCGCGCCGGCGTTTCGAACACGCGACCTCGCGCGGCCCTCGTCGGATCGTGGCCCTCGTCATCGCGCGCCGCGCAGTGAACTGTCGCTGTATGCGCGCGGTTCGGTAGGTCCCGCCCGGCACGCGCGCGGTGCGCATCCATTGCACCGGATCGAACAGGCCAAAACCGGGTTCGCGGCACTGGCGGTGACGGCGCTGGTCACCGCGCTGATCGTGGTGGCGTTTCTCGGGTTGGCGCATGTTCGAGCGGGAAGTTTCGTGGACCACGTCGACTCGTCGATTCCCGGCATCTCCGAGCAGGCGGGGTTACCGTCCGGCGGGATGCCCTCTCTCCGATAGCGCGAAAGCGATTGCGCGAAAAGGGTTTCGAGTCGAAACCCCGCCCAAACTAGAACACGTTGCTACGGTGCGAGCATCCTGAATCAGGGCGGGGGCCTTGATCGAAACCGGATGCGAGGTCCTGTGCGGCGCTTCTCGATCGCTCTCCTTCTGAGCGTGCTGCTCGGTGCGTTACTCACGCCCGTCGCACACGCGGAATCCACCTACCTCGATCTGCCCACCCTCAACGGCGACGGCGAATACGGCGGCGGCCTGCACCCGGACCTGCCCACCGCGCAGCAACCTCTGCTGGACGCACTGACCCAGGCCCGAGCCGACGGCATCGACCCGGCCCGCTATTCGACTCTGCTGCACCAGTATTGGCTCGTAGTAGCCACCGACAACGCCGCCATCGACCTTGCCGCCTGGGATGTCAACCGTGGCGTAGCAGCCAACACCGCCACCTTCACCCAGGTGTACGTGAACTACTTTCGCATCGCCGCGGCCCGCCCCGACTTCTACTGGGCAGGCCTGGCAGGCATCGCGGGCGGTTCCTTCGCCTCAGGGGTGTTCGATGTCGGCGATATCGGCACCGTGCTGTCGGTCGGCGGCATCCACCAACTCGGCTCCGCGGTGGCCGACCTGCTGCGCACCACTCCACCGCAGCTGCTCACCGGCGTGCCCGCCGACATCACCGCCCTGGCCACCCTCGCCCCGCGCCTGACCCCCGCCGACCTGGCCTGGTACCAGTCGCGGCTGATGATCATGCAGAAACACATCTTCACCGATCTGGTCCCGATGCACGAGGCCTACCTCGCCCTCGGCATGGCGGGCATCCACGAGATGTACGCGGCCGGCCTGCTCGACGACCGCATGTACGCGGCCTGGCAGGGTATCGACGGCGGCACCGACTCCGGCCGTGCCGACGCGCTGGTCACCATGACCGATCGCGAACAGAACCACATCGTGGCCGACCAGTGGGACGAGACCGCCGCCGGTCGCGCGGGGTTGGGCCGGGTGCTGACCTATGTCACCACCGTCGCGGGCAAACCGGGCGTGCCCGGCACCCGCGCGCCCGGCGTGTACGCCCCGGTGACGGTGTGGTCGCCGATCGCCGCGGGCAGTCCGGTGGGGCTGCGGATGCCGCTGCCCGCGTTCAACTGGGCCGACCGCGACACCCGCTGGGCCTACCTCACCGCCGATCTGGTGCCCCGTCATCTGGACCTGGTCGCCGACCCCGCGCACGCGGTGATGGTCTATCGCGAACCGTTTCCCGGCAAGCTGCATCGTGGCCGGATGCTGTCCCGGTTACCCGACATCATCGCGGACCTGACCACGCAATGGCAGGTTGTGCCCTCCTGACCGGTATCCTGTCAAGAGCCGTGGAATTACCAGGCACAAAAAATCGCGCATCGACGAAGGAACCCTCGGATGCATTGCCCGTACTGCCGACACCCCGACTCGCGCGTGGTCGACTCGCGGGAAGTCGAGGAGGGCACCGCGATCCGCCGCCGCCGTTCCTGCCCGTCGTGTACCCGTCGTTTCACCACGGTCGAGACCGCGATCCTGTCGGTGGTCAAGCGCAGTGGCGTGACCGAGCCGTTCAGCCGTGAAAAGGTGATCGTCGGCGTGCGTCGGGCGTGCCAGGGTCGCGAAGTCGACGACGACGCCCTGAACCTGCTCGCCCAACAGGTCGAAGACGCGGTGCGCGCCACCGGTTCTCCCGAAGTGCCCAGCCACGAAGTCGGCCTGGCGATCCTGGGCCCCCTGCGCGACCTCGACGAGGTGGCGTACCTGCGCTTCGCGTCGGTGTACCGATCCTTCACCAGCGCAGCCGATTTCGAACGCGAGATCACCGAGATGCGGGCCGCGCGCGAAGCCGCCGCGGTGGCCTCCACCGACTGATTGACGTTGTAGCCATACAGGATTCGGCAGGTCAACGCCGAATAGTGCTGATGGCCTTCTCGATTCGCTTGGCCGACACCGGGTACGGCGTGCCCAGCTTCTGCGCGAACAGGCTCACCCGCAATTCCTCGATCATCCACCAGATCTCGGTGACGTCGCGGGCATTCTTGCGCCCGGGGGACAGGGCGCGCACGAGCTTGTCATAGGCCGCGAGCATCCGATCGACTTCCACCATCGCCTGCCGGTCACGCACCGCCGACCCCGGCAGCGACTCCAGTCGTTGCGCCGCCGCGAGCAGATACCGGGGGAGTTCGAGCAGTCGCACCCGCCCCCATTCGGCGACGAAACCGGGAAACAGCAGGTCGTCGAGCTGCTGGCGGACATCATCGGCGATATCGGTCTCGAGGGTGTCGGCCACCGCCGCACGCGCCTGCTGTGCCGCGGCCAGCACCGGCACAACGGTGCGAATCAGCGCCACGACCGCCGTCGACAGTTGCGGCCGGACCTTCTCGACCAGTTTGTCGAACTCGGCGGGCGTGCGAACCGGCCCACCCGCCTTGGCGATGAGTTCGTCGGCCGCGGCGACCCGACAGTCTTCGACCAGTTTTTCCAGGGAACCGTCCGGGTTCTGGCTCAGCGCCAGCCGATCGCGCGGCGGCAGTCCGGCCGTGACCGCACGGGTCGAGGTGGGGATCGCCGCGAGCAACAGGGTGCGCACACCCGCGCGCATCGCCGCCGCCTGCTCACCGGGCGAGCTCAACACGCGCACCGCCACACCGTCACCCTCGGGCACCAGCGCCGGGTACCCGGTCACGGTCTGCCCCGCGACCTCGCGACTCACGGTCGGCGCGACCGTACCTAGGGATTCCGACGTCCACACCGTGGCCGGCGCACGCTCGGCACCGGCGGTCACCCGCGCCACCGACGCCGAAACCTGGTCGGCCAGTTGTATTTTCAGCTGCGGCAAGCTCTTGTTCTTGGCCAGCACCTTGCCCTGCTGATCGACCGCGGCGAACGTCATCCGCAAATGATCGGGCAGCGCGGCGGGGGACAGGTCGTCGGTGGTGATGGTGACCGAACCCAGTCGCGACAGCTCCCGCGACAGCCCCGTGCGCAGCGGTTCGGCGCGCGGGGTCAGCCCGCGCAGGGCCGCCGCCGCGAAGTCGGGCGCGGGAACTACCGCGCGCCGCAACGCTTTCGGCAGAGTCTTGATGAACGCGACGGCCAGTTCCTCGCGCATCCCGGGCACCAGCCAGTCGAAGCCGACCGCGCGCACGTGCGCGAGCTGCTCCACCGGAATACGCGCGGTGACGCCGTCGTCGTCCTGGCCGGGTTCGAACTGGTAGGTCAGCGGGAAGCTGAGTTCACCCTGCCGCCAGGCGTCGGGGAAGTCGGTCGGGTCCAGTGCCGCGACACCGGCGTTGACCACGGTGTCGGTCGAGAAGTCCAGCAGCGCAGGATCTTTGCGTTCGGTCTTGCGCCACCAACTGTCGAAATGCCGCACCGACACGATGTCGGCGGGCACGCGCTTGTCGTAGAACTCGAACAGCACCTCATCGTCGACGAGCAGATCGCGCCGCCGCGCCCGATGCTCCAGATCGGCCACATCGTCGATCAGCGCACGATTGCGCGCGAAGAACCCGTGCCGCGTCTGCCACTCACCCTGCACCAGGGCGTGCCGGATGAACAGCTCCCGCGACAGTTCCGGATCGATGCGCCCGAAGTCCACCGGCCGCCCGGTCACCAACGGCACGCCATACAGCGTGGCCCGCTCGTAAGCCCGCGCCGAACCGCGCTTGGCCGACCAATGTGGTTCGGAGTAAGTACGTTTCACCAAATCGCCGGCCAGCCGCTCGGCCCACTCCGGCTCCACCTTCGCCGCGATCCGCCCCCACAGCCGCGAGGTCTCCACCAGCTCCGCCGCCATCACCCAGCGCGGCGCCTTCTTCGCCAGCGACGACCCGGGGAAGATCATGAACTTCGCATTGCGCGCCCCGAGGAACTCCCGCGACTCCGCCTCGCGCACACCGATATGCGAGAGCATTCCGGCAAGCAGTGACTGGTGGATCTGGGTACTCGGCCACGGCATCGCGTCGTCATCGGCCGAGTTGGTTGACGCCCCTGCGGTTTTCACGGTCGTTGCCTGCTGCTGCCCGCGCCGAGCTCCGTGGCCGGCAGTCGAATCCGCTACCGGACGTGGGGAATTTCCCCGCCCACGGCCCCGGCCCCGGCGTCCGGTAGAGGCACCCGCCGACGCTGCGGGTTGGTCGGTCTCGGTGTCCGCCCGGCCCGAACCAGCGCCGTTCCAGCCCATGCCGCGCGCGATCGTGCGCAACTGGCCGTGCAGATCCTGCCACTCCCTGATGCGCAGATAGTGCAAGAACTCGTCACGGCACATTCGCCGGAACTGGTTCGAGGACAAAGACTTCCGCTGCTCGGTGAGGTAATCCCACAGTCGCAGGTACGCCAAAAAATCCGAACCCTCGACCGTGAACCGAGCGTGCTGAGCGTCAGCCGCCTGCTGATGCTCGACAGGACGTTCCCGCACATCCTGAATCGACAGTGCCGCAACAATAATCAGCACCTCATCGAGACACCCGTTGCGCTGAGCCTCGACCAACATCCGCGCCATCCGCGGATCCACCGGCAGCTGCGCCATCTCCCGACCGATCGGCGTCAGCGTGAGATGCCCACCCGAATCAGCTTCGCCCGCAACAGCTTTAGAGCTGCCATGTGCCAGCGCACCCAATTCCTCGAGCAACGCGATGCCGTCACGGATAGCCCGACGATCCGGTGCCTCCACGAACGGGAAACTCTCGATATCGCCCAGCCCCAGCGCCGTCATCTGCAGAATGACCGCCGCGAGATTGGTGCGCAGGATCTCCGGTTCGGTGAACGCGGGCCGCGCCTCGAAATCGTCCTCGGAGTACAACCGAATACAGATACCGTCCGCGACCCGACCACAGCGCCCCGACCGCTGTCGCGCCGAAGCCTGCGACACCTCTTCGATCGGCAGCCGCTGCACCTTCGTCCGCATCGAATACCGCGAAATACGGGCCGTACCAGGGTCGATCACGTACCGGATGCCGGGAACCGTCAGTGAAGTCTCGGCGACGTTGGTGGCCAGCACCACCCGTCGACCGGTATGCGGCGAGAACACCTTGTGCTGCTCAGCCGCCGACAGTCGCGCGTACAGCGGCACGATCTCGGTGCGCGGCAGTTTCAGGTCACGCAGGGCGTCGGCGGTATCGCGGATCTCGCGTTCGCCCGACAGGAACACCAGCACATCACCGTCGCCCTCGGCGAACAGTTCGACCACACCGTCGGCGATCGCGTCGGTGGGATCGCGGTCGACCACCCGCGAATCCTCATCGTCGTCAGCCCCGGGCAGTTCCAGCGACAGCGGTCGATACCGCAACTCCACCGGATACGACCGCCCCGACACCTCCACGATCGGCGCCGGATCGCCCTGCGCATCGGCGAAATGCCGCGCGAACAGTTCGGGGTCGATGGTGGCGGAGGTGATGATCACCTTGAGATCGGGGCGCTGCGGCAGCAACTGCTTCAGATAGCCCAGCAGGAAGTCGATATTGAGGCTGCGTTCGTGCGCCTCGTCGATGATGATCGTGTCGTAGCGGCGCAACATCCGGTCGCGCTGGATCTCCGCGAGCAGAATGCCGTCGGTCATGAGCTTGACCAGCGTGCGATCCGACGCGTGATCGGTGAACCGGACCGTGTACCCGACCACGTCACCCAGTTCGGTGCCCAGTTCCTCGGCGATGCGCTCGGCCACCGTGCGCGCGGCCAGGCGTCGCGGCTGCGTATGACCGATGGTCCCGCGGATGCCGCGACCGAGTTCGAGACAGATCTTCGGGATCTGGGTGGTCTTACCCGAACCCGTCTCACCGGCCACGATCACGACCTGGTTGGCGGCGATCGCGGCGGCGATATCGTCGCGCCGCGCCGACACCGGCAGCTGCTCGGGGTAGGTGATCTGCGGAAGCGCCGCGCGGCGATTGGCCACGCGCGTCTCGGCGGTGGCGATCTCGGCCTCGACGGCGGGCAGATCGTCGGGGCGCGCACGGTCGAGCTTGCGCCGGAGTCGATGTTCGTCGCGCAGCGCGACCTCCGCCAAGCGAGCGCGAAGCGCGCGTACTCCGGTGCTGGATGTCCTGGTCATTGCGGCTACCAGCCTAGCGAAGGCCGCCACCGAATTTTCCGCCGCGTCGGTTGCGAGGACCCTCGCGGAGACCAAGGACACACCGTGTCGTGTGGCTGTCGAGGTCCGCGAGTCTTCGCGGCTGTCGTGGCGCGACAGGTGCGCGAGCGCGAGCTCCCGGTGAGCGGGGTCGGGTTATGCGAAGATCCGGGCATGATCGGTCGGCTCGCGGCAGTGCGGCGTCACCGCGCGGCGGGCTCCGGCGTGGCGAACCGGCCGACGTGGTCGATGCGCACAGCAGTCCCGTCGCGTGGCGTCGGAGTGGTCGGAAAGGACACAGCATGAGTACCTCGGTGCGTACGGCGTGGTGGATCAGGGCGTACCGGATCGCGTTCGGGCTGCTCGGGGTGCTGGCCCTGCTGTGGATTCCGATCCGCAATATCGACTCCGCGACCTTCTCGCTCACCAACTACCTGAGCTACTTCACCATCGAGTCCAACGTCCTGTCGGTGATCGTGCTGCTCGTCGGCGGCGCGCTCGCCCCGCGAAGTCCGCGCTGGCAGACCTTCCGCGGCGCCGTCACCCTCTACATGCTGATCACGATGGTCGTCTACGCCGTCCTGCTCGCCAACGTCGACGTGATGCTCACCGACAAGTGGATCAACGACGTCCTGCACCGCATCCTCCCGCTGGTGCTGCTGCTGGACTGGCTGTTCGTCCCGATGGCGAAACGCCTGCGCCCCAGCCCCGCGCTGATCGGCCAATGGCTGATCTTCCCGGTCGTCTACGGCGTCTACAGCCTGATCCGCGGCCCGATCGTCGACTGGTACCCCTACCCGTTCATCGACCCCCGCGTGCAGGGTTGGGTGTCGCTGACGATCGGCTTGCTGGTGTTGCTGGTGGTGTTCGTCGTGCTCGCCGTCGCCATGGCAGGTCTGGGCGACCTACCGGCTCGGTGGCGCGAACGCAAGACCACAGACTGAGATAGCGGTGGGTCAGCTGCGGGGGCGCGAGCCCGGTGCGGTAAATGTGGACCCATGAATGCGCTCTGGCATGGATTCGCCGATATGGGTGCCGTCAATCGTGACGGTGCGTTCGTTGTCGCTCGCGGCGAGGGCGCGTACGTCTTCGACACCGCGGGCAAGCGGTACCTCGACGCCACCGCCGGGCTGTGGTTCGCCAACGTCGGGCACGGTCGCGGCGAGATCGCCGACGCGGTCGCCGACCAGCTGCGCACCATCGCGCACTACTCCAACTTCGGCGACCTCACCGAAGCCCCCACGCAGGAACTCGCCGAGAAACTGTCGTCGATCGCGCCCGTTCCCGGCAGCAAGATCTTCTTCACCTCCGGCGGTTCGGACTCGGTGGAGACCGCGGCCAAGCTGGCCCGCCGCTACTGGCACGAACAGGGCCGCCCCGACAAGAAGATCCTGGTCGGCCGCCGTCTGGCCTACCACGGCATGCACTACGCGAGCACCTCACTGGGTGGCCTGACGCCCAACAAAGAGGGCTACGGCGTGCTGGTGGAAGACACCCGCACCGTCGAATGGAACGACGCCAAGTCCCTGCTGGCCATGATCGAAGAGGTCGGCGCCGAGCAGATCGCCGCCTTCTTCTGCGAACCGATCATCGGCGCGGGCGGCGTGTACCTGCCCCCCGAGGGCTACCTGGCCGAGGTCCGTCAGATCTGCCGCGACCACGACATCCTGTTCGTGGCCGACGAGGTCGTCACCGGTTTCGGCCGCATCGGCGGCTCCTGGTTCGCCTCCACCCGCTTCGACCTGCAACCCGACCTGATGACCACCGCCAAGGGCCTGACCTCCGGTTACCTCCCCATGGGCGCGGTCTTCATCGCCCCCCACCTGGCCGAACCCTTCTTCGCCGGCGGCACCTGGTTCCGCCACGGCTACACCTACGGCGGCCACGCGGGCGCCGCCGCAGCAGCGCTGGCCAACCTGGCCATCATCGAACGCGAAGGCCTCGTAGAAGAAGCCGCCCGCCTGGAATCCACCCTCCACACCGCCCTGGCCCCCCTGGCCGACCACCCCCGCGTCGCCGAAGTCCGCAGCGGCCTCGGCGCGGTAGCAGCCGTCCAACTGGCCGACCCCTCCGAAGGCCCCGCCCTGGTGAAAACCCTGCGCGAACACGGCATCTCAGGCCGCGCCGCCGGCGCAGGCGCCATGCAGATCTCCCCGTCGTTCGTCATGACCGACGCCCAGGTCGCCGACCTGGCAGAAGGATTCGCCCGCGCCCTGGGCTGATCCCCACTCATCCACGCACCGGGCCCGCCAGCGAAACTCGCCGGCGGGCCCGGTGTCGTTCAGTGTTCGGGCCGCTTAGATCAACGTGCCGAAAGACGCTGATTCAGCAGCTGATTCAGGGACACCTTGGCCTCCTTGGCTTCGCGCACCAAGCGCGCGTGCAGTTCCGAGGTCGTCCGAACGATAAATTTCCCGCTGTAATTCTGTTCGGCCAGCGGCACGGGGATCGGCTCGTCGTTCACCGCAAGATCCTTGATGGTGTCGGCCACCAACTCGCGCATTCCATCGAGGGCTTGGGATTGGGTGGGCGCGACCCAGGACAGCGAGGGGAACTCGACGCACTGGGCGACGAACTCTTCATCCTCGGCCGACCACAGGACTCGATAGGCGTAGTGGGCAGGGTCGGGTAGGTGGTTGCGGTCGTACATCTCAGACACCCTCCTCCGGCTCCATCGTGCAACTTGTCGACCTGTGTCAAAGTAAATGGTATCGCCCGTGATACTGGGTAGCCACTATGCGACGTCGTGGTTGCCAGTCGAGGCACCCGGGGTCGGTGCCGACTGTGGTCGGCGTGGGCAAAGGCTCCCTCGGCAACGCAATCGCCTGGCCGATGGTGGGGACGCCAGTCAACATGGCGGAGCGCTGCACCGACTCGGCAATGTCGACCGGTGACTGAAATTGGCCGCCACCAACAGCATTCAGTCCTGATCGGTCCGCGATCACACAGCGCACCGATTGCCTCCGGTCGGACGAGGTGTCGTTCTTGCTGGTCCTGGGGGCGGATCGATGATTGGTTCATTTCGGACGTGGAGGGGCAGAGTCTGTGCAGTGGCAATCGTGTTGTCGGAGGTGTTGACAGCACCCCTGGGGCGGCAGGTAACCTCCACCCGGCGTCGGCCGGGCGGCGACAAGCGGTGTCCGGGATCCAGCGCACGGGGAGGCGGCCAGATGACGATCATGCATCGCGAGGAACTCGGCGAGCTGCTGGACCAGATCCATGACCAACTCGACACGTTTCGGGCCCGGGCTTCGCGCGCGGTCTCGACGGCGTCGCGCGAGTCGTTCACCGGGTACTCGAACGACCGACGGGTGATGGCAGTCGTGAGCGGCGACGGGCAGACCGTCCGCGACATTCGGATGAAGCAAGGATTCGGCGACCTCAGCCGACCAGCCTGGCTCCTCGCCGACGACATAGACCTGGCGTGCCAAGGGATCGTAGAGGCGATTAACAACGCACGGAAAGAAGCGGTTGATCAGTCGATCAAGGCTCTGGCGGAAGAATTCCCTGAAGCATTCGAACTTCTGAAGGATCTCAAAGAGTGACCGATTTCGATGAATTATACGCATTGACGCAAGAGCTGAACAGAAATTTTGACCGCACGGTCGGCAGGGTTAAGCGAGGGGAGTCACTGCCTCACCAGCAGCGACATACTGTCCCGATTGTTGACGCATATGTTGACGCAGAGTACGGCTCACTGACGATTGATGGCGTCGGCCAGCTGTTCGATATCCAGCTCGACGCCTACGAAGTATCTCAATCGAATGAGAGTCAGATAGTCGCGCTGATTTTGCAAACCGTGAATAGCGCGCTCAGTAGCAGGACAGGGGGAGATTAAGTGACCGACCTGAGTGTATGTCCGCAGGCATTGAGGATGCAGGCCCGCGAGATCGGGGATTGCTCGGTTCATTACACCACGTCTGCTGCGCGTGTTGGCGAGCATCGGCTTTCGCCACTGGCTCTGGGTGCGCTTGGCCGAGATATCGTCCAACACTTCAATGATATGAGCCTGAATGTCAGTAATAAACTGAAGGACAGCGCCGCGACAGTTCAATCCGCCGCAGATGGAATCCATGCGTGCGCAACGCACTTTGAGGGCATGGATGATGACTATTATCGCAAGTTTGGTTACATCAACGAGACTCTGGGGTACTGAGCGCTATGGGAAGCAGGACAACAAAAGGGTATCCCGTCCCAGCTGATCACAACCCAGGCAAGCTGCCCGAGGAGTTGATCTTTCCATGGGGTGCGGCGGGCACGCTCGTTACAACTGCCGAGCGGATTGGGGTGCCGGGAGTCCGTGAACTGATCGATGGCATTCAGGCGATGTTAGGAAATCCTAATGAGGCCTCTGAAACCACTACCGCCTGGCAAAGTGCCGTGCAGGAACTGACGTCGGCTGTGGACGGCAGCGGTACCAACAATATTGGGCTCTTGACGGCCAAGGACGAGCTGGGTGCACGTTGGAACGGCGGGGCGCGAGAGGCTGCAGTAGCCTATGTCGAGCGCGTCGTCACGACGACGAATGCGATCCGCGATTCCATTAAGAACATGGCGACGAAGGTTGACGAACTCCGTTCTATTATTATGATGAACTACAAGGAGGCAATTAAGCTTATCAGTGAATACGCCCAGATTGTTGTCGAGACCACCGGAGGTCTTATTTCATACGCTGATGACCTCCTAAAATTCGATCCAACTGGTGTTGTTGCGACAGTGACAAAGACGATTTCGAAGTTCGTAGAACTGGCCAGCGCGAAAGTGCAGGCGGTCATCGATTTTCGAGATCAGGTCGTCACGGTTATCAATGGTATTAAGAATGAAGCCGCCGCCATTCCCGTGCAATCGGGAATAGCCCCGGCCGCGCTCGATAAGGGCGCATGGCAGCCGCGAAAGCCTACTGGAAAGGCATTCGGTGAATAGGAATTCGATCCGTCTACCGCTAGTGGTTGCGTGTGGTGTCGCTCTTGCTGCGTGTAGCAACGATGGATCATCGGAAATCGCCCGGTTTGATCGAACCCCGAAATCCTGTGTCGCACTGTCGAAGTTCACTGCCTCTTCGATCTCGGATTACGCTGGCTCGATATACAAAAATGTGGAGCTTTCTCGGGTGAACCTTGACGAGCTCCCTCCCACTTCTGGTGCTCGGGATTACGGATGCGATGTCCACTTCCTTGCTGCCAGCGTCACTCATGGACCGCCGGGAACGCCTATCACGCGATCGATCAATGTGTCGTTCAAGCTGTATGACTCTGGGGTATCGGGTGCGGAGGAAAGCTTCCAGATCTCGCGCGACGCAGCCACTGGCAAACCCAAGGTTTCAGCGGCCAAGGCGGTTGCTGGAATTGGAGACGAGGGATACGTGGTCGATGATTCCAGCCTGAGTTCGGCCAAGACGACGGTCACCTTCCGCTCGAGCAACCTGGTCGTCAGGGTCGGTGCCAGCGGTGACGACTTTGGTGCGAGCGGGATGGATGATGGATCCCCCTCGTCCGAGCTGGTGTCGGGTGTCCACAATGCGGCCGAGGCAATTGCTCGCGCAGTGGCTACGAATCTCGAGCCGATCGTCAACGACATCGGCTAGCAGGCTCTAGCCGCAGCTCGGTCGAGGAGGTCGATGTGATGAACGCGAGTACGCTCAAAGCTGCTGCACAGGACGAAGATTCAGTAGTCCCGGTGCGCCGGTCACACAGAGGGGGAAAGTTCATGTGGTCATGGCGGAACGCCATCCCAGCTCTCGCTGCCGTGGGTGTCCTGGTCGGCGGATGTAGTGACCCGGAACTGACTCGTACGGCGCAGTCGAGCACCACTGTTGCGGCAACAACGAGCGTTGATGCGGACGCAAGCCTCTGGGACCCCTGTCTGCTGGCCGATTCTGCGGTGTCCGCAGCGGGCCTCAACACCTCGACTAAGGAGAAGGACGTAGCCGGCGTCGACTTCGAGGATTGGAAGGTGTGCGGGTGGGACGACGCAAAGAAGACCTACTCGTTGACGGTGTACTCGACGAACCACACTCCGGCAGAGCTAAGGCAGCGCTCCGACCGAGGCGAGTTTGTTGATACGAAGTTGGGCGACCGCCCCGCGCTGCAATACCGAACACTGGGCTCAAGTCGTGACTATTCGTGCTCGATCGCAACTGACGCGAGCTTCGGGCTTATCGATTTCGACGTCTTGGTCCGACACAGTGCGCGTGACAAAGTTCCTGACCCGTGTGCGGAAGTTCGGCGTGTAGCTGAGGCTTTGGTTTCCGGGCTGCCAAAATAATCTAGGGGGCTAGGTGTCGTTCAATATTGATCCGTCAGAATGGCAGCGGCTGAATACCCGAGCTGCGGCAGGAGAGCTTTCGATACACCCAGACGTTGGCCAAAACCTTGCGAAGGTATGCGACGACCACATCGATGTGCTGGAGAACGTGCTCAAGAAGTCCAGACAGGTCGAGAACATCACCGGCTTTGGCACATTCAGCTCCAGTCAAGTGCTCGAGAAAAAATTCTCGTTGACCGCAGTCGGCGGTGATCGGTCTCTCGACGACGCGATCCGTCAGCACATTGAGGCCGTAACGGCAGCAAAAGAGGCTGTCCTCAAGGCCGTCGCGAACTACAAAGCCCAAGACGATTACAACGCAGGTCAATTTGACGGTCTCGGGGGAAACGGATGACCTACGAGGAATATCGAGACAAGGTGATCGCTGCACAGGAGCAGTGGAACCAAGAACGCAGCGGAATCTACCTGATGCAGAATCTCGCCCAGTTCTCATCGATCTTCGGCGGTGGTGAGACGCAGCCGAATAAGCTCACTGTTCCAGACGGGTTCGATGGCATGTCTCTGACCGAGATGCAGAACGCGGTATCGGCGATGAAGCCAAGTATCGTGAACGACGCGTCGGAGGTGTGGGACACGATCTGTCAGGATCTGTCGACATCGCTCACCACGTTCAACAAGGCGTTCGAGGCCACGGTCAACGAGAAGGACGGTTGGTCAGGCGAGGCGGCAACGGCTGTCGTTTCCGCCGTGACCAACTATGCGAAACAGTCGAGCACGCTGCCCGCAGCGGCGCTCGCGGTAAGTCTGAAGCTCGCTGAGATGCGGACGGGTCTCGAGCAGACTCAGGCACTGATGCCCGGAATCACTGTGCGCCCCAGCAACACTGGAAAGACGTTGCCCGCTGACGGAGATCTGAAGATGGACGATTACACCACCGTGGAGGCGGAGGAAGAGTCGCGGCGGATCTTGCGTACTGTTTACAGCCAGGTCGCGGTCCAGTCCGATACCGGCGTTCCGTTCATGCCAGCCGCACCGAAGATTGCAGACGGTGGGGGCGACCAGGCTGTTGTGGGTGGCGATCGGGGTGGCAAGACCGGCGGAGATCCTGGTGGCGCGAGCAGCGAACACGGGGCGGATGGTGGGACACCCGAGACGGGCAGTACGCCGGAGACCGCTGCACCAGACAATGAGGTCGACGAATCACCGTCGAACTCGCCCGAATTGGCGTCGAAGGACGAAACGTCTGCAGCATCATCGGCGTCTCCTTCGACCACCACCCCCGCTCAAACAGGCGTACCGTCAGCCGCCACGCCTACAGCCCAGAGTCCCACCGCAACGACACCTTTGGTTGCCACGCCGGGTGTAGGGCGCGGCGGAGGCGGTGCTCCGGGAGCAGGACGCGACGGTGCCGGAGGTGCGCCCACTGCGGGTCGTGCGCAGCCGGGCACACCGACGAGTGACCGCGCTGCAGCGTCGGGAGCCCGTTCCGCGGCGGCGGCAACGGGCCGAGCGGGGATGTCGGGCATGGGCGGTATGGGTGCACCTGGTGCGGGTCGCGGTCAGGACGAATCCGAGGGTAAGGGCATTCCTGATTACCTGATCAACCAGGACAACGGTGATCGACTTACCGGAATCAACGAGGTCGAGACAGTAATCCCAGTGATCGGTGGGAAGCCGGACCGTGCACAAAGCTAGGTTCTCCGCGCAGGAGTTTCAGATCCTCTGGTCTGCGTATGGCCGCGATCGTCTGCCTTATCCACTCCGATTCCGCCCCGCGACCAGTGACTTCTATGAACTGAAGCAGGATCGTGAACGCGCGGTGGAAAGCCTGCTCGCAAAGTACGACCCATCGATTGAGCGTGCCCTCGACACGCTGGTCAATCCTGCGGCCCGGATCGAGTCGAAAGGTTTTGCTGGGCACGATAACTCCCGGATCATCCGGTTCTACGGCGCGATCCGTGACACGGTAGGGGCCACGCTCGACCAGGAACCAGGGCCGTCCGGTGACAATGGTGGCGCTGTGGTGCTCAGCTACGGAACTGCCGATGAAGTTGCCGATTCCGCGGTCGCCACGCTACCCGCGCGCGAGCCTGGCACCCGAGCGCCGATCGAAGTTCGCCGCGAGCGGATTGCCGCAGAAGACGAGTACTTCGAGTTCCGCGTCGGTGCGTTGAGCGCCGTCGACCAGCTCGATCTGATGTTCGGACGTCCACGGTCCGCGTATGGCGAGATTGCCGCATACGCAGGCGGTGCGCTCGACGCGCGGCCGTCGGCGTCGGTGCGTACGTTCTGGTGGATGGACTATCCCGACGGTCGTTACTACGTCCGCACCGGTGACCCAATCATCGCCGAACCGCTCGACAGCGCTCGCATGACCGCCGGTATTCGCGCGATGCTCCACCGCGCACAGCGCCAGCACTCAAACCTAGACTGACTAGTCGGGAAGCCTTCAGACCGAGTGCTGGCGCACAACACCGAATTCGGCAGTGCTGGTGGAGAACGCATCGATCGCTGCGCTCTCGGTCAGCGGCACTGTCGCATGGCCGACGGTCGATGCCAGCACGAAACCACTGCTGTAGAGGACAGGCACGGCGCGATTGGCTACCTGTCGGGTCAGCTCATGAAGGTCCGCGACCTCCGCTTCGGTAGATCCGGGGCCATGCCGCAGCCCGACCATACGGTGAGGGAGTCCGACGATGTCGACCCATAATTCCTCGGTGTCATCGGGCGTGGTGACCGTGAGACCGGCCTCGGATAGGATGGTCGCGACCTCGTCGCGCATACGGACCAACCCGAGGATCAGATCTAAGTCGTCGGCCAATGCTGTTTCGGCGAACTCCGCCCGAATCACCTCGTCGTCGGCTCCTTGCTTATGGAGGACATCGACAGCGGCGATCACGTCGTAGTCGGCCTGACCCAATTCATGATGAACCTCCTTCCAGCGCTGGATCGACGCGGCCAACAACAACTGCGCAGCAGGTTCCTCCCAGTCAGGGTTCATGACCTGACCGTAGTGCGAAGTCGGGCGTTGAGCGATGACCTGGACGCGTCGGGCGGCCAGCGGCGCGATTGAGTCAGTCGTCGTCGACCCCACGCGCGGCCAGGGCTTCGCCCATCGCGTCGGCGGTCCGCAAGGCGCGTACCAGCACTGGCGTGACCAACGCTGTCGTGGACCAGGAGACGCCTCGTGCTCGTCGCGCCTCGCCGACGTCGTGGACGATCTGCGTCAGCAGGGGTACGCACCGAATAGCCAGTGCGAGAAGTAGACTCACGCGCTCTGGGTTAACGCCGATGCGGCGCAGTGGGTTCAATGCGCGGGTCAGGGCGTCGAGCATGTCGGTGACTCGTGTGGTCACAGTGACCAGCGCGGCGAGAGCGACTGAGACCAGCAGTACTCCGCACACCACAACCGCCCGCGCGGGCGAGGTGGTGAGTAGTTGGAATGCGCCGATGATCGCTGTCATCCACAGCACCGGGCGGATCTGGGCGAAGGCCACTCGCCAGGAAATGCGTGCCAGCGCAAACGAACTCGCCACGAGCGCCACCGTGACAACCACTGCCACCGGGGTGCGCACGAACACCGTCATCGCGAGGATCGCGACCACCAACAGCGCCAGCTTCGCCCCGGCGGGCATTCGGTGCAGCAGCGAGTTGCCGGGGCAGTAGAGGCCGATCATTCGATGAGTTGCCGATACGCGTCGATCGCCTCGGCGGGTGGGCCGTCGAAGACGACAGAGCCGTTGTCCAACACCACGACTCGATCGAAACCGTCGAGCAGTCCGAGTTGGTGGGTCACCACGATCACCTGCTGATCGAGGGAGTTCAGTGCCTCGGACACCCGGCGTGCGTTGCGCAGGTCGAGCAGGGTTGTCGGTTCGTCCGCGACGATCACCTCGGGTTCGCGAATCAGCGCGGAACCGATCGCGAGGAGTTGTTTCTGGCCGCCGGACAGTAGGTGCGCGGGATGGTCGGGGTGTGCGGCCAGGCCGAAGCGGTCCAGCATTCGCTGCACGCGTTCCGCGATCTCGGCCTTGCTTAGTCCCCTGCGCCGCAGCGAGAACGCCAGATCCTCGGCGACCGTCGGCATCACGATCTGCGTGTCGGGGTCGGTGAACACGAACCCGACCTTGCGCCGCACCTGCGCGCCCTTGCGGGCGACGTCGAGCCCGTCGACGGTGACGGTGCCGGTCGACGGTTTCAACAACCCGTTGAGCATCCGGGCCAGCGTCGATTTCCCCGACCCGTTGGCGCCGATGAACCCCACCCGACGCTCGGTGATGCGCAGCGAGATATCGCGCAGCACGGTGCGGTCACCGAAGTGGTGACCGACCGCGTCGACGACGATCTCGCTCACGACAGGCGCCGATTACGCACGGATCAGTCCGGGATACGCGCGGTGCACGCCCTTGGCGACCACCGTGGCGACCACGACCTTGGCCAGGTCGCCGGGCACGAACGCGAAGTTGGTCGACACCGCCGCCCACACACCGAGATCGGTGCGCAGCAGCAGGCCCGCGGTTCCGAACAGGTAGATGACCACGATGCCGCCCAGTGCGTTGATCAGCAGGCCGAGCCACAGCGGGTACTTCGGCAGGATCAGTGCGGTGAGCAAGCCGATGACCAGTGTCGCCGGGATCCAACCGGTCAGGTAGCCGGCGGTCGGCGAGGCCAGTGCGGTCAGGCCGGTGCGGCCGCCGGACAGCAGGGGCAGGCCGATCATGGTCAGCGCGATGAACACCGCGACCGCGGCGGTGCCCTTGCGCGCGCCCAGGATCGCGCCGGTGAGGATCACGCCCAGCGTCTGCAGGGTGATCGGCACGCCGCTGAACCCGACGGTGATCGCGCCGGGCAGTCCCAGCGCCGCGATCAGGGCCGCGAACACCGCGATCTGCGCCAGATCCCTTGCGGTGAACAGGGTGGCCCGCTTCGGGGAGTTCTCGACTTCGGGCACGGCAGCCATCCTTCACAGCAGAATTGAACGACGTTCAAAATAGCAGGCGAGCTGCGCGAGCGCACGGGCGGAAGGGGAGACGCGCTCACTCCCGCGGCGCCGAAGAGCGGGCGCGTCAGAAGGGTCGCTTGGAGCGGATGACCGCGGCCAAGAACTCGTAGTCGGCAGCCCGCGCCGACGACGACCGGAACACCAGTCCCACCGTGCGGCCCGGCGCGGGCGCGGCGAAGCGCGCGGTGTCCAGGGTGCCGCGCGCGGTTTCCGACGGCACCGCCATCTCCGGAATCAGCGTCACACCCAGCCCGCCCGCCACACACTGCACGACCGTGGTCAGCGACGCGGCGCGGGTGTCGCCGACCGCGCCGGGGTACACATCGGCCGAACGGCACAGGTCAAGGGTCTGATCGCGCAGGCAGTGCCCTTCGTCCAGCAGCAGCAGCGGCAAGTCGGTCAGCTCGGGCGCGGACAGGTCGGTGCGTCCGGCCAGCGCGTGCCCGCGCGGGGTTACCAGCACGAATTCCTCACTGTAGAGCGGTATTTCGAGCAGCCCGCTCGTCTCGGTGGGCAGCGCCAGTACCGCGACATCGAGCACGCCGGTGCGCAGTCCGTCCAGCAGTCGGGAGGTCTGATCCTCCACCACATGCGGCACGACGCCGGGCAGTTTGGCGCGCAATTCGGGCAGCAGCTCCGGCAGCACGTACGGCGCGACGGTGGGGATGATGCCCAGTCGCAGCGTGCCGCCGAGGGTGTCACCGGTGGCCGTGGCGACGAAGCGGTCGGCGGCTTCCAGGGTTGCCATGGCCTGCGGCAGCAGCCGGGATCCGGCGGCGGTGACCAGCACTCGACGGGTGCTGCGCTCGATCAACTGCAGCCCGAGCCCGTTTTCCAGTGATGCCAGTGCCTGCGACAACGTGGGTTGGCTCACAGATAGCCGGGCCGCGGCGGTGCCGAAATGCCGGTATTCGGCCACGGCCACGAACGCACGCAGCTGCGACAGGGTTGGCTGATAAGTCTGATCACTCACACCTATCAGTGTACGGGTAACAATCGGCTTTTCCTTTTAGTAGGCTGCGATCAAGCACAACGAATCCACACCACGAATGAGGAGACGAACGCATGGC
Organism: Nocardia sp. NPDC058666; assembly: GCF_042714895.1. Lineage (NCBI taxonomy): Bacteria > Bacillati > Actinomycetota > Actinomycetes > Mycobacteriales > Nocardiaceae > Nocardia > Nocardia sp. NPDC058666. Next base: position 1,391,829 of record NZ_JBHXRY010000001.1, read on the forward strand.
TCTGCTGACCATCGGCGACCAGTTCCCGGCATACAACCTCAAGGCCGTCATCGGCGGCGACCTGTCGAAGGTCGACGCGCAGCAGCCCGACGATTACTTCACCCAGATCACCAGCGACGATCACGCGGGCAAGTGGCGCATCGTGTTCTTCTGGCCCAAGGACTTCACCTTCGTGTGCCCCACCGAGATCGCCGCGTTCGGCAAGCTGAACGAGGAGTTCTCCGACCGTGACGCCCAGGTCCTCGGTGCCTCGGTGGACAACGAGTTCGTGCACTTCCAGTGGCGTGCGCAGCACGACGAGCTCAAGACCCTGCCGTTCCCGATGCTGTCGGACCTCAAGCGTGAACTGGCCGCCGCCACCGGCGTGCTCAACGCCGACGGTGTCGCCGACCGCGCGACCTTCATCGTCGACCCCAACAACGAGGTGCAGTTCGTCTCGGTGACCGCCGGATCGGTCGGCCGCAACGTCGACGAGGTGCTGCGCGTGCTGGACGCCCTGCAGTCCGACGAGCTGTGTGCCTGCAACTGGAAGAAGGGCGACCCGACCATCAACGCGGGCGAGTTGCTCACCGCCAGCGTCTGATTCACCCATCGAACATCTGAAGGAGCCCCACTGATATGAGCATCGAGAACCTGAAGAACTCTCTCCCCGAGTACGCCAAGGACCTCAAGCTCAACCTGTCCTCGCTGGCCCGCACCACGGTGCTGTCCGAGCAGCAACTGTGGGGCACTCTGCTGGCGTCGGCCGCCGCGACCCGGTCGGCCACGACGCTGCGCGAGATCGCCGAAGAGGCCGCCGATGTGCTGTCCGCGGAGGCGTACGACGCCGCGCTGGGTGCCGCCTCGATCATGGGCATGAACAACGTGTTCTACCGGGGCAAGGCGTTCCTGGACGGTCGTTACGACGACCTGCGTGCGGGTCTGCGGATGAACATCATCGGCAACCCCGGCGTGGACAAGGCCGATTTCGAGCTGTGGTCGTTCGCGGTCTCCTCGATCAACGGGTGCGCGCACTGCCTCGAGGCGCACGAGAAGACGCTGCGCGAGGCCGATGTGTCGCGCGAGGTGATCTTCGAAGCGCTGCGCGCGGCGGCGATCGTGGCCGGTGTGGGCCAGGCGGTCGCGTCGACCGAGGCGCTGGCTTCGGCTGCCGTCTGATTTCCCCTCGTGGTACGGCCTCGATCCGGATTGTCCGGGTCGGGGCCGTTTCTCGTCGGCGGGTCCGTCAATGCCGCTTGCGGGGCCGGTAGGCTTTCGATCATGAATGCACATGATGTGCCCGATGCCCCGGACATTCAGGTTGAGGTCGTCCGAGTGTTCACCGACCCGGCCGGCAACCTCGGCAATGCGCTGGGGGTCGCCCGCGCCGGTGATGTGGTCGCGTTGGACAAGCAGTTGCTCGCCGCTCGCCTGGGTTTCAGCGAGACCACGGTGGTCTCCGATCCCGTCGACGGCGTCGCCGACGTTCGCATCTACACACCCGCGGTGGAACTGCCCTTCGCCGGCCATCCGACCGTCGGCACGGCCTGGTGGCTGGACGTGCAGCGCACGCCGGTGCACACGTTGAACGTGCCCGCCGGTGCGGTCGCTGTCACCCAGTCCGATGGTCTGACCTGGATCACCGCGCGTGCGGAGTGGGCGCCGAAATTCACCTTCCAGCAACTGGATTCGGTAGAACAGCTCGCGGCGTTGTCACCCGGCGACTACACCGAGGGCCAGCATTACTTCTGGGCCTGGACCGACGAGTCGCGCGGTGCGCTGCGGTCGCGGATGTTCGCGCCCGCGATGGACATCGCCGAAGACGAGGCGACCGGGGCAGCGGCGGTCGCGCTGACCGCGCAGTTGCGGCGCGGACTGATCATCACGCAGGGCCAGGGTTCGCAGTTGTACACGGAGTGGGATTCCGACGGCTGGGTTCGCCTGGGCGGGCGGGTCGTCGAAGACCACGTGGTGGTGCTCTAACCGTCGGGTTGGACACCGAAGCGGCGCAGCCACGGCGGGCGGGTCGTCCAGTGGCCGCGCCGTGGTGGCGCGTCGGTGCCCAGGTCGGCGAGGATGCGGGTTTCGAGGTTGCGGGGCGGGGTGTGTTGGTCGTCGGCGGCCAGTAAGGCCAGCACCTCGTGCACGCCGCGCACGCGAGTGGCGAACTGGGACACGCTGTTCGGGGTGAGTTTGCTCTCGATGTGGTGATGTTCGAGTTCGGCCACGGCGTCCAGTGCGTACGCGTCGGCCAGTGACAGCACCGAACCGGGCGGGGACCACTGTTGCTGCGCGGTCCAGCGATCGATGCGCTGTTCGGCCAGCCGCTCGATACTTTCGGCCAGCAATCTGGTGACCATCGGGACGCGTAAGCCCAGCTCGCGGCTGATCGCGCGGTAGGTGCGGCCGCCGTAGTAGGCGAGTACGAAGACTTCGCAGCGGCTGTCGAGGGGGTCTTCGAAGCCCAGACGGGCCGCGGCGGCCAGCCAGGGGATGTCGTCGCCGCGGCGGTCCAGGCGCAGGCGTTGGATGGCCAGGCGGTGGATTTGGGCCAGGAGCCAGGATTGGTCGGCGGGGATGGAGGGGGTGTCGAGGTCGGTCTCGGTCGGTTCAGAGTAGGGATCGGGGGTGCCGTCGGAGCTCGGGATCTGGTCGGGCTCGGTGCGTTCGGGTGCGGGGCGTTCCGGTTCGACGTGGTCGACCAAGCGGGCACCGTCCGGGGTGTAGATGACGCCGCGGCCGAAGGTGACGTCCAGTGAGGTGTTGGTGTAGTCGACCAGGTCGGAGCGAGGTCCGGACGCGGCGAATGCCGAACGGCCCCACGGGGTGCCCAGGTCCGGGAGCGAGGACTGGTCCGTTCGAAACTGGTTCTCGGATTCGACGGCGCGAGAGCCGGATGCCGGTGCGGCAGAACGCGATTCGATAGGCAGGGAACCGTAGTCGTCAGCAATCGGGTCGTCGTCGACGATCCACTGTGCGGCCCGCACACGTCGATACCCCTCGCGGACAACATCTTCGGCAGCACCACGACGGTGCAACACCCGCAGCGCCAACCCGAACGCGGCGGCACCGGTGGCTCGGTACAACTCCCGCATCTGCTCGCGATCGTCCGGCCCCGCGGCGATCTCGGGCACGCGAGAGCCCGCACCGCGAACCCCTGGCGTCGGTTGGGGACCGCGCTGCCCACTCATCGTCGAATTCCTGCCCGCACAAAGGCAATTCGCAGCGCGAGCGGTTGTGGATCGGTATTCACCGGCCGATCGCGGCGATCAGCATGAACGCCGTCCCGATATCCATCACCACATGGGGCACCAGCGCCGAGGTCAGCGGGTGGGTTCCGGCGGGGTGCAGGGCCCGGTGCCAGCGTGGTCGGTGACCGGCGATACCGAGCGTGAGCAGCGCGTCCACGCCGAACAACACCGCCAGCGCGACGGCGGGCCAGGTCGCGACGCCCTGCTCGTGCACGGATCCGTGTCCGGTCATCGCGTAGAGCATCGCCGCGGCCGCGACGGTGTGATAGCCCAGCGCCGACACGCCGTCGGGTGGCGAGCCCGAACGCCACTGCACGGCGCGTTCGGCCGACAGGATCGCGAACGCGACCGTGAGCGCGGTGAGCACCCCGCGCATCGCGTGCGGGTCGGCCGCGGCGGGGAACACCAGCATGGCCAACATCACCAGACACATGAGCAGGTGCGCACTGTCCGAGGCCGTGTCGACCCGATGAGAAACCGGTAATCGCCTGGTCAGCCGGGTCGCCACGATCAGCGACGCCACCACGAACGCGGCGACCACCGGCCACCGCACCACCGCGTACTCCTGCACGAAATCGCCCATGGCCCCACCACTTTCGAGTCGACACTCGCCCCACCATGCTCGCATCGACGGTCGCACCCCCGCACCGTTTCCGCACGACCCCGTCACCGATTGCGGCGTGTTCGCTGAGCGTCCGCGCCGCGTCGGTCGGTGAACCGACCCGCACAACCTCGGTCGGCGGACCGACCCGGATCGCGACGCGACGGCCCTCGCCGTAGAAGATGGACCGATGACCATCAACCAGCCCGGTGCCATCGATCAACTACGCGTGACGCCCGACGACCTGTCCGGCCCGCAGATCCGCGCCCTGCTGGCCGCCCACCACGCGGAAATGTCGGCGGCCTCGCCCGCCGAGAGCATGCACGCCCTCGACCTCACCGCCCTGCGCGATCCCGCGATCACCGTGTGGAGCGCGTGGTCCGGCGACGACCTCGTCGGCTGCGGCGCAATGAAAGAACTCGACCCCGAACACGCCGAGATCAAGTCCATGCGCACCGCCGCCGACCACACCGGCCGTGGCGTCGCCGCCACCGTCCTCACCCACCTGGTCGCGGTAGCCCGCGAACGGGGTTACCGCCGCCTGAGCCTGGAAACCGGCACCGAAGACTTGTTCGCCCCCGCTCGCCGCCTCTACCTGCGTCACGGGTTCACCGAATGCGGACCGTTCGGCAGCTACCGCCTCGACCCGCTGAGCCAGTTCTTCACCCTGGACCTGGAACGCTGCTGACCTCCTCGCTGACGTCTCCGCCACGCGCGGTTGCCATAAGTAGACGACCGGTCGTATAGTTGCCCGCATGGCACGACCACGGCGCAGCGACGACACGCGAGCCCTTCTCATCGAGGAGGGCGCGGCCGATCTGCTGTCCCACGGCTATCACGGCACCGGCATCAAGCAAGTGCTCGACAAGGTCGGCGTGCCGAAAGGCTCGTTCTACAACTACTTCGACAGCAAAGAGACGTTCGCGCAATCGGTGATCGAGCATCACGCCCTGTGCATCCAGCGCAACCTCGCCGACGCCTTCGGCTCCACCGACGACCCCCTGGTAGGCGTGCGCACCTTCTTCGAACGTCAGACCGCCGAGTTCGTGCGCACCGACTTCACGGGTGGCTGCCTGCTCGCCAATCTCGCCGCCGAGCTCGAGGGCAGTGACGTACTGCGCGAAGAACTGTCGACCGCCTGGACCGGCTGGCGCGACGGTGTCGCGGGCGCCCTGCGTGCCGCACAGACCGCCGGTTCGGTGCGCGACGATATCGACGCGGTCGACCTCGCCGACCTGCTGCTCGAATCGTGGGAGGGCGCCGTGATCCGGATGAAACTGCAGCGCACCGTCGAACCGCTGCACAAATGCCTGAAACGTCTGCTGGACGACTACTTCCGGCCCTGATCCGGGTCGGGTGGAGCGCCCGGGTCGTCTGCTGTCCATTCCAAGACGACCGGTCGTATCAAATGAGAGGGAAGACGATTATGTCCACCATCAAGACGGTCATCGTGACCGGATCCTCCAGTGGGATCGGGCGCGATATCGCCCGTGCCTTCGTCGCGCGGGGCGACAATGTCGTGCTCAACGGGCGCGATCCGGACAAGCTCGCCGCGGTGGCCGCCGAACTGGGCGCCCCCGAGCGCATCGCCGTCGTCGTCGGCGATATCGGCTCGCCCGCAACGGGTTCGGCGTTGGTGACCGCGGCCGTGCAACGGTTCGGTCGGGTGGACGTGTTGGTCAACAACGCGGGCACCTTCGCGGCCAAGCCCTTCACCGAGGTCACCGACGAAGAACTGACCGGCTACCTCGACGGCAACCTCAAGGGCACGTTCTTCACCACGCAGGCGGTGGTCCGCCGACTGCGCGAGCAGGGCGACGGCGGCAGCATCGTCAATATCGGCACCGTGCTGGTCACCCACGCCCTCGCGGCCATCCCCGCGTCCGCGCCGCTGGCCAGCAAGGGCGCGGTGCACGCGCTGACCACCAGCCTGGCCGCCGAACTGTCCGCGGACGGAATCCGCGTCAACGCCGTCGCGCCCGGCTTCGTGCGCACACCCCTGCTGGCAGATGCCGACGAAACCGCGTTCGGCGCCCTCGCCCTGCTGGGTCGCCTGGGCGAAGTCGCCGAAACCACCGCCGCGGTACTGCATCTGGCCGACGCGCAGTTCACCACCGGGCACATCCTGCCCGTCGACGGCGGCTTCATCTCCGGCCGAGCAGCCTGATTTTACGAGATCGATTCGTACACAACGGGTTCGGACCCGCAGCACATCGAACCTGGCTCATTCTGAAGTAGCTGCACCCACCGCGAAAGGACACACCATGCCGTACGTGAATATCAAGGTCACCGATGAAGGGGTCACCGTCGAGCAGAAGGCGCAGCTCATCAAGGGCGTCACCGATCTGCTGTTCGACGTGCTCGGCAAGGACCCCAACCTCACCTTCGTGGTCATCGACGAAGTGCCGCTGACGGATTGGGGTGTGGGTGGGCTGAACGTGGCGGAGTTCCGCGCCAAGCACGCGGCACAGGATTAGACGCTCGGTGAGCCGGGACACGTGCCCGGCTCACCGGCTCCGCTGGTTTCGAACCTCGAAAAACCGGCCTTGCACCACCGGCGGCCGGAACCATCCGGGCCGCGATGCCTACCTACGTCGATCGTCGAGGGCTGTGAGTCCGTGGGAGCGAAGGAGTTCCTTCACACCGTCGCGCTCGTCGCGGATATATGCCAGGGCGAGACGGTCGTTGAACTGGTCCGACAGGCTCGGATCGTCCTCGTCGACGGGGACAACCAGCAGCATCTCCGTATCCGCGTCGAGCAGCAGCTTGTTCGCGACGAAGATGGCCGTGCGCTTGTTGCCGTCTTCGAAAGGCTGGGCCTTCGAGAGCTCGACAAACACGTCCAGCGCGTTCTCGGTCACGTCGTCACTGCACGTCGTGCGGTCGAGAAGGCGTTGCAAGTCTTGGTCGGTCATGGCGGCGGGTTCGTGGCGGCCGTACCTGGTCTTGACGCCGATCTGTTGGTCGGCGGTCCTGAGTTTGCCGGGGTGCAGCGCGGCACTACGGGTGAGCTGCTGATTGACGGCTCGGACGAAGGCCGCGTCGACGGGGCCGCCGAGGTTGTCGATGATGAACTGCGCCGCGTCGCGCAGATCCTCGAGCAGTGCGAGGTCGGATCGCGACGTGACGCCTTCGAGGCTGCCGGAGCGCAGGAAGTTCTCGGTGTCGAGGCGGCCGGTGGAGAGGCCGTCGAAGACCTTGCCCGAGGAGTACACCACTCCGGCGAGGTCGACGACGTCGATGCGAGTCACGATGCACTCCTTGGTCGGCTAGCGATCGGGCAGGTCACGCTGGTGTGAAGTCTGTCGGCCGAACGGTTCTGGCATCGTGAATGATTCCGGCGAGGTTGGCCCCGGTCAAATTTGCGCCAGTGAGATTCGTCCCGGACAACGGCGCGAATCTGACGATCGGTTCAGAGCGGGCCGTCGAATTCGACCGAGGCGTCGAGCGCGAACCAGCCCATCGATGACAGATTCCCGCCACGCTTTTTCCGGTAGGTGGGCCCCAGCCACAGGCCCGGCTCGACCTCGCGCAGTTCGTCGTAGACCCTACGCAGGGGGCCGGGTGTGCCCACGCGGGGATCGGCGTAGTCCAAGCGTACGACTGCTCGGCCGTCGAATGCGGACTCGCCCACCGTCGCAACGAAATTCAGGGCTCGCATGCCGCCGAGTAGACGTAAGACGTTGTGTCCGTATGCCATCCCACCGTCCACGTGACGAAAAGACTTCGCTACCCAGAAGTAGCCGGGGCGTCTCATCAACGCGCCCAGGACTCGGGTGCCGGGGACGGGGAACGTTCGCATCACCAGGTCGCCGGTCAGGTGGGTGAAGTCGACGGTTTCCGGTGCGGCGGTGAACATTTCCGCGAGCGCGGGGATGCCCGCGGCGGACAGCGCGTCCAAGCGGGGGCGATGGGGTGACGGTCGACAGACCGGCATCGAGCCGGTTTCCGACGAGGGTGTCTGCGGCAGGGGCGAATTCGAGGGGTCCAGCACCCTCGCATCCTGCCAAACATCGCCGGCCCGAGCACGGCGAAATCGAGCGCAGGCCGAAACGACAACGGACCGGGACGCCGTACAGCGTTCCGGTCCGTTGCGGTATTGCCTAGCGCCGCAACGCGTACGGCTCGATCGCGCCACGCTCCAACGCACGCGCGTCGATCGTCTCGGCCCGGTAGGGCAGCAGCGCGAGACGGTCGCGCATGCCACGCACCGGGTCGTCGATCTTCTCGTTCAGGCCGAACAGGAAGGTCCACTCGTGCTCGTCGGAACCGTAGGGGACCACGGTGGCGAACTGCTCGGTGAACCGGCCCCAGGACCGCTTCAGCGTTTCGTTGCGCCACATGGTCGCGCAACCGGCCTGGGCGGTCAGCACGCCGCCGGGGGCCAGCAGGGCCTTACATCGGGACAGGAATTCCGACTCGTACAGGCGGTTGTGCTGGGCATCCTCGACGCGCTCGTCGGGCAGATCGATCACGATCACGTCGTAGCGGGTGCCCGCCTCCTGCGCCTTCGCCAGGAAATCCCAGCCGTCGGCGTAGTGCACGTGGATCGGGCCCTCGTGCTTCACAGCGGCGGTCAGCTCTTCGGTGGTGTAGCCGTAGGGCAGGTGCTCGGCGCACAGCTCCACTTCGCGCTGATCGATGTCGACATGGTCGACCAGGGTCGCCCCGGCCGCCACCGACATCTGCGACGCCACACCCTCACCGGAACCGATGATCAGCACCCGATCCAGCTTCTCCGCGAGCACGAACGCCGGGACCATCATGGCCTCGTGGTAGGTGATCTGGGAGAACTCGGTGGACTGGCGATCGTCGTCGGAGAACAGAGAGATGCCCTGATCGGTGCGCGCGATCACCATGTGCTGGTACGGGGTGTTGGTGTCCACGATCACCTCGTGCAGATCCCAGATCCGGGTCAGGCCGTCGCCCACCGGTTCGTAGATCTTCTCGGCACCGTGCCCACGCTGCACCGTCTGCATCCGAACGGTGGTGGGGGACAACTTGTCTCGCAGCAGTTCGACTGCCTTCGTCGCGCCCGCGCCGATGCTGCCGCAGGTGAACACGTCGACGAAGATGTCGCCGGACTCCGGATAGGTATGAATCGAGGCGTGAGACTCCGCCAACAGCGCGAGGACGGTCACCCCCTGCGGATCGAACTTTTTATGGACGACTTCGCAGATGGTGACGCCCGCCGCGAGCAGCGAATCACGCAACGCCGATTCGAGTCGTTCGAGGTCGTCGCACAGGGCGGTGTCGACGCCACCGAACTCGGCCAGCACATGCCAACCGGTGAAATCCGCCGTCATGGCAAACTCACTCTCGCTCAGCGCCCTGGACATGAACGGTCAAGGGCGGAAAACCATTGAAGGACACCGACGAATAGCTCGCGGTATAGGCGCCGGTGTGCAGGATCTGAATGCGGTCACCGGCTCGCAACGTGGTCGGCAGAAGGACCTTCGTGCGTTGATACAGTACATCGTCGCCATCGCAGGTCGGACCCGCGACCACCGCCTCAGCCACCGGATCGCCGTCGCGATCGGTGACGAAACGGTAGGCGATGTACTCGTTCTCCGTCTCGGCCATACCGTTGTATCGGCCGATGTCGAGATACACCCAGCGCCGACCATCCGGCGCGAAACGCACGCCGACGACCTCGGCGTGAATAGTGCCCGCGTTACCCACCAGCGCACGGCCGGGTTCGACGATGACGCCGGTGGCGGCGGGCAGGAACTGCGCGGCGGCGGCGCTGATGGCCGCGCCGATCGCGTCGAGTTCGGGGGCGGCGGCGGCGTAGGAGATCGGCAGACCGCCGCCGACATTGACCGCGGTGACGCGAATGTCTTTGTCGGCCAAGGCTTGCACGATCTCACCGGCTTGCTCGATGCCGATCCGCCAGGCGGCGGGATCCAGCTGCTGGGAGCCGACGTGAAAATAGGGGCCACCGACCGTGAGGCCCAGATCGCGGGCGCGCACCAGCAGGCGCAGGGCCTCGGCGGGCGCGCAACCGAACTTGGTGCCGAACGGGGTGCGGGACTCGGGCGCGCTGGACAGGAACCGGCACTCGACCTCGGCGCCGGGCGCGTGCTCGGCGATGCGGACCAGGTCGTCTTCGGTGTCGAAGGCGTAGCGGCGCACACCCAGCGCGAAGGCGCGCGCGATGTGGGCGGCCTTCTTGATGGGGTTGCCGTAGCAGAGCTTGTCGGGGGATACGCCCAGCGCGAGGCACTGGTCGATCTCGCCGATGCTGGCGACGTCGAACTCCGCGCCCTCGTGGTCGAGCAGGGTGATCAGTTCCGCCACCGGCGCGGCCTTCACCGCGTACCTGATCCGAGTACCGGCGCTGACGGCGGCATGCAGGGTTCGGTAGTTGGCACGCACCCGCTCGGGGTCGATGACAAGGTACGGCGATTCGGGCACGGAGGGAAACTTTCGGTCGGCGGCCGAGAGAGACTATCAGCGGCGCCTACCCAACAACGAATCCGTCAAACCTTCGTCATCTTCGTCATAGGTGACAGGTATTACTCAACCCGCGGCGACTGTGACCTCGTCGAACACGACCTCGCCCGCGGCGTCGGACTCCTCGAGATCCACGATCGCGGTCAGCGCCCAGCCGTGATCGCCGGCCGGGTCGTCGATCACCTGACGCACATGCCAGAAACCGGGCCGCTGCTCCACCTGGAACAGGGCCGGGCCGCGCGCGTCGGGGCCGGTGCCGATGGTGGCGTACTCGTCGAAGTAGGGGGCGAGGTCTTCGGCCCAGTCGGGGCCGGTGCCCAGTTCGTCGAGTTCGTACCAGCGGCGGCGCGAGGCCAGTTCCACGCGACGGAACATGGCGTTGCGCACCATGATTCGGAAGGCGCGTTCGTTGGCGGTGATGGGTCGCACGGTTTCGGCGCCGAACGCGATCTGTTCGGTGTCGTTCTCCGCGCCGGGGTTGGTGAGCTGTTCCCATTCGTCGAGCAGGCTCGAATCGACCTGGCGGATCAGCTCTCCCAGCCATTCGGTGAGGTCGCCGAGGTCTTCGGTGCGCGCGGAATCGGGCACGGTGCGGCGCAGGGCGCGGTAGGCGTCGGCCAGGTAGCGCAGCACCACGCCTTCGGAGCGGGTCAGTTCGTAGTGTGAGATCAGTTCGGCGAAGGTCATCGCGCGCTCGATCATGTCGCGCACCACCGACTTCGGCGACGGCGCGAACTCCGACACCCACGGGTGGCCGGTGCGGTAGGTCTCGAACATCGGGTCGATCAGCTCGGCCAGGGGTTTGGGCCAGGTGACTTCCTCGAGGAGTTCCATGCGCTCCTCGTATTCGATGCCGTCGGCCTTCATTTCGTTGACCGCGACACCACGGGCCTTGTGCTGCTGGGCCATCAGGAGTTGGCGCGGGTCTTCGAGGGTGGCCTCGATCAGGGACACGACATCGAGTGTGTACGTGGGGCTTTCGCGGTCCAGGAGGTCGAACGCGGCCAGTGCGAACGGGGACAGTGGTTGGTCCAGCGCGAAGTCGCGTTGCAGGTCCACGGTCAGGCGGGCCATGCGGCCGTTGGCGTCGGGTTCGGAAAGTTGTTGCACCACACCGGCATCGCGCAGCGAACGGTACAGGCGGATGGCGCGCAGGATGTGTTTGCGTTGCGCGGACCGTGGCTCGTGGTTCTCTTCGAGCAGGTGACGCATGGCGTAGAAACAGTTGCCGGGGCGGGCGATCACGTTGAGCAGCATGGAGTTCGTGACGCCGAAACGCGACACCATCGGTTCGGGCGGGGCGGCGATGAGACGGTCGAACGTCTCCTCGCTCCACGACACGAAACCCTCGGGTGGCTTGCGGCGCACCACTTTTCGCTGCTTCTTCGGGTCGTCGCCGGCCTTGGCGAGCAGGCGGGTGTTCTCGACTTCGTGCTCGGGGGCCTGCACGACCACCGTGCCCATCGTGTCGAAACCGGCACGGCCCGCGCGGCCCGCGATCTGGTGGAACTCACGGGCTTTGAGCCTGCGGGTGCGCACACCGTCGTACTTGGTGAGACCGGTCAGCAACACCGTGCGGATCGGCACGTTGATACCGACGCCGAGAGTGTCGGTGCCGCACACCACCTTCAGCAGGCCGTCCTGGGCGAGCTTTTCCACCAGTCGGCGATATTTGGGCAACATGCCCGCGTGGTGCACGCCGATGCCGTGGCGGATCAGGCGCGACAGGGTCTTGCCGAAGCCGGTCGCGAAGCGGAAATCGCCGATGGCGGTGGCGATCGCCTCTTTCTCCGCGCGGGAGGCAAGGTTCACGCTGGTCAGCGCCTGCGCGCGTTCCAGCGCGGCGGCCTGGGTGAAGTGCACGACATACACCGGCGCCTGATGGGTGGACGCCAGCTCTTCCAGCGTTTCGGTGATGGGGGTGCGCACGTACGAATAGGTCAGCGGCACAGGACGTTCGGTGCCCGCGACGACCGCGGTCGACCGGCCGGTGCGCTTCTCCAGATCGGCGGCGAAGAAGTCCACTTCACCCAGAGTCGCCGACATCAGCAGGAACTGGGCGCGCGGCAATTCGATCAGCGGCACCTGCCACGCCCACCCGCGATCGGGATCGGCGTAGAAATGGAACTCGTCCATCACGATCTGGCCCACCGGCGCATCGGCGCCCTCGCGCAACGCCAGGTTGGCCAGGATCTCGGCGGTGGCGCAGATGATCGGGGCGTCGGCGTTGACCGCCGCGTCGCCGGTGACCATGCCCACGTTCTCCGCGCCGAACACGTCGCACAGCGCGAAGAACTTCTCGCTCACCAGGGCCTTGATCGGCGCGGTGTAGTAGCTGCGCTGCCCGTTCGCCATCGCGAACAGGTGCGCGCCCACCGCCACCAGGGACTTCCCGGAGCCCGTCGGGGTCGCCAAGATGACATTGGACCCCGACGCCAACTCCATGAGCGCCTCGTCCTGCGCCGGGTACAGGGGCGTGCCCTTCTCGGCGGCCCACAGCGCGAACGACTCGTACAGGGCGTCGGCGTCGGTCCCGGGGATTTCCAGCAGGTCGGTCAGGTCCACTCCGCCAACCCTAGTGGGTTAGACGGGTCGATCCTTACCGTCGTTGGAGGTGTCGTCGTAACCGCCCTGCTCGGCCAGGAACCGCTCGAACTCCGCGCCCAGCTCCTCGCCGCTGGGCAACTCGCCATCGGCGGCCAGCAGGCTGGACTGGCGTTCCTGCGCGGTGACGAAACTGTCGTACTGGCGTTCCAATGCCGTGACGACTGTCTCGACCTCCTCGTTGCCCGCGATGTGCTCGGTGACCTGTTCGCGCACGCGCGCGGCGGCCTCGCCCAACGCCGACAACGGCAGGTCCAGGCCGGCGTTCTCGGCGACGTTCTCGAGCAGGGTCTGCGCGGCCTCGGGGTAATCGGTCTGGGCCAGGTAGTGCGGCACATGCACCGAGAACCCCAGCGACTCGTGACCGTGCTGCCCCATCCGGTACTCGAGCAGCGACGACGCGCTACCGGGCACCTGCAACTCGCCCGGCCACCGCTGATGTTCGCCGATCAACGTGTTGTCCGAGGCGTGCGCGGTCACGCCCAGCGGGCGGGTGTGCGGGATCGCCATCGGGATCGCCGACAGGCCGATCGTGCGGCGCACGCCCAGCTGTTCGGCCAGCAACCGCACCGCGGTGGTGAACTTCTCCCAGCGCAGATCCGGCTCCAGACCCGACAGCAGCAGGAACGGGGTACCGGCGGTGTCGCGTAGCGCCCACAGGTTCAACTCCGGCTCCGCGTAATCGGCGAAGTGGTCGGTTTTGAACGTCATCAGCGGGCGACGCGAACGGTAATCGAGCAGCTCGTCGACCGCGAACGACGCGACCAGCTCCGACTCCAAACTCTCGCGCAGGTGTGTGGTCGCCAAGCGCACGGCGTGTCCGGCGTCGGTGAAACCCTCCAGGCCGTGCACCAGCACCGGGCCCGCACCGTCGTCCGAGGACAACTGCGGTGCCGGGAACTCCAGTTCGTACATGTGCGACTGGTCATCCATCGCGTTTCTCCTTCCTGCGCGGTCCACCATCGCGACACGGGGTGGGGAAGCGGATCTCCATTGTCCCCCACGACAGCTGTGCGATCGCACACGGCCGGGACGGCTCGTCCTGGTAGGCAACAGTGAGTGTGTGTCGCGCATTCCCGCACGGCGTGGCGCGCGGGACGAAGTCGGTGGTGGGGCACAGTGAAGGGTGTGAATGTGGCGCGAGCGACAGTCGTCGGTGACCCTGGTCTGCGGCGCTGGTGGCTGGGGTTGGCCGCGGTCTCGTGTGCGCTGACCGGGTGTGGGGACAGTGTCAGCGGGACGCCGGTGGCCGAGAGTGCGGTGTCGGTGCAACACGTGGACGCGACGTTGTCGCAGTTGCTGCCCGCACCGTCGCAGTTTCCCGCGCGGTATCCGGCGGTGGTGTTGCCCGCGCACGCGGCGACGGCGGCCGCGGGTGATCTCGACGGCGTGGGGGCGGGGGATACGGTCAGTCCGGCGCAGTGCGCGCCCATCGAGCCCGAGCCGGGTGGGGAGCCCGCGGCGGTGGCGGTCGGGACCGACGACGCGAGCAGGAACACGCTGACCGTGGAACTGTCCCGCAGCACCGAACTGGTGTCGCGGTTGCGTGATCAGCTGCGCGGATGCGGGCAGATCCAGGTTGCGCGGGCAGGAGCGGGTTCGACAGTCACCACCGTGCTCGACCAGGCCGTACCCGCCGGTGCCGACGATGCGATAGCGTTGCGGCGCACCGTGGTTCCCGATGTCGGCGGCGCCGGGTTGACGCAGACCATGCAGACCTCGGTCGGCCAGATCGGTGACGTGCGGATCACCGTCACCTCGATGACTTTCGGTGCGGGACAACCGGATACGGCCGCCGTCGAGGAGATGTTCGCCACTACCGTCGCCTCCGTGCGCGGCAGCTGAAACGGCTAGCAGCAGGGTGTGACAAGTTCGCTGTTCGCGCGACGCCGTGACCGGGAATTGTCCACAGCGTCGGCGCTATCCACAGGCTCGAGGAAAGCCCAGGTCGCGTAATCGGGCATGTGCTGCGCGGTGGGCATCGTTGCGGCCATGACCTCTTCGACGAACCGCACCCGCCGCGCCCAGCGCACCGGACCATTCGCCCGCGCACTCGGCTGCGCCGAACCCATCCCGCGCTACCCGGGCGGACTGCCACGCCCGTCCCTGCACGTCGACGAACCCGGCGAACTGATGGCCGCGCTGCCCGCGATGCTGGGCTTCGTGCCCGAACGGTCGCTGGTGATCGCCATCCTGCACATCCTGGCAGGGGGCTCCGAGGGGATCGAGTCGGTGGTGCGCTTCGACCTCGACGTGGCGGTCGACATGCACCGTATCGACCAGTTCATCGCCTGCCTGTTCGCGATCTGCGAGCGGGAGGAGGCGACCGGGGTGCTGGTGGTCGTCGTGGACGACTCGGGCGAGTTCGAGGGCGCGGAAGTACTGCGGGCCTCGGCGCTGGTCGACGTGCTGGAAGACGGAGGTGTGCCGATTCGTGGGGCCTGGTCGGTGCCCACGGTCACCGCGGGCGAGCGGTATTACAGCGTGCACGGCAGTGTCGGCACCGGCCTGGTCGCCGATCCTGGTTCGTCGATCGTGGCGGTGTCACATGTGTTGGACGGCAAGCAGATTCGCGGATCCCGCAACGAGATGACCGCGCTGATGATGCCCGACGACCTGATGCGCGCACGCGTGCGGGCCCGGCTGGACGCGGCCGACGAGCGCTACCGCGGCGGGCTGAGCGCGGCCGCGCACGTCGGGAACACCGAGGGATACCAGCGGCAGGCGCTGGAATGGGTGCTGTGGCAGATCGCCGACACCGCTTCCGGCGCACCGCGCGCGGAACGCGAACTCGCGCGACTGGCCGCGACCCTGCGTGACCGGCCGATCCGCGACGCCATGTACGGGCTGGCGCTGGGCGACCACGCCGAGGCGGCCGAGCAACTGTGGGCACAGTTGGCCAGGGCCACGCCCGGCACCGACCGGGCCGAAGCCGCGGCCCTGCTGGGATTCAGCGCTTACCTGCGCGGCGACGGACCGTTCGCCGGCGTCGCGATCGCCGCCGCGGTCGAGGCGGACGCGCACCACTGCATGGCGGTGCTGTTGGAAACCTCGCTGCAGACCGGGTTGCGACCCGAACGGCTACGCCGACTCGCGCACTGCGGTCACCAGATCGCCGCCGACCTGGGGGTCGACATCGGCCCGATCTCCCTGTGAGACAGGCGATTCGGTGTGTATCGCCGGTTTCTCGGCGGGCAGTACGGTTGCTCGGTGGATGGGATACCGAGCGGGTGACTCAGCGGGCGCTGTGAGCCTTGTCGCCCAGCGAGCGCAGGAAATCCCACGCGTCGGAGACGATCTCGTCCAGGTCGTTGTGCTGCGGCTGCCAGCCCAGTTCGGCCACGGCACGGTCGCTGGACGCGATCAGCACGGCCGGGTCGCCCGCGCGGCGCGGCGCGTCGATCGTCTCGATCGGCAGACCGGTGACCCGCTCGCACGCCGAGATCACTTCGCGCACCGAGAAACCGGTGCCCGAACCCAGATTGCAGATCCGGTGCGTGCCGGGCTGCGACGACGCCAGCGCCAGCAGATGCGCCTGCGCGAGATCGCGGATGTGGATGTAGTCGCGCACGCACGTACCGTCCGGCGTCGGCCAGTCGGTGCCGTACACGGAAATGGCCTTGCGGTGGCCCAATGCCACCTGCAACACGAGGGGGATCAGATGCGTTTCCACCACCCGGTTCTCGCCCAGGCCTGCATAGGCACCGGCCACATTGAAGTAGCGCAGGCTGGTCGCGGCCAGATCATGCGCCGCCGCGTACGAGGTGATCGCATGATCGATGGCCAGCTTGCTCGCACCGTAGGGGTTGGTCGGTGCGGTGCGCGAGGCCTCGGTGATCGGGACCTGCTCCGGTTCGCCGTACACCGCGGCGGTGGAGGAGAACACCAGGCGCGGGGTGCCCGTCTCCCGGATCGCCTCGAGCAGCGTCAACGTCTTCACGACATTGCCGTGCCAGTACTTCTCCGGCTTCTCCACCGACTCACCGACCAGCGACTGCGCCGCGAAATGCAGGACACCGTCGAAGGATTCGGCGCGCAACAGGTCGGGGGCGGCCTGCGCGATATCGCCCTGCACGAACCGGGCACCGGCGGGCACACCGTCGGCGTTACCGGTGGACAGGTCGTCGACGACGACCACCTCGTGGCCCTGCTCGAGCAGCACGGCGGCACAGCCGCCACCCACATAGCCGGCGCCGCCGGTGACAAGAAGTTTCACGAATCAGACCAGCCTCACCTGGACGGCATGCGCCATCTCTTCGGACAGTTCGAAACCGTTGTGCCCCGGCACCGTGATCAGTACCGCACCCGGCTTGGTTTCCACGGTCACGCGCGCATCGGGCACCACGCCCGCTTCACGCAACCGCCCGATCACCTCGGGATCGGTTTGGATGTGCTCGGCCAGCCTGCGCACGACCACCGCGTGCAGCGCGCCGTTGGGCAGATCCGACAGTCGGATCAGCTTCTCCTCCACGACGGGCGCGTCGGCCAGACCCAGTTCGTCCAGGCCCGGAATGGGGTTGCCGTAGGGCGAGGTGGTCGGGTGGTTGAGCACCTCGATCAGGCGCCGCTCCACCTCCTCGCTCATCACATGCTCCCAGCGGCACGCCTCGGCGTGCACGTTCTCCCAGTCCAAACCGATGATGTCCACCAGCAACCGCTCCGCGAGCCGGTGCTTGCGCATCACCGACACCGCCATGGAACGGCCCTTGTCGGTGAGCTCGAGATGGCGATCGCCGGCCACGAGCAACAGGCCGTCGCGCTCCATCCGCGCGACCGTCTGGCTCACCGTCGGACCACTCTGCTCGAGGCGTTCGGCGATGCGCGCCCGCAAAGGCACCACGCCCTCTTCCTCGAGGTCGTAGATGGTACGGAGATACATCTCCGTGGTGTCGACCAGATCCTTCACCTGATACCCCTTCGTCGCCACGAATTCTACCCACGTTGCAGCACCGCTCCGTCCGCCGGACCAGCGGCACTGTTTCTACTGCATGTCAACCACGCACGGGGCGTGCTGCTTCCGGCTAGCGTGGCGAACATGGTCACGCCGCCGCGCAGGCAACACACGGGGACCGTTCTGTGGACCGAGCGATTCCTCGGCTACACGTGGAGTCGCGAGCATCCGATGAAACCGGCACGCCTGCAATACACCATGTCACTGGCCGAGAGTCTCGGTGTGCTCGACGGTGTCGAGCCACTGTCGCCCGACGCCGCCACTGCCGCAGACCTTATGCGAATCCACAGCAGCTCCTACATCGAGGCGGTGCGCCGGGCAGGCGAGGGCCCGCCCACTCCCGAGGATGCGGTCTATGGGCTGGGCACCGCCGACAATCCGGTGTTCCCGCACATGCACGAAGCGGCGTCGGTGATCGTGGGTGGCACCCTGGCCGCGGCACGGGAGATCGCGGCAGGGCGAACCCAGCGGGCGGTGAGCATCGGCGGCGGAATGCACCACGCCATGCCCGATTCCGCGGCGGGGTTCTGCGTCTACAACGATGCAGCGATCGCCATCTCGTGGTTGCTGGACCACGGCTTCGACCGCATCGCCTACATCGATGTCGACGTCCATCACGGCGACGGTGTGCAGCGCGCGTTCTATGCCGATCCGCGCGTGCTCACCATTTCCCTGCACCAGCATCCGGCGACGTTGTGGCCCAACACCGGTTGGCCCGAGGAGACCGGGGTCGGGGCGGCCGAGGGCACGTCGATCAACCTGCCGCTGTTGCCCGGCACGCGAGACGCGCAGTGGCTGCGCGGGTTTCACGCGGTGGTGCCCAGTGCGGTGGCCGCGTTCCGGCCGCAGATCATCGTCAGCCAGTGCGGCGTGGACACCCATCGTGAGGATCCGCTCGCGGATCTGGAACTCACCGTCGACGGTCAGCGGGCGGCGTTTCTGGCGATGCGCGACCTGGCCGACGAATACGCCGAAGGGCGGTGGCTGGCCATCGGCGGCGGCGGATACGGGGTGGTGCGGGTGGTGCCGCGCGCCTGGACGCACCTGCTCGCCGCGGCGTTGGACCGCCCCCTGGCCCCCGAAACGTCGGTGCCCACCGACTGGATCGAGCAGGTGCGCGAATACGCGCCGCGGGTGCAACCGCCCACGACCATGGGCGACGGTGGCGATACCGCCTACCGGGCGTGGGACGGGCCCGGCGGCACACCCGAGATCGGCGACGCGGGGCAGATCCGCGCGCAGCGAGCGATCGACACGGCCATCACGGCCACCCGACGGGCGAGCTTCGGCCTGTTGGGGCTGGACCCGGAGGACCCGCGTGACTGAGCCACTACTACCCGACACCTCCGACACACCCGCGAATCCGCCCGCGCCACCCCAACATTGGTACGCCGATGTGCTGGCCGCCGACGGGGGAGTGGTCCGGGTTCGGCCGATCGTGCCCGACGACGCCGACGCACTGGCCACCTTTCACACCGGACTGTCGGATCGCACCCGCTATCTGCGCTACTTCGGTCCGTACCCGCAGATTTCACCGAAGGACATGTACCGCACCACCCACGTGGACTACCGCGACCGGGTGGGTTTGGTTGCGGTCCTTGGTAGTTCGATCATCGGCGTGGCCCGCTACGAACTGCTGCCCAGGCCGGGCTCGCGTGCTGCCGAGGTCGCGTTCGTGGTCGCCGACGAGCATCAGGGGAGAGGGCTGGGCTCGGTGCTGTTGGAACACCTGGCCGGCGCCGCCGCGGAGAACGAAGTGGTCGCGTTCGTCGCCGAGGTGTTGGCCGAGAACGAAGCCATGATCACGGTGTTCCGCGAGGCGGGCTACCAACTGCAACGCAGTCGCGACGGTGCCGAAGTGCACCTCGAATTCGCCATCGACCCCACCGAAGCGCTACGTACCGTGCGTGATTCGCGCGAGGCGGCGTCGGAGGCTCGCAGCGTGGGCAACCTGCTCGCGCCCGGTTCGATCGCGGTGATCGGGGCGTCACCGGAACAGACCCGGGTGGGTGGCGCGGTGCTGGCGAACCTGCTGGCCGGTGGTTTCAGCGGACCGGTGTTCCCGGTGAACCTGCACCGGCGCTCGGTGCGTGGTGTGCGCGCCTACGCCACGGTGCGGGAGATCCCCGATGAGGTAGACCTTGCCGTCGTCGCGGTGCCGCCGGCCGCGATCGGGGCGGTTCTCGACGACTGCATGGCCAAAGGTGTCAAAGGCCTGGTCGTGTTGACCGCGGGCTTCGGTGAGACCGGGGCGGCCGGGCTGGCCGCCGAGCACGATCTGGTCGCCGCCGCCCGCGCGCACGGGATGCGCGTGGTGGGGCCCAGTGCGCTGGGCATCGCCAACACCGACCCCGCCGTCGGGCTCAACGCCACCCTGGCCCCGGTGCTGCCCGAGCGCGGCCGCATCGGTTTCTTCTGCCAATCCGGGCCGCTGGGCGCGGCGATCCTGCGCGAGGCCGCCGCCCGCAACCTCGGCCTGTCCACCTTCGTGTCCGCGGGCAACCGCGCCGATGTCTCCGGCAACGACCTGCTGCAGTACTGGGACACCGCCGCCGACACCGAGGTGATCCTGCTGTACCTGGAGAGCTTCGGAAACCCGCGCAAGTTCTCCCGCCTGGCCCGCCGGGTAGCGCGCAACAAACCGATCGTCGCGGTCAGCAGCGGTCGCCTGGCCGCGGGCGCCGACATGGACCGCACCGTGGTCCGCGACCTGTTCGGCCAAGCCGGAATCATCCAGGTCGACTCCATCTCGGAACTGTTCGACTGCGCCGCCCTCCTTGCCAACCAGCCCCTGCCGACCGGCTCCCGCGTCGCCGTGGTCGGCAACAGCGCAGCCCTGAACTGGCTGGCCATCGACGCCGCCCGCAGCGAAGGACTCCACATCCACCGCCCCGCGACAGCCGTCGACCGCGGCCCCGGCGCGCGCCCGACCGAGCGGGGCGCGCGGAGCGTACGACCGGCCGAGCATGGTGATCGACCGAGCGAGCAGGGCTCGGACGGTGGGCAGTCGACCGAGCAGCGCAGGACCAGGGCCAGGTGGGCTGAGTGGGGCGCGGACAGCACGCGGAGAACGGTGCGGGATGCGCGGCGCGCCCAGTCGGCTGAGCAGGACCCGGACCCTGCCGGGGCACAGGACTCCGCCTCGCTCACCGAGCAAGGTGCCCAGCGGAACGCTGATGTCGCGCCGGTCGAGGGGCCGGTGGATTTGGGGCCTGAGGCCACGCCCGCGGACTTTCGGGAAGCGGTACTCGCCGCATTGCGCAGTGATCAGGTCGACGCGGTGATCGTGGTGGTCGCACCGCCGGTGCCGGTGCTGATGGAAGGGTTCGGGGACGCGCTGCGGGCGGCGGCCGCGGCGGCGCCCGATAAGCCGGTGCTGGCGACATTCGTTGCGGAAGCGGGCATTCCGCCGCAATTGGCGGTGCGCACCACCGCGGGCGCACCGGCGCGGGGGTCCATTCCGTCATATCCCGATCCCGAGCGTGCGGCTCGGGCCCTGGCCAGGGTGCACCGGTATGCGCGCTGGCGGGATCGGCCGATCTCGCCGGTGGTGCGGCCGCCCGGGATCGACACCGCGACAGCGGCGGCGCTGGTGGACGGGTGGCTGGCTGAGTCTGGTGGACGGTGGCTCACCGATGAGGAGGCCGCGCGATTGCTCGGGTGCTATGGCATCGACGTGGTCGAGTTCCGGGCGGTGCGCGATGCCGAGCAGGCGGTGGCGGCCGCCGAGGAACTCGGGTATCCGGTCGCGGCGAAGGCGACCGGTGAGCTGTGGCGACGTCGACCGGATCTGATCGGGGTGCGCCTGGACCTGTGGGGGCCCGACGCGGTCCGCCAGGCCTACACCGACCTGGTGCAGATCTGCGGTGACCCGCTGCTGCACGTGCAGAAGATGGCGACCAAGGGTGTGGGGTGCGTGCTGAGCGTCACCGACGACCCCTCGTTCGGGTCGGTCATCCAGTTCGGCCTGTCGGGCATGATCATCGACCTGCTCGGCGACCGCGCCTACCGCGCACTACCGCTGACCCAGCAGGAGGCCACCGCACTCATCGACGCCCCCCGCGCAGCCCCGCTGCTGTCGGAAGGTCCAGGCCGCACCGGCGTCGACAAAGCCGCGTTAGCCGAACTGGCCCAACGCATCTCGGCCCTGTTCGACGACATCCCCCACCTACGAGAACTGTCCTGCGATCCCGTTCTGGCCGCCTCTGCCTCAGCGGAAATCATCTACGCCCGTGCCCGAATCGGCCCAGAACCCAGCCGCTTCGACACAGGCCCCCGCCGCTTGGCCTGAGCCGCGCGGTGGGTGGACGAACAACGCCGACCGGCTCGCGACCCGGAGGGGAGGGTGCGCGGGCGCCGGTCGGCGTTTCGGCAGACGACCCCTGGGGGCCGTCGAGTTCTGGGGTCAGCTGGCGTAGGCGCGCAGACGGTCGGCGCGGTCACCCTTGCGCAGCTTGGACATGACCTCGCGTTCGATCTGGCGGACCCGTTCGCGGGACAGGCCGAACAGCTTGCCGATCTGGTCCAGGGTGCGCGGCTGGCCGTCGTCGAGGCCGAAACGCAGGCGGATGACCTGCTGTTCGCGCTCGTCGAGGGTGGCCAACACGCTGCGCACGTCGTGGTGCAGCAGGCCCGCGATCACGGCGCTCTCGGCGGAGGTGGCCTCGGAGTCCTCGATGAAGTCGCCCAGCGGGGCCTCTTCGTCGTTGCCCACGGGCATGTCCAGGCTCACCGGGTCGCGGCTGTGGTCGAGCAGGTCGGCGATCTTCTCCACCGGGATGCCCGACTCGTTGGCCAGTTCGGCGTCGGTGGCCTCGCGGCCCAGCTGCTGGTGCAGTTCACGCTTGATCCTGGCCAGCTTGTTCACCTGTTCCACCAGGTGCACGGGCAGCCGGATGGTGCGGCTCTGATCGGCCATGCCGCGCGTGATGGCCTGGCGAATCCACCAGGTCGCGTACGTGGAGAACTTGAAGCCCTTCGCGTAATCGAACTTCTCCATCGCGCGGATCAGCCCGAGATTGCCCTCCTGGATCAGGTCCAGCAGGGGCATTCCGCGGCCGGTGTAGCGCTTGGCCAGCGACACGACCAGACGCAGGTTGGCCTCGAGCAGGTGCGAACGGGCGGCAGAGCCCTCGCGGACCAGGATCGCCAGATCGCGCTTGCGCGCCG
The DNA here is from genome assembly GCF_042714895.1 of Nocardia sp. NPDC058666. Classification (NCBI taxonomy): domain Bacteria; kingdom Bacillati; phylum Actinomycetota; class Actinomycetes; order Mycobacteriales; family Nocardiaceae; genus Nocardia; species Nocardia sp. NPDC058666. The sequence goes on from NZ_JBHXRY010000001.1 coordinate 1,414,840, forward strand.
CCGTCAACCGCTTACCGGTGGCGAGCAGGTTCTGGGCATACAGACCCGCCTCGATGCGCTTGGCCAACTCGACCTCGTCGGCCGCGGTGAGCAGTGCCGTACGGCCGATACCATTGAGGTACACGCGGACCAGATCGGCTGCGGGGCTCTGGGCGTCGATATCGGCCTCGCTGGGGCGCAAACGAGTGGTGGCGGGGCTTGTCATGACTTGCCTCCTGTCGGTGGTGTCTTACTCCGATCAACGGACCCGACTTAGAGAAAGTTCCCGATCTCGTGCGCGATAAACCGCTCTGAGCTGCTGGTTAGTACCTCAACGGCTGAGAAGTTCCTGAGAAGGGTGCCGCGATCGGAACTGCTGCCCACCGCGGGGCGGTTCAGACGGGCCGCACCAGTCCGTGCCGCACCAGTCCGGCGACCACCCCCAGCGCCTGCGCGGCGAACTCCGGGGTGACCTGCTGTTCTCCGTCGGCGATGGCGAGCAGTTCGATCAGTTCGTACAACGGCAGCCCGTCGGGCCGCATTCCCGCCACCAGCGCGACCGTGGACCCGTCGACCTCGTGCTGCCAGGCCGGCCCGTCGCCGCGATGCAACCGGGCCACCTGTTCGGTCCAGCCGAACTCGCCGGGCAGGTAGACCCGTTCCAGCGCGGTCGCCGGGCTCGGCGCGAAACGGGATGTCCACGCGAGGTTTTCGTCGAGGGAAACCGCCCGCAACCACGCCGAACGCGCGAAGTACCCGGCCACCTCGGTGCCCAGCGGGTCGTCGAAACCGTGGGTGAGGTCTTCGGCGAGCAGTTCGGTCGGTCCGTCGATCGAGCGCAGGTACACGAACCCGAATCCGATACCTTCCACATCGGCGTCGTCGAGCGCGTCCAGCCAGCGGGCGGCCTGCTCCTGGGCGGCCGGGTCGCGGGGGTCGAGGCCCGCGTCACGCAGCCAGGTGCCCACGTACAGGGCCGGATCGGCGACATCGCGCTGCACGACCCACGCGTCGACACCGTGCGCGGGCAACCAGCTCGACACCCGCTGCCGCCAATCCTGGCCTTCCACGTGAACCCACGCGGCGAGCATGGCTGCGGTACCGCCGGGAGCGAGCAGGTCGGGCGCCTGGCCGATCACCAGTTCGCTGGCACCGTCCAGGGCCAGGCCGGAGTCGCGGTAGGTGTGTTCGATGCGGGCCGGACCGACCACGAACGGCGGATTGGCCACGATCTGATCGAAGCGACGCCCGGCCACCGGCTCGAACCACGAACCCTCGAGCAGTTCGATATCGAGTTCGTTGAGCACCGCGGTGGCCCGCGCCAGCCACAGGGCGCGCGCGTTGACGTCGGTGGCGGTGACCTTGCCCGCGTACCCGGCCGCGTGCACGGCCTGCACACCGCAGCCCGTGCCCAGATCCAGCACCGTGCCGACGGGTTCGGTGGGGGTGGCCCGCAGCAGCGACAGCGACGCGTGCCCGACGCCGAGCACGTGGTCCTCGGTCAGCGCGCGCCGTCGCATCGAATCGTCGAGATCGGACAGGATCCAGCGGGTACCCGCGCCGGCGTCGAGGGGCCGCAGATCCAGTGCGGCCCTGATCTCGTCACCGTCGCTGGTGAGCAGCCCCGCCGCGACGGCGTCGTCGACGCGCACCGGCGCCAAGGCCGCGGCCACTTCGCGGATGGGCAGCGCGTCGCCCAGCAGCAGCAGTCGCACCAGCGTGCCCAGTTCACCGGCGGCGCGCGCGGCCCGACGTACCGGCACCGGCTCCGAACGGCTCAGCGCCGCATGAACATCGGGCCCCAACACCTCCACCAGGCTGTCGGCGTCGTAACCGACCCGGATCAGCGCGGTGCGCAGGTCCGGGCACAGCGCGGTGAGCAGGGATCCGGTCATCGTGGGGTTCGTAGGCACCCGATCACTCTGCCAGCATCACCGGCGCCCACTTCGACCAGCTCGCACTGCGTGTCGCGCTGATTACGTCGAGCCGCCCCAGCGGATCAGGCAATAGGCGGGCGCGCTCATTCGGCCGAGCTGGTAGCGGCGACCTGCCGACGATGAGCGGGCTTCGGTCAGCTCAACCGGTGTAAGGGTCTCGGGACGTGACGCAGTAGAGGGCGTTTCCGGGGTCGCGCAGCACTATCCAACGTTCGGCGTCGGTGACGCGGGTGGCGCCCAACGATTCGTGCCAGGCGGCGGTGGCGGTGATATCGGAGGAGGCCAGGTCGGCGTGGGCGCCTGCGGGGCGGGGCTCGTCGAGGCGTTGCAGCAGGAAGTGCAGTGGTTGGTCGGGGCCGCGTAGGCGGGAGAACTCGGGGCGTCTGCCGCGCTGGGGTGTCCAGCCGGTGAGGGACTGCCAGAAGGCGGTGTCGGCATCGATGTCGTCGGGGGACAGGTCGAGACAGATCTGGTCGAGTCGCGACACCGTGCCGTCGGGTGCGGTGGAGACGGTGACCGGCACCGAATCATCCAGTGCCACTCGACGTTCGGTCGGCGTGAAGCAAAAGGTCTGTCCCGCAGGCGAGTTCATCACGGTGAAGTCGGGCTGCACGGTGACCACGCGGGCACCGAGTCCGGTCGCGACGGTCACGGCCGCGGAAATGTCGTCGACATCGAGATCGAGATGAATACCGCCGTCATCGCCGACCGCCTGCATCTTGAGCCACGCGGGCCCAGTAGCAGGCAGCAGTGTGACGAACTCGTCGTGTTCGCCGCGCCGCGCCGACAGGGTGGAGCCGGTGACCTCGGCCCAGAAGCGCGCGCAGTCGTCGAACGTGTCGGCGGGTCGGTCCAGAAAAGCCCAGGTCCAGCGAATCACGCTGTCTCCCTTCCCCGTCGAGTGTGCAGGCAGCGCCTGTCGTTCTGTCCGAACGGTAGGCCGCGCGGACCCTGCTGTCGATACCGCTGTCGCGCGTCGCCATCGTCTGGCAGCGCGCCCACCGGGTTGGCGGATATCGGCGAAACGTGTCACCCCGGCCACTCGCTCGTCGCGCGCCGATCCGGCATTCTGACCAAGTGACCGATTTACGCGCGCCCCTGCCGCCCACCGGCGACGACCCCGCCGACAGCCGCACCGGCACAAACACCCCGGCGCGCGGCCGACTGCACCCCGCCTGGATCGTGGCGGGCGTCGGCTTCGTCGCCCTGCTCGGCGCGGCCGCGTTCCGGTCGGTCCCCAGCGTGCTCATCGAACCGCTGCACACCGAATTCGGCTGGTCGCACGCGACGATCTCCACCGCGATCTCCCTGAATATGCTGCTCTACGGCTTGATCTCACCGTTCGCCGCCGCGCTGATGGACCGCTTCGGCATCCGCAAGGTCGTGTGTTCGGCGCTGGTGCTGATCGCCGCGGGCAGCGGGCTGACCGTATTCATGACGCAGGCGTGGCAGTTGGTGGCCACCTGGGGACTGCTGGTGGGTATCGGTGTCGGGTCGATGTCCATGCCGTTCGTGGCCACCATCACCGGCCGGTGGTTCGTTCAGAGTCGCGGCCTGGTCACCGGCGTGCTCACCGCCGCGGGGGCCACCGGTCAGCTGGTGTTCCTGCCGCTGGTGGCCATGCTCGCGCACGATCACGGCTGGCGGTTGCCGTCGCTGCTGGTGGCCGCGGTGGCCCTGTCGGTGGTGCCGTTGGTGTGGCTGTTCGTGCGCGACTACCCCAGCGACGTCGGTGTCCAGGCCTACGGTGCGCCCGCGGATTCGACTGCGGGCGTGCGGGTTCCGATCGCGGGCGGTGCCAATCGCGCGTTGACAGTGTTGGCATCGGCCGCGCGCACACCCGGATTCTGGCTGCTGGCAGGCGGTTTCGCGATCTGCGGTGCGTCGACGAACGGCCTGGTCGGCACGCACTTCGTCACCGCCGCCCACGACCACGGCATGCCGCCGACCACCGCGGCCGGACTGCTGGCGCTGGTCGGCATCTTCGATATCGCGGGCACCATCGCCTCGGGCTGGCTGTCGGACCGCGTCGACCCGCGCTACCTGCTGTTGGGCTACTACTCGCTGCGCGGGCTGTCGCTGCTGATCCTGCCGTCGCTGCTGGGCCCACACACGCAACCCAGCATGTGGGTGTTCATCGTGTTCTACGGCCTGGACTGGATCGCCACCGTCCCGCCGACCGTGCTGCTGTGCCGCGAACTGTTCGGCGCCGACGGCCCGATCGCGTTCGGTTGGGTGTTCGCCGCCCACCAGGTCGGCGCGGCCATCGCGGCTACCGGTGCGGGCTTCATCCGCGACGTGCAGGGTTCCTACGACCTGGCCTGGTACGTGGCAGGAGCGTTGTGCGGCCTCGCGGCCATCATGTCGATGCTGGTCCGCAGACCGAAAACCTCAACTGTCGATGGACTTGTGCTGCCCTGATTCCAGCGCCGTCTGGCTGGAATGACCGTCCCAGCGACTGGGCTCGTTCTTGGTGCGCGGCGGTCGATCATTGGCGATCAACACCGCGATCCACGGCAACGGCACCGACGCCGCGATGATCAGAATCGACAGCAGCGGATTCTCGAACGCGCTGTACGCGATCGCCGCCAACACCAGGCACGGAATCCGGAACGCCATGATGAACGTGTACCGGCGCACCCTGGCGCGATGCTGATCGTCCAGCGACGGCGCGGCCTCGGTGATCAGCACGGCGTGTTCGGCGGGCAGGGGACGGAAGAACCCGCGCGAAGCCGTGGGCTGCGCGGGTCCGGTTACCTCGGGTTCGTCGGCGTCAGGGGTCTCGCCGTGGGACTGCATACCCCCGAGTCTTCCACTGCGCGTCACGCGGCGCACACGCGGCTGGTCAGCGGTGCGCGCGCGGGATGCGGCATCATGGAGGGGTGAGTACAGACACTCTGGTACGCCCGGAAACCACGACCGACGAAACGACCAGCGACGACACCCCCAAATTCTTCCACTACGTGAAGAAGGACCGGATCGCCGAAAGTGCCGTCATGGGCACGATGGTCGTGGCCCTGTGCGGCGAGGTCTTCCCGGTGACCCGCTCGGCCAAGCCCGGCTCGCCCGTGTGCCCCGACTGCAAGAAGGTCTACGAGGGTTTGCGCAAGGGCGGCGACGACTGAGCTGAACGTTCGATCGGTGACGCTGGTGCCTGCGGACAGGCCCCAGCGTTGTCGTCGTGCTCCTCGTCGTCCTCACCACGCACCTGGCTGGTGATCCACTCCTTCACCTGCTCGATCCGGGTCGCGCGCGCGGGCCAGAACTCCTGCACCGCGGCGTTGAACTCCGCGCCCAGGATCACCGCGAAGCCGAGAAAGTACGTGAACAGCAGGAACGCGATCGGCGTGGCCAGCGCCCCGTAACTGACCCCGGTGGCACTGATCGCGGACAGGTACCGGCGCAGCAGGTCGCTGGCGGCCATGAAGAACACCCCGGCCACCAGCGCGCCGCCGAACAGTCGATGCCACGGCAACGACTTGTGCAACGCCAGCTTGTACAGCGTGGTCAGCCCCACGATCAGCAGCAGGCCCACGATCGGGTAGTAGAACGTGTCGACCAGCCGCAACCCCGGCTCACGCCACGATTCGGGCAGCACCCGACCGATCCGGGTGGGACCCAGCGCGATCACCGGCAGGATCAGCACCGCCGCCACCACGAACTGCACATACAGCAGCAGCGCGAAGATCCGCTGCCAGACCGGATGCCGGGCATCCTGCTGACCGTGCGCTTCCACGATCGCGTCCACGAAGGTCGACATCGCCGACGACCCGGCCCACAGCGACAGCACGAAACCCACCGACACCACCGCGCCGCGCCCCTTGCCCAGCACGTCGTCCACGGTCGGTTCGATCAGATCCGACACCACCGACGGGCTGAAGAAGTCGCGGCTGAACGCGATGATCTTCGCCTCCACGATCTCCAGCGTGTCGGGCCCGAACAGCCCGCCCACATAGCCGAGGCTGCCCAGAATGCCCAGTAACAACGGCGCCAGCGACAGCGTTTGCCAGAAGGCGGCTGCCGCGGACTTGGTGAAGATCGAGTTGTCCCAGCACTTGGTGGCGACCCGGACCACCAGCCGCCACGCGGTCGCCGACCAGCGCAGCCACCGTCGTTGATCGCTGCGGCGTTGCCCGGCAGCGGGCACACCGGCCGACGGGCGCGCGGGGGCGGCGCCGGGCGCGAGCGCGCGCGGCGGGTGCGTCGCATCGACGGCGGGGACCTGGTCGTTGTTCATCTCGGTGTCAAGCATGTCTCACGAACGCGGTCCGTGTGGCGCGGCCCAGGCATCGTGTCGGCGGGTAACAGGTAAATGGTCGGTGAGCACGCGCGTCGCTGTGATGCCTGTCGCCCACCCCGCGTCGGTTTGGCGACACGCCGTAGCGGGCGGCTAGGGTCGTGTGCGTGACTGGGTCGGGTGCCGCCATGGCGAAGCAAGCGGGGACACCGGGCGAAACTGTTGCCCCCTCGGGTTCGTTGCGTGCCTGGCAGCGGCGCGCGTTGACGAAGTACCTGGCCACCAAACCGCGTGACTTCCTCGCGGTCGCCACCCCCGGCGCCGGTAAGACCACCTTCGCGCTGCGGGTTGCCGCGGAGTTGCTGGCCGATCGCACGGTGGATCAGATCACCGTGGTCGCCCCCACCGAACACCTCAAGCACCAGTGGTCCTCCGCCGCCGCGCGGGTGGGAATCCAGCTGGATTCGCGGTTCTCCAACTCCACCGGCGGCACCTCCGGCGACTATCACGGTGTCGTGGTGACCTACGCCCAGGTGGCCGCGCACCCCACCCGCCACCGCGTGCGCACCGAGAACCGGCGCACGCTGGTGATCCTCGACGAGATCCACCACGCCGGCGACGCCAAGACCTGGGGTGAGGCCACCGAAGAGGCGTTCGGCGACGCGACCCGGCGCCTGGCGCTGACCGGCACCCCGTTCCGCAGCGACGACTCCAAGATCCCGTTCGTCACCTACGAACCCGACGAGGGCGGCTTCCCGCGTTCGCGCGCCGACCACTCCTACGGCTACTCCGACGCGCTCGCCGACGGCGTCGTGCGCCCCGTGGTGTTCCTGGCCTACTCCGGCGACGCGCACTGGCGCGACAGCGCGGGCGAGGAACACACCGCTCGCCTGGGCGAACCGCTCAGCGCCGAGCACACCGCACGCGCCTGGCGCACCGCGTTGGACCCCGCGGGCGACTGGATCTCGGCGGTGTTGCGCGCCGCGGACACGCGACTGCGTCAGCTGCGCGCGTCCGGTATGCCCGATGCGGGCGGACTGGTGATCGCCACCGACCAGGAGCGCGCCCGCGACTACGCCGAACTGCTCGAACACATCTGCGGCGAACGACCCACGGTCGTGCTGTCGGACGACCCGCAGTCCTCGCAGCGCATCGGCGAGTTCGGCAAGGGCACCCAGCCGTGGATGGTCGCGGTGCGCATGGTGTCCGAAGGCGTGGACGTGCCGCGCCTGGCCGTGGGCGTGTACGCCACCAGCGCGTCGACGCCGCTGTACTTCGCGCAGGCCATCGGCCGTTTCGTGCGTGCCCGCAAACCCGGCGAGACCGCCAGCGTGTTCCTGCCGTCGGTGCCGGTGCTGTTGGACCTGGCCGCCCAGCTCGAACTGCAACGCGACCACGTCATCGGCAAGCCGCACCGCCCCAAGGACGGCCTCGACGACGAACTGTTGATGGACGCGAACAAGACCAAGGACGAGCCCGGCGAAGACGAGAAGTCCTTCGTGGCACTGGCCGCCGACGCCGAACTCGACCAGGTGATCTACGACGGCTCCTCCTTCGGCACCGCCACCATCGCGGGCAGCGACGAGGAAGCCGACTACCTGGGCATCCCCGGCCTGCTCGACGCCGACCAGATGCGCGCGCTGCTGCGCGACCGCCAAACCCGTCAACTGGCCGACCGCTCCGCCCAAGAAACCGCACCCCCGCCCGCCGCCGTCGCCGAACGCGTGGCGACCTCGGACAAACTGGGCGAACTGCGCCGCGAACTCAACAGCCTGGTCGCCATGCACCACCACCGCACCGGCCAACCCCACGGCGTGATCCACGGCGACCTGCGCCGCGAATGTGGCGGCCCGCCAACGGCTTTGGCGTCGGTCGATCAACTGGTCGAACGAATCGCGGCATTGCGTCGCCGGTAATACCCGACGGGCGGGGTACTAGTGCCGCGTCCGGAAAGGTTGATGCGGTAACCGCTCGGGGTGGCGGGTTGATCCGTGGCCGGTGACCGGTGATGCTGCCCAACGGAGGTGGTGCCGGTGGCTCGCAAGCCGGATGTGTTCGTCAGAGCGGTAACCCCAGAGGAAGGCCGCAAACTCGCCCAGATCGCTAGGCGCAG
>NZ_JBHXRY010000002.1:0-166139 GCF_042714895.1 Nocardia sp. NPDC058666
CCACCTCCGTTGGGCAGCATCACCGGTCACCGGCCACGGATCAACCCGCCACCCCGAGCGGTTACCGCATCAACCTTTCCGGACGCGGCACTAGTTCATCCGATGACTTCCCGGACAAACCGGGCGGTCGCGGGCTATCGTTTTCAGTCAACCGTTCAGCTGATGGTTCCGACTTTTGTTCATATTTTTCCTGCCGAGCATGAGGGGCTCGGCATTTTTTCCTGCGTTTCCACCGAGTAACCGTATTGATACATGTGAAGTGAAAATGGCTCGGAATGGTGATAAATCGGCCGAGAGCCGCTAACCTCCGACCGTTAGCCACGGAATTGAACCGGGAGAGAGCGTTGAGATTCATCAGAGCGACCGCGCTGGTTGCGGCAGGACTGGCGGCCACGAGCCTCAGTCTTACCGCGTGCTCGTCCGATGACAGTGCTGATTCCAGCATCGTCACCACGAATGCGGGCGAGCCGCAGAACCCGTTGGTACCCAGTAATACCAACGAGAACATGGGCGGACGAGTTGTCGACCGTTTGTTCGCCGGGCTGAAGTACTACGACGCCAACGGCGAAGCCCACGACGAGATGGCCGAGAAGATCGAGACGACCGATCGCAAGTCGTACAAGATCACCATCAAGCCGAACTGGAAGTTCACCGACGGCACCACGGTGACGTCGAAGTCCTTCGTCGACGCGTGGAACTACGGCGCACTGGCCGACAACGCGCAGCTGCAGAGCTACGCGTACAGCCCCATTGCCGGGTTCGACGAAGTCAGCGCCGAGAAGCCGACGGCCAAGACGATGTCGGGCCTGAAGGTCGTCGACGATCGCACCTTCACCGTCGACCTCAAGGCACCCTCGATCGACTTCGAGAGCGCCCTGGGTTACACGCCGTTCTATCCGCTGCCCGAGGCGGCATTCAAGGATATGAAGGCGTTCGGTGAGAAGCCGATCGGCAACGGCCCCTACGCATTCCAGACGTGGGAACACAACGTCAAGATCGATCTGACGCCCAACCCGGATTACCCCGGTAACCGCAAGCCCAAGAACAAGGGCATCAGTTTCGTGATGTACCAGTCCTACGACACCGCGTACGCGGATCTGCAGGCCGGTAACCTCGACGCGCTGGACACCATTCCCGACAGTGCGCTCACCAGCTACAAGAGCGATCTGGGCGACCGCGCGATCACCAAGCCGACCGCGCAGAACCAGCACATCGGTATCCAGACCAACGTGCCGCACTTCGCCGGCGAAGAAGGCATTCTGCGGCGCAAGGCCATCTCGATGGCCATCAACCGCCCGCAGATCGCGGACAAGATCTTCAACGGTCTGCGCAACCCGGCCAAGGACTTCACCGCGTCCACGCTGCCGGGCTTCAACGCCAAGCTGCCGGGTTCGGAATGGCTGGACTACAACCCCGAAGAAGCCAAGAAGCTGTGGGCACAGGCCGACGCGATCTCGCCGTGGGCGGGGAGCAAGTACTCGATCACCTACAACAGCGACGGCGGCCACCAGGCCTGGGTCGAGGCTGTGGCCAACAGTGTGAAGAACACGCTGGGTATCGACGCGGTCGCCAACCCGATGCCCACGTTCAAGAACATCCGTGACGCGGTCACCGACGAAACCATCGGCACCGCTTTCCGTTACGGCTGGCAGGGTGACTACCCGACGATGATGCAGTTCCTCGGATCGCAGTACTACAGCTACTCCGAGACCAACAACGTCAACTTCAACAACCCTGAGGTCGACCGTCTCTTCGACGCCGCGCTGGCCGCGCCGACGAACGAGGCTTCCTACAAGCTGATCGAGCAGGCTCAGACGATCATGCTGAAGGAAATGGTCGACATCCCGGTGTTCGACTATGTCGCCGCCGCGGGTATCTCCGACAAGGTCAGCAAGGCCGAGCTCGGCTGGAACGGCTTGTTCGACTTCGAGAACATCGAGAAGTAGAACTCGACAGTGGGCCGAGTCACGCGAATGTGACTCGGCCCCTTTCGTTTTCGGAGGAAATGATGGCTTGGTACATTCTTCGGCGTCTGCTCCAGATGATCCCGGTATTCCTGGGCGCGACGCTACTCATCTACGCGATGGTATTTCTGATTCCGGGTGACCCGATCAAGGCGCTGGCGGGCGAGAAACAGCTCACGCCGGCGGCCGAGGCGGTGCTGCGTGCGCGCTACCACCTCGATCAACCTTTCATCATGCAATATCTGCATTACCTGAAAGGCATTCTCACACTGGACTTCGGCACCTCGTTCTCGGGGCGCCCGGTGCGTGACGAACTCGTGCGCGCGTTCCCGATCACCATCAAGCTCGCGTTTCTCGCGGTGCTGATCGAGGGCTTCTTCGGGATCGTGTTCGGTCTGATCGCGGGATTGCGCAAGGGCAAGCTGTTCGATTCGACCATGCTGATCGCGAGTTTGGTGATCATCGCGATGCCGGTGTTCGTGGTCGGCTATCTCGCGCAGTTCCTGCTCGGTGTGAAGTGGGGGATCGCCCCGGTCACCGTCACGGGCAAAGCCAGTCTGGGTGAGCTGATCGTACCCGCGTTCGTGTTGGGTTCGCTGTCTTTCGCGTATGTCTTGCGATTGACCCGAAACTCGGTGGCGGAGAACAAGTCCGCCGATTTCGTGCGCACCGCCACCGCGAAGGGTCTCAGCCGCCGCCGGGTGGTGAACGTGCACATTCTGCGCAACTCGATGATCCCGGTGGTCACCTTCCTCGGCGCCGATTTCGGCTCGCTGATGGCGGGCGCGATCGTCACCGAGGGCATCTTCAACATTCCCGGCGTCGGCGGCACCATGTACCAGGCGATCATCCGCGGCGAACCGCCCACGGTGGTGTCGTTCGTGACGGTGTTGGTGGTGCTGTTCCTGCTGATGAACCTGCTCATCGACCTGCTCTACGCCGCGCTGGACCCGAGGATTCGTTATGCATGACAAACAACAGCATTTCGTAGCCGCCGCCGACGAGGTGGAGGTGCTGGCCACCGACCGGGTGGTGGACAAGGGCACGCCGACCAGCATCTGGGGCGACGCGTGGCGCAGGCTGCGCCGCAACCCGGTGTTCCTGGTCTCGGTCGTGCTGATCACGTTCGTCATGCTCGTGGTGGTGTGGCCGTCGCTGTTCACCAGCCAGGACCCGCGCGCGTGTTTCGGCGAGTTCGGCATGGACGGCCCGCGTGAGGGTCACCCGTTCGGTTTCGACAAGCAGGGCTGTGATGTGTTCGCGCGCACCATCTATGGCGCGCGAGCGTCGGTGACGGTCGGCATCGGATCGGCCTTCCTGTTCCTGATCGTGGGCGGCCTGCTGGGCGCGATCTCCGGTTTCTACGGCGGCTTCCTCGACACGATCGTGTCGCGTATCGCCGAGATCTTCTACGCCATCCCGATGGTGCTGGCCGCGATCGTGCTGCTGCAGCTGCTGCGGCCCGCGGGGATCATGACCGTGATCGGAATCCTGGTCGCGTTCACCTGGCCGCAAGCCGCGCGTATCACCCGTGGTGCGGTGATCGAAGCCAAGAACGGTGAATATGTCACCGCGGCAAAGGCATTGGGCGTATCTCGGATCGGCACACTGATGCGGCACGTGCTGCCCAACTCGGCGAGTCCGCTGATCGTGGTCGCCACGATCTGGCTCGGTGTCTTCATCGTCACCGAGGCGACGCTGTCGTTCCTGGGCGTCGGTCTACCGCCCGACATCGTGGCGTGGGGCGCCGACATCAGTCGCGCCAAGAACGAGATCCGAACCTCGCCGATCCTGTTCTATCCGGCGACCGCGCTGGCCATCACGGTGCTGAGCTTCATCCTGCTCGGTGACGCGGTGCGCGACGCGCTCGATCCGAAGGAGCGCACCCGATGACTGTCGACAAATCCGTACCGTTGCTCGAAATCCGTGACCTGGACGTCAGTTTCACCTCCGACGGCAAGAACGTGCCCGCCGTGTGCGGCGTGAACCTGACCGTCTACCCGGGTCAGACCGTGGCGATCGTGGGCGAGTCCGGTTCGGGCAAATCCACGACCGCGCACGCGATCATCGACCTGCTGCCCGGCACCGGCAAGGTGACCGGCGGCTCGATCATGTTCGACGGCAAGGACCTGACCACGGCGTCGGAGAAGGAGATCGTCGCGGTTCGCGGCAACGGCATCGGCCTGGTTCCGCAGGACCCGATGTCGAACCTGAACCCGGTGTGGAAGATCGGCTTCCAGATCCGGGAAACGTTGGTGGCCAACGGTGTCTGCACCGGCGCCGAGGCCCGCAAACGGTCGGTGGAGTTGCTCGCCGAGGCGGGCATGTCCGATGTCGAACGTCGCGTGAACCAGTACCCGCACGAGTTCTCCGGCGGTATGCGTCAGCGTGCGCTGATCGCGATGGGGCTGTCGTGCAGGCCGAAACTGCTGATCGCCGACGAGCCGACCTCGGCGTTGGACGTGACTGTCCAGCGCCAGATCCTGGGGCATCTGGAAAAGCTCACCACCGAGCTGGGCACCGCGGTGCTGCTGATCACCCACGATCTGGGTCTGGCCGCCGAACGGGCCGAGCACCTGGTGGTGATGTATCGCGGCAAGGTGGTGGAATCCGGTCCGGCGCTGCAGATTCTGCGCGATCCGCAGCACGCGTACACCAAGAAGTTGGTGAATTCCGCACCGTCGCTCGCGGCTTCGCGGATGTCGTCGTCGCGGCAGCGGGCGCAGGTGCGCGCTGCGGCGGTCGAGGTCGCGGAGAAGGCGTCCGATGATCTGTCCGACACCGTGTTGGATGTGCGAAACCTGTCCAAGGCGTTCAAGATTCGCGGCAAGCGGCCGTGGCAGTCCACGGACTTCATCGCCGTGGACGACGTGAGTTTCACGGTCGAACGCGGCACCACCACCGCGATCGTGGGCGAATCGGGCTCGGGCAAGTCGACCATCGCGCAGATGGCGCTGGGCCTGCTCGAACCGACCTCGGGCAGCGTCTGCTTCGACGGCAAAGACGTGGCGAAGCTGGACAGCAAGGGCGCCTTCGCCTTCCGGCGCCGGGTACAGCCGATCTTCCAGAACCCCTACGGTTCACTGGATCCGATGTACTCGATCTTCCGCACGATCGAGGAACCGCTGCGGGTCCACAAGATCGGCACACCCGCCGAACGGGAAGCGACCGTGCGCGACCTGCTCGACAAGGTCTCGCTGCCCACCTCGGTGATGCGGCGCTACCCCAACGAGCTGTCGGGCGGTCAACGCCAACGCGTGGCGATCGCCCGCGCGCTGGCACTGTCCCCGGAAATGGTGGTCTGCGACGAGGCGGTCTCGGCCCTGGACGTCCTGGTCCAAGCCCAGATCCTGACCCTGCTCAACGACCTGCAAGCGGAGTTGGGCCTGACGTACCTGTTCATCACCCACGACCTGGCTGTTGTCCGGCAGATCGCGGACAATGTGCTGGTCATGCGTGAGGGCAAGGTGGTGGAAGCGGCTACGACGGACGAGGTGTTCGCGTCGCCGCGTGAGGAGTACACGCGGGCGTTGCTCGAGGCGATTCCTGGTCGGGAGTTGCTCACGGGGTAGGTCGGGGCGCGCGTCACGGGGGAGGCGTGGCGCGCGCTCGGGGTGGATGTGACGGTGGGGCCCGCGCTGTCCGGGCGGTAACCTGCTTGCCGTGACTGATCCGCTGCAGCCCCTGGTCGACCTGCCCGGCGTGCGTGAAGCCGCCGACAAGGCGCGCGACGCGCTCGCGGCCGTGCACCGGCACAAGTCGAACCGGCGCGGCTGGGCGACCACCGCCGCCGAAGCCGCCGTGCGTGCGGCTCGTTCCTCCGCGGCCATCGAAGGCGCGAGCACCGAGCTGCCCGCCGACGGCCAGGTCACCGACCCGGTGTTGGCCGGCGCCTTGCGGGTGGGCCAGGCCCTCGACGGCGACGCCCTCAACAACCTCGTCGGCACCTGGCGACGTGCCCCCCTGCAGGCCCTGGCCCGCCTGCACCTGCTCGCCGCCGCCGACCTGGTCACCGACGAACAGGACCTGGGCCGCCCCCGCTCCGCCCCCGGCGTGGCCGAACGCCTCGACCTACTCGCGCAAACCATCCACACCAGCAAGGCCCCCGCCCCCGTGATCGCGGCCATCGTGCACGGCGAACTGCTGTCGCTACGCCCCTTCGGCACCGCCGACGGCGTCGTAGCCCGCGGCGCCTCCCGCCTGGTAGCGGTAGCCAGCGGCCTCGACCCCCACAGCCTCGGCGTCCCCGAAGTCTTCTGGCTGCGCCGCCACCCGGCCTACCTCGACGCCGCCGCGGGCTTCGGCCTCGGCACGATCGAGGGCGTCGGCGGCTGGGTCGTGTTCTGCTCCGGCGCGCTGGAAGACGGTGCCCGCGAAGCGAACTCGATCGCTGACTCAGCCGCGGGCTGAGATCCCGTCGTCGACGACGACCAACCGCACCGATCGACCGGGCCGAACCTGCGCCGCGACATCGACGTCGGCATCGACCACCACCCCGATCACCGGATAACCACCGGTCACCGGGTGGTCGGCCAGGAAGATCACCGGCTCGCCGCCGGGCGGGACCTGGATCGCGCCGCGGACCGTCCCTTCGCTGGGCAATTCGTCGTCACGGCAGCGTCGCAGGGTGCCGCCGGTCAGCCGCATACCGACGCGGTTGCTGCGGTCGGACGCGGTCCAGGTGGAGCCGTGCAGACCGGCGGGGTCGTGCAGCCAGTCGTCGCGCGGGCCGAGCACGACCCGCAACGTGACGGTCGAGTCGTCGCCAGCGGGGCCGGGTGCTTGATCTACCAGGGGGAACTCCGTCGGCGGGCGACCGATCGGCAGCACTGTTCCCGCGGTGAGCGCGGGTGGTCCGATTCCGGACAGCACATCGGTGCTGCGGGAGCCGAGCACCTCGGGCACATCGATACCGCCGCGTACGGCGAGGTAAGTGCGCAGTCCGACCGCGGGCATCGCCAGTCGTAGGGTCTGACCAGCGCTGAGCGTGATGACGGACCGGTGTCCGACCGGAGTGCCGTCAACAGTGGCGGGTGCCGCCGCGCCGGTCAGCGCCAACTCCAACGGTGCGGGAAGGTCCGCGCCCGCGCGCACGGCGAGGCCACCCAACGTGATTTCGATTCCGGCGGCCTCCTCAGGATTGGCGACCAGCCTGTTCGCCAGCCGCAGCGCCGCCCGGTCCGCGGCACCGGAACGGCCGACGCCGTTGGCGGCCAGTCCCGGTCGGCCCAGGTCTTGGACCAGGGCGAGCGCCCCGGTAGCAAGGACTTCGATATGCCGGTCGGATCGTTCATCGCGCCGCTCGGCGGCGACCTCGCCTGCCGGTCGCGTCGTCGACTTCCGCTTGCCCGCGTCAACGAATCGCACGACCGCGCCGGGCCGCAGCAGCGCGGGCGGGTCGCGCTCGGCATCCCACAGCACCACGTCGGTTCGCCCGATCAACTGCCAGCCACCCGGCGACGAACGCGGATAGATCCCGCTGAACTCCGCGGCCAGCCCGACCGAGCTGGCGGGCACGGAAGCGCGCGGCTCCGCTCGCCGTGGCACATACAGCCGCCGATCCCCTTCCGCGAGGTAGGCGAAGCCGGGCGCGAACCCGCCGAACGCGACCCGCCACGGCGTATTCGTGTGGGCGTGGATCACCTGCTCCGCCGAAAGTCCGGTCAGCGCGGCGACTTCGGCGAGGTCGGGTCCGTCGTAGTGCACCGGCACCTCGACCGTAGTGTCCGCGGTCGCGACCGCACCGACTTCGACGTCCAGGTCGAGCACGGCTCGACGCAGAACTTCGAGGTCGGCGCCGCGCCGCGTGGTGAGCAGGACCGTGCGGGCGGCCGGGACGACGTCGAGCACGTCGGCGAAGTCGGCCGCACGCACGGCGTCGGCGAGTGCGAGAACCTCGCGCAGCGACCCGACTTCGAGCAGCAGCCCGGCATCGGCGCACGGCAGCATTCTCATGTGAACAGTTTGCCCATCCCGAGAATCGCCTGGTAGCCCATGTACAGGCTCAGCAGCCAGGCGGTGACGCCGATCGCCAGCAACCACATCGGGTACTTGTAGCCGCCGAGCAGGTCGCGGCGGCGCGCGGCGATCCACAGCACGAGCGTGAAGCCGATCGGCAGGATCAACCCGTTGAACGCGCCGGCGAAGATGAGCAGGCCCTGCGGTGTCGTGCCGTTGGGCAGTACGAGGAAGACCGTCGCGGAGACAGCGATGAACCCGACGGTGAGCAGGTTGCGGGTGCGGTCGGAGGTCGCGGGTTTGGTCATGAACGACACCGAGGTGTAGGCGGCACCGATCACCGAGGTGATGGCCGCGGCCCAGAAGATGATGCCGAACAGGCGAAGGCCCACGTCACCGGCGGCGGCTTGGAACGCGTCGGCGGCCTGGTTCTTGCCGGTCAGCTGCACCCCGCCCGCCACGACTCCGAGAATCGCGAGGAACAGCAGGATCCGCATGAGGCCGGTGACCAGGATGCCGATCACCGAACTGCGGGTGATCGCGCCCGCGTTCTCGGGTCCGGTGAGTCCGGCGTCGACGATGCGGTGCGCGCCCGCGTAAGTGATGTAGCCGCCGACGGTGCCGCCGATCAGGGTGGTGATCACCAGGAAGTCGACCTTCTCGGGCGCGACCACGTTGACGAGCGCCGAGCCGAGCGGTGGGTCCGACACGATGGCGACGTAGATCATCAGCGCGATCATCAGCGCGCCGAGCACGATCACGATCCGGTCCAGCGCGACGCCCGCCCGTTTCACCAGGAAGATCGTGATCGCGATCAGGGCCGAGACCGCCCCGCCGATCTTGGGATCCAGGCCGAACATCGCGTTGGTGCCCAGGCCCGTGCCTGCCACGTTGCCGATGTTGAACACGAAGCCGCCGACGATCACCAGCGCGGCCAGCGCCCAGCCGACGCCTGGTGCGACCTTGTTGCCGAGGATGTGGGCGCGTTCGCCGGAGATGCCGATGACGCGCCAGACGTTGAGCTGCACGGCGATGTCGACCAGGATCGACACCACGATCGCGAAGGCGAAGGCAGCGCCGAGCTTGGCGGTGAACGACGCGGTCTGGGTGATGAAGCCGGGTCCGATGGCACTGGTGGCCATCAGGAACATGGCGCCGAGCACTGCTCCCCGGCTGGTCGCGCCACTCGCTGTTGATTTCAGGGCTGAGATTTTCGTTTCGCTCACTGGACTATCTCCCTGGTGTGACCGGCGGCACATCCGCGGGTCTCCCGTGTGAGCGTATGGATTGTTCAACAATCTGACAAGAGGAATGTGTAACGACCGTGGTAATCTTTGGTTCTCATGCACCTCGCCGATCCTGTGTCTGATGCCCTCGCCTCGCTTGGTCGCACCCGGCATTTCGTCAACCGGAGCACCACGGCCGAGCGGGTAGCCGACGTTGTCCGCGAAGAGGTCACCGAAGGGCGATTACGCCCCGGCGCGCGCCTGCCGGAACAGGGGCTGTGCACCGCACTCGGCGTGTCGCGCAACACTGTTCGCGAAGCGTTGAGCCAACTCGTGGCCGAGCGGGTGCTGGTGCGCGAACCCAATCGTGGAGTCTTCGTCGCGGTGCCGGGTCCCGCCGATGTTCGCGATGTCTACCGGGCTCGCAAACTCATCGAACCCGCGGCCGTCCGCCATGGTGAAGCGTTCACGCCGACCGGAGTGGCGATGGTGCGCAGCGCGGTGAACGAGGGACTGGCCGCCGCGGCCGTAGGGGAATGGGGCGGAGTCGCCACCGCGAACCAGCATTTTCACAAGGCCCTGGTCGCGCTGTCGGGCAGCCCTCGGCTGGAGCAGCAGATGGCGCTGCTGCTGGCGGAGATGCGGTTGGTGTTCCATCGCATGCCCGAGGTTCGCTCGTTCCATGAGCCGTATCTGGGTCGCAACGACCGGATCTGCGCGATGTTGGAAGCCGGCGAGCGCGAGACGGCGGCGGCGGAGGTCGCGGAGTATCTCGACGCCGCGCAAGCTCAGCTGCTGGCGGCTTACGCGCAGTTGTGAACTGCACGCGCAGTTGTGAGGGTGTGCAGTCGAATTCGCGATTCGGGTGTGCACACGAAACGGGCGGCGTTGTCGATTGCTCGACCTCACCGCCCGCGTAGCACGGAACACCGGGTTACCAGGCGTGCAGAGTGGGTTGTGTTCGGTGGCCTCGGCGTTAATCCCAGCCCCGCCGGTTCTTCCCCGCAACCTGTGCGAGGCTTCCGCCGACGTCGGCTCGGATTTCGCAGGCCCACAACCGTTTCGGCCTTGTCGCGGCGCGCTGCGCGTGGGTGCCTGGCGTCCGTGCTGGGAAGGTGGGATGGGAGGCGAAACCTTCTCTTCCGGCTCCGTCTTGGCCTTCCGTCCTTCCGTGACTCCATTCTTACACTGTGACCGCACTCACATCAAGGGTTTCGCAGGCATTACTGAATCCCGCAGAATTCGGCGTGTCACCCGGAGATTCGTGCTCGTTCCGGGTCAGCGCCGTTTGCGCAGCAGCCAGTAGCTGATCGTGCCCGCGACGATCGCGCTCAGTCCCACGGCGGCCGTCGCGGCGACCGTGGTGGTCGACGGTGTCTGGAATCGCGACCACAGCGACACCGGATTGGAGAAGGTGAGCACCGGCCAACCGTGCGTGGCGGCCTCCTTGCGCAACCCGCGGTCGGGGTTGACCGCGGTCGGATGGCCGACCACGCTCAGCATCGGCACGTCGGTCACCGAGTCGGAGTAGGCGTAGCACCGCGACAGGTCGTACCCCTGCTCGGCGGCCAGCTTTTCGATAGCGGTGACCTTGCCCTCGCCGTAGCAGTAGAACTCGATGTCGCCGGTGTACTTGCCGTCTTCGACCACCATCCGCGTCGCCTCGGTGTGCGAAGCGCCCAGCGCTTCCGCGATCGGCCCGACCATCTCCTCGCCGGAGGCGGAAACGATCACCACATCGTGCCCGCGAATCTTGTGATCGGCGATCAGATCCGCTGCCTCGGCATAGATCAACGGGTCGACCAGATCGTGCAATGTCTCGGCCACAATGCTTTTGACCTGTTCCACATCCCAGCCCGCGACCATGTTGGCCAGGTTTGCCCGCATTCGTTCCATCTGGTCGTGATCGGCACCGGAAAGCAGGAACAGAAAGTGTGCGTAGCTGCTCTCCAACACGGCCCTGCGGTTGAGCAGACCCTGCGCGTAGAAGGGTTTGCTGAACACGAACGCACTCGACTTCGCGATCACTGTTTTGTCCAGATCGAAGAACGCCGCGACCCGTCCGCCGGGCACCGGGGCACGGCCCGAAGTGCCCAGTGTCGGTTCCGTGGGCGAGGTCTGGTCGCGTTCTGGCGTCACGACAACAGAATAGGCACCCGCCGCGCGCGCCGCAGGATCGGCTGCCCGGACCATGGGAAAGGGTTTGCCGTGGGGACGCCGGATGCGGCGAATCGCCGAAGAATGTCGGCAAATGCTACTTGCGCCCGTCGCGGGGTGTGGGTGTAGTATTGCTGGCACCTGGACTTGTTCCAGGCGCGTTCAGCCCGACCCCCCGGGGCTGAACCCGACGGCCCCAGCCTCCTCCCCCCCGGCTGGGGCCGTCCTCTATTCCGGGCCAGAACGTAAAAGTTCTCCACACCCCCGAGTTATCCACAATCAGCGTTTTCGGGGTGTTGACAACTTCGGTATTCGGCCACGCTGAGTCGTATGAACCTCGCCCCGATTCGCGGCAACTCTCCACCTCCGGCGCGCACCGCACCACCTCTAGCGAGCACGGGCCTACCGATCGCGCCGGCTCTCGTACTCGTGCGAGACGAACGGTTACGCGCGGAGGTGCGCAGGGTCGCGGCGGCCGCCGAACGTGTCACCGATGAACGGGTGATGCCCGTCGGTCGGCACGCGTGGTCCGGGGCGGGGATGGTGATTCTCGATACCGACGCCGCTCTCGCTGCCGCGCTTGCCGGGTGTCCGCGGCGGGCGGGGATCGTGCTCGTCACCGAAGGTGAACCCGCCGTTCCTGATTGGCAGGCCGCCACCGCGGTCGGTGCGGAACGGGTCGTGGCGTTGCCGTCGGGTGCTGTCGCGCTGGTCGAACAGTTCGCCGAACATGCTGAATCCCGGACGGGTGAGGGGATCGTGATCGCCGTTGTCGGTGCGGGCGGTGGTGCGGGGGCCTCCACGCTCGCTGCCGCTACCGCGCTGCGTGGAGCTGCGCGTCGGGTTCGCCGTGACACGGTGCTGATCGACGGTGCCCCGCTCGATGGGGGAATCGATCTGGTGCTGGGAATGGAGAATGTGCCCGGCCTGCGTTGGCCGGACTTGGTCATCGAGGATGGTCGTGTCTCGGCTGCGGCTCTGCACAATGCGCTGCCTGCGGCGTCGCCCGGGTTGGCGGTGTTGTCGTGCGGGCGAGCGCGGCCTGCTATCCCGGGTCATGGGCGTTCGCCGGCCGCTTCGGGAGGTCACGCGCCGATCGGGCCGACCGCTTCGGGAGGTAACGCGCCGATGGGGCGGGCTGCCTCGGGTGGTCATGCGCCGATCGGGCGGGCTGAATCGGCGCGTCTTGCGATGGTTGAGCACCTGGGCGGCGAGTCACCCTTTGCGAATAGCTCCTGGGCGCAGGGGTATTCGCCCCAGTCGGCCTCGGTCGCCGGCCGCACGCGGATTGCGGATTCACTGACCGAACTTTCTCCGGCGGCGGTGCGTGCTGTCATCGAATCAGGCCGGGACGCAGGTGATCTCGTGGTCTGCGATGTGTCCTGCGAACGAGGGCCGGCGGCCGACGCGATGCTCGATGCCGCCGACTTGGTCGTGCTCATCGTCCCAGCCCGACTGCGCTCCATCGCCGCGGCGGAGGTCGTCTCGGCCTACCTCGGAGAACGAAACCCGAATCGCGGCTTGGTAGTTCGCGGTCCCGCACCCGGGGGACTGCGCGGCGCGGAAGTGGCCGAGCTGCTCGGTTTGCCGCTGCTGGCTGCCGTCCGCGGCCAAGCCGGCCTGGCATCCCGCCTCGAACGCGGCGGCTTGAGCGTGCGACGCCGGGGTCCGTTGCGCGACGCCGCCGACGCCGTTCTCGCGATGGTGGGAGCAGATGCCCCGTGAGTACGCGACGCCGTCTCGCCAAGGTAGGAGCGGATGCCCCGTGAGTATGCGATGCCATTTTCGCCATGGGTGGAGCAGACGCCCCGCAAGTGTGCGGTGCCGTGCTCGCCGTGGTCAGAGCCGATGCTCCGCGGTGGCGCGATGACTACTTTCGTCACCGTCGACTTGCTCGAACGGGTTCGTGAACGGCTCGCCGAACATCCCGGCGTGCCCGATGCGGCACAGCTGGCCGCCGCGATTC
Organism: Nocardia sp. NPDC058666; assembly: GCF_042714895.1. Taxonomy (NCBI): domain Bacteria; kingdom Bacillati; phylum Actinomycetota; class Actinomycetes; order Mycobacteriales; family Nocardiaceae; genus Nocardia; species Nocardia sp. NPDC058666. Next base: position 13,272 of record NZ_JBHXRY010000002.1, read on the forward strand.
GCACCGAAGCGGGCGGAGTGCTCGCCGACACCGATCTGCTGCGGGCCTTGCGACTGCTACAAACCGAGATGACCGGGGCCGGACTGCTCGAACCGCTGCTGCACGACCCGCGAGTAGCGGACGTGCTTGTCACAGCGCCAGATTCGGTGTGGATCGATCGCGGGCACGGACTCGAGTTGACCGATGTTCGCTTCGCCGACGAAGCCGCGGTACGGCGCCTCGCCCAACGTCTGGCGCTGGCTGCCGGTCGCCGCCTCGACGATGCCCAACCCTGGGTCGACGGCAAACTCGCCGGCACCGAAGCGACTCTGGGGGATGCATTCGGCGTCCGACTACACGCGGTCCTGGCACCGGTCGCCCACGACGGCACCTGCCTCTCCCTGCGCATCCTCCGCCCGGCCACCCAGGGCTTGGACGCACTGGCCGCCGCCGGATCGATTCCACCGGACGCACGGCGCCTACTCGGCGACATCGTCCGCGCCCGCCTCGCATTCCTGGTCGTCGGCGGAACCGGTGCGGGCAAAACTACGATGCTGTCCGCATTGCTCGCCGCAGTCGACCCGGCCGAACGGATCATCTGCGTAGAAGACGCCGCCGAGCTCGCACCGGTCCATCCGCACGTAGTGCGCCTTGTCGCTCGAACAGCGAATGTCGAAGGCGTAGGCGCGGTTACGGTCCGTGACCTCGTCCGCCAGGCACTACGTATGCGACCCGACCGCATAGTCGTCGGCGAAGTCCGCGGCGCCGAAGTCGTCGACCTGCTGACCGCCCTCAACACCGGCCACGACGGCGGCGCGGGCACCGTGCACGCCAACTCACCACAGGAAGTACCCGCCCGCCTAGAAGCCCTCGCGGCCCTTGGCGGCATGGACCGCGCCGCACTACACAGCCAATTGGCCGCCGCCGTCCAGGTGGTTCTGCACGTCCACCGCCGATCCGACGGAACCCGAGCCCTGCGCGAAATCGGTGTACTGCAAAGAGATTCCGACGGAGTACACATCGCGCCGGCCTGGCGATCCGACAACCAGCCAGCTCCCGCCGCCCCCGAGCTGCGCAGGCTGCTGGAGGTGCGACTCGGATGATGAACGCGAAAATCGAAGTAGCGGTTGATGGTTGGTGCACCCGAAGAGCAGGTGTCTCGCTCGTGGCGGGAGGCCGCGCGCGGGGCGGACCGTTGAGTCGGACTGCGCGTATCCCGATTGAGGCGGCGGTAGGTGGTTGGTGCACCCGAAGTGCACGCATTTCGCTCGTGGCGGGAGGCCGCGCGCGGGGCGGACCGTTGAGTCGGACTGCACGTATCCCGACCGAGGTGGCGCTTGGTGGGTGGTTCAGCCGAGGTGAACGTATCTACTCGATGGAGGTGGACTGGTGGGCAGTGCGCTGCTGTGTTGTGCGGTCGCGGTGCTGGTGCTCCCCGTGGCTGGTGGGCAGCGGCGGTTCGCCCGATTGTTCGGCGCGGGCAGGAATCGTGCGCCGAGGCGGGTACCTGTGGAGTGGTGTGCAGGAATCGCGTTGGGGTGCACGGCGTTTGCGCTCGGGCCGGGGATCGGGGTGGCGGCGCTCATGTTGGGAGTCACTGTCGCGGTGCGGAGGCGGCGTAGTCGTGGCGACCGCGAGCGACGCCGCGAATGCGGGTACCTGTTGGCAGGCCTCGAAGCCGTGGTCGGCGAACTTCGCGTCGGCGCACACCCCAGCGCGGCCGCCGAATCCGCCGCAGGCGAGTCGCGCGGCGAGGCAGCACGGGTACTGGCGATCAGCGCAGGGCGTAGTCGACTCGGCGGCTCCGGTGCCGACGGCTGGATCCAACCGGATTCGATTGTCGCCGAAGAACTGTCGAGGATCGCCGCCGCCTGGCGAGTGGCCGAAGAGCACGGCCTGGCACTGGCCGAACTACTGTCCGCCGCCAGAACCGACCTACTCGGCCGCATCCGCTTCCGAGACCGCACCGAAGCCGCCCTGGCAGGCGCCCGAGCCTCGGCCACCGTCCTGGCCGGCCTCCCACTGGTAGGCATCGGCCTGGGCCAACTGATGGGCGCCGCACCCCTGACCATCCTGTTCACCACCCCGGCAGGCGAACTGTTACTCCCACTCGGTGCGGCCCTGGCCTGCTGCGGACTCCTGTGGACAGATGTCATCACCCGCAAGAGCACAGCCTGACCCCGCTTCACGTCACACATTCACCATCGCGGGAGCGGCCGATGGAGACGCGCTGCGTGACTCAGCGTCGGCCATCGCAGGGGCCGTCGCCGCATCGGCCGCTGGTATGGAGGCCTGTGGACAGGTGTGGGCGGGGTGTGGACAGGTGTGGATAGGTGCGGGCGGCGCGTGGATGGGTGCAGGCGGGGTGCGGACAGGTGGGGATGGGTGCGGGCGGCCCGCGGATGGGTGCGAGCGGCGCGTGGATGGTGCGGGCGGCGCGTGGATGGTGCGGGCGGCGCGTGGATGGGTGCGGGCAAGGCGTGGACAGGTGTGGATGGGCATGGATGGGTGCGGGCGGGGTGCGGACAGCTGTGGACGGGTGCGGGCGGGGTGTGGACAGGGTGTGGATGGGTGTGGATCGAACTTCGAGGAGGGAATTGCTGTGCGGGAGTTGATGAGTGGTCTTTCGCCGGAGGCGTTGTTGATCGCGGCGGTGGCGATGGTGTTGCTGCCCGGGCGGGTGGCGGTCAGTCGTCGGGTGCGCGCGCTCGGGTCGGTGCAGGTGAGTACGCCGGCGGTCGGGTTGGGGACTGCGAGAGTTGATCCGCTCGGGTCCGCTTCGGCGTTCGATCTGCTCGCCGCCTGTTTACGGGCGGGACTGCCGATGGCTGCGGCCGCGCGGGCGAGCGCCGTCACCGCCCCGCCGGTGCTGCGGGCCGCATTGTGCAGGGCCGCAGACCTTCTCGCGCTGGGTGCCGATGCCGCCACCGCGTGGGAACGGGCAGCCGCTGATGCGGTCGGATCGCCGGGTGCCGACGAGGTGGAGTCGCTGGCCAGGATGGCGCGCCGCTCGGCGCGGTCGGGTGCGTCGCTGGCCGCCGCGGTCGGCGAACTCGCCACTCAGCGCCGCGAAGCCGTGGAGGACGCGGCCGTCGCGCGCGCCGAACGGGCGGGCGTGTTGATCGGCGGACCGCTCGGCCTGTGTTTTCTGCCAGCCTTCGTCTGTCTCGGCATCGTCCCGGTCGTCATCGGCCTCGCGGACACGGTGCTCGGCGGCGGTGGGCTGCTATGACCGGCCTCGACGAGGCCACCGAATCTTCACCGCGCGGAAAAGCCGTGCGGTGCAACCAGAGAGGGGATCACGATGACGTTCGTTCGCACCGTAAGCACGGAGGCCCGCGTTCGCTTCCTGCGCCTGCTGATCGACGACGCAGGCATGAGTACGGCCGAATACGCAATTGGAACCATTGCCGCTGCGGCCTTCGGGGCCGTGCTCTACGGGGTGGTGACCGGGGACAGCATCGTCACCGCGCTGACCGGCATCATCGACAAGGCGCTGAACATGAACGTGTAAACAGCCGCACCACAACAACTCTCGGCGACGACGCGGGTGCGGTGACGGTCGAGGCCGCCATCGCCCTCGCCGCCCTGGTGTGCGCGGTGGCCCTCTGTATCGGTGCTCTACTCGCCGCATCCACCCAGGTCCGCTGCGTCGACGCCGCCCGCGAAACCGCCCGCCTCGCCGCCCGCGGCGACACCACCCACGCCCTCGCCGCAGGCAGAACAGTCGCCCCGCCAGGCGCAACCATCGACCTGCGCACCGAAGGAGACCGCGTAGTAGCCACCGTCACCGCCGACACGCCACTCCTACCCGGCCTCCGCTTACACGCCGAAGCGGTAGCCGCCACCGAACCAGGAGTCGGCCGGTGATCACAAGGCTCGCAGCAACCTTGCGTCGGCCCGATCGCCCACCACCTGCCGAGAGGCCGGACCCGCCGCTGACGATCGCGCTCAACCCCGGCTACCCGACCGAGCGCCCGGCCGCGCCGCACACCGAGCGCCAGGCCGCGCTGCACGCCGAGCGCCGGGCCGCGCTGCACGCCGAGCGCCGGGCCGCGCCGCACACCGAGCGCGAGGCACCGATCCGCCTGCACGAGCGCGAGGCACCGATCCGCCTGCACGAGCGCGAGGCACCGATCCGCCAGCACGAGTGCGGGGCGCCGATCCGCCGGCAGGCCGAGTGCGGGGCGCCGACCCGCCAGCGCGCGGCGCTGGCTCCGTGGGAGCGAGCGCATTGGTACTGGCGCATCCCGGCGCCAGCGCCGCCGACGTTCGCAGGTGCGCCGGAGCGGGGCATGGGGCAGGCGGGGAAGACGGCTCCGTCACTGAAGCCGTCGGGGTCTGCCCCCGCACGGCCATTCGGATCGGTTGGGCGCTGGCTCGCGTGGCGCGGGCTCGCGTGGCGCGGGCTCGCGGGGGATGCGGGTGCTGCCTCGGTGTTCGTGTGTGTGGTGTTGGCGGGGTTGATCGGTATGACGTTGGTGGTCGCGCAGGTGGGTGCGGTGGTGGTGGCGCGGCATCGCGCGCAGGGGGCCGCTGATCTGGCGGCGTTGGGCGCGGCGGTGGTGTTGGTCGAGGGTGCCGAGGCGGGGTGTGGGGAGGCCGGGGAGATCGCCGCGCGGATGGGTGCGCGGGTGCGACGGTGTGCGGTCGCGCAGTGGGATGTGGTGGTCGAGGTCGAGGCGAATGTGCCCGCGGGGGTATTCGGCGTGCGCACTGTGCGGGCATCGGCGCGGGCGGGACCGGTCGAAGAGAATGGGTGACGCGCAAGTGTTATCACTGGTCGGTGGTAGTTCCGTACCGAACCATTCCGGAATTTAAAGGAACCACGTTTGCACTATTTCATGCGCATTCTTTGATCTGATCGGGAAAAAAATGAAAGCAATAGCGCGATTGCCCACCCGCGCCCATTGGCAATGAGTCAGTTAATCGAAAAGTGGTCCTCTTTAATCGGAAGCGAGGTGTCCATGAGCATGTCTGCGCTGGTCAACACTAATTCGGACAGGTGACCAGCATTCTTCGAGCGAGGTATAGCCCCGGTCACACCCGGAACGCGCGAGCATCACGGATCAGCTACCGGGTTCGGCATGGACCCGCAGCTCGCTCAGCACGGCCGCGAGCAGGCGTGCGGCAGCGTCCTTGTCCAGGGGATTGTTGCCGTTGCCGCACTTGGGCGACTGCACGCACGAGGGGCACCCGTCCTGGCACGCACAGCTGCGGATCACGCTCAGCGTGGCGGCCAACCAGTCGCTGAGCTGGGCGAACCCGCGCTCGGCGAACCCGGCCCCACCGGGCTGCCCGTCGTAGACGAACACCGTCGGCGCCCCCGTATCGGGATGCTCGGCGATGGAGACACCGCCGATATCCCACCGGTCGCAGCCCGCGACCAGCGGCAACATCCCGATGGCGGCGTGCTCGGCCGCGTGCAAGGCGCCGGGCAGCTGTTCGTCGGTGATGTCCGCGGCGGCCAGCAGTCGGGGCGTGACGGTATAGAGGACGGCTTTGGTGTGCAGGGTGTGCGCGGGCAGGTCGAGTTCCACCTGGTCGAGCACCTCCCCGGTGACCAGCGTGCGCAGGTAGCCAACGACCTGATTGGTGACCGCGACCTGCACGGATGCGGTAAATACCTCACCGAACACCCGCTCCTCGATCACCCCTTCGACGGTGATCGAGGTGACCTGACGAGAGCTGGTAGTGAAGCCGGGATCCACCTCGTTGACGAACGCGACCCCACCTTCGAGGTCGAGCTCGTCGACCAGATAGGTCTCACCCTGATGCAGGTGCACCGCCCCGGAGTGCAGCGTCGCGGGCGCCCGTCCCGCGTCGGCGGTGCCGAGCAGCCGCCCGGTTTCGGCATCGACGATCGCGATCGGCGACCCGAGCCCACCGCGCACGTCGACGTCGTCGTGCGGGTGGGTGTGCGCGGTGACATGCCAGCGCGCCCCCGCCCCGCGAACGCTGGGCCGACGCCGGATCAAACCCTGTTCGGCCAGGTCAGCGAGCACTTCATCGGCCCGGAGTTCGCTCACTTCCATGTCGGTGAGCGGCAGTTCCATCGCCGCGCACAGCAGCTGCGGCCCGAGGATATAAGGGTTGTAGGGGTCGGTGATGGTGGCCTCGATCGGCCGGTCGAGCAGCGCTTCCGGGTGATGCACCAGGTACGTGTCGAGCGGGTCGTCGGTGGCCACGAGCACCACCAGTGACCCCTGTGATCGCCGCCCCGCCCGTCCCGCCTGCTGCCAGAACGAGGCCACGGTCCCCGGAAAACCCGCGATGACCACGGCATCCAACCCCGCGATATCGACTCCGAGCTCGAGCGCATTGGTACTGGCGGCACCGAGCAGAGTCCCCTCCGACAGCGACTGCTCCAGCTCCCGTCGGTCCTCGGCCAGATAGCCCGCCCGATACGCCGCGACCCGCTCCTGCAGCTCAGGCGCAGTTTCCGCGAGCACGCGACGAGTATCGAGCGCGATCAGTTCGGCACCGCGCCGCGAGCGAACAAAGGTCAGCGTCCGGGCACCCTCGGTCACCAGCGCCGCCATGATCTTGGCCGCCTCGCTGGTCGCGGTCCGCCGCACCGGCGCCCCGTTCTCCCCGGTCAACGACGCGCTCAGCGGCGGTTCCCACAGCGCGATCGTCCTGGCCCCGCGCGGCGACCCGTCCTCGGTGACCGCGACAACCGGCGACCCGACCAACCTGCTCGCCGAGGCCGCCGGATCGGCACTGGTGGCCGAGCACAGGATGAAAACCGGATCGGCACCGTAGAACCGGGCCAGCCGTCGCAACCGTCGCAGCACCAGCGCGACGTGCGAACCGAACACTCCTCTATATGCGTGGCATTCGTCGACCACCACATACCGCAGGTTCCGCAGCACCCGCGCCCACCGCTGGTGCGACCGCAGAATCCCCACGTGCAACATGTCGGGATTGGTGAAGATCCACCGCGCGTTGGCCCGCACCCACTGCCTGACCTCGGCGGGAGTATCGCCGTCGTAGCTGGCCGGATGGGCCTCACGCAGGGGATTGTCGTGAATCAGACTGCCGACCGCCCGCAACTGGTCGGCGCCCAGCGCCTTGGTGGGGGACAGGTAGATCGCGGTCGCGCGCGGGTCGTCGTGCAGCGCGGTGAGTACCGGCAATTGGTAGCCCAGCGACTTCCCGGACGCGGTCCCGGTGCTCACGACGACGTCGTCGCCGGCCCACGCGAGGTCGGCCGTCCGGGTCTGGTGTTCCCATGGCAGCGCTATCCCCTGCGCGTCCAGGGCTGTGACCAGCGACGATGCCGCCCATTTCGGCCAGTCGGTGGTCCGCGCGCGCTGGGCGGGCAGCTCGGCGACATGGGTCAGCGGGTCGCCGCCCGCGGCCGCGTCGGTCAGGACACGATTCAGCAACGATCGACCGTAGCTTTCGCTCGTATCGCGCGCTCGGACCTCCGTCCGGTCTGCCGGATTCATCCGGTCCTCCTCTCACGCGACACGAGAAGTGTGAAACGTGTGTGTGCGCCAACCACTACCTGGGATTTCGTAACCCAGTGGCGATCTGGGTCACAGCATGTTTGCTGGAAGCTCACTCGGTTATCAAGAAGCAAACAGACCGAAAGTACGGAAACACCTAATCTCTCCCTTACCTGCACATTCGCAAGATCATGAATTTTGCAAATAGTCGGTAACTCGACTGTTGAATTGCTCGGAGACATGGTTCACTGGGTCTCGGTCGCAAGCTTCTGTGTTCGAGGGACGGATCCAAGGTCCAAACCATCAGCAGGATCGTTGTTGCGAACGCCGTGCTCAGGATTTCCTTGCAGGGGGACCAACAGTACAGCGGTCGGAACGGGCCCGGCGGACGAACCCAGTTGTCCGCCGATTCCGGAGAAAGAGAAGGAAACAGAATGGCACAGGGAACTGTGAAGTGGTTCAACGCGGAGAAGGGGTTCGGCTTCATCGCGCCTGAGGACGGCTCAGCTGACGTCTTCGTCCACTACTCGGAGATCCAGGGCACGGGCTTCCGTACCCTCGAGGAAAACCAGAAGGTCGAGTTCGAGGTCGGCCAGGGCACCAAGGGCCCCCAGGCCACCGGCGTTCGCGCGCTCTCCTGAGCTGCGAAACACAACAACGTCTCGTCCCCCACCCCCGCATGCGGAGGTGGGGGACGAGCCATTTCCCGGGTAGCATCGCCCAGGTTGGCGTTGGCGCGTGTGCAGCTCTACCCCAAGTGCGCAGGGTATAAACGTCACTGATGGTGATGTCCGAACGTCACCATCAGCCCCAGCCGCGCACCGAGCGGACCTCCCGACGCGCGGATCAAGAAGGAAGGTGTTCGCCGGTGGCAACACGAGACCGCAGTTCAGCCGACCAGGGCCGACCCCTGCGTCGTCTCGTGATCGTCGAGTCACCGACCAAGGCCCGCAAGATTGCGCCCTATCTGGGTAAGAACTACACCGTCGAGGCCTCGGTAGGCCACATCCGCGACTTGCCGCGCGGTGCCGCCGACGTGCCCGCCAAGTACAAGGGTCAGCCGTGGGCGCGCCTCGGTGTCGACGTCGATCACGACTTCGAGCCGATCTACGTGGTGAACCCGGATAAGAAGGCCAAGGTCGCCGAGCTCAAGAGCTTGCTGGCCGACGCCGACGAGCTCTACCTCGCCACCGACCCCGACCGCGAGGGCGAGGCGATCGCCTGGCACCTGCTCGAAACGCTCAAGCCGAAGGTCCCGGTCCGCCGGATGGTCTTCCACGAGATCACCGAGCCGGCCATCCTCGCCGCCGCCGCCGACACGCGCGAACTCGACAACGATCTGGTCGACGCGCAGGAAACCCGCCGCATCCTGGACCGCCTCTACGGCTACGAGGTCTCCCCGGTGCTGTGGAAGAAGGTCATGCCGCGGCTGTCCGCCGGTCGCGTGCAGTCCGTGGCCACCCGCGTGATCGTGCAGCGCGAGCGTGAGCGCATCGCGTTCCGCTCCGCGGGGTACTGGGACATCGCCGCCAAGCTCGACGCCGGTCCCGACGAGAAGTCCGATTCGACCAACCCGCGCACGTTCGGCGCGCGCCTGGTGCAGGTCGCAGGCGATCGCGTCGCGTCCGGTCGTGACTTCGGGTCCGACGGTCAGCTCAAGTCGGCCACCGGCGTGGTCGTGCTCGACGAGGCGTACGCCCGTCGGCTGGCCGAGTCGCTGCAGGGTGCCGCGATGGAGGTCAGCTCGGCCGAGGCCAAGCCGTACACCCGCAAGCCGTACCCGCCGTTCATGACGTCCACGCTGCAGCAGGAAGCGGGCCGCAAGCTGCGGTTCACCTCCGAGCGCACGATGCGGGTGGCGCAGAAGCTGTACGAAAACGGCCACATCACCTACATGCGTACCGACTCCACGACGCTGTCGGAGTCGGCGATCGCGGCCGCGCGTTCGCAGGCGACCCAGCTCTACGGCGCGGAGTACGTCTCGCCGACGCCGCGTCAGTACACGCGCAAGGTGAAGAACGCGCAGGAGGCACACGAGGCGATCCGTCCCTCGGGCGACGTGTTCGCCACGCCCGGTCAGCTGGCGTCCAAGATCGACAACGACGAGTTCAAGCTCTACGAGATGATCTGGCAGCGCACCGTCGCCTCCCAGATGGTCGACGCGCGCGGCACCACGCTGACCCTGCGCATCACCGGCACCGCGGGCACCGGCGAGGAGTGCGTGTTCTCGGCCTCGGGCCGCACGCTGACCTTCGCGGGCTTCCTCAAGGCCTACGTCGAAAGTGTCGACGAGGAGGCGGGCGGCCAGTCCGACGACGCCGAATCCCGTTTGCCCGCACTGGAACAGGGCCAAAACGTCACCGCCGTCGAGCTGAACCCCGACGGCCACAGCACCAACCCGCCCGCCCGCTACACCGAAGCCTCGCTGATCAAGACGCTGGAAGACCTCGGCATCGGCCGTCCGTCGACCTACTCCTCGATCATCAAAACGATCCTCGATCGCGGGTATGTCTACAAGCGCGGCAGCGCGCTGGCCCCGGCGTGGGTGGCGTTCGCGGTGGTCGGTCTGCTCGAGGCGTACTTCGGACGACTGGTGGACTTCGACTTCACCGCCGCGATGGAAGACGACCTCGACGCGATCGCCGGTGGGCGCGAGCAGCGCGGAAACTGGTTGTCCAGCTTCTACTTCGGTGGCGATCACGGCGCCGAGGGGTCGGTCGCGCGGTCCGGTGGCCTGAAGAAGATGGTCTCCGTGCAGCTCGACGACATCGACGCGCGCGAAGTGAACTCGATCAAGATGTTCGTCGACGACGAGGGCCGCGATGTCGTGGTTCGCGTCGGTCGGTTCGGTCCGTATCTCGAGCGGATGATCGTCAATCCCGATGACCCGGAAGGGGATCGGATCTCGCAGCGGGCGAACCTGCCCGACGATCTGCCGCCCGACGAGCTCACCGAAGAGGTCGCCGAGAAGCTGTTCTCGACCCCGCAGGAGGGTCGCTCGCTGGGCATCGATCCGGTGTCCGGCAACGAAATCGTCGCCAAGGACGGACGTTTCGGCCCGTACGTCACCGAGGTGCTGCCCGAACCGCCCGCTCCCGACCCGGCCGCGCCGCCCGCGAAGAAGACCAAGAAGGCCGCGGAGGTCAAGCCGCGCACGGGTTCGCTGTTCAAGTCGATGGACCTGGCCGAGATCACCCTCGACGACGCGCTGATGCTGCTGTCGTTGCCCCGCGTGGTCGGCAACGACCCGACCTCGGGCGAGGAGATCACCGCGCAGAACGGTCGCTACGGCCCATACCTGAAGAAGGGCACCGACTCTCGTTCGTTGGCCACCGAGGAGCAGCTGTTCTCGGTCACGCTGGACGAGGCGCTGAAGCTCTACGCCGAGCCGAAGCGGCGCGGACGGCAGGCGGCGGCCGCGGCGCCGTTGCGTGAGCTGGGCAACGACTCCGCCACCGACAAGCCGATGGTGATCAAGGACGGTCGCTTCGGTCCGTATGTCACCGACGGTGAGACCAACGCGTCCCTGCGCAAGGGCGACGAGGTCGAGTCGATCACCGACGAGCGCGCGTCGGAACTGCTGGCCGATCGTCGGGCGCGTGGTCCGGTGAAGAAGGCGGCGAAGAAGACGACCGCGAAGAAGGCGGCCAAGAAGGCGCCGGCGAAGAAGACCGCGGCCAAGTCGACCGCGACCAAGACGGCCACCAAGACCGCGGCCAAGAAGACCACGGCGAAGAAGACGGCCGCCAAAAAGGCTCCGGCCAAGAAGGCTGCCGCGAAAGCCGCTGGGACAGAAGAGGATTGATCGCCTGGACCAGTCGTTCGGAAAACCTGTCGGACCGCGCGGCTAAGGTGTAGTTCGTGGCAGGTGTCTTCGATCGACTGGTCGGCCAGGACGTGGTCGAGACCGAACTGGCCGCTGCCGCGACGGCGGCGCGAGCCGGGGTGGTCACCGGTGCGATGACGCATTCGTGGTTGTTCACCGGGCCGCCGGGTTCGGGTCGTTCGGTGGCGGCGCTGTGCTTCGCGGCAGCGTTGCAGTGCACCGATCCCGACATCGTCGGCTGCGGAAAATGCCACGCCTGCACCACCACGATGGCCGGTACTCACGGTGATGTGCGACGCATCATCCCCGAGGGGCTGAGCATCAGCACCAAGGAGATGCGCGCGATCGTGCAGATCGCCGCGCGCCGCCCGAGCACCGGACGTTGGCAGGTCGTGGTCGTCGAAGACGCCGACCGCCTCACCGAGGGCGCGGCCAACGCACTGCTGAAAGTCGTCGAAGAACCACCGGACCGCACCGTGTTCCTGCTGTGCGCACCCACCGTCGACCCCGAGGACATCTCCGTCACCCTGCGCTCCCGCTGCAGGCACGTGCACCTGGTGACCCCGACCGTGCCCGCCATCGCCCAGGTCCTGCGCGACCGCGACCAGCTCGACGCGAAAACCGCCGACTGGGCGGCCTCGATCAGCGGCGGTCACGTCGGCCGGGCCCGCCGCCTGGCCACCGACGAAGACGCCCGCCAACGCCGCCAACGCGCCCTGGCCCTGGTCACCGCCACCGAGCGCCCCGGCGCCGCCTACCTGGCCGCCGACGAACTGGTGAAGTCCGCCGACGACGAAGCCAAACTCATGAGCGCCGACCGCGACGACCGCGAACGCGACGAACTGGCCACCGCCCTCGGCGCAGGCGGCACCGGCAAGGGCGCGGCATCGGCCACCCGAGGTTCGGCAGGCGTGCTCAAAGACCTCGAAAAACGCCAGAAATCCCGAGCCACCCGCACCGGCCGAGACGCCCTCGACCGCGCCCTCATCGACATCGCCGGCATGTACCGCGACGCCCTTGCCATGCGCTTCGCAGGCCGAGGCACCCCCATCACCCTCACTCACCCCGACATGACCGCCGAAATCACCGACCTGGCCACCAGCGTGCGCCCCGAAGGCCTACTCCGCAGCATCGACGCCGTCCTGGCCTGCCGCGAAGCCCTCGACACCAACGTCAAACCCCGCTTCGCGGTAGCCGCCATGACCGCCACCCTCATCACCGCCCGCACCACCTGACCACCCGTTTTCGCGTTCCGACCATTCTCGCGATAGACTCGCGTCGCCTAACGGCACGCCGCCTTAGCTCAGTCGGTAGAGCATTTCACTCGTAATGAAAAGGTCGCGAGTTCGATTCTCGCAGGCGGCTCCAGGTCAAAGGCCCTTTCCGGTTCTCCGGGGAGGGCCTTCGACGTTTCAGCGTCCCAACAGCTTGCCAACTCGCAGGTGGAGGGAGGGCCCGGAACTATCGGTCCGATCGCTGAGCGATCGGCGGTTACTGTGCATCGAATTCAGCCACGACGCCGCGAATGAGGTTGACCATCTCACGCAGCCAGTCAGCTGCTGCCGCATCGGAGCCCGCGTCGTCCAGCACCCAATTTCCGTCACAGGCCACCATCCATGAGAGGGTCCCCTCCGGCTGCTGGCTGGCGAGAAGCGCTTCGATCGCTTCCGCATCGAGTTCGACGCTGTTCCGGTTGAGCTCGACTCTCCATGCCAGGTCGGCCCGTACCTCATCCAATCCGTCGGAGTCTGCCACGTGACAAAGGAGAAATAGGCGTACGTGATCTGTCGCGGGGAGTGGTGGCCGACGCGCATGAGCACGGAACACTTCGAATGCCTCCGAGTCGGTCATCTACTCTCCAAGGTCATTGTCACGAACCGACTGCCGGGTGGTGTCACGGCCTGTGGCATGCAGTTCCAGAGCCGCCGTGTCAGACGAGTTTGTCACGGCTCTCCGGAGTGCCTTCGACGAATCTTCGAGCTGCCGCGACCAGGCACGCGATCGGGTGTCCCCACGCGATCGACTCGTAGCCCGATCAGGGGTGAGCTGACGAGTCCCAGCCAAACGCCACTTCGTTCACGCAGTGGCGCAGTCGGACATAGTCCCGAGTAGTTGAGCGCCCGCGACTTTGAGGGAGTGGTTGCTGGATTTCGCTATATGGAGTCAAGGCGCCTGCTGCGGCGCGTGCGCGCCACCGCCGCGCGTACGACGTGCCATCGCTACCTACGCACGCTCCGGTCGTGGGCGAGTCGGCACCTCGGCGGCGAACGCTCGTTCGAGCGAAGCGTCGCACGGGTGGGAGTTGGATAACGCCTCTCGTGTGGTGTGCAGTGGCACGTTCGGCCAGATCGAAGCGTGGTTAACCGCAGCCGAATCCGGCACGACCTACCGTGCTGATGCGCGACACCGTGGCACCAAAACCGAAAGACAGTGGCGCGGCCGTGAGAATCTGATGGCACTCCGTGGGCCGAGCTGTGTGCACATGTTCCTTGGCGGAACCCTGAAATCAGGGTGCGGTCCGATAGCGCTCCCTGGCAGCATGGCCGGATGCCAGATCTGCTGTGGGACGACGTCAAGAACTTCTTCGACCCCAACTTGATGGGTGCCCTGCCGGATCTGTGGGTGCCGGACGCCTCAGTCGAGGACTGGCAGGCGGTATTCGATCTAGTCCAGTCCACAGGATGGCAATGGGACTACAGGGAAGACGACACCATTCGACCTCTACCGCTTGCTACGGAGGTACTGCCACGCCCCGCAGATGCGGAGGAGTGCGTCCATCTGTATGTCCGGCCCGTCCCAGGTGTGCTGATGATCTTCCGTGTGATGTCCGCCACGGAGATCGTATTCGACGCGGACCTTCGCGAGCTGCAAGGTCAGGCGGGAGTGGACATCCTGTGCGACTTCGTGTGCGTGCTCGGCCGTCGACTGGGCAAACCAGTGTTCATGGGCGCCGAGGGCCAATTCGGTTACCCACTCCTCGGGTTCGACCCGGCAGCCGACCGCGTGGTGCTACTTGCAGATCCAGTGCTCCCCTAACTCGCCTTCCATGCACCAACCGGGATCAAGCGCGCGCATCCGGCCGGCGTGCCGTTTGCCCGGTCGCTCAGCTCAGGTTTGTGCAGTCCTTTGGTTGGATGGCAGGTTCTTGGGCAGCTTTGGGATGGGTTGTTGAGGAGTAGAAGTCCGGGAAAGATGAAGCTGGGTCCCCCGGAGATGAACAAAAAAAGAAGAGAGGCCGGTAACCCAGCTGAGTAGGTTTCAGTTTTAGGTGAGAAGCTTTGCCGAATTTCTCTCTACAACATCAAGAGCGCGAGCGCCACCCGGAGCGCCCCTCCGCTGCGCTCCGGGGCACCCGGGCGTCGCGCTCCGGTGTGCCTATCTATTATTTCCGCCAAGAACGGATCTATTCTGCCACCGATTCCGCGAGGTAACGATGGGCCATCCTATTGAGGTTCTCTTGTGACAAGTCTGTTTGATTCAGGGGCAGGTGATCATCTGAGCGGGGTACAAATGGTGGCCAAGTGTTTCGTGGAAATACGCTCTCGAAGTCGCCCCATGAGAACTCGGCGACGACCGATTGGCCGTCCAGTCGATTTTGTACGATGAAGAATTTGGATGCAACGTGTACGACGCCAGCCCATTCGGATGCGTACTTTGTGACTACATGATTCCTAACTCGTTCTCGGGACGGCTCATCTAGTATCGACCAGTGGAACAGAATTCTACGCTCTCGCTCTGATGCTGATGATTGCGAATCCAGGTCGGCAATGCAAGTCTCGACTTGGCGCTTACGGTGTTCAGTCAGGGCTACGTCGAACTCGCCCGAGTGAGCACCCTCCATTGAAGTTATCACCATCGTAGCGACGCGGAGATCGAAATTCGTGCAATAATCTTCAACTGCCCCCAGCTTGGCTATATTCGAATCCGCCCTGCGAATTGCTTCTGATAATAGAAGTGCAACGAAATACGTTGCTGGAGAATAGACGGGATTCTCATCGATTGGAATGTCGAGTAGTCGTGTAAATCTTATCGCCGCGCTGGTTGCCGATTCGGTTGAGAAGTTGACTGTAGTTGCAATTTTCCTACATTTATTCAGGGTAATTCTTCGGAGCGCATTATTGCGTAAAGCTAGCGTGAGTGGACTGTCATCCGCGAGCGCGCCGCTTTGGGCGACTCCTGCAAGCTCCGCTCCAACGATCGAATCACTAATGTCATCGTCCGGTATCGTGAATGACAGATAGCGGTCAAAGTAATCTCGTTCGCGGACCATTCGATAGTCGGTGAGATTCTGACGACCAATTCCGACGAGACTTCGCGTTGTGTCGTCGAGATGTGGAAATACATAATGGAGTATTCCATGTAGGGAGGTGACGATATGGTCAGGCGCTCCGGGTAGCTGTTCCTTGATTCGAATCTTCCAATCAATCGGATCACGCCCGGATGTACCTGTGTTCACTACCTTGCGGGTGAGGTCTGGCTTCCAGCGCTGGAATTGTGCATACAAGGAGGGGTAGGTTACTCTAAGATATGTAAGGTAAAGAAGGTCTTCGAAATTCACTTCTGCGGGCCCGATTGTTGTCAATACAACATCGAATTGATTTGTAAGCCGGTGGATGGCGCGCAAAGTCGCAAGATCGCCGTCGGGAACTAAATCTAAGAAGGTCCGGATACGACTGAGAGTAGAGGGGTCTTCTTGGTCGGCACCTACTCCGTGTCTACTAGCGATAGCGCCGATGAGGTCGTATATTTCTCGATCGCGGTGCGATTCCTGTAACGGTGGTACCTCGAATGGGTACTGGACGATCTTCTCCAGATACTGAAGTGCGCGAGAGTTGTCCTTATAAGCAAGTGGAGTGCGAGTGAGGACGTCGCACACCGTCTGCTGATCATAAGAGAGTAAATAGTGTATACCGGGAAAATTGCCCAGGAGTCTGACGGCCTTAAGTACGGTCAGCAACTCGTCGGCATGCAAACGATCCAAGTCGTCAACGATGACTAGGATGACGAGCTCCTCCTTTTGAAGGCGATCAGATAAATATCCGAATCGCTCATCAAAGGGTTTGGCATTGTCCGAAAGCGCTCCCCCGGCAGACCTCATTGCATTAGACGCCAAATCTCCTGCCACAGGTATAGTAGCTGCGGCGAGGTCCGCCCCGTAGCCGAGGGCGGACGAGAACAGTTCCTTTGCCTTCTTTCGAAGTGGTGGGGTAAAGGCAGATGCAATGGCGGCATAAAATTCTGCGATTACCGATGTAGGGTCGCCGGCTGCCCATGGTGTGAAATGAACTATCTCCCATGCGCTCGGTATGTGCTTCTCAATAAGATGCAGAAGCGAAGTTTTACCACCACCCCACGGGCCGGATAGTCCGAATACTGTGCTGGACGTCAGGTTAGCTTCCGAAATCCTCGCCGCTATATGAGCGGCAAACTTGTCCCGCCCGAGGCGGTCTTTCGATTCGTCTGTGATGGGGGCATCCGAGAAAAGTGCAGAATAAGTCATATGACTTCCCTTTGGTGTGCGTGCCTTCTGCTTGGGTGAAGTGTTGTTGAAATATGGCGCAGGGTTTGACGGATTGCCACATTTTGTGCAATGGCATGCATGTGCTGTCGACAGGGACCGGGCACACCGCCCACACGGTACGGGACTTGTGTGGCTAGCTGAGAATAAGGGACTGGTCGGTCGATTCGGTGGACAGAGGCTGCATACCGGGGCCGGGCCGGGCGCCACGGATCAGTGCTGGGTTCGCTGCCGCACCCCTGCGGGGCTTGCCACCCGTCTGATTGCGCGACGGTAGCTATCACGCTGAAGTTGTGGCGTGTTTGCTTTAGACACGCCGATGTGGTGTCAGAATCTTCCCGACTAATACCCAACCAATTCGGGCGTGGGAGGCCGTTGCCCAACGTGCGCTTGCGTTGTCATCTGGTGTCAAGCATAAATGTTAGACCGGGTCGAGCCCACTTTTGGGTCGTCCGCCGTGCGTTTTCATTGCCTGTGGTAGTGGGCGCTCACTGTAATGAAAAGGTCGCGAGTTCGATTCTCGCAGGCGGCTCCAGGTCAAAGGCCCTTTCCGGTTCTCCGGGGAGGGCCTTTTGCTGTGTTCATCTGCCGCCGAGCAGGTTCCAGACTGTTTCGCGTTCGTCGGCGATGTCGATGTCGGTTCCGGCGAGGGCGGTGAGAAGGTCGGGGAGGGGCCAGGTGGATAGGTGGGCGTAGCGGGCTGAGTAGATGCCTACGTGGGTTAGGGCGTAGGTGTTGGTGTGGTCGAAGAGGGCGTAGGCGATTACCTGGTAGAGGTCGTTGGCGGAGAGGGAGTCGGCTCGGGTGCCGGTGCGTGGGTTTTTGGGGCCGAGGTGGGTTTTGAGGTCTAGGAGTAGGCCTGCGCTGATGATGTCGGCGTCGGCGTTGCACAGGACCGAGGCGTCGAAGGTGGGGCCGGGGAAGGTGGGGGGTTTCAGGTGGGGGAGTAGGTGGTCGTCGGCTAGGCCGCGTAGTTCCCAGAGTTGGCGGATGGCGTCGGGTGGGGTGAGGGACAGCAGCGGGTCGGGGGCGAAGCGGCCGGTTCTGAGGAGGTGGTCCAGGGCGGAGTCGCGCAGCAGGCCGCGGCGGTAGACGTCGGTGCACAGGGCCAGGGCCCAGCAGGCTCGGCTGAGGGTGTCGACGTCGGTGGCGGTGGGGGCCACGGCGGCCTGGGCGGTTTCGATGACCGATTCGATGACCGCTGATTCCTCGGGGTAGCCGAAGAAGCCGAGTAGCGGCAGGACGGGGGCGTGGTCGGGGACCAGCAGGAAGCGGACGGCGAAGTCGAAGGCGGCGCCGAGGGTGGCGGGGTTGGCACCGCCGGTGTCGACGAGCAGGGGGCCCGCTTCGCGGCGGTATTCGGCCTGGACGGGCCTGGTGTTGGGGTACCGCTCGTGCAGGTATTTGCGCAGGGGTGAGGTCTTGTCGCGCAGTGCGGCGGACAGATTGGTGTAGACGTACACGGGCCCTCCGTCTCCGGATGAGTCGAGCGTGCTCTCGATAGTGCCACCTCGCGGTGGGTCGGCGATGCCGTGGGCGCTCAGCGAGTCGGGTTGCAAAGAAAACTGTGCACAGATATCTATGCAAAGAGTACTGTGCAACTATGGATGTACCACCCAGGGAGATCACCGACCCCGCCGCCCTGCGCGCGCTGGCCCACCCCCTCCGGCAGCGCATCCTGCGCGCACTCGCCGAAAAGGGCCCCGCGACCGCAACGGCCCTGGCGGCACAGCTGGCCGAGAACACCGGCGCGACCAGCTACCACCTGCGCCAACTCGCCGCGCACGGATTCATCGAGGAAGCACCGGAACTGGCCAGCGGAAAGGAGCGATGGTGGCGGTCGCCGCCGAAGGACCTGCGGTACCGCATGGACAAAGAGCAATCGCCGGAAATGCGCGAGCTGCTGGAAAGGCTTGTCGCCCAACACATCACCGATGATGTCGAGACATTCCAGCGGTTCCGCGCCGAACGCGCCGAGCTGGGTGATTGGGCCGACGCGATGCCGTTCTCGCGCGGCTCGATCTGCGTCACCCGCGAGGAGCTCGAAGAGTTCTGTGAGGACTACCTCGCCCTGCTCAAACGCTTCCAAGCCACCCATGCCGAGGGTCGACCGGGCACCCGCCGGGTGCTGACCAGGTTCATCGCCTTCCCGGCACCCGGAATGTCCACCAGCGAATAGGGATCCACCGATGTTGTATCGAATTCTGTTGTTCCTCAGCCTGATTGCTGCGGTCGTCGTCGGTGCACCGACAGCACACGCGAGCGCGACCACCGACATCACCATCACCCGCGGCGACGGTACGACCACCCCGGGCACCATCCATGCCCCCGAAGGCGCCTCGGGACGTCCCGGCGTCGTACTCGTCTACGGATCCGGCACATCACCCAGCACCAAATACGCCGAGCAGGCCGAAGCTTTCGCCCGCGCGGGCATCGTCGCACTGCGCTACGACAAACGCACCGAGCACTACACCGCGGCCCACCGCGACTACTCACTTCTCGCCGACGATGCGCTGTCCGCCGTTGCGGCACTGCGTAATCGGCCCGAGGTCGACCCGAACAACGTGGGAATCTGGGGACTTTCGGAAGGCGGCTGGGTTGCCCCGCTCGCCGCATCACGCAGCGCCGACATCGCCTTCCTGATCACCATCGGCGCCAACTCCGGCGCCCCCGCTCCCCAACAGTCCTGGGCGGACCAAACCAAACTCCGCGTCGGCGGTGTCCGCGGCTCCATGGTGGATACGTTGTTGCCCAACGGGATTCGACAGGTCGTGGGAGCCGGTCAGTTCGCCGAAGCCGACTACGACCAGCCGTCGGTGCTGGCACGCATCCAACAGCCGGTACTCGGAATCTGGGGCGACAAGGACCGCCTGACCCCACCCGGCGACAGCCTGCGCGGCTTCCAAGCGGCCTTCGACCAGGCGGGCAAGACGAACTACACCCTGCGAACCGTGCGAGACACTCAGCACAGCGGCTTCACCACAACAACAGGATTCGACAGGGGCGATCACCTGTCTCCCGAATACACCCAGCTCATGGGTGACTGGGTGAACGGCCTACCCGGCTCGGCTAGCGGGCAGGTGGATCAACCAGCAGTCCAACAACACTCGGTGACACCGCTGCAGCCACTGGCCTGGTGGGAATCCACCGCCGTGTTCCTGACCGTCCTGGTCGGAACACTGCTCGCCCTCGCCGGATTCACCCTCACCGGGTTCGTGAAATCCTGGCGTCTGCCCAGTCCCGGGCCCACGCGAATCCTGGTGGTAACAGGGGTAATCGGTGTCGTCGGCACCATCGCACAGATCCTGTCCATCGCTTCCAGCCGCGGAACATCGTTCGGCCCACTGATTTTCGGCCGCACGTTGCCCTGGCTGACTCTGCAAGTACTCGCCGTCTGCGCGGTGGTGGCCTTGGCGCTCGTCGTGGCCCGCAGCAGGCACACCCTTGCCGAGGCGACCACCGGCGCACGCCTGCGATGGGCTCTATTGATCTGCGGAGGAACAGGATTCGTACTCTGGGCCCTCTACTTCGGACTACTGCTCCCCTGACGAGAAAGACCCCCAACCATCTGGTCGGGGGTCTCTTTCGCGGCAACTCCTGAGCCGATCGCCATTGATCGATCTCAGGAGAACCGGCTCGGGTCAGAGTGCGGCGACGTTGCGGCGGGTGGCCCGAGAGTTCAGGGAGGTGCGCATGATCTGGTGCAGCACCGTATCGAACGCGACGGTGTCTTCGACATTGCTGAGGTGCCCGTGCGGCAGCACCACGAACTCGGCCAAATGACCGGTGCGACGCAGGGTTTCGACGATCGGGCGCGACATCCGTTGCGGCAGCAGACGATCCGCCGCGCTGGCGATCACCGTGGTCGGCACGGTCAGGTTCGCAGTGCCTTCGGACAGATCCATATCGGCCATCGCCGCGGCGTGTCGACCACGCGCGACCGGACGGCAGGACCGTATGATCCCGATCGCGAAGTCGACCTCGTCGGCGGTGGCTTCGGGCGTCAGGATCCGGTACCGGAACACCTGCTCGGTGAGCCAGCCACCGGGGATCGGCAGTGCCGTGAACAGCAGCGACTCGCTGACCGGCTGCGGGACGCGCACCGGCGAACCCATCACGGTGATCGGGTATTCGGCGACGGTGAGCTGCTTGTTCAGCATCGGCAGCAGATCGGTTTCGTGGCGGATCCCGCCGTTGGCGGTGTTGGCCAGCAGTACCGCGGACGCGCGTTCGGTGACCTGCTCGGGGTGATGCTTGGCCCAGGCCTGGATGGTGAGCCCGCCCATGCTGTGCCCGGCGAGCACGGCCTTCTCGCCCGGACGCAGCGTCGCGTCCAGGACGGCGGACAGGTCGTCGGCCAGGGTGTGTTCGCTGGGGGCGACGGTGCCGAGGGTGGATTCGCCGTGGCCGCGCTGGTCGTAACCGACCACGCGGTACTCGCCGGCGAAGGCGTTGATCTGCGCGTTCCAGTACTCGATGCTGCAGGCCCAGCCGTGGATGAGCACCAGCGTGGGGGCGGTTTCGGGGCCGTAGACGTGCACCCGGAGCTGGGCGCCGTCTTCGGTGATCACCGGAACGACCCGATGTGGGGTGGTGGGGGCGTTGAGTTTCGCGGTGGCGAAACTACGAGTCCGCAGTCCAGCACGGAACTGTGCGGTCAGGGCGCCGGTCTCGAGGTGGGAGACCATGGATCGCGCTGCCGCGAGCGTCATCATCGACTTCGCAAGCATGTCGGCACTCCTTTGTGTCGTAGGCCACCGTACCGTGCGAACTCGGGTGCTAGCTAGTGTTAGCGGGTCACGTTGTCCCACTTGTTGCGAAGTGCGCCAGTGTGCGTTCGGTCACTGTGAAATCGCCCGATATCGGCGGAAAATTACACACATCCGGTAACGATGTCGCCGGGCGAGTCGCGTGCTGGCGGTGGTGACCGGCCGCCGCTACCGTGAGGGGGTGGAGAGCGTGCGAGTCGAGGATCGTCCGGCTGTGCGGCGTCTGGCCGCGCCCGTAGTCGCCGCCGGTCTTGGCATCGGCGCGCTGGCGCTGCTGCATTTCCGCGATCCGCACGTCGAGGGTTCGTACGGCCTGTGCCCGTCGTTCGCGCTGCTGGGCGTCTACTGCCCCGGCTGCGGCGGTATGCGCGCGATGCACAACCTCACCGACGGCCGTTTCCTGGACTCGCTGCACAGCAATGTGCTCGCCCTGCCGCTGACCATCGCGTTCGCGGTGTTCGTCATCGACTGGATCGTGCGGGCTCGCCGCGGAAAAACCTGGCGCCTGCCCAGCCTGAGTCCGGTGGTCGTGTGGTCGTTCTTCGGCCTGCTCGCGGTTTACACGGTCCTGCGCAACACGCCGTGGGGCACCTGGCTCACCCCCGTGTAGTGGCCTGTCCGCCCAGCGGCGGCAACTGCGGCAGTGGCTTGGTGCCCAGCCAGATCGCGAACAGTCCACGCAACGGCGCCACGCTGTAATGACCGGCCAGGTCGACGAATTCCTCTGTGGTGATGGAGGAATGGCGGTACCGCGCGGTCCATTCGCGGATCAGTTCGAAGAACAGGTGGTCGCGCAGTTCCAGCCGCAGCGCGTGCAGGGCCAGCGCACCGCGCTTGTAGACGCGGTCGTCGAACATGTCCTTGGGGCCGGGATCGCCGATGATGATGTCCTGCGGCTGACGCGCCAGATTCGTGCGCGCCGCCCGCGCCAGCTGGTCCGCGGTCGGCCCGCCCGAGGCCTCCGACCAGATCCACTCCGCGTAACAGGCGAAACCCTCGTGCAGCCAGATGTCGCGCCAGTGCTTCAGCGTGAGACTGTTGCCGAACCACTGATGCGCGAGTTCATGTGCCACAAGACGTTCCGAGCCGCGCTTGCCGTCGCAGTGGTTGGCGCCGAAGATCGAAATGCCCTGCGCCTCGATCGGGATGTCGAGCTCGTCGTCGGTGACGACCACGGTGTAATCGTCGAACGGATACGGCCCGAACTTCTCGGTGAACAGCGCCATCATCTCGGGCTGACGGGCGAAATCATGGTCGAAATTCGTGCGAAGCCGCGGCGGGATGACCGCGTGCATGGGCACCGGTTCGCCCACCGCGCCGACCCGGAACTTGCGGTAGTTGCCGATCTGGATCGTGGCCAGGTAACTGGCCATCGGCTCGGCCATCTCGTACACCCAGGTGGTCTGGCTGGCCTTGGCCTGCTTGCCGACCAGCGCGCCGTTGGCCAGGGCGTAGAACGGACTGTCGGTGGTGATCGAAATCCGGTACGACGCTTTGGAACTGGGGTGATCGTCACACGGGAACCACGACGCCGCACCGTTGGGCTGACTGGCCACCAGCACGCCCTCGGTGAGCTCCTCCCACCCGACCTCGCCCCACGGCCCGCGCACCGGCTTCGGCGTGCCCGCGTAGTGGACGGTGATCTCGAGAACGCCACCGGCGGGGATCTTCTGCTGCGGGGTGACCGCGAGCTTGCCCTGTTGGTGCGTGAACTTGGCGGCCTTGGACCCGTTGACCAGGACCTTCGACACCGCCAAGGCCTGCGACATGTCGAGGGTGAACCGCGGCTGCACCGTGGTGGTGACCGCGATGATCACCGCGCGCCCCGCCAGCCGGTTGCTGGCAGGTTTGTAGCTCAGCTCCAATTCGTACCGGGACACGCGGTATCCGCGATTGCCGTTGTGCGGCAAGTAGTCATCGATGGGTTCGCTGTAGAAAGTGCTCCGCATCAGGCGGCTCCGCGCTGCCTCGACTCCCGCGGCGCGGCGGGATCGGTCCAGTGCGAGATGGGGTTGCCCCACCAGCGCGTCGACGGGGGGACGACGTCACCGCGCATCACCAGCGACGCGGGTCCGATGGTGGCGCCCGCGCCGATATGGGCGGCGGGCAGGGCCACGCAGTGCGGGCCGAGGGTGGCGCCGGCTTCCAGGGTCACGGTGTCCATGGACATGATGCGGTCGTGGAACAGGTGCGTTTGCACCACGCAGCCGCGTTCCACGGTCGCGCCGTCACCGAGTGTCACCAGGTCCGCCTCCGGTAGCCAATAGGACTCGCACCATACCCCGCGACCGATCTTGGCTCCGAGTCCGCGCAGCCACAAATTCATCACAGGAGTGCCCGTGGCGGCCCGCGCGAACCACGGCGCGGCCACGGTTTCCACGAACGCGTCGGAGACCTCGTTGCGCCACACGAACGAGCTCCACAGCGGGTACTCCACGGCGCGAATTCGCCCGACTATCAACCACTTCGCGGCCACGGCGATGATTCCGGCGAGTGCGCCCGCGGCCATCAGAACCAGCCCGGAAACCAGTGCTGCGACAAGGTAATCGGTGTGCTGGGCGATCCGCGCGAGCACCAGCAGCACGCCGAGACCGATGGCGAACGTCACCATCACGGGGATCAACCGGCAGGTCTCCACGAACGCCCGCGCCAGCTTCAACCGCAGTGGCGGGTCGAAAGTGCGTGAGGTGTCGCTGGATTCGGCTGCGCGACGCAACCGCACGGGCGGACTGCCCAGCCACGACGAGCCCGCCTTGGCCTTGTTCGGGGCAGCCGAAAGAACCGCAACCAGACCGTTTTTCGGCACGCGACGCCCCGGCGCGGTCATGCCCGAGTTGCCGAGGAAGGCGCGTTTGCCGACCTTCGATTCGCCGATGCGCAACCAGCCGCCGCCGAGTTCGTAACTGCCGATCATGGTGTCGTCGGCCAGGAACGCGCCGTCGGAGATCACGGTGAACTTGGGCAGCATCAGTACGGTCGACGCCTCGACGTTCTTGCCGATCTTCGCGCCCAGCAGTCGCAGCCAGACCGGGGTGAGCAGGCTGGCGTACAGCGGGAACAGGAAGGTGCGCGCGGAATCCAGGAGGCGTTCGGTGGCCCAGACCTGCCAGCCGGTGCGGCTGCGCACGGGGTGATAGCCCTCGCGCAAACCGATGCTGAGCAGGCGTACCGCGATCACCGTGGCCACCGCGTACACGGCGAGACTGAGCAGGGTGGCCACCGGCAGGATGGCGAAACCGCGCAGGGCGGCGGCGCCGATGGTGGTCTCCTTGCGGACCCACCAGGCGATGAACGTGCCGCCCACGGCGAGACCGAACACGGGCATCGCGCCCAACACCATCGACGACAGGCCGAACACGAGCAGCCAGTGCCGGGCGCGTTCGGGGGTGTGGTCGGGCCAGCGGCGCGGCGCCTTACCGGTCTTGGTGGCAGGCGAGCCCGCCCATTCCTGTTCACCCTTGACCTTGCCCGACACCGCCGAGCCGGGCGCGATCTCGGCGCGTTTGCCGATCTTGGTGCCGGGCAACAGGATCGAGCGGGCGCCGATCACCGCACCGTCACCGATGGTGATGCCGCCGATGTGCACGATGTCGCCGTCGACCCAGTAGCCCGACAGGTCCACTTCGGGTTCGACGCTGGCGCCGTCGCCGAGTTCGAGCATGCCGGTGACCGGGGGCAGGCTGTGCAGGTCGACGCCCTTGCCGATCTTGGCGCCCAGTGCCCGGGCGAACGGGACCATCAGCGGTGCGCCAGAAAGACTTTCGGCGCCACTGGCTTCCGAGAGGCGTACGGCGGCCCAGAGCCTCAGGTGCACTGAGGAGCCGCGCGGGTAGGAGCCGGGGCGAAGGCCGGCGAGCAGGATGCGGGCGCCGATCACGCAGATCGTCATCCGGCCGATCGGCGAGATGAACAGCACGAACGCCAACACGATCCACCACCACGACAGGCGCGGCAGCCACGGCAGCGAACCCGACCAGGCCGCGATGCCCGACACGATGGTGAGCCAGGTGACCCACTGCAGGCCGGTGAGGGTGGTCAGCGGGATCGTGGCAAGGACCTGGGTGACCTGCGCCCGCAACGGGGTCGGTTTCACCACGCGCACGTCGACCGCGGCCACTGGGGCGCTGCCGTCGAGGAGTTCGACCAGCGAACCCAGGCGCGGATGGTCGTAGAGATCGGCGACGGTGACGTGCGGGTACTTCTCCCGCAGCGCGCCGACGAGCTGGGCTGCCGACAGGGAGCCGCCGCCCAGATCGAAGAATTCCGCGTCCAGGTCGGTGGGTTGGGCGCCGAGGATCGCGTCCCACAGGCCCGCCACCCAGGCCGCGGTGCCGGACAGGCCCGTCTCGGGCTCGTCGGTCGAAGGCAGTGGCCACGGCAGGGCGTCGCGGTCGACTTTGCCGGAGGTGCGGGTCGGCAGGTCGGCGACGATCGCCAGGCGGGGGACCAGCGGGGCCGGAAGTTGTTCGGCCAGAATCTCTCTGGCCTTCTTCACGTCGAAATCGGGTCCGGCGCCGGTGAGGTAGCCGATCAGGATCTTGTTGCCCGCCTTGGTGGTTCGGATAGCGGCAGCCGCGCCGCTGACACCGGGTAGGTGCTGCAGTGCGTTGTCGAGTTCGCCGAGTTCGATGCGGCGGCCGCCGATCTTGATCTGATCGTCGGCGCGGCCGAGGAAGATCAGGCCGTCGCGGTCGTTGCGCACCAAATCGCCACTGCGATAAGCGCGTTCCCAACCCAGCGAGGGCAGGGGTGCGTACTTTTCGGCGTCCTTGGCGGGGTCGAGGTAGCGGGCCAGGCCGACGCCGCCGATCACGAGTTCGCCGGTTTCGCCTTCGGCTACCGGGTTGCCTTGCGGGTCAACAACAGTCAGGTCCCAGCCGTCGAGGGGAAGGCCGATTCGCACGGGCATCTCGCCGGTGAGCAGCGCGGCGCACGCGACGACGGTTGCCTCGGTCGGCCCGTAGGTATTCCACACTTCACGCTCGGGGCCCGCCAGGCGCTCGGCCAGCTCGGGCGGCACCGCTTCCCCACCAAAGATCAACAGCCGCACCGATTCCAGTGCTTGCGCGGGCCAGGTCGCGGCCAGCGTCGGCACCGTCGACACGATGCTGATCTCGCGGCGCATCAGCCACGGGCCCAGATCGGCGCCGGTGCGCACCAGGTCGCGCGGGGCGGGGACCAGGCAGGCGCCGTTGCGCCAGGCCAGCCACATTTCCTCGCAGGAGGCGTCGAAGGCCACCGACAGTCCGGCCAGTACGCGGTCGCCGGGGCCGATCGGGGCCTGCTGCAGGAACAGGCGCGCCTCGGCATCGACGAAGGCGGCGGCGTTGCGATGGGTTACCGCAACACCTTTCGGGGTTCCGGTGGAGCCGGAGGTGAAGATGATCCACGCGTCGTCGTCGGGGGACGGCAGGGTGTTCCAGTCGTGGTCGCCCATGGCCGTGGTCTGTGACTCGATGCCGTCGGCGGTCGCGATCGCGCTCACCTTCGCCTCGCCGAAGACCAGCTTGGCGCGTTCCTCCGGGTCGTCGGCGTCGACGGGCACGTAGGCCGCGCCGCAGTAGAGCACCGCCAGAATCGTCACGTACAGCGCCGCGCTACCCGACGGCATCCGCACGCCGACCCGGTCGCCCGGTCGCACGCCCGCCTCGGTCAGCTCGGCCATGCGGGCCTCGATCGTGGCGATCAGCTCCATGTACGTGAGCACGACCGCGCCGTCGTCGATCGCCGGTGCGTCCGGGTGTGCCAGCGCGGTGCTGGTCAGAATGTCGACCAGGGTGCGCGGCGGCGCGGCGAGATCGGCGCGCAACAGCGGGTCGCGAAGAACCGCCGGAACCTGTGGCTCGAGCATCGTGCTCAGTCCACCTCTCATCGGTTGACCCCCATCGGTGGTGTCTGTTGTTTCATGAGCGGGTTACCGGAGGGCAAACGGGATGGTCACCAGATGCCAACGGTACTCGCGGAGGGACTTGCTCGACGGCAGCGTGCGGCGTGCCGTCGGCGCTGATCACGACGGCGATTCCGGCAACTCGCCCAGCGCCGTGACCACCAGTCGGTGCAGCGTGCGCTGTTCTTGTTCGTCGAGGCCGTCCAGCACTCGGGCGGTGGCTTCGACGATCAGTTTGTCGGTGCGCTTGCACTGCTTGCGCCCCGCCTCGGTGATCCGCAGTCGGTACTTGCGGCGATCCTTGCCGTCGCGGGTGCGTTCGACCAGGTCGGCGCGTTCCAACGCATCGATCAGCCGCACGACTTCGCTGCGGTCGATGCCGAGCGCGTCGCCGACTTTCTTCTGCGTCAGGTCGGCGTTCTCCTCGATGAAGGTGAGCACCCAGTGATCGCGCAACGGCACGTCGATCTCGGCGTGCAGCGCCTTGGTGAGCCGTCCGAGCGCGTACACCGGGTAGCGCGGCAGGCCGCGGACGGAGTTCGTGTTCGTGGACATGAGAGAGGACTCTAGCAAATAGTGGAGCCGCTCAATCATCTCGGGTGTCCATCATGGGGTTTTCAGATGGTTGAGAAGTGGGCGTGACCAGGCAACTCGGGGCAATCGCGCGATCTCGAAAATTCTGATGATCCCGACGTGTCGACCGCCCACTTCCTGTGACTCACGCCTTGACGGTTGACAGGTCCCGCGATCGTCTGTCACTCTCGTTGCAGGTCACGAGTACCAGTGTTCAGCCCCGGCTTGCTGGTCGGCAACCCTCCTCCGCGGTGGGGTGCTCCGGGTGACGACCTGGCTGACGTCCGCATCGGACGCGGCAAGCGCGGGCCAACTCTTCGAGCGGGTCCCTGAACCGACGGGATTTCGTCATGACTGCTGTAATCGACCCCACCTGTGCCATCGCCGCCGTGTCCGGCGCTGACCTGCGCGTTCCGCTCGTGCAGGGCGGCACGAGCACCTACGCCAACTTCGACTACGCCGCCAGCGCGCCCGCGTTGAAGCAGGTCACCGACCGGATCTCGCAGCTGCTGCCGTTCTACGCCAGCGTGCACCGCGGTGCCGGGTACGCGTCGCGGATCTCCACCGAGTGCTACGAGGCCTCGCGCGGCTCGGTCGCCCGGTTCCTCGACGCCGACGACGACCAGGTCGTCGTCTTCACGCGCAACACCACCGATTCGCTGAACCTGCTGGCCGGGTGCGTGCCGGGGGAGACCGTGGTGCTCGATATCGAACATCACGCGAACTTCCTGCCGTGGACCGAGCACGGTCGCCGGGTCGTGCGCGCCGGTGCCACCGTCGAGGAGACGGTGCAGCGGGTGGTCGCCGAACTGTGCAGCAAGCCCGCCGCGCTGCTCGCGGTGACCGGCGCGTCCAATGTCACCGGTGAGGTGCTGCCGCTGGAACGTCTCGCGCGGATCGCGCATCTGTGTGGTGCGCGCATCCTCGTCGACGCCGCGCAGCTGGCGCCGCATCGTCGGATCTCGTTGCGCGAGACCGGCATCGACTATCTCGCCTTCTCCGGGCACAAGCTGTACGCGCCGTTCGGCTCGGGCGTGCTCGTGGGTCGACGTGACTGGCTGGACCAGGGCGAGCCGTACCTGGCCGGCGGTGGCGCGGTGCGCAATGTCGGTGTGTCCGAAGTGGAATGGGCCTGCGCACCCCAGCGGCACGAAGGCGGATCCCCGAATGTGTTGGGCGCGGCCGCCATCGCCGCCGCCTGCGACGCACTCGCCGCCATCGACCCCACCGAACTCGTTGCGCACGAACGCTTCCTGGCCGACCGCCTCCGCGACGGCCTGTCCACGATCCCCGGCGTCGACCTGGTCACCATCTGGTCCGACAGCCCCGACTGTGTGGGCATCGTCGCCTTCACCGTCGCCGACTACGCCCCCGGCCAGGTAGCCGCCTACCTCTCCGCCGAACACGCCATCGGCGTCCGCGACGGCCGCTTCTGCGCCCACCCCCTCCTGGCAAGCCTGGGCCTGGACGCCGCCCTGCGCGCCAGCATCGGCCTCGGCACCACCGCCGCCGACGTAGACCGCCTGATCGACGCCGTCACCACCCTGGTCGCCACCGGCCCCACCTGGACCTACGCCCCCACCGACGGCCACTGGAACCCCACCCCCGAAACCCGCCCCCTCACCGCGTCTTCCCCCGAAGGCGCGGCCCCCTGCTTGATCGGGTAACCGCCAACCCGGCGTAATCGACCACTTCGACGCTCAAAAGTCAGAAAACTGATTTCGACGAGGCGAATTGGTCGATTACGCCAGTTTCGGCGGCATCCCCGCATGGGAGATCGGCCCATCGCCCGCGCCGGGTACTCGGAGGAGCCAGGCCCCGTGGTGCCGTCCACGACGCTCGCGCCACCTCCGCCGCCCGTCATCGTCCCTGTGCCCACCACGACCGTTGACGTGCCTGCCCCACGTGTTGCGCCCGTCCCCGCACCCGAAGTACCCGCGCCGGCCAGCGCCTACTACCCGAATTGCAAGGCGGCCAAAGCAGCCGGCGCCGCGCCGCTGCACCGGGGCGACCCGGGGTACAGATCCAGCTTGGACCGAGACGGGGACGGCATCGCCTGCGAAAAATAGTCTCGTCGTTCTTCCGGCCTAGTCGGCGGTCGAGGTCGAGTGCACGACATCGCCCGGCTGGACGAGCTGGGAGATCGTGTCCGAAAAGGTGAATGAGTATTCGCCTCTGGATGATCGGTGGAATTCGATCCACTGGAGGGTTCCGTCGGCGATCACCTCGTCGCCCCGCCGGAGTTCCACGTGGTCGCCCTGACGGAAGTCGCCGATCGCATAGCCCGTCACGAACGGGTTCGGTTTGTAGCTGACAGGGAAGACGCCGGTTACGCGGAACTCGCTCATGGACTCTCAGGTGTCGAGGGGGGTGGGGCGGTGGTATTTGCCGTTGTAGTACAGCAACGGGGCGGCTGAGGGGGATTCTTCGGTTTGGTCGTGGACTCGGGTTACCAGGCCTACGGCGAGGGTGTGGTCGCCCAGGTCTATGAGTTTGTGGAGGGTGGTGCGCAGCCAGATGGGGGTGCCGTGCAGGACTGGTTCGCCGGTGGGGAGGGTGGTCCACAGGGAGCGGTCGGTGAAGCGGTCGGCGGCGGTGCGGGAGAAGCGGTGGGCCAGGTCGTGTTGGTGTTCGCCCAGGAAATGGATGACCACGGAGTCGGCGGCGCGCAGGGCGTCGATGCTCGACGAGGTGTGGGCGATGTTGAACGAGACCAGGGGTGGTTCCAGCGACAGGGAGGCGAAGGAGGTGGCGGTGAAGCCGACGGGGCCGGTGTCGGCGTCGAGGGTCACCACGGTGACGCCGGCCGGATAATGGCGCATGGAGGCCCGGTATTGCTCGGCGGTGATCCCGCTCAGATCGTCGGGAACTACCAGGCCGGTCTCGGAAGGTTGTACATCGCCCACCGCTTCAACTTACGCCCGCCCAACCCGCGTTCCTGCGCCCGCGTTGTCCGATTGGTCTGACTGGGTGGTCGCGGTCGCGGTAAAAACGCAGGGCACAGGCCCGGGACAATCGGGGCGTCGGGTTTTCGATCTGCCTGCGCTCAATGCCGCGCGACTTCAGTCCAGGTCGAGCGGCAAACCCGCCGTGATACGGACCAGTTCGCGGAAGTTGGTGCGGAACACCGTGTTCGGGTGACCACCCGCCGCCCAGACTTCGGAGTGGGCGGCCAGCGCCGTATCGACCCAGGTGGGAAGGTTGGTGGGATGGCCGAGTGGCGCGGTGCCGTCGATGGGTTGGCCGGTGATGCGTTCGACCAACGGCGTGGGGGCGGGGGTCAGGGTGCCTTCGAGGCGTTTGCCCGTGCGGGTGAGGTCGACGTGGTGGTGGTCGGCTACCAGGATCAGGACCGGGTCGTCGTCGAGCAGGAAGACCTGGGCGGTGAGAATCGCGGTGGGGTGCGCGCCCATGGCGCGGGCGGCCGCGGCCGCGGTGGGGGACGGCGTCTCGGGGCAGACGATGACGCCGTGGTGCCCGCGGGCGATGAGAGTTTCCGCGACCCGGCATGCGACCGGCGGCAATGACGACCTGCGCATGTCATCCAGAGTAGGTCGATTGCCGGAAATGTGCTGTGTTACTGGAGTTCTGGTGCAGCCTCGGGGGTGCGAGACCGAGGTGGACGGGCCGGGAGGCGATAATCACCCCATGAGTGAATGGAAGGCTTTCGCCGTCGAGATCGCCGACAACGTCGCGCAGGTGACGTTGACGGGGCCGGGTAAGGGCAATGCGATGGGCCCGGATTTCTGGCGGGAGTTGCCGGAGATCTTCGCCGAGCTCGACGCCGACGCGCAGGTGCGGGCGGTGGTGATCACGGGGTCGGGCAAGCATTTCTCGTACGGTCTCGATCTGGCGGCGACCGCGGGGACGCTGGCGCCGGTGTTGGCCGATGACGCGAAGGCCGCGCCTCGTGCGAAGTTTCTCGAGGAGATCCGGCGGATGCAGGCTTCGGTGACGGCGCTGGCCGAGTGCACCAAACCGGTGATCGCGGCGATCTCCGGGTGGTGCATCGGTGGTGGGCTCGACTTGATCGCGGCCGCGGATATTCGGCTGGCCAGCGCGGACGCGAAGTTCAGCTTGCGTGAGGCGAAGGTGGCGATCGTCGCCGACATCGGTTCGCTGCAGCGGCTGCCGGGGATCATCGGCGAGGGCAATCTGCGGGAGCTGGCGTTCACCGCCAAGGACATCGACGCGGCGCGGGCGCAGCGAATGGGTCTGGTGAACGAGGTGTTCGACGATCAGGAGGCCGTGTTGGCCGCCGCGCACGCGATGGCGCGCGAGATCGCGGGCAACCCGCCGCTGGTGGTGCAGGGCATCAAGGATGTGCTCGAGCAGCGGACCGGTCCGGCGGTGGCCGAGGGCCTGCGTTATGTGTCGACGTGGAACGCCGCGTTCCTGCCGTCGAAAGACCTCACCGAGGCGATCACGGCGGTGTTCCAGAAGCGCGCACCCGAGTTCAAGGGCGAGTAAAGGCAGTTCAAACGGTTGCCCCGGCGACCGGTCTACGCACATACTTGTATCGAACAACTAATTGTATGATGCAAGTAAAGGTGGCACATGAGCGAGATCGAGCAGGCGATCGACACGATCGCCTCGCAGCTCGTCCGGCTGCACCGCCTGCGGGACCGGTCGCTGGCGCAGATGAAGGACTCCTCCGGCATCGACCCGGCCGGTTTCGTGGTGCTGTTCCGGCTGGTGTGTGACGGCGCGATGCGCTCGGGGGCGCTGGCCGACGCCGTGCACTCGGACGCGTCGACGGTGAGCAGGCAGGTCGCGCAACTGGTCGACCGCGGGCTGGTCGAACGCACCGCCGATCCCGACGACGGCCGCGCGACGGTGCTGCAGGCCACCGCCGAGGGGCGCGAGGTCGCCGCCCGCATCCGCGCCCGCAGGCAGGACAGCATCGCGATCATCACCGACAGCTGGTCCGCGGCCGACCGCGCGAGTTTCGCCGGGCTGCTCACCCGCTTCGTGGACGACTACGACCACGCCCGCGCCACCCTGCTCGCCCGGCCATCGGCCATCACCGCTTCGGAGAACGACTCGTGACCACCACTGCCACCCCCGCGGTGGATTCCCCCGCCGGCTTCACCCATCGCCAGATCCTGACCATCCTGTCCGGGCTGATGCTCGGCATGCTGTTGGCCTCGCTGGACCAGACGATCGTGTCGACGTCGATCCGCACCATCGCCGACGATCTCGACGGCTATTCACTGCAGGCATGGGCCACCACGGCCTACCTGATCACCGCCACGATCAGTACTCCTCTCTACGGCAAACTTTCGGACATGTTCGGTCGAAAGCCGTTCTTCCTGGCCGCAATTGGGTTGTTCATCATCGGTTCACTGCTGTGTACGCTCGCGACTTCGATGTATCAGCTGGCCGCGTTCCGTGCGTTCCAGGGTCTCGGCGCGGGCGGTCTCATGTCGCTGGCGTTGGCCATCATGGGCGACATCATCGGACCCCGCGAACGGGCCCGCTACCAGGGCTATTTCCTTGCGGTGTTCGGTATTTCGAGTGTGCTCGGTCCCGTGCTCGGCGGCCTGCTGGCCGGGCAGGACACGATTCTTGGCATCACCGGCTGGCGCTGGGTGTTCCTGGTGAACGTGCCGCTGGGGCTGCTCGCGCTGGTGGTCGTCACGCGCGTGCTGCACCTGCCACGCAAGCCGCACGCGACCCATCGCATCGACTTCGCGGGCGCTGTGGTGCTCGCGGTCGGACTCGTTCCGCTGCTGATCGTGGCCGAGCAGGGTCGCGAATGGGGCTGGGGGAGTGCGGGTTCAATCATTTGCTATGCGATCGGCGCGATCGGTCTGGTCGCGTTCGTCGCGGTCGAGAAGTTCATGGGTGATGCGGCGCTGATCCCGCTGCGAGTCTTCGACAACGTGACTTTCGCACTGGGCGTGGTGATTTCGTTCGTCGTCGGCGCGGCCATGTTCGGCGGGATGTTGCTGCTGCCGCAGTACCTGCAGGTGGTGCGTGGCGCCGGGCCGACCGAGGCCGGACTGCAGATGCTGCCGATGGTGCTCGGGCTGATGATCGGGTCGATCCTGTCAGGGCGGCTGATCTCGAAAACCGGTCGCTACCGCGCCTTTCCGATCATCGGCGGGTTCATGCTCACGCTGGGCCTGTTCCTGCTGCACCTGCTGGATGCCGACAGCCCGCTGTGGTTGGCGATGTTGTTCATGGCGGTCACCGGTTTCGGCCTCGGCAATCTGATGCAACCGCTGACGCTGGCACTACAGAATGCGTTGCCGCCCAAGGACATGGGCGTGTCCACCGCCTCGGCGACCTTCTTCCGGCAGATCGGCGGCACGCTGGGCGCGGCGGTCTTCCTGTCGATCCTGTTCTCACTGCTGGCCCCGAACATCACCACGGAACTGCAGCAATCGGCGAAGGATCCCGCCTACCAGCAGGCAGTGATCGAGGGCGCGCGCAGCTCGAACCCAGCGGACGTCGCCTTGTCGAAGGGCCTTCTCGCACAGGACACTTCGGCCGCGGGCGACGTGCTGAAAGACAGCTCGATCATCCAGCAACTCGACCCGGAACTGGCCAAACCCTTCCAGGTCGGTTTCGCCGACTCGATGTCGACGGTGTTCCTCGTAGCCTCCGCCGTGGCACTGATCGCGCTGCTGCTGGTGCTGTTCTGGAAGGAAGTCCCGCTGCGCATGTCCAGCGGACTGCAAGCGACCAAGGGTGGGGATGACCAGACCTAGGGGTGGCTGGTACTGACAGCAAAACGGGAAGTCCGAAAACCCTTCGGACTTCCCGTTTTTCGTCGGAATCAGCTCAGTGGCCGGATTCCTTCAGACGAGCGAAGGACTCGTCGATGATCTTCTCGGCCTCGGCGCGGCCCAGCCACTCCGAACCCTCGACATACTTGCCGGGCTCGAGATCCTTGTAGCGCTCGAAGAAGTGCTTGATCGCCGACAGTTCGAACTCCGAGACGTCGCCCAGGTCCTGGATGTGGTCCCAGCGCGGGTCGCCCGCGGGGACACACAGCACCTTGTCGTCGCCGCCGGCCTCGTCGGTCATGCGGTACACGCCCACCGGGCGGGCCTCGACGATCACGCCGGGGAACACCGACTCGGGCAGCAGCACCAGCGCGTCCAGCGGGTCGCCGTCCTCGCCGAGGGTGTTCTCGATGAAGCCGTAGTCGGCCGGGTAGCCCATGGAGGTGTACAGGTACCGGTCGAGCTTGACCCGGCCGCTCTCGTGATCGACCTCGTACTTGTTCCGAGAACCCTTGGGAATCTCGATGGTGACGTCGAACTCCACGCCATCTCCTTGCTCGTTCGAGTGCTGGTCTGTGCCGAATCGCCAGATCGTTCTGGGGAACCGGTGCGCAACGAGGATAGTGTGGTGTGCTGGTACACCGGTGCGGCAGGCGGCTGTAGTCGCACAGTCGAGGCGTGTCGGGCGGCGTTTGAGGGAGACACGGTCGTGACAGACGGCAGTAATCCGGGATCGCGAGCGCAGGGGCGCCGCGGGTCTCGCTGGATCTGGTTATCGGCGGTGGTCATCGCGGTGCTGGTGATCGCGGGGGGATTCGCGGCGATCGCGAAGCCGTGGACGCCGGAATTCCGGCACGGCGGGCTCACCGTGACACCGCCGCCGGACACCGGTCAGGTGTTCCCCGAGGTGGCGCCTGCCAGGTCTGACGCGCCCGCGCCGACGGTCGCGGGAATCGCCGCGGCGCTGGCTCCGGTGATCGGAAACCCTGATCTGGGCGCGTTCGCCGGGCAGGTCACCGATCCGAGCAGCGGGACGACGCTGTGGAGTCAGGACCCGACCAAGCCGATGATTCCGTCCTCGACGGCGAAGATCATGCTGGTCGCGGCCGCGCTGCTGACCCTGCCCGACGATCAGCGGGTGGCCACCAAGGTCCTCGCCGGTGCGTCCGGCGAACTGGTGCTGGTCGCGGGCGGCGACCCGACGCTGACCACGCAGCCCGCGGGCGGCTACTTCACCGACGGTGCCCGGATCTCCGATCTGGCCGCGCAGGTGCGGGCGGCGGGCAAGCAGGCGAATGCGATCGTGGTCGACACGTCGCTGTACTCGGGCCCGACGATGGCGCCCGGCTGGGATCCGATCGACGTGCCCGAAGGCTCTATCGCGCCGATCGAACCGATCATGATCGACAGCGGTCGCGAAGTCTTCTCGATCGACTATTCCCCCCGCACCTCGACCCCCGCTCTGGAAGCCGGTCGCGCGCTGGCCGCTGAGCTGGGGATCGATCCCGGCGCCGTGCGAGTGGATCCGGCGAAGCAGACCGGCACCGAGATCGCGAAGGTCGAATCGGCGCCGCTGCAAGTTCGCCTGCACGACATGATGATTCATTCCGACAATGTGCTGGCCGAGACCATCGGGCGTGAGTTGGCGCTGGCATCGGGGCAGCCCGCCTCCTTCGCCGGGGCCGCTGCGGCGACGTCGGCGGCACTGTCGGCGGCCGGATTCGATGTCACCGGACTGCATTTGGCGGATAACAGCGGACTGTCGGTCGATGACCGCGTCACACCGAAGCTGCTCGAGGCGATCATCGCCACCGCCGCGAAGCCCACCGGCAGCGGCGCGGTGATACCCGCCGGAACGCAAGCCAGGCCCGAAAGTGACCCGCGCGCAGCAGCTCTCGCGCCACTGCTGGACAACCTGCCCGTCGCGGGCGCCACCGGCACCCTGGCACCGCGCTACGCCCGCTTCATCACCCAGAACCGGCAGGGCGCGGGCTGGGTACGCGCCAAGACCGGAACTCTGAGCGTGGCCAGCGCGTTGGTGGGATATGTGCTCGACCGCGACGGACGAGTGCTCACCTTCGCGCTGATGTCCAACGATCGGCCGCCGGAAGTCAGCAGGCCGGCCCTGGACGCGGTGGCGGGTGCCCTGCGCGACTGCGGATGCTCGTAGAGAACGGGTGGCGGATGACCGACAAGACCGAGCACAAGAGTTCCGGGTTCAGCGGGGCGGTGGATTGGCGGCTGGCCGCGCGTACCGGGGCGCTGCTGGCACCCTCCGGGCCGCGTACTTCGCGGGAGGCCGCGGAACAGGTCGTCGACGAGTTGGCGTCGGCGTCGGTGCTGGCGGAGTTGCCGGTGCGCGAGGTCAGCGGGCTGCTCGACGATCGGCCGGTGCCGCAGGCGCGCATCGTCGACCGGCCGGGATGGATTTCCGCCGCCGCCGACTCGATGGCCGTGCTCACCGGGACAGAGTCCACTGACGGGGGCAAGCTCGCGGGGAAACCGGCAGGGATTCAGGCCGGGACGATGCTGGCCTTCCTGTCGACCGCGATTCTGGGCCAGTACGACCCGTTCACCGGCGAAGACGGCACGCTGCTGCTGGTCGCGCCCAATATTCTCGGCGTCGAACAGGCGCTGGGCGTGGATCCCAGCGACTTTCGGCTGTGGGTGTGCCTGCACGAGGTGACGCACCGGGTGCAGTTCTCCTCGGCGCCCTGGTTGGCCGGGTACATGCGCACGAACGTGGACATTTTGAGCGAGGTCGGCGAGGAACCGATGAGCGAGATGCTCACGCGGTTGCTCGGTGAGGTGCGGGCCCGGCGCAACGGGGACAACGCTGACGACCCGAACAGTCGCGGGGTGGTCGGCTTGTTGCGCGCGGCGCAGGCCCCGCCGCAGCGGGAAGCTCTGGACCGGCTGCTGATGCTCGGGACGCTGCTCGAAGGGCACGCCGATCATGTGATGGACGCCGTCGGGCCCGCTGTCGTGCCGACTGTCGCCGACATTCGTTCCGCGTTCGATCGGCGCAGGCAGCGGCCGTCGAATCCGATCCAGCGGCTGATGCGGGCCCTGCTCGGGGTGGACGCGAAGGTCGCGCAGTACGTGCGGGGGAAGAAGTTCGTCGACGCGGTGGTCGAACGAGTCGGCGCCGCGGAGTTCAACACGGTGTGGACCGACGGGGACACTTTGCCGCGGCTGGACGAGATCGACGAACCGGACCGGTGGATTCGCCGAGTACTGGGGTAGGCGATCGGTAACCTGCGGAGATGAGATTGCCCGAGACAGCGGCGGTGCTCGCTGTGCGGCGGGGTGTGCGGGAGTGGGTGGTCGCGCACGGTGGGCGGCGACCGGTGGTGGTCGGGTTGTCCGGTGGGGCGGATTCGCTGGCTTTGGTGGCCGCGGCTGTTGTCGAGGCGGGTGCGGTGACGGCTGTGGTGGTCGATCACGGGTTGCAGGAAGGGTCTGCCGAGGTTGCCGTGCGGGCGGCTGCGCAGGCGCGTGCGTTGGGGTGTGTGGAGGCGGTGGTCGTGCCCGTTCAGGTGGGGCGCGAGGGTGGGGTCGAGGCGGCGGCTCGGGCGGCTCGGTATGCGGGGTTGGAGTCGGTGCGCGACGGGCGGCCGGTGTTGCTCGGGCACACCCTCGACGATCAGGCCGAGACTGTGCTGTTGGGGTTGGCGCGGGGGTCCGGTGGGCGGTCCATTCACGGGATGGTGGCGTGGAAAGCGCCGTGGGGGCGGCCGTTGCTGGGGGTGCGGCGGGCGCAGACCGTGCAGGTGTGTGCGGATCTGGGGATCGAACCGTGGGACGACCCGCACAACGCCGACCTGAAGTACACCCGCGTTCGGGTTCGCAACGAGCTGCTGCCGCTGCTGGAAGACGTGCTGGGCGGCGGCGTCGCCAAGGCTCTCGTTCGCACCGCCGACCAACTGCGCGAAGACGGCGCCGTGCTCGACGGCTATGCCGACACCTTGCTGCAGGCCGCCCGCACCACCGACTCGACTGATCCTGACTCGCGCGGCCTCGCGACCACCGATCAACCCGGCAGTGGCCCCCGCGACACCCATCGACCGACCCTGTCGATCGAGATCCTGGCCACTGCCCCCGCCGCCCTGCGTCGCCGAGCAGTCCGCTCCTGGCTGGCCGATCAGGGCGTCACCGGCCTCGTTAACTCCCATTTACAGGCAATCGACGAGCTGGTGAGCAACTGGCGAGGCCAAGGTGGCGTGGCCGTGGGGGGCGGCACGCGGGCCCACAGGTTGGTCGTGACGCGCGAACATGGCACGCTGGCGGTGCGAGCACAGCCGCGCATTTGATGCCACGAAGGGACACCCACTTCCGTGTACGGAGACGACATCGCATCGGTGCTGATCACCGAAGACGAGATCAAAGCCAAGATCGACGAATTGGCCGAGATCGTCGCCAAGCGGTACCCGCCCGATTCCCCCGAAGGTGACCTGCTGCTGATCTGCGTTCTCAAGGGCGCGATCTTCTTCATGACCGACTTCGCCAGAGCGCTGCCGATCCCCACCCAGCTGGAATTCATGGCCGTGTCGTCCTACGGCTCGTCCACCTCGTCCTCGGGCGTGGTGCGGATCATGAAGGACCTGGACAAGGACATCGCGGGCCGCAATGTCCTGATCGTCGAGGACATCATCGACTCGGGTCTGACCCTGTCGTGGCTCAAGCGCAACCTGTCCACCCGCAACCCGGCCTCGCTGGAAGTAGTGACCCTGCTCCGCAAGCCCGACGCGCTGCGCACCCCCGTCGACGTCGCGCACGTGGGCTTCGACATCCCCAACGAGTTCGTGGTCGGCTACGGCCTCGACTACGCCGAGCGCTACCGCGACCTGCCCTACATCGGCACGCTCAACCCGGCCGTGTATTCCTGAACATTCCCGACTGCCCCGCCCCCGTATCGTGTTGCGGGGGCGGGGTTTTCGCGTGTCAGCTGACGACGCGTTCGAGCGCTTTCAGGTCGGCTTCCAGTTCCCGGAACAGCACGTACGAGCCGACGAACGCGATGATGCCGCCGATACACAGCACGCGCACGGCGACGATCACCGACGGGATGTCGGCGGGCGGTAGGAAGGTCAGACTCGCCACCGCCAGCAGCGGCACCGACGCCGCCACGGCCAGATACCAGGTGCATCGGCGGCTCAGTGCGCGCAGCCAGACGCCGTCGTCGTCGCTGATCTCGCCGTGCCGCAGGAACACCGGATAGATGCAGCGCACGAGGTAGAAGGTGACGAGGAAGAACGGGTAGGCCACCGCGATCGCGCCGCAGACCAGCAGCGATGCCAGGAAATGCACCACGGCGCGCCCCGGGACGTCACCGGTGGACAGTTGCAGGGCCACCGGGAACGTCAGGCCGGCCAGCGCCCACAGCGAGAACGCGACGATCACCGCGCGGTCGCCCAGCCGCAGCGAGTCCTGTCTGGCGCGGCGCAGGGTGTCGGGATCGTAGCGGCGGCCTTTGCGCAGGCCACCGGGTACCCACAGGACGAATCGCGACAGATAGATCAGCACCGCGGCGCCCGCGGGGAAGAAGATCAGGTTCACGCCCGCGGTGATGACAATGAAGGTCTGCTGGGCGGTTTCGCCGAGGCGACTGACCACCAGGGTCTGGTTGTGCTGGATGTTGTACCAGGACGCGAGGCCGTTGGGGATGCCGATCGCCAATACCAACACCAGCAGCGGCCACTTCCGCCACACCATCCGCGCACTGTTGGGCGGCGGATCGACCAGATCGCGAGCACGCTCGTCCAAACACAGGTCGAACTGCTTGGCCAGCACGCCACCGTCGGCCCACCGTCGCGACCGATCCTGGTCCAGGCACGTGAGCAGGACTCGGCGCAGCGCCGCCGGACAGTTCGCGGGCACCCGGTCCAGCGCGTCCGCGTCCACCCCGCCGGTGCGTCGTTCGAGCATCGCTTCGAGGGTCGTCTCGTCGCCACGTCCCGCAGCTTCGGCGGTGCTGTCGTCGAACGGCTTCGCCCCCGTCAACAGCTCCCACAGCACCACGCCCAGCGAATAGATATCCGCGCGCGTATCCAGATCGCCCGCGGTACGGCCGAGGTCGGGGTGACAGGCCTCGAGCTGTTCGGGCGACATGTACGACAGCGAACCGCCGAAATACGCCACCGGACTCGTGCCGTCGATCGTGCGACTGAAGCTGATGTTGAAATCGGCGAGCTTGGGCACACCTTCCGCGGTGAGCAGCACATTCGCCGGTTTCACATCGCGATGCAGCACGCCGTGCGAGGACGCGTAATCCAGCGCCTCGGCCAGCCGTCGACCCAACCACGCCACCGTTTCCGGCCAGCTCAGCGCGGCGATCTCGGCGCGCACGCTCGAGTCGGTGGGGCGGATCTCGCCCTTCTCCTCCATGGCCGCGTCCACCGCGTCCAGTAGCAGTCGGCCGCTGCGGTCGGCGGGCGCGGTCGCGCGCACCCAGCGCAGCAGGCCCAGCAGCGTGCCGCCGGGCAGGAACTGCATGTAGAGCAGGCGAAGCCGCCGCGAACCCGAAGGCGCGGAGTCGGTATCGAGTAGCTGTTGGTCGAAGACTCGCACGATGTAGTCGTGATCGAGTTGGGCCAGGGTCTGCGGTTCGGTGCCACGATCGGCGGAGATCTTCACCGCGACCAGCCGCTGCATCGACCGCTGCCGAGCCAGGAACACCCGCGCGAACGCACCCGAACCCAACCCGGTGAGCAGTTCGAAATCGCCGATCCGCTGGCCGATCTCGATCCGATCCAGCGGTTCGAACGCACCCGGCGTCGTGGTGACCGTCGCGGCCGAGGTGGCGGTGGGGTCGAGCTGCCCCGTGTCGGCACCCACATTTGTAGACCGACGGGTACTCGCGTCGGGTGGTTCACCGCTGGTCGTGCTGTCGCCCAAATTCATTTCGCCACACCCGCCGCCATCGTCGGACAGCCGTACCGAAAATGATAACTTGCGCCTTTAGAGCTGATCACCCGATTATCGACGATTGTGCGACGGGGGCGAATCCGCAGATGAACGAAGACCTCACAGCCATAGCCTGGGAATCCATCGACGACGAGGGCGTGACCGACGCGCCGGTGAGCATGAGCACCGGCCGCCCGAGCGCCGATGAATACCCCATCAGCGGGCCCGCGGCGGCGTTGGCCGCGCGGGTGCGCGCGGGCACGATCATGCCCGCCGACGTCACCGCCGACGCGCTGGCGCGGATCGCCTCGGAGAACCGCAAGATCAACGCGTTCACGGTGGTGCGCGCCGACAAAGCCCGAGCGGAAGCGCGGGAACTGACCCTGCGCGTCGACCTGGACGAGTTGCCGTTGGCCGGCGTGCC
Organism: Nocardia sp. NPDC058666; assembly: GCF_042714895.1. NCBI lineage: Bacteria > Bacillati > Actinomycetota > Actinomycetes > Mycobacteriales > Nocardiaceae > Nocardia > Nocardia sp. NPDC058666. Next base: position 55,342 of record NZ_JBHXRY010000002.1, read on the forward strand.
GGTGGCGGTGAAACAGAACATCGCGGTCGCGGGCGAAGCCACTCGCGCGGGTTCGGCGGCCACCTCGACCGAACCCGCGGCCGTGGATCACCCGGTGGTGGCCAGATTGCGGGCCGCGGGCGCGATCGTGGTCGGGTTGACGGCCATGCCCGAAATGGGGCTGTGGGCCAGCACCGACGCCCCGGGCCGCGTGACCCGCAATCCGCGCGATGTCGGCCGGTCGACCGGCGGTTCCTCGGGTGGCGCGGCCGCGGCAGTGGCCGCCGGACTCGTCCCGATCGCCCATGGCAACGACGGGCTCGGCTCGATCAGGGTGCCCGCCGCAGCCTGCGGAGTGTTCGGTATCAAGCCGGGTAGACACGTGGTGCCCTCGCAGATCGGCGCGGACTCCTGGGGCGGTTTGGCCGAGAACGGCGTACTCGCCACCACGGTCTCGGACGCGGCGCTGGCACTATCGGTGCTGGCGGGCCGCTCCGACCTGGCCGAACTACGCAAACCGCAGCGACTACGCGTCGGACTCGCCGTGGCTCCGCCGTCGCGACTTGTCCGCATGGATCGGCATTGGACGGCGGCTGCGCGTACCGCGGGTGCGCGCGCGGCGGTGGCCGGGCACGAGGTGCAACCGGTCGAACTGCCCTATGGCGACGCGGCGCTGTTGATGTTGCTGCGCTGGCCGAGCGCCGGTCTGGGCGATGCCGAGGCGCTGGCGAATCCCGAATTGCTCGAGGATCGGACCAAGCGTCATCTGGCGTTGGGCGCGGTGATCCGGCGTCTGGGTTTGGTGCGACCGAGTCAGATCGACCGGACCGAAGCCAGGCTGCTCGAATTCTTCGAGAACTTCGATGTGGTGATCACCCCGACCCTGGCCGCGCGACCGCCCAAAGCCAGGCAGTGGAGTGGGCGCGGGTGGGCGGCGAATGTGGTGTCGTCGGTGCGCTACGCACCGTTCACCGGGCTGTGGAATCTGCTCGGCTGGCCCGCGGCGTCACTGCCGATGGGCACGCATCCCGAGGCGCACACGCCGTTGGCGGCGCAGTTGGCCGGTCCGCCGGGCAGCGAGGCCACTTTGCTCGGCCTCGCCGCCCAACTGGAACTGACGAATTAAACCGCGATCGGCTGCGGCTGCGGGGTGGGCTCGGAGAAACCGCCGTCCACGGCGCGACCGGCGAATTCCAGAATGGTCGGACGGGTGTCGTCGGCCCGCCACGCCACGGCCAGCTCACACGGGGTGAGACCGGCGACCGGACGCGCGGTCAGCCCGGGCCAGCGGTACATCGGCACATTGTTCTCGGCCAACAGGCACACACCGAGACCAAGGCTCACGGCCTCGAGCTTGTCTTCGGGGGTGGCCGCCTCGGCGCCGATCTTGGCCGCGCGACCGCCACGGGCGTCGTTGCCCAGCCAGAAGTCGCGCACCGCACCGGCTTCGGTGGGCAGCGCGACGAACGGCTCGTCGAGCAGGTCGGCGAAGTCGATGGTCTCCTGCTCCGCCAGCGGATGGGTGTCGGGCAGCAGCACCCAGCGCGGCTCGGTGCGCAGCACCTGCCAGCGATACCGGTTGGAGTCGGGCAGCGGCAGCCACACCAGCGACAGGTCGGCCTGACGACCGGCAAGCCCACTGGACGGGTCGTTCCACGACGCGGCGTGCAGGGCCAGACGGTGACCGCTGGCGCTTTCCAGGTCGTTGAGCAGCCCGCGACCCAGCGCGGACTGGATGCCGACGCGCAGCACCTCGCCTGCTTCCTGGAGGGACACGTTGGTCACCTCCCACAGCTCGAGGATCTTGCGGGCGCCGTCGAGCAGTTCCTTACCGGCGACGGTCAGGGCAACGCTGCGTTGGTTGCGGTCGAACAGGACCACGTCGAGCTGGCGTTCCAGCTGGCGGATCTGGCGCGACAGCGTCGGCTGAGCGATGTGCAGCCGCTGGGCGGCGTTGGTGAAATGCAGTTCCTCAGCGACGGCGACGAAATACCGCAGATCGCGCAAATGCGGGTCCATAGCACCTTGCTATCAGAATAAGTCGGGAAAATCCAGCCAAAATAGGCAAGGAAGTTCGCGGAAGTGGATCAAAACAGTCACCAGGTTGGTATCGCACAGCATATGGCCTGCCATGGTGAGCTGCATCATCGAGTTGCCTTTTTCCTACCGCGGCCGATTCCGGCCGGGTGTGGAGGCGCTGACCTGCGCGAATGCGGCTCGATTCACACGAATGGGCCGACTGTGGGTCATGTCCCGATGGCATGGTTCGGGAGGCGAGTGCGCCGCTGACCACTTACTCAGCGGGCTTGGAGCACCTTTAGTGAGGTTGATCACAAAAAGGTTTCGTTCATATTGTTCAGGCCGGTCAGTGGCCCGAACATGCGTCAACCGCGCCCCGTCACGTGATGGGGCGGGTGGGGTCGTACGCGCGGATCAGGAAGTCTGTTGAGCTTCTTCGTCGCGCGCGGCGATCCGACGCAGCGGCGGTTCGGTCGGCGGGGGCACCCGACGATCCGGTAACTCCTCGAGCAGCGCGGTAGTGGCCGCGGCGATGGCGGCGACGGCCTTGTCGACGGCGGGTTTGGTGGCACTACTGAGGCCGGAGATGCCGCCGACTTTGCGCACATATTGCAAGGCGGCAGCGTAGATCTCCTGCTCCGTGGCGGCAGGTTCCAAACCACGCAAGACGGTGATATTTCTACACATGACAGCACCATAGACCTGTGAGGCATGACACGACAGGTGAAGGGATTCGCACGCCCCACGTGATCGCGGTCACCGCACTAGACTCGGCCGCATGCCTGCCAGGGGAGTACCAGCGCTGACCACTTTTCCCTACCCCGAACTAGACGAACGCGAAGAAGATCACTGGTCGGGCGCGGGCTGCAGCGACGACGAACTGCGCGCACTGGCGCTCGGCGCCTTCTACTCCACCCGTTGGGACGCCTTCCACGACGCGATGCTGCTGGGTCCCGAACGCGAACATCCGCTGGGTGACCGCCGCGAACTGGCCATCGACACGCTGACCGGTGCGTGGGGCATCACCGACGGCACCGAGGCGCGCGCGTCGATGGAACAGTTGCTCGAAGGCATGCACGCACCGCTGTACTCGCTGGTGCATCCGCTGGTGATGGCCTCGGTCAACGCCAGCGAGCGCGACCGTTTCGGTGAACGCGCCGACAAGCAACGCGCGTTCCTTCGCCAGGTCGGCTCGTTCAGGGGGATGGACAACCCCGAAGCGCTGGTGCGCGACTACGACATCTGGGCGCAGGCCATCAAAATCGGCTTCACCGACCATCTGTCGCGCCCGCTGCCCAACGACATCCACGCCTGGGACCTGGCCCGCGTGGTCGCCGTGGCGCGCATGGCGTTCACCGCCGGCTATATCGACGCCGACGTGGCCTGGGAATACTGCATGCGCGCGCTGGCCCCCGCGCAACGCCGCTACCGCAACTGGCGCCAATTCGGCGACGCCTACCTGGCTGGCTGGACCTACTGGCAGGCCACCGAGGACCTGGCCGAACTGAAGAACGGCGGCGTCGACCGGCGCATGGAACTGATCCGCCTGTGGACCCGCCCGACCAGCCCGTGGCGGCGCATCGAACTCAACGAACCCGATAAGAAGCCCGAAACCGAAGCGGCCGAACCGAATTGAGCATTCGGTCCGGCCGTCTGGCGACTGTTGTCTACAGGCTGCGCAGAATTCCGCGACCGTAACGCTGGAACTGGGTGTCGTCGACCATGCCCAGCGAATGCCGCTCGACCAGTAATTCCCACTCCGCGTAGAGCTGATTGACGCCGGGATCCGCGGGCCCGGACGCGCCGTCGGCGGCCTGCCTGCGCACCGCGAAATTCACCGCGCACGTGACCCTTTCGGTGTCGGCGCGATCCACGCCGGCGAAATGCAGCGTGCGATTGCCGTCGTTGATATCGATCCCGGATCCGCCGTGGCGGGTATCGATCTCACCGGGCGCGCTGTGCCCCTCGACCGTGCGGGCGCCCAGAATCGCGGCCACCGCCAGTTCGAAGGCATAACGCTCGCCGGTGCCGATGGAGATGAACAGCACCCGGGTGGTGGTCGCCGCGAGCAGGCCGGTGCCCGAACCCGCGGGCGGGGTAGCCACCGTGATGGCGGTTTCCAACACGTACTCGTCGGGGGTGACGTACCGGTTCAGCGCGTTGATCGCCGAACGGGCGTCCTTGCGCGGCGCCATCCGGCGTACAGCCCGCTCGACATCGGCGCGGGTCGGACCCGACTTGCCCCACTCGGGAGCGGGCGGGGTGAGATCGGGCGCGGCCACGTCGATGCGCTTGGTCGCCATGATCTGATCGTTGATCCGGTCGACGATGCCAAGGGCCGCGGGCACGTCGTGCTCGGCGATGAGCACCGGCAGCGGTGTGCGGTCGGCGGGAACTCCGGTGAGCACCGCGGTGGGATAACGCAGGTAGATCTCGATCACTACCGCTTCGTCGGCCCGCCTGTTCAGGCGCACTTTGAGCAGGTCGGCAATGGGAACGTCGAGTACCCGTTCGCCGTCGGTACCAGGACGCAGGACGACAAGCCGTCCACCGCCATGGCGCAGAATCGCTGTGGGTGTTCGTAGCTCGACGATGGCTGTACCCCCTGCGCTGTAGTTGTGTCGCCGCCCACGATAGGGCGGGCATGACATGATTGTGGCCACTTGCCACAACCCGGCTGGAGAGTTCGGGAACCTCTCACGTTCTCCGGCCGTTTACCAGTGCAACTGCACCAGCAGCCGAACTGCGCGATGTATCGAACTAGACCGTACGCGGTAACGTGGCATGTCCGCATCCGAAACCCGCCGAACTCGACGCTTCGCTAGGCACACCCGGAGAAATAACCGGAAAGGACTGGGCCGTCCGGCCGACGCTCTATGAACCGCAAGACAGTGTTTCGCACTTTGGCGATCATCTCGGGCATCATGCTCATGATCTGGCTGTTCAGCTTTCTCAGCGATGACACGCGCGGCTGGGAGAGTGTCGACACCTCCGTTGCGCTTGCCCAGCTCGAAGACAAAGCGAACGTCAAGAACGTGCAGATCGATGACAAGGAGCAGCAGCTCCGCATCGAACTGAACAACGGCAACGAGGCCACGAGCAACAACGCCAAGATCGTCGCCAAGTACCCCAGCGGTGGGGAGAACTCCGCGCAGGTCCTCGATGCCGTGCAGAAGTCCGGCGCCCCCTACGACACCGTGGTCAAGCAGGAGAGCTGGCTTTCGCAGCTGCTGCTGTTCATCGTGCCGATGGTGCTGTTGGTCGGCCTGTTCATCTTCGTGATGTCGCGCATGCAGGGCGGTGGTCGCGGCGGCATGATGGGCTTCGGTAAGTCCAAGGCCAAGCTGCTGACCAAGGACATGCCCAAGACCACGTTCGCCGATGTGGCCGGTGCCGACGAGGCCGTCGAAGAGCTGTACGAGATCAAGGATTTCCTGCAGAATCCGGCCCGCTACCAGGCACTGGGCGCGAAGATCCCCAAGGGCGTGCTGCTGTACGGGCCGCCAGGAACCGGTAAGACGCTGCTGGCCCGCGCGGTCGCGGGCGAGGCCGGGGTGCCGTTCTTCACCATCTCCGGTTCGGACTTCGTCGAGATGTTCGTCGGTGTGGGTGCCTCGCGTGTGCGTGACCTGTTCGAGCAGGCCAAGCAGAACAGTCCCTGCATCATCTTCGTCGACGAGATCGACGCGGTCGGCCGCCAGCGCGGTGCGGGCCTGGGCGGCGGTCACGACGAACGTGAGCAGACGCTGAACCAGCTGCTGGTGGAGATGGACGGCTTCGGCGATCGTTCGAACATCATCTTGATCGCGGCGACCAACCGTCCCGACATCCTCGATCCCGCGCTGCTTCGCCCCGGTCGTTTCGACCGGCAGATCCCGGTCGGCAACCCCGACCTGGCCGGTCGCCGCGCGATTCTGCGCGTGCACTCGGCGGGCAAGCCGATCTCGCAGGACGCCGATCTCGAGGGTCTGGCCAAGCGCACGGTCGGTATGTCCGGCGCCGATCTGGCCAACGTGATCAACGAGGCCGCGCTGCTCACCGCCCGCGAGAACGGCACGGTCATCACCGGCGAATCGCTCGAGGAATCGGTGGATCGGGTGATCGGTGGCCCGCGCCGCAAGAGCCGGATCATCAGCGAGCACGAGAAGAAGATCACCGCCTACCACGAGGGTGGCCACACGCTGGCTGCCTGGGCGATGCCCGATATCGAGCCCGTCTACAAGGTCACCATCCTGGCCCGCGGCCGCACCGGCGGTCACGCCATGACCGTGCCCGAGGACGACAAGGGCCTGATGACCCGCTCGGAGATGATCTCCCGGCTGGTCTTCGCGATGGGTGGTCGCGCGGCCGAGGAACTGGTGTTCCACGAGCCCACCACCGGCGCTTCGTCCGATATCGACCAGGCCACCAAGATCGCTCGCGGCATGGTCACCGAGTACGGCATGAGTGCCCGTCTGGGTGCCGTGCGCTACGGCCAGGAGCAGGGCGACCCGTTCCTTGGCCGTTCGATGGGCGTGCAGCCCGACTACTCGCACGAGGTCGCGCGCGAGATCGACGAGGAGGTGCGCAACCTCATCGAGGCCGCGCACACCGAAGCCTGGTCCATCCTCAGCGAATACCGCGAGCAGCTCGACACTTTGGCGACCGCGCTGCTCGAGCGCGAAACGCTGCACCGCAAGGATCTCGAGAAGATCCTGGCCGGCGTCGAGAAGCGTCCGCGCATCACCGCGTTCAACGATTTCGGTGACCGGCTCCCGTCGGACAAGCCGCCGGTGAAGACCCCGGGTGAGCTGGCCGTGGAACGTGGCGAGCCGTGGCCGCCGGTGCAGCCCGCGCCGGTGCCGCTGCCCAACGGCGCGCCGCCGGTCGAGCCCAACGGGTACCAGGGTCAGCCGTACGGTCAGCCCGCACCGCCCGCCGCCGGGTACCCGCTGCCCGCAGCGCCGACCCAGGCGTTCCCGCGGCCGTCGGGCACGCACGGTTCACGGCCCGATTACGGCGCTCCCGCCGGTTGGTCGGCGCCCGGTTGGCCGCCGCGCGACGAGCAGACACCGCATCAGCCGCAGGCCCCCCAGCAGCAACCGCCGCAGGATCAGGGTCAGGGCAGTGCGTGGGGTCGACCCGATCAGCAGCAGCCGCGGCACGCCAGCGACGGCTTCCAGCCGTGGGGCGCACAGCCGCAGCCGCCCGCGCGCGATCCCGAGCCGGACAACAGTGAATGGGAAGGGCCGAACGGCCGCCACTGATCGGCTGCCGACTAGGCTCGATCGTCGAATGCCGCACGATCACCGTCGCACCGACGGGTGATCGTCGGCGTTCGACACCGGTTCTCGACCCGCCCGACTCCAGACCGATCGGCGGGTGAGAACCCCGCGGCACCAGCCGCGAATATTACGGAGGTGCGGAGAAGTGTCGGCGAACAATCAGGATGTCGATTCGGCCGGTGGGCCGGTGTTGACCGCGTTGGCCACCGGTGCGCCCTTCGACCAGGTGCGCGCCGAGAACGCCGTGCGCGAACTGCTGCTCGCGGTCGGCGAGGACCCCGATCGTCCGGGCCTGCTCGACACGCCCTCCCGAGTCGCACGCGCCTACCGGGAGATGTTCGCCGGGCTGTACACCGAGCCCGACGCGGTGCTGGCGACCACCTTCGACGAAGGCCACCAGGAACTGGTGCTGGTCCGCGATATCCCGATGTACTCCACCTGTGAACACCACCTGGTCTCGTTCCACGGCGTCGCGCACGTGGGGTACATCCCCGGCCCGCACGGTCGCGTGACCGGCCTGTCGAAGCTGGCGCGCGTGGTCGACCTGTACGCCAAGCGCCCGCAGGTGCAGGAGCGGCTGACCAGCCAGGTCGCCGACGCGGTGATGCGCAAGCTGGAACCGCGCGGCGCGATCGTGGTGATCGAGGCCGAACACCTGTGCATGGCCATGCGGGGCATCCGCAAGCCCGGCGCCAGCACCACCACGTCGGCGGTGCGCGGCCAGTTACAGACCGACGCCGCCTCGCGATCCGAGGCGCTGGACCTGATCCTGCGCAAATGAGTCAGCCACTGGTGACCGCCCGCGACCAGCGTTGCAGCGTGGTCATGGGGGTGGTCAATGTGACCGCTGATTCCTTCTCCGACGGCGGTCGCTATCTCGACCCGGAACTGGCCATCGCACACGGTATCGAGCTGTATGCCGCCGGTGCGGACATCGTCGATGTGGGTGGTGAATCCACCAGGCCGGGAGCCGATCGGGTCGATCCCGGCGCCGAGGCCGCGCGGGTCACCCCGGTGATCCGCGGGCTGGTCGCCGCGGGCGTGCCGACCAGTGTCGATACCATGCGCGCCGAAGTCGCCGAGGCCGCGTTGGAAGCAGGCGTCTCCGTGGTCAACGACGTGTCCGGCGGCCGCGCCGACCCGAACATGGTGAAGGTCGTCGCCGAGGCGGGCGTGCCGTGGATCCTCATGCACTGGCGCGCGGGCGCGGATTACCGCCACACCGGCCCTGCCGACCACTACGACGACGTGGTCGCCGAGGTCCGCGCCGAACTCGCCACGCAGGTCGACCTGGCCGTAGCCGCGGGCGTCTCCCCGGACCGCCTGATCCTGGACCCCGGCCTCGGCTTCGCCAAGAACGCCGAACACAACTGGGAACTCCTGGCCGCCCTACCGGAACTGGTCGCCGACGGCCTCCCGATCCTGATCGGCGCCTCCCGCAAACGCTTCCTCGGCGCCCTGCTCGCCGACGAATCCGGTCCCCGCCCCCCGGACGGCCGCGAAACCGCCACCGCCACCCTGTCCGCACTGGCCGCCACCCACGGCGCCTGGGGCGTCCGCGTCCACGACGTGCGCGCCTCCGTGGACGCCATCGCCGTCGTCGACGCCTGGCGCCGTGCCACCGAAACCCGTGCCGCCACCCGAGGAGCCATTCGATGAACTCGCCCCTGCTGCCGCCGCCCGCCGGTCGGCCCGCGTCCTCGCGGATCGAACTGCGTGGACTGACCGCGTTCGGTCGGCACGGAGTGTTCGATTTCGAGCGGCGTGACGGGCAGGAGTTCATCGTCGACCTGACCGTGTGGGTCGATTTCGCGGCGGCCGCGGCGTCCGACGACCTCGCCGACACCGTCGACTACGGCGCGCTCGCCGAACGGGCCGTGCGCATCGTGACCGGTCCGCCACGGAATCTGATCGAGACGGTGGTGTCCGAGATCGCCGATGACGTGATGGCCGATCCGCGCATCGAATCCGTCGAGGTGGTCGTGCACAAGCCGTCGGCACCGATCCCGCACACCTTCGCCGACGTGCGGGTGGTGGCCACCCGGTATCGCACGGTGGCGCCGGGGTCGCGGCGATGACTCGCGCGGTGCTGTCGATCGGCTCGAATCTGGGTGACCGGCTCGGGCATCTGCGCAGCGTGGTGGAAGCGTTGGGGGAGCGGGTCATCGCGGTGTCGCCGGTCTACACCACCGCGCCGTGGGGTGGCGTCGACCAGGACGACTACCTCAATGCTGTTGTCGTAGCGCAGGATTCGGACTTCGATGATTACGCGTGGTTGCGCTTCGGGCAGCAGCTCGAGCAGGCGTCGGGCCGTGTCCGCGAAATCCGTTGGGGTGCACGCACTCTCGATGTCGACATCGTTCAGTGCACCGACGGCACCGGCACGCCCATCTCACGCGACACCGATCCCGACCTGATCCTTCCGCACCCGCAGGCCCACAACCGCGCCTTCGTCCTGACCCCATGGCTGGCCGTCGAACCGTCCGCGCAGTTGCTCGTCGACGGTGTCACCCGACCGATCGCGGACCTGCTCGCCGACCTCGATCAGTCCGAAAAAGACGGCGTCATCCGCACCGACCTGGTGCTACGCGACGAAAGCGCCCGCTCGTGCTGAAACCCACTCGGGTACTGGACCTGGCGCTGAACGTCGTGATCGCCGCCGCGGTCGCGTGGACCGCCACCAGGTTCGCCTACTCCAGCTTCCCGAGCATTTCGGTGGCCGCGGGCGCCTCGCTGCTGCCGGTCGCCGCGATCGAGGCCACGCTCGGCTTCGCGATCAAGGCCAAGATCGCCGATGAGGAGATCGGTGACGGCTCCGGCCAGATGCACCCGATCAATGTGGCGCGGGGTGTGGCGCTGGCGAAGGCCTCGCTGCAGGTGGGTTCGCTGGCCGCCGGTGTGTGGCTCGGTTTCCTGCTGTGGGTTTTCCCACAGAGCGGCACCGTGACCGCCGCGGCCGCCGATTCACCGGGCGCGGTGGTGGGCCTGCTGGCGGGTTCGGCCCTGGTTGCTGCGGCATTGTGGCTGGAGTATTGCTGCCGCGCCCCCGAGGACCCCACCGACGATCCGGCAACCACTTAGCAACTCGCAAATGGAATCACTGTCACCTTTGGTGGGCCGACCAGCCGATTCCGGCTACCCTGGCCCTCATGGTTTCACCCTCCCGCAGCACGGCGCCCCGACGACGGCGGGACGACGCGGGAAAATTCTTCGTCGGTTTCCTGATCCTGCTCGGTCTGACGGCCAGCGTTTTCCTGATCTTCAGCGAGAACGTCCAGTACGTCCGAATCGGCCTGGTAGCGGCCCTGTGGGCCGCGGTGATCGGCGCACTCGCGGCTACCCGCTACCGCAAGGACGCGGCCGTGGATCAGGCGAAGGTGCGCGATCTGCAGACGGTGTACGAACTGCAGCTCGAGCGCGAGATCAACGCCCGGCGTGAGTACGAGATGGGCGTCGAGGCACGGGTGCGGGCCGAGGTCGGCGCCGACTCGTCCGAAATCGCCGCCCTGCGCGCCGAGCTGACCCTGCTGCGCCAGAACCTGCAGGTCCTTTTCGACGGTGCGCTGCCCGAAGAACAGGTCGCGCTGCAGGCCGACGCCGTGCGTATCGACGCGCTGCCCGCCGGTGAATTCAGTGCGTTCGACGACACGGACCCCGATTTCGACGATAGCCCCGTGGATGCCAACGCGGCCTGGTTCGGACCGTGGCAGCAACCGCCCAGCGCGCTGAAACCCGTTTTCATGCAACCGGTTTCGGCCAATTTCGCCGACCCGTACGACGACCCGGTCACCGCGGAGACCTCCGCGATCCAGCTCGACGAGTACGCCGAAACGCAAGCGGCCCCCCAGCCCGCCGCGGCGAAGTCGTCCGGCAAGACGCCCCCGCCGCGCCTGTCCTCCCCGCACACCCGCAAGGTGAGCGACGCGGACCCGCAGTCCAACGGCGAGACCAACGGCTCTCAGTCGAACGGCACTCAGTCGAACGGCACTCAGTCGAACGGCACGCAGTCGAACGGCAGCGAGGCCAACGGTCAGGCACCCGCGGAAGCGGCCACGCCCCCCGCCACGCGCCCCGAGAAGTCCCCGTCGGTCGGCACCAGCTCCCGTCGCCGCCGCCGCGCGGAGACCGAGGGCACCGCCCGCCTGTCGGTGGCCGACATCATGGCCAACCTGGAATCGGAGTCTGCGAGGTAGATCACCTCGGGGGTGATGGCGTGCCGCGCATACCGCGCACTATCCTCGACTCGTAACGTCTGGTACCCGCTCCGCGGGACTGGAACGCAAATCGAGAGGACAACGTTGACCTCGAGAAGTGTCAACCCTGATGGCGCGAGCAACAACAGTGTCGATCCAGCGCCCGCACGACTGACGGTGGGAATCGTCTCGGCGGGACGAGTGGGTTCCGCACTGGGTTCCGCGCTCGAGCGAGCCGGCCACGTGGTGTTCGGTGTCGCCGCGATCTCCGACGCCTCGGTGCATCGCGCCAACACGCGTCTGCCCGAGGCGCAGATCCTGCCGATCGAACAGATCGCCCAGCGCAGCGAACTGCTGGTGCTCGCGGTCCCCGACGCCGAACTCGCGGGCCTGGTCCGCGGTCTGGCGGCGGCGAACGTGGTCCGCCCCGGCACCATCGTCGTGCACACCTCCGGCGCGAACGGCGTCGCGATCCTCGAGCCGCTCACGAGCCAGGGCGCGCTCGGCCTGGCGATCCACCCCGCCATGACCTTCACCGGCCACGACGAGGACATCGCCCGCCTGGCGAACGCCTGCTTCGGCGTCACCGCCGCCGACGAGGTCGGGTACGCCATCGCGCAGGCCCTGGTCATCGAGATGGGCGGCGAGCCGGTCCGGGTCGACGAGGACCAGCGCGCGCTGTATCACGCGGCGTTGGCGCACGGCAGCAATCACCTGGTCACGGTCATCGTCGACGCGGTGGCGGCCCTGCGCGAATCCCTGTCGGGCCCCGGCCTGCTCGGCCAGCCCACCGTCGACGACCAGCCCGGCGGCCTCCCCGAACGCCTGCTGGCACCGCTGGCCTCGGCCGCCCTCGACAACGCCCTCCGCCGCGGCCAGTCCGCACTCACGGGCCCCGTCGCACGCGGCGATGTCGACGCCGTCGCCGCGCACCTCAACGCTCTGGAACAGGTCGACGATCGCCTGGCCGCGGCCTACCGCGCCAACTCGCTGCGCACCGCCGAACTCGCAAAAACCAATCCGGCACTGCTGGAGCTCCTCGCCAAGGAAGGCCACTGATGGAACCCCGAGAAGTGCATCACCACCAGGGCGGCGCGCGCGCCACCGGCGCCTACAAGCCCGGCGTGCTCACCGTGCACCACAACCCCGAGGTCCTGGACACGGTCGCCAAGGCGCTGCGTGGCGCGGGCCGCACGGTCGGTTTCGTGCCGACCATGGGCGCGCTGCACGAGGGTCACCTGGCGCTGATCCGGCAGGCCAAGCTCAACAACCAGGTCGTGATCGTGTCGATCTTCGTGAACCCGCTGCAGTTCGGCGAGAACGAGGACCTCGACGCCTACCCGCGCACCCTCGACGCCGATCTGGAACTGCTGCGCACCGAGGGCGTCGACCTGGTCTTCGCGCCCAGCGTGTCCGACATGTACCCCGACGGCATCCGCACCACCGTGCACCCCGGCCCGCTGGGTGCCGAACTCGAAGGTGGCAGCAGGCCAACGCATTTCGCGGGGATGCTCACCATCGTGGCGAAGCTGCTCAACATCACCCACGCCTCGGAGGCGTACTTCGGTGAGAAGGACTACCAGCAGCTCACGCTGATCCGGCAGATGGTGCGCGACCTGAACATGGACGCCAAGATCGTGGCCTACCCGACGGTGCGCGAGCCCGACGGTCTCGCGCTGTCCTCGCGCAACCGTTTCCTCGACGCCACCCAGCGCGAGGCCGCGCTCGCCCTGTCCGCCTCGCTGGCCGCGGGCCGCCACGCCGCGGGTCTCGGCCCCGACGCGGTGCTGTCCACCGCCCGCGCGGTCCTGGACGCGGTCGACGGCCTGGACGTGGACTACCTCGAACTGCGCGACGCCAACCTCGGCCCGGTCCCCACCGCGGGCAACGCCCGTCTGCTCGTCGCGGCCAAGGTCGGCGACACCCGCCTGATCGACAACGCCGCCGTAGTCCTCGGCGCCCAGATCGACGGCCATCCCGACGCTTCCCAGCCTGCTCCGCAGGCGCACTGAAAGGCCACGACGATGTTGCGCACCATGATGACGTCGAAGATCCACCGCGCCACCGTGACTCACGCCGACCTGCACTACGTCGGCTCGGTGACCGTGGACCAGAACCTCCTGGACGCCGCCGGACTGCTGGAAGGCGAGCAGGTCTGCATCGTCGATATCGACAACGGCGCCCGCCTCGAAACCTACGTGATCGCGGGCGAACGCGGCTCGGGCGTGATCGGCATCAACGGTGCCGCCGCGCACCTGGTGCACCCCGGTGACCTGGTCATTCTCATCGCCTACGGCCAGCTCGACGAGGCCGAACTGCGCGAGTACGCCCCCAAGGTCGTGTTCGTCGACGACCGCAACCGCCCGATCGAACTCGGCAGCGACCCGGCGTACGCGCCCGAGGGCTCAGGCCTGACCTCACCGCGTTCCCTGTCGATCGTCTGAGCGCGGCGGGGGGGACTGAAAACAATGCTGTTGACGATCGACGTCCGCTACACCGGGATCGAGCTCGGCCTGTTCTCCGGCAGCGGCGAACACTCGAAACTGGTGCGTAACTGGCGAATTCACACCAACCCGCTGATCACCGCCGACGAGTTCGCCATGCAGGTGCGCGGCCTGGTCGGCGCCGACCTCGACCAGATCGTCGGCGTCTCGGCGCTGTCGACCGTGCCGCCGGTACTGCGCGAACTGCGCACGATGCTGTCGCGGTACTGGTCGCATGTGCCGCACGTCTTGGTGGAACCCGGTGTGCGAACAGGCATTCCGCTGCTGGTGGACAATCCGAAGGAAGTCGGCGCCGACCGCATCGTCAACTGTCTGGCCGCCTACCGCACTTTCGGTGGCCCCGCGATCGTGGTCGATTTCGGCACCGCGATCTGTGTGGACCTGGTGTCGGCCAAGGGCGAATTCCTCGGCGGCGTGATCGCGCCCGGCGTGGAGATCTCCGCCGAAGCGCTGGTGGAACGCAGTGCGATGCGTCGCGTGGAGCTGGCGAGGCCGCGTTCTGTGGTGGGCAAGAACAGCATGGAATGCATTCAGTCCGGCGCCATCTTCGGATTCGCCGGGCTGGTCGACGGCCTGGTCGACCGCATCCGCGACGAATTCGACGCGTTCTCGGGCACCGATGTCACCGTGGTCGCCACGGGTGCGGGCGCGCCGCTGATCGTGCCGGAGTCCGAGACCATCGACCAGCACGTCCCGCACCTCACGCTGACCGGCCTGCGCCACGTCTACGAGCGCAACAAGAAATAGCGTCTGATAGGATATCGCTCGTGATCTTCCGTGTGAGCACCCAGGAGTGTTGTCGAGGCTAATCTGCCTCGACCGTTCGAGGCTGACGTTTTCCCTCGACCGATATCTCACCTCCTGGAGATGCGCTCATGCGTTCTTCCGTCCTTTCCCTTCCGTCCGCACGCGACGACTATTCCGCGACGCCCCCGCTCGACCGGGCGATCGCCTCGGCCCTGCCGACCCGTCTGCGTCCCGCTGACCTGCTGCGACTCACCGACGAAGGCGCCGAAGACGTCCTCGCCGGCCGCTACGACCACCTGCTGCCTGCCGACGGAATCTGGCCCGCCGACGAACGCTGGGCAACCCGCCTTTCGCACGACGACGAGGTCGATGTCTGGCTGATCAGTTGGACGCCGGGCAAATTCACCGATTTACACGATCACGCCGGCTCACTGGGCGCGCTGACCGTGCTCAGCGGCGCCCTGTCGGAATATCGGTGGAATGGCACCGAATTGCGCAGGCGCACACTGGCCGCGGGTGATCAGGCGTCGTTCCCGATCGGTTGGGTGCACGACGTAGTGCGTGCCCCCGCCGCCGCGGAATCGGTCGGCCCGCTGGATCCCACCTTGAGCGTGCACGCCTATTCCCCGCCGCTGTCGGCGATGTCGTATTACGAAGTGACCGGCCACGGCACGCTGCGTCGCACCAAAACCGTCCTCACCGACCAGCCCGAAGGTGATCTGTGATGAGCCGTATGACCATTGACCAGATGCTCGACAACGCGCGTGCGCGGTTGCACCGGGTGTACGTGTACGACCTGGCCGAAGCGCTGGCGCGTGGTGCGATTCTGGTCGACATCCGGCCCGCCGCCCAGCGGGTGCGCGAAGGTTCGTTGCCCGGCGCGCTGGTGATCGAGCGAAATGTCCTGGAATGGCGACTGGATCCGACCTCGTCGGCACGGTTGTCGCTGGCCGCGGACCACGATGTGGAATGGATCATTTTCTGCTCGGAGGGCTACACGTCGAGTTTGGCGGCGGCCGCATTGCAGGAGTTGGGCTTGCACCGCGCCACCGATGTGATCGGCGGCTACCAGGCGTTGAAGTCCGCGGGTTTGTTGACCGTGGGCGTCGGTGTGCCACATTTCACTCGCGAAGTGAATGCCTTGGCTTCGCTATAAGTTCGAATTCGCGGTTACGGCTGCCCCGCGCAAGTGCGGGCAGTGCGCGCCGCTAGGGTTATCTGATGTGAGCACTCCTAACCCCGCCGCGCCCGGCCGCGCCGCCACTTCCGCCGTGGACATCGACGTTCCGGAGCAGATGCGGATTCGTCGAGACAAGCGGGAACGGCTGCTCAGTGAGGGTGGGCAGGCCTATCCGGTCGTCGTGCCGCGCACCCACACGCTGGCCGAAATCCGTTCCGCCTACCCGGATCTGGAAGCCGACACGCAAACCGGTCTGATCGCCGGTGTCGCGGGCCGGGTCATTTTCGTGCGCAATACCGGCAAGCTGTGTTTCGCCACGCTGCAGGAAGGCGACGGCACCAAGCTGCAGGCCATGATCAGCCTCAACGGTGTCGGTGCCGACGCGCTGGCCGCCTGGAAGTCCGATGTCGACCTGGGTGACTTCGTGTTCGTGCACGGCGAGGTCATCTCCTCGCGCACCGGCGAATTGAGCGTGATGGCCGATTCCTGGTCGATGGCGGCGAAGTCGCTGCGCCCGCTGCCGGTGGCGCACAAGGAGATGAACGAGGAGTCGCGCGTTCGGCAGCGCTACGTGGACCTGATCGTGCGTCCCGAGGCCAGGGAAATGGCCCGCACGCGCGTGAATGTGGTGCGCGCGCTGCGCAACGCGCTCGAGCGCCGCGGGTTCCTCGAGGTCGAGACCCCGATGCTGCAGACCATCCACGGCGGCGCCGCCGCGCGCCCGTTCGTCACCCATTCCAACGCGCTGGACATGGACCTTTTCCTGCGCATCGCGCCGGAGCTGTTCCTCAAGCGTTGCGTGGTCGGCGGCCTGGAGAAGGTCTTCGAGATCAACCGGAACTTCCGCAACGAAGGCGCCGACTCGACCCATTCGCCCGAGTTCGCGATGCTGGAAACCTACGAGGCTTACGGCACCTACGACGACTCCGCGACGATGACTCGGGAATTGATCCAGGAAGTCGCGCAAGAGGCATTCGGCACCTTGAAGATGACGCTGGCCGACGGCACTGAATATGATCTCGGCGGGGAGTGGACCACCGTCGAGATGTACCCTTCGCTGTCGGAGTCGATCGGTGTGCAGGTCACCCCGGAAACCACCGTCGAGGAATTGCTGGCGCTGGCCGATCGGGTCGGTCTGGAAATTCCTTCCGACAAGGGCTACGGCCACGGAAAACTGGTCGAAGAACTGTGGGAACACGCGTATGGCGATAAGCTGTACGCGCCGACTTTCGTTCGCGACTTCCCGGTGGAAACCTCACCGCTGACCCGTCAGCATCGCAGCAAGGCCGGTGTCACCGAGAAGTGGGACCTGTATGTGCGCGGCTTCGAGTTGGCAACGGGCTATTCCGAACTCGTCGACCCGGTGATCCAGCGTGAACGCTTCGTGGACCAGGCCAGGCTCGCCGCGGCAGGCGATGACGAGGCCATGGTGCTCGATGAAGACTTCCTCGCCGCGATGGAACACGGTATGCCGCCGACCACCGGAACGGGTATGGGAATCGACCGCTTGTTGATGGCTCTGACGGGTTCGGGAATCCGGGAAACGATCCTGTTCCCCATTGTTCGTCCCACTACTCGCTGACCAGTGAATTCATGGGGTGAAGACCCCATGTTGGAAATTTAGCATTTCGGGGTATTCTTGCCTCGGGTATTCGGCCTGGAGGCAGGCTTGACGATTTCGAGAGGACGTTCATCTCATGGCAAAGAAGGTCACCGTTAGCCTGATCGACGATGTCGACGGTGAGTCCATCGCGGACGAGACCATCGAGTTCGCTATCGATGGGGTGTCGTACGAGATCGATCTGTCGGACGCAAATGCGGCGCGTCTGCGTGAAGGCCTGGACGAGTGGGTTGCCAACGCCCGTCGGGTGAGTGGCCGTCGCCGGGTGAAGGCTGCCGGCGCACCCTCCCCGCAGGGCAAGAGCCGCGTTTCCATGGACCGTGAACAGAGTGCGGCAATTCGCGAATGGGCTCGTCGCAAGGGCCACAAGGTCTCGGCTCGCGGTCGTATTTCCGCGGAAATCACCGACGCGTACAACTCCGAGGTCGGCAAGAGTTGATTCACCGGCAGGCCGGGGCTCGCGTGGTGCGCGGCCCCGCCTGCCTGCTCGTCCGCGAGGTCGGGGACGTACAGTGATGTTCGTGCACAAGGTGTTTCGGGTCTTCTACGGCGTCGCGGCGTGAGCTCTTTCCTGCGGTACACCGACGGCACCGGCAAGCAACACGAATTGGCGCTGGACGCGCAGCAGCAGCGGATCACCATCGGCCGCAATGTGCAGGCCGATCTGGTGCTCGCGTGGGATGTCGAGGTGTCGCGGCTGCACGCCGCGGTCGAGCATCTGGGCGCGCAGTGGACGATCATCGACGACGGCCTGTCGCGCAACGGCACGTTCGTCAACGGGGAACGCCTTGTCGGCCGACGCCGCTTGAGTCCCGGCGACCGCATTCGGGTCGGGACCACCCTGGTGCATTTCTTCGATTTCGGTGGTGTGGTCGATGACGCGACGCATACCGCGTCCGGGTCCATCCCCACCATGCGCTCGCTCACCGATACCCAACGCGCGGTACTGATCGCACTGTGCCGCCCGTACAAACACGGCACCGGTTTTGCCACGCCCGCGTCGAATCAGCAGATCGCCGAGGAATTGTTCCTGTCGATCGACGCCATCAAAACGCATCTGCGCGCGCTGTTCGCGAAGTTCGGGGTGGAGAACCTGCCCCAGAACCAGAAGCGCACCAGGCTCGCGGCCCTGGCCATGCAGAGCGGGATGATCTCCGACCACGATTTGTGAGCACAGACGCTCGCGTAGGCCGTTGAGCGCCTGAACCATGTTCGCGAGGGGCCGCTGCGCGGTTGACTTACTCGTATCCCCGAAAGAGCTTGCGGGGCACGAGTCAAGGAGACGTCATGTTCGCAGTTCGGATGGCCACCATGGTGCTGGCGCTGCTCAGTACCGGCCTCGTCGCCGGAGTGTTCTTCGCCTACGCGATCTCGGTGATGCCCGCGCTGGCACGCACTTCCGACCGCACCCTGATCGAGGTCATGCAGAAGGTCAACATCGTGATCCTCAATCCCTGGTTCATGTTCGCGTTCATGGGCACGGTCGGTTTCACCGCGTTGGCGGCGGTGTTGCACCTGGGCAGTGACCAGCGCGCCACGCTGATCTGGATCGGAGTCGCGGTGGCGCTCAACGTGATTGCGTTCGCGGTCACCGCCGGGATGAATGTGCCGCTCAACGAGGCGCTGGATGCCGCGGGCGATCCGTCGTCGATGGCCGACGCGGCCGCCGTTCGCGCGAATTATGAAGCGGCGTGGGTTCGTTGGAACATCGTGCGCGCGGTGCTGAACACCGCGGCGTTCGCGGTGCTGTGTGGCGCGATGTTCGTCGCCGGTGTGCAACACGGCAACTCCAGCAACGCTGTTGCGGGACAGTCGATGGTTTCCGCGCGGTAGTGCCACGCGATCGCTGGGGCGTGTTCCATGATCAGTGGAACACGTTCTAGTGAGGAGTCGTTCATGCGTCGTTCGTTCCGACAATCCTGGTCGCTGCTGATCCTGGCCGCGGCCATGTTCGTGCCAGGCACCGCCACTGCGGCACCGCTGCCGGTCGACTACAACTTCTTCGCCGGCATCGTCCCCGAACTCACCAACCCAGGCGGCTCGCTGCCCGGCGCGAACGACCCGACCTGCGTCCCCTCGGCCGAGCACCCTGATCCGGTGGTCCTGCTGCACGGCACCGGCGGCGGAGGCCAGACGAACTGGGGCGTATATGCCCCGCTGCTGGCCAACGAGGGTTATTGCGTGTTCACCCTCACCTACGGCGCCTACGCGCTGCCGTGGCCCGTCTCGGCGATCGGCGGCATGGCGCCGATCCCGCAGAGTGCCGCGCAGGTTTCCGCCTTCGTCGACGACGTGCTGGCCCGCACCGGCGCGCAGCGCGTGGACCTGGTCGCGCATTCGCAGGGAAATATCGTCGGCAACTATTACGTCAAACGCCTGGGCGGCCGCGACAAGGTCGGCAAGCTGGTCGGCATCGCCCCGCCGTGGCTGGGCACCAACGCGTTCGGGGCGGGCGATATCGCCCACTTCAGCCGGGCATTGGGCGCGGGACCTGCCTTCGACGCCGTCTCCTCCTCGCTGTGCCAGGCCTGCGGGCAGATGTTCACCGGCTCGCCGTTCATGACCGCGCTCAACGCCGACGGCGTCTACGACCCGCGCGTGCGGTACACCAATATCGTGTCCGCGATCGACGAACTGGTCGTCCCGCACACATCAGGCCTGGTCCCGGGCCCCAACGCCACCTCGATCGTGGTCCAGGACGGCTGCGCGCAGGACTACTCCGAACACCTGGCCATCGCGGGCAGCCCCCGCGCGGCCGGTCACGTCCTCAACGCCCTCGACCCGGCCCGACAGGCACCCGTGCCCTGCGAATTCGTCCCACCCTTCACCGGCTAGCCCCTCGGCGCCGATTTCGCTGTAGGCAAAACTGAAGTGGAAACGAATGCCGCGACGTGCGCGTTGTGAGTGAATGACCATGTTGTCGCCGGTCCCCAATAGGGTGGACCGGCGGCGGCGGAATCCCGTGCCAACTACAGTGGTGGCGGGGGCCGCAACCCCCGGGCTTCATGGCAGGCTGGCGACGACAGTTGTCGGTCCGACGCCCTAGGTTGTATCGAGCGCATACTGCGGCGTCTGTTGCCAGAATGTCGGAGCAGGAGAGTGAGGGAGCGATGTTCGAGAGGTTCACCGACCGCGCGAGGCGTGTCGTTGTCCTGGCCCAAGAAGAGGCCCGGATGCTCAACCACAACTACATCGGCACCGAGCACATCCTGCTTGGGTTGATCCACGAGGGCGAGGGCGTGGCGGCGAAGTCGCTGGAGTCCCTTGGCATCTCGCTGGAGGGTGTGCGTAGTCAGGTCGAGGAGATCATCGGGCAGGGCCAGCAGGCACCGTCCGGTCACATCCCCTTCACCCCGCGTGCCAAAAAGGTGCTCGAGCTGAGTCTGCGCGAGGCGCTGCAGCTGGGCCACAACTACATCGGAACCGAGCACATCCTGCTCGGCCTCATCCGTGAGGGCGAGGGCGTCGCCGCCCAGGTGCTGGTCAAGCTGGGTGCCGACCTCAACCGGGTGCGTCAGCAGGTCATCCAGCTGCTGTCGGGGTACCAGGGCAAGGAGCCTGTCGAAGGCGCCGGTCCGCGCGGCGAGGCGGGCACCCCGTCCACGTCGCTGGTGCTGGATCAGTTCGGCCGCAACCTCACTCAGGCGGCCCTGGAAGGCAAGCTCGACCCGGTCATCGGTCGCTCGAAAGAAATCGAGCGCGTGATGCAGGTTCTGTCGCGCCGCACCAAGAACAACCCCGTGCTGATCGGCGAGCCCGGTGTCGGTAAGACCGCTGTGGTCGAAGGCCTTGCCCAGGCCATCGTCAACGGTGAGGTCCCCGAAACCCTCAAAGACAAGCAGCTCTACACCCTCGACCTGGGTTCCCTGGTCGCGGGCAGCCGCTACCGCGGTGACTTCGAAGAGCGCCTCAAGAAGGTGCTCAAGGAGATCAACACCCGCGGCGACATCATCCTGTTCATCGACGAGCTGCACACGCTCGTCGGCGCGGGTGCTGCCGAAGGTGCCATCGACGCGGCCTCGATCCTGAAGCCGAAGCTGGCCCGTGGCGAGCTGCAGACCATCGGTGCCACCACCCTCGACGAGTACCGCAAGTACATCGAGAAGGACGCCGCCCTGGAACGCCGTTTCCAGCCGGTGCAGGTGGGCGAGCCGACCGTCGAGCACACCATCGACATCCTCAAGGGTCTGCGCGACCGGTACGAGGCACACCACCGGGTCTCCATCACCGACAGTGCGCTCGTGGCCGCCGCCACCCTGGCCGATCGCTACATCAACGACCGGTTCCTGCCGGACAAGGCGATCGACCTGATCGACGAAGCGGGCGCGCGCATGCGCATCCGCCGGATGACCGCTCCGCCGGACCTGCGCGACTTCGACGACAAGATCGCCGATGCGCGTCGGGAGAAGGAAAGCGCTATCGACGCGCAGGACTTCGAGAAGGCCGCGCGTCTGCGCGACAAGGAGAAGCAGCTCGTCGCCAAGCGTGCCGAGCGTGAGAAGCAGTGGCGTGCGGGCGATCTGGACGTCGTGGCCGAGGTCGACGACGAGCAGATCGCGGAGGTGCTGGCCAACTGGACCGGCATCCCCGTCTTCAAGCTCACCGAAGAAGAGACCACGCGTCTGCTCCGCATGGAAGATGAGCTGCACAAGCGGATCATCGGCCAGGAGGAAGCCGTCAAGGCCGTCTCCAAGGCGATTCGTCGTACGCGTGCCGGTCTGAAGGACCCCAAGCGTCCGTCGGGCTCGTTCATCTTCGCCGGCCCCTCGGGTGTCGGTAAGACCGAGCTCGCCAAGTCGCTGGCCAACTTCCTGTTCGGTGACGACGACGCGCTCATCCAGATCGACATGGGCGAGTTCCACGACCGCTTCACCGCTTCGCGACTGTTCGGTGCCCCTCCCGGGTACGTCGGTTACGAAGAGGGTGGCCAGCTCACCGAGAAGGTGCGGCGCAAGCCGTTCTCGGTGGTGCTGTTCGACGAGATCGAGAAGGCGCACCAGGAGATCTACAACACCCTCCTGCAGGTGCTCGAGGACGGCCGTCTCACCGACGGTCAGGGTCGCACGGTCGACTTCAAGAACACCGTGCTGATCTTCACCTCGAACCTGGGCACCTCCGACATCTCGAAGGCGGTGGGCCTCGGCTTCACCCAGTCGAACGCCCAGGGCTCGAACTACGAGCGGATGAAGCTCAAGGTCAACGACGAGCTGAAGAAGCACTTCCGCCCCGAGTTCCTCAACCGCATCGACGACGTGATCGTGTTCCACCAGCTCACGAGCGAGCAGATCGTGATGATGGTGGACCTGATGATCACGCGCGTGGGCAAGCAGCTGAAGAACAAGGACATGGCCATGGAGCTGACCGAGAAGGCCAAGAGCCTGCTCGCCAAGCGTGGCTTCGACCCGGTCCTCGGCGCTCGTCCGCTGCGTCGCACGATCCAGCGCGAGATCGAGGACCAGCTCTCGGAGAAGATCCTGTTCGGCGAGATCGGCGCAGGCCAGACCATCACAGTCGATGTCGAGAACTGGGACGGCGAAGGCCAGGGCGAGGACGCCAAGTTCACCTTCGCGGGCAAGTCCACGAAGCTGACCAAGGCCCCCGCAGCCGACGACAAGCCCGAGGTAGTCCTCACCGGCGCGACCGAGGGCACCGCCCCCGAAGCCGCCGCCTCCGGCGAGTAGTCAGCACAACGACAGAGCCCGCCCCCTGGAAGTTTCAGGGGGCGGGCTCTGTCGTTGCCAGGATCAGCCGAAGCTCTGCAGGAGTCCGGACCGATGGTGCGCGGCGTGCACGAATACCTCGACCAGGCTGGCGTAGTTCTCGCGGAGGTAGCCGAGGCCGTCGTTGCCGTCGCGGATCCAGATCGGGGGATAGACCCCGATGGTGTCCATCGCGACCGGGTCGTAGTGGGCGGCGAGGTTGTCGAATGATGTATTGCCCAGCAGTTCCGCCGTGTGAGCGACATCGTCTGGATCCCATCCGCTGTACCCGTCGATGGGCAACGGCGTAGCGGTGAAGAACAGGTCGATACCCGTATCCGCCGCTTCCAGAAGGTATTTCAGCCCCGCCCACGACTTGTCCAAATACCCGTTCGGGTCGGTTTCCGGTGGCGTGTAGTCGGCGAGAAACTCCTCCGCGCAATCTTTGTGCTTCATCGCCAGTTCCAGATCCGCCGCGCTCACCCTGGTGAACGACATGATCACACCCACAACAGTTTCCTTTCCTCGGTTTCGTTCACAGCCTTGTTGTCAGCTAGGCGAGTCGACCCAGTACCGCAGAGTTCGTCGAAGACGCGTAGGCGAAGAACGCCTGTAGCCGGGTATAGCCGTCGCCCAGGTAGTCGAGCGCTTCGTCGCGGTCCTCCCAGATGTCGGGGCGCGCGTCCTCCTCGTCCATCAACTCGGCGGAGAAATGCTCGGCGAGTCGGTCGAAGGGAGTCGAGGTGAGGACTTCTGCTGCCGCGGCGACTTCCTTCGCGGTCCATACGGTGAGGCAATCCTCGCGATCGTTGGGCCGGTCTTCGCGCAAGAGGTCGAAGTCGACGGCCGCTGCGGAGAACAGCAGGCGCAGCCCATCCCAGGCTTGGTCGAGGTCACCGCATGGTTCGCCCTCAGCAAGGATCGGTGCGTCGAGGAATTCGTCGGGGACATCGGTCGACCCGGCGATGTTGTCGGCGTCGGCGGGGGAGATGCGGGTGAAGACAAAGATCGTGCTCACGGAATCGGGCTCTTTTCGCCGGGGAGTGGTCGGTCCGTGGTGACGGTAGGAATCGCGGCTTGGGGATACCTTGGCGACTCCTTTTCGCCGGTCCCGCAGGCGAATTCGTCGGCGTACGGTGGGAATTGCTCGTACAGAACCGACATGGGGGTGTTCGCACACATGACTGATTCCGATCGCACGTTGATTGCGGTATTGCTCGACCGTTCCGGGTCGATGCAGACCATCAAGGCCGATACCGAGGGTGGGTTGGCCGCCTATTTCGAGCAGCAGCGGGCGGTGCCGAAGAAGATCGAGGTGACGCTCGCGCAGTTCGACACCACCTATGACGTGGTCTACGCGAACCTGCCGCTCGAGCAGGTGCCCGCACCGAACCTGCAGCCGCGCGGCGGAACCGCGTTGTACGACGCGGTCGGCAAGCTCGTCACCAGCGTCGGCACCGACCTGGCTGCCCGACCCGAATCCGAACGCCCCGGCACGGTGATCGTCGTGGTCCTCACCGACGGCCACGAGAATTCCAGCCGCGAATGGACGCACCCCGCCGTAAAGTCCCTGATCACCCAGCAACAGGACGTCTACAACTGGACCTTCGTCTTCCTCGGCGCGAACATGGACGCCGTAGAAGTAGGCACCAACCTCGGCTTCGACCCCGGCTCGGCCATCACCTACGCCCCGGTAGCAGGCGGCGTCCGAGGAGCCTTCGACGCCCTCTCGGCCTACTCCTCCCGAGCCCAAGCCGCCCCCGCAGGCGCAGCCAGACGCGCCCGCTTCTCGGCGTCCGAGCGCCGACAAGCTGACCAGGGGCAGTAGCCCTACGCGGCGTCGACCTTCTCGAACCGCGCGACGAACCGAACTTCGAGGGCATACGCCAAACGCTCGAGCATCCCGATAGTCGGTGTCCCACCCCCGGATTCGAGTCGCGAGACCTCAGGCTGACGCAGTCCGGCCCGCTCGGCCAGCTGTGTCTGTGTCAGTCCGAGTTCCAGCCGCCGTTCGCGAATGGCTTCGGCCAGTTCGATCGCCAGAATCGCCTCGGCTCGCCCGGCCGCGTACTCGCCCGCATCGAACCCGGGACTGCTCATCCGCTCACGGCGCAGGTCGTCCATCGATGGGTGATCAGTCATGTCGGTTACCTCCTGTCGAAATCTGTGTGGGCGCAACCATGTTCCGACTCGCAGGCCTTGCGTAGCGCCTTGGCCCGCGCTACCTCGGCAGTCTCCCGCATACGAGTGTTGCGGAAAACCGTCAACAGCACGATGCGACGGCCCGGAGCGAGCCAGTACGTGATTCGCATTTCTCGCGGGTGAAGGTGAAAGCGGAGTTCGCGTACCCCCTCGCCGAGATTGCGTGATCACGGTTCACTGAGGGTGGTCGCTCGTTCGGCAAGCATGCCCACATACACGTCTACCTGGGCGAACTCGCGTGTAGTCAAAGAGCGCAGCCATCGGGCTACCTCGGGTTCGAGTTCCACCAGATACAGGTGCATAGGATTGATCCTATATAGGTTGGATCCTATATCGCAAGGTCGCCGGGCTACTCCTGCTCGTCCGCCCGTGCGTGAACTGCCCGCTCACGCGCTGGCCTCCTCGCTGTTGGAGCGTTCAGGCCGTGAACCAGTCGACAAAACTGCAGGTCGAGCAGGCAGCCTGGCCGCCACTCGGAACCCGCCCGACGGTCGCGGTCCCGCGGTGAGTGCACCGCCCAGCGCATGGGCACGTTCTCGCATGTCGATGATTCCGTTGCCGCCGATCCCCGTGCGAACCGCCGTCCCGGTGGGCCGCGTGTTGTCGACGGTGATGTCGACCGATTCCGGTGTGTACCGCAGGGTGATCAGGGCCGTCGCGCCGGGCGCGTGGCGCACCACATTGGTCAGCGATTCCTGCACGATCCTGGCCGCGGCCACATCGATGCTGCTCGGCAACTTCTTGGGCATACCGATGATCTTGGTTTCGACATCCAGTCCGGTAGCGCGGGGACGTTCCAGGAGGGTGTCGAGGTCTTCGAGCGTCGGCGCGGGCGCACGCGGGGCCGGTCGTGGCGGTTCGGAATGCGCGGAATCTGGTTCAGTGCCAATGGGTTCAGGATATTCGGGCATGACGGTGGTTTCGCTGCGAATAGCGTGAAGCAGCGTATGTACTTCTGTCAGCGCCTCTTTGGACGTGGTCTTGATAGTCGCTAGCGCCGCAGCGGCCTGCTGCGGTTTGCGATCGAACAATTCCAACGCCACCGATGACTGCGCGTTGATCAGCGAAAGGCTGTGCGCGAGAACATCATGCAGTTCACTCGCAATTGTGAGCCGCAGTTCGGAAGCCGCTGTGGCCTGCTGTGCCCGCTCGTCACGCGCGGTCGCCTCGGCCCGCTGCTGACGCGCTGACACGACCGCCCGCCGCTGCCGCACCGCCTCGGCGACCGCGACCAGTGCGCAGATCCATCCGAGCACCCCGAAAACCTGCCACCCGGTGGAGTGTCGCCCGAGCACAGTCGGCAGGGGCCACACAAGGAACACAAACCCGACCGCGATGGCCGCCGCAAGGCGCCAGTTGGCAATGACGCGGCTACGCAACCACTTCGCAGACATTCGCACCTGTCCAACCCTATTGCGTGCGCGCGCGGACCGCGTATTCTCCGCGGCAGGCCGCACACGCGAGAGCCGCTGTCGCACACCCGATGCGGCATTCGCCCGGTCAGCACCGGTAGAGTCGGCTGATGGACCAGCAAGTTCGCCCCCCGGACCTGTCCTCGCGCCCGCACGAGCTCACTGTCGAGCGTGTGATGACAGCGCAGCCCAGCCTGCTCTACGCGGCCTGGACCCAAGGTCTCGACCTGTGGCTGGCCGTTCCCGGATCGGTCCTGATGCGCCCCGCCGTCGACGAGCCGCTTTATTTCGACACCGGCTCCGCCGACAAGCGCAACCCCCACTACGGCCGCATCCTGCTGCTGGAACAGAACCGCCGGGTCGAGTTCACGTGGGTCACCGCCGCCACCGACGGCGTGGAAACGGTGGTCGCCGCCGAATTCCTCAAGCAGCCGCGTGGCATCCGACTTCGCCTGCGGCACTCCGGTTTTCCGACCGCGGCGATCCGGGATCTGCACCAGCAGGTCTGGCCCGACAAGCTCGAACGCCTCGACGAAGTCACCAGCAAGGTTTCCTGAGCCGAACACCATCGGTGCACGCGCGAGTAGGTTCGTCACCGAACGCACCACACACGAATCGAAAGGATCGCGATGCCGACTCGTAGCGCACGTACTCTCTGGTCAGGCGGACTGCAGGACGGGTCCGGGCAGGTCGAACTGGACAGCTCGGGGGTGGGCAAGTTCGACGTGAGCTTCCCGCGCCGGGTCGCCGACACGGCCGAGGGCACCAGCCCGGAGGAACTGCTCGGGGCGGCGCATTCGTCGTGCTACTCGATGGCGCTGTCGGCCGAGATCGCCAATGCCGGTGGCACGCCGGACAGCCTGGATGTGACCGCCGACGTGACGTTGTCGCCCGACCCCGCCGGTGGTTTCCGGATCAGCAAGATCAAGCTCACCGTGCGCGGTCGCGCGACCGGGCTCGACGACGCGGCCTTCGCCGTGGCGGCCACCGCAGCCAAGGAAGGCTGCCCGGTCAGCAAGGCGCTGGCGGGCGTGGCCGAGATCGAGCTGGACGCGGCGCTGGTCTGATCGAACCGGCGTAATCGACCAATCGGCCGCCCGACAGGCAGAAAATCGACTGTCGGGCGGCCGTTTTGGACGATTAGGCCGGGCTCACCGCTGGGTGAACCAGCGATGCGCGGCGGGGGTGTACATGGCTGGAATCGCGATGACGACAGCCAGGATGTGCACAGTGCGGCAACCGGCCAGCACGATCGAACTCTCGGACATCCCGTCGAACAGGGTCGTGTAGTCGTCGGTGGACAACACCACCGCCAGTGGCTCGATGATCAGCGAGATCAAGCCGACCACGCCGATGCCGACGGTCAACACCGCGCGAGCCACGCGGCTGCCGTTGAGCATGTACAGCGCCACGCCCGCAACGACGAGGTAGATGGCCAGGCGCGGAAGCAAACCCGTTGCAGTGGCGCCGAATTCGCCGCCGCCGCGAACCGCGCGCAACAGTCCCTCGGCCACGCCCGCGGCGAGTGCGGTGAGCAGTCCGCCGAACGCGACATGCACGGCGCGCGGGCGGGTTTCGGAAACAAGAAAGGCAGTGCCGGTCATGACACCGACACTGCCGTTCTCAGCTGCTCGCGAGAATCACCCTGCGGTAGGAACCTTGTCCACTACCGCGGTGCTACGCCGCGCGGCGAATTCGGTGAGCGCGGCGAACGCCAGCCCCAAACTCACCCACAGCGTGGTCGTCTGGGCCAGCGAGGCGACCCGGAAGTTCCACAGCAGGGTGGCGGGGAAGTCGTCGGCCACCTCGTTCACACCGGGCAGCAGCACATAACCGACCGTGGTGACCACGACGAACGCGGCTACTCCGGCGATCAACCGCAGCGTTTCCATCCCGGCCAGCGCGCGATAGGCCGCGACCGCTGCCGCGACAGCCAACAGGCCGAGCACGACAACCGCGACCCACAACCAGGTGCGCTCGTTGATGGTCTCCGGATCACCCACGGCGGGCGGGTTGGCCGGGTACTTGAAGAACGGCACCGCGACGATCGCCGTCCACGCCAGACCCGCTGTGGTCAGCGACAATTGGGTGCCCGACAGGCTCGTGAACCGCCGCGCGACATTCACCGCCGACGCGAACAACGCACCGAACGCCAGGCCCGCCAAGCCGAGCGCGAGGAACTGACCCGCCTTCTGCCCGGACCTGCTGACCAGCGCGTCGTCACCGTGGGAGTGCCCCTCGGCGGCATCGGGTGCGTGCGCATGCGCGGCGGAACCGGCTTCTTCGATGGCGATCGCGGCGTCCACCTGGGGTTCGCCGATGAAGTAGCCCACTGTCGCGGCCAGCAGGCCGGCGATCAAGCCGGCCAGCAGGCCACGCAACAGCAGGGTCTTGAGTGATCCGATCAGTGGCACGGGACACCGAGCAGGTGACGTCCGTCGTGCATCAGCTCGTGCAGGAACATCCCGCTACGCGAGACGGCCCCCTGATCGAAACCGACCAGGTACAGCGCGAGCAGTGCAAGAAGAACGACACCGACCGTGACGAGCACGGTTGCGAGGGTGTCGAGGCCGGTCGACCGGCTGGGTGAATGCGCGATAGCCATTCGAGTCCTCCTGTAGGGATACGCGTCCCACGGTTGAAATGTGGTGCGAAGGTGCCGGTGTCTGGCTCTCCGGCACCGGTGACCCGGTACATGGATGACAGTGGCGCGACCGCTCCGGACTCACACCGGAATTACCGCGCACCCTCGCGATGTTCCCTCGAACTGTGACAGCCCGCAGCCACCCGCGTCAATACGTGCACGCGCATGTCCAGCGGAAACGCCGCTGTCAGGCCTTCGCGGGCACGTCCAGGACTACCTCGAACTCGAGCAGCGAGGCACCCGTCGACACCGGCTTGGGACGCTCGCCGTCGCCACCGTGACCGGCATGCGCGGCACGCGCCGGACCGTCACGCCACGCGGCGAACGAATCCTCCGAATCCCATTGCGTCACCACGAAATACCGGTTGTCACCGGCGACCGGGCGCAGCAACTGGAAGCCGAGGAAGCCGGGGGAGTTCTCCACCGCACCCGCCCGCGCGGCGAACCGCTTCTCCAACTCCGGGCCCGCACCCTCGGGAACCTCGATCGCATTGATCTTCACAACAGCCATGGCCCTGACAATACGACCGCTCGGGAAACATCCCGCTCTGGGGCACAATCGGACGGGTGTTGTACGACGAAGGTGGGGTCGGGGTTCCGATTCTGTTGTTGCATGGGCTGATGGGGAGTGCGCGGACCTGGGCGGATCAGGTGCCGTGGTTGCGTGGGTATGGGCATGTCTATGCGGTTGATGCTGCTGGGCATGGGCGGGCTGCGCCGGGCGTGCTCACGACGGAGGCGTTCGTGGCCGATCTTGGTGAGCTCACCGCCGGTATCGCCGAGCCGATGGTGATCGTCGGGCATTCGATGGGGGCGATCCACGGGTGGATGTTCGCCGCGACCTATCCCGAGCGGGTGCGGGCGATCGTCGTCGAGGACATCGCGCCCGATTTCACCGGCCGCACCGCCGCGCACTGGGCCGAGCTGATCGGGTCGTGGCCGCAACCGTTCGCCGACGAACAGGCGGTGCTCGACTACTTCGGCCCGGTCGCGGGCACCTATTTCCTGCGCGCGTTCACCGCGACACCCGATGGCTACCGCCTGCACGGCGAGGTCGACACCTTCCGCGCGATCTCCGAAGAGTGGGGCACCCGCGACTTCTGGTCCGAATGGAAGTCACTGCGGATCCCCACGCTGCTCATCGAAGGCGAGCACACCATCACCCCACCGGGGCAGATGCGCACGATGGCCGAGGTCGTTCCCGACGCGGAGTACGTGCGCATCGAAGGGGCGGGGCACCTGGTGCACGACGAACAGCCCGAGACGTACCGCGAACACGTCGGCCGGTTCCTGCACCGCGTAACCGAGCCGACCTCCTCGACGTAGTTCGAGCCGACACACCCGGTCTCGGCGCTATGGAGCCGCGCTTCCCTCACCCGCAAGCGCGAACAATCCATCATCGGTCTGCTCGATCAACCCGTCGACCAGCAACGAATCCAACGCCCGCGCCCGCTGCCCTGGATCGCGCGTCCAGGCCAGATCCAACCGCACCCGTTCGACCGGCCCCGACGAATCGCGCAGCACATCCAACAACCGCCCCCGCGCCTGACGATCGGTGCCCTCGTACTTCTGCACCTTGCGCGCCACCTCGGCGGCGGGTTTGCCCGCCTCCACCCACGCACAACTCGGCAACGGGCAGCGCGCACAGTCGGGATTGCGGGCCGTGCACACCAGCGCACCCAGTTCCATCAGCGCCGCGGAGAATTTCGCGGCCCGTGGAACCGGAACGGGCAGCAGTGCCTCGGTCTCGGCGAGATCGCGCGAAGACGGGTTGCCCGGTTCGCGCCCGTGCACAGCCCGCGCGACCACCCGTCGAACATTGGTGTCCACCACGGGAACTCGCTGCCCATACGCGAAGCAAGCAACCGCCCGAGCGGTATACGCACCGATTCCGGGCAGGCCCAACAACACGTCGACATCAGCGGGCACCACGTCCCCGTGCTCAGCCGCCAACACTCGCGCACACTCGTGCAACCGCAACGCCCGCCGTGGATACCCCAACTTCCCCCAGGCCCGCAGCACCTCCGCTTGCGAGGACGCCGCCATCGCCGACGGCACCGGCCAGCGCGCCACCCACTCCCGCCAGATCGGCTCGACGCGCACCACCGGCGTCTGCTGCAGCATGATCTCGCTCATCAGAATGTGCCAGGCGGTGGCCTCGGGTTCGCGCCACGGCAACTCGCGCGCGGTGTCGCCGAACCATGTCAGCAGGGCTTTCGCGTCGATGCTCACCGTTCTCGTTTCCTCTGCGCCAGGCTCTCTTTGCCGACGCGTAACGCGGCGGACTCGCTGGTAACCAAGCGCCTGTGCACAATGGTCGGTATGCCTGGTTCCAATCCGATAAGCGCCTGGAAGTCGCTACGTGAAGGCAACGAGCGCTTCGTCAATGACACTCTGCAGCATCCTAGCCAGGGCGCCGCGGACCGAGCCAAACTCGTCAAGGGTCAGAACCCGCACGCGATCCTGTTCGGTTGCGGTGACTCCCGCGTCGCCGCGGAGCTGATCTTCGACCAGGGTCTTGGCGACATGTTCGTGGTGCGCACCGCCGGTCACGTCGTGGACAGTTCGGTGCTGGGCTCGATCGAATACGGCGTGGAGGTGCTCAATGTGCCGCTGATCGTCGTGCTCGGGCACGACAGCTGTGGCGCGGTGAAGGCCACCATCGACGCCCTCGACGGCGGCGAGGTGCCCGGCGGGTTCATCCGCAGCGTGGTCGAGCGGGTGACGCCGTCGATTCTGGTCGGCCGCCGCGAAGGGCTCACCTCGCTGGACGACCTCGAAGCCCGCCACGTGGTGGAGACCAGCAAGCTGCTCATGCAGCGGTCGATGATCATCTCGCAGCGCGTTGCCACTGGTCAGTGCGCTATCGCCAGCGTCACCTACAAGCTCGAGGACGGTCGCGTGCAGCTGCGACGCACCGTCGGCAACATCGGCGAGGTGGTCTGAACCGGGACCACAACCCGGTTCGGCCCCCGACACGCCGAGGTAAGCGCAGCGCGCCCCCCGCGCTGCGCTTACCTTTGAGGTGTGCTGGAACCGAATGGACCGCTGTCACCGGAGATCTACTGGCGCCGCCGTGCACTCGCGATCGGCGTCGCTGTCGTGGTGCTCGCGATCGTGATCTGGCTCGTCACCATGGTCGCGCGCGGGGGAGAGTCGGCCGGGGCCGAGAACGTGGCCGCGACCACGTCCGAGACCACCACGTCGGCGCCGAGTACGACCACGTCGGCAACCAGCTCCGCGCCGACCGGTAGTTCGACCACGCCCACCACCACGACCAGCGCCACCGACCAACCCGCGGCACCACCGTGCTCGGACCAGTCACTGGCGTTGAAGGTGACCGTCGGCCAGCCGACCTACAAGGTCGGCGACCAGCCCGCGTTCGGCACGGTGATCACCAACATCTCGTCCGCCGCCTGCTCCCGCGACCTCGGCGCCGGCCCGCAGTTCCTGGTCTACACCCTCGACGGCCAACGCCGCCTCTGGGCGAGCAACGACTGCGCCCAGGACGACCCGCCGGAAATGAAAACGCTCAAGGCCGGTGAACAACTGTCGTACAAGGGCAACTGGTTCGGCACCACCTCGCAGCCCCAGTGCGCGGGCGACCGCCTCCAGGTGCCCGCGGGCGCGTACATGGTGGTGGCCCAACTCGGTGCCGCGCGCAGTGCCGCGGAACCCTTCAACCTGGCCTCGTGAACCACAGCTCCCGCGTGCGGGGGCATTGTGCGGGTGCGCAATAGGTCACATGTTCGACTTCGGTCGATTTGCAGTCTTCGCAGGTTCGGCCACGCCGTCAATGGACATTGTCGCGAAAATGGGTGGCCGACACCGATTTTCGCGTTTGCCGAAGTTATTCCACGGACACCACTTCGCGCGGTGCGCGGGATTTGCGGAGTTCGGCCAAACGCAGCGCCGAACGCAGATCCCCGACCTCGTGAATGCGCATGGTCCCGGTCTTGGTCTTCTCCGAACCGGGCGGCACCAACGCCGTGGTGAAGCCGAGCCGTTCGGCCTCGGCCAGCCGCCTGCCCAGACCGGTGACCTTGCGGACCTCGCCCGCCAGCCCGACTTCGCCGAGAATCACCCAGCCAGCAGGCAGCGCGACATCGGCCTCGGCCGACGCGATGGCCAAGGCGATGGCCAGATCGGCGGTCGGCTCGAGTAATCGCATCCCGCCCACGGTCGCCGCGTACACATCGTGTTTGCCCAGAAACACCCGTCCGCGACTTTGCAGCACCGCCAGCACCATGGCGACCCGGTTGTAATCCAACCCGCTCACCGCCCGGCGCGGCTGCGGAATCTCGGTCTTGACCGTGAGCCCCTGCACCTCGGCCACCAGCGGCCGCTTGCCGTCCATCGCCACGGTCACCGCGGTACCGGGCACCGTGTCGGTGCGATGGTGCAGGAACAGCCCGGAAGGATCGTCGACGCAGGCGATGCCGTCGTCGTGCAGTTCGAAACAGCCCACCTCGTCGGCACTGCCGAACCGATTCTTGATGCCGCGCACCATCCGCAGCGACGAGTTCTTGTCACCCTCGAACTGCAACACCACGTCCACCAGGTGCTCGAGCGTGCGCGGCCCGGCCACGTTCCCGTCCTTGGTGACGTGCCCGACCAGCAGCACCGCGATCCCCGACGCCTTGGCAAGCGACGTCAACGCGGCCGTCACCGCGCGCACCTGGGTGACACCGCCGATCACGCCGTCCACCTCCGGCGCGAGCATCGTCTGCACCGAGTCCACCACCAGCAACGTCGGCCGCACCTGCTCGACATGCCCGAGCACGATCGACAGATCCGACTCCGCCGCCAGATACACCCGGTCGTGCACGGCACCCGTGCGATCCGCCCGCAACCGCACCTGACCGGCGGATTCCTCCGCGGTCACATACAGCGCGGTCTCCTCGCGCGCCGACGCCCACCGAAACGCCACCTCGAGCAACAGCGTCGACTTGCCGACCCCTG
Source organism: Nocardia sp. NPDC058666 (assembly GCF_042714895.1). Taxonomy (NCBI): domain Bacteria; kingdom Bacillati; phylum Actinomycetota; class Actinomycetes; order Mycobacteriales; family Nocardiaceae; genus Nocardia; species Nocardia sp. NPDC058666. The sequence goes on from NZ_JBHXRY010000002.1 coordinate 89,768, forward strand.
GCTCACCCGACAGCAACACCACCGACCCCGGCACCACACCGCCCCCGAGCACCCGATCCAGCTCACTCACGCCCGTCGAGCGCGCCCGGGTGATCTTGGAATCGATCTGCGACAACGGCGCCGCCGCAGTGGTGGGCAGCATCGCCCGCCGTCCGGGCGCCGCGGCGGACGCCGAGACGGCCACCTCGTTCACCGTCCCCCAGGCACCACAATCGGGGCACTTACCCACCCACTTGGACACCTCGTGCGAACACGCGGAGCACCGGAAGACTGCTTTGGTCTTGGCCACACGCGCACCCTACGGACCAGCACCGACAAGTAGAGCCGCCGCGAAAGTTCGCGACGGCTCTACCTGCGAAGGCTGGTCTCAGTGACCGCCGCCCGCACCCTCGGGCGCCGGGCCGGACTTCTCGTTCTCCACGCGCTCGACAGCGGCGGCGTCGACCGGGACCGACACCTGCACGGTGCCCGCGTCCTTGAAGTTGAAGGTGACGTTATAGGTCAGGCCGGGGACGATGTCCTTGGCCAGGCCGGTGATCTCGATGGTGGCCGGGGTCTTCACCGGGTCGATCGAGGGCTTGTCGCCCGCGGCGCTGGTCGGCGCGGCAGACGTGCTGGTCGGGGCCGCCGAGGTGGTGGTGGGCGCGGCCGTGGTGGTGCCGTGGTGATCATCGGCAGCGGCGGGCTTGGCGGTTGCCGGGCCGACGACCACGGTCTGCTGCGGCTTCAGCGTGAACTTCGGGTCGCCGGCGGGGCCGGTGATCTTGATCTGACCCAGGTCGGTGCTCACGCTGGTCAGCTCGTCGGTGACGGTCTCGCTGCCGTTGATGATCGACAGCGCGAGCACGGCCTTGCCGCCCTTGCTGTGCTCGGCGGTGGCTTCGGGGTACACGATGTACACGTTGCGCAGGGCGATGTCGCCGACCGTGGCGTGGTTGCCGTTGATCGCGGCGGCCTGCGCCGAGGTCTGGGTGTGCTGGCCGGCACTGCAGCCGGTCAGGGCGATACCCGCGGCAGCGGCGAGCGCGGCAACCGTCGCCATGCGACGTCGCGCCGACGTGGCGGTCACAGCTTTCAGGGCAGTCACGGTTTGTCCTCCATGTCGACCGGGCTCACTCCGTCCACAGCGGGTCGGAGGGTAGTAACTAGGCAGCGTAGTAGTTGACTGCGCGCGGGCGACGTTCGGGCTCGCGACGCGCGGTGCGGAAGTAACAGTTAGGTGTCCCGAGCGAGGTTGCCGGATCGATGCCGGTGGTCCGCGCAGCGCTAACCGGCCACTATGCTGGTGGTTAACCCGTTGTGGCGCAATTCAATGCACAACAACTGCGTATTGTCAACCCCTGCGATGGCCTCGTTGTGGCCCTGACCTGCACAGTTGATCGCGCCGTTATCGAGTCGCATGTTAAACTGTGAACATCGAAAGGGGCACGGGACACATGATTTTTAAGGTCGGAGACACCGTCGTTTACCCCCACCACGGAGCGGCGCTGATCGAAGCAATCGAGACCCGCACCATCAAGGGTGTGCAGAAAGAGTATCTGGTCCTGAAGGTCGCGCAAGGCGACCTGACTGTTCGGGTTCCCGCAGAGAACGCCGAATATGTCGGCGTCCGCGACGTCGTCGGCCAGGAAGGTCTCGACCGCGTCTTCCAGGTGCTGCGCGCGCCACACACGGAGGAGCCGACCAACTGGTCCCGCCGTTACAAGGCCAACCTCGAGAAGCTCGCCTCCGGCGATGTGAACAAGGTGGCCGAAGTGGTGCGTGACCTGTGGCGTCGTGAGCAGGACCGCGGCCTGTCCGCCGGTGAGAAGCGAATGCTGGCCAAGGCTCGTCAGATTCTCGTCGGTGAGCTCGCGCTCGCCGAGGGCACCGACGACGGCAAGGCCGAATCGCTGCTCGACGAGGTCCTCGCAGCGGCTTCCTAGAAAACAATTGAAAGTGCGACCTGTCGTAGCACTGGTCCCTGCCGCCGGTCGAGGCGTGCGCCTGGGTGAACCCACCCCGAAGGCGTTCGTTCCGGTCGGCGGCACGGCTATGGTCCGGTTGGCCGTCGACGGTCTGATCGCGTCCGGTGCGGTGCACCGGGTTGTCGTGGTCGTCCCCGCCGAACTGGTCGACGAGGCCACCTCTTTGCTGTCCGGCGGTTCGATGCCCTCTGTGCCGGTGCAAGTAGTCGTCGGCGGTGCCGAACGCACCGACTCCGTCCGCGCCGGCATCGCGGCCGCGCCCGACGCCGCGTTCTACCTCGTTCACGACGCCGCCCGCGCGCTCACCCCTCCCGAGCTGATCGCGCGCGTGGCCGCCGAGCTGCAGGCCGGAAGTCGCGCGGTGGTCCCCGCGCTGCCCGTCGTCGACACCGTCAAATCGGTCGACGCCGCAGGCATCGTCACCGGGACCCCCGACCGCGCCCACCTGCGGGCCATCCAAACCCCCCAGGGCTTCGCCGCCGACCTGCTGCGCCGCGCCTACACGACCGATGTCGGCGCGACAGACGACGCAGGCCTTGTCGAACGCCTCGGCGTCGACGTGCACACCGTCGCCGGCGACTCCCTCGCCTTCAAGATCACCACCCCCCTCGACCTGCGCCTGGCCGAAGCGCTGCTGGCAGACGGAAGCGCCGCGCCGCGCCAGGCCGCCGACCCGACTCCGGCCGTCGCGACTTCCGCTGACGCCGGGCAGCCCACGGCGCCCACCGTGACTCAGGCGGTTGCCCGATGAGAGTCGGCATCGGCAGCGACGTGCACCCCATCGAACCCGGCCGCCCCTGCTGGATGGCCGGTTTGCTGTTCCCGGAGGCCGACGGCTGCTCGGGCCACTCCGACGGTGACGTAGCCGCCCACGCCCTCTGCGACGCCCTCCTCTCCGCCGCGGGTCTCGGCGACGTCGGCGCGGTCTTCGGCGTCGGCCGCCCCGAATGGGCCGGTGTCACCGGCGCCGCCATGCTCACCGAGGTCCGTAGGTTGCTGACCGAAGAAGGCTTCGAAGTCGTGAACGCCGCGGTGCAGGTCATCGGCAATCGCCCGAAGATCGGCCCGCGCCGCGCCGAAGCCCAGAAAGTGCTCGGCGAACTGCTCGACGCGCCCGTCTCCGTCTCGGGCACGACCACCGACGGCCTCGGCCTGACCGGTCGTGGCGAAGGTGTCGCCGCGATCGCCACCTGTCTGCTCGCGGAGTGTTCCTAGCCCGAACCGGGCCGCCCGATTCCCACCGCAGTACCTTTTCGCCGATTCCCGGCTTCGTCGCAGAAACTCGCGAGCCACGAACCGGCCGGTCAATCCCACTCTCGTCCCACCGACTAGGATCGAATGCCGTGACCTTGCGCCTTTTTGACACCGACACGCGAACCATGCGGGAATTCACCCCGCTGGTCCCCGGCCGTGCCTCGGTGTACCTGTGTGGGGCCACCGTGCAGGGTCAGCCCCATATCGGTCACGTGCGCAGCGGCGTCGCCTTCGACGTGCTGCGTCGCTGGTTGCTCGCGCACGACTTCGACGTGCGGTTCATCCGCAATGTCACCGATATCGACGACAAGATCCTGAACAAGGCCGCCGAAGCGGGCCGCCCGTGGTGGGAATGGGCCGCCACGCACGAGCGCGCTTTCGACAAGGCCTACGAAACCCTCGGCGTGCTGCCGCCGTCGGCCGAACCGCGCGCTACCGGCCACATCACCCAGATGGTCGATCTGATGCAGCGCCTGATCGAGCGCGGGCACGCCTATGCCGCCGACGGCGACGTCTATTTCGACGTGATGAGCTGGCCGAATTACGGTGAATTGTCGGGCCACCGCCTCGACGACGTGCACCAGGGCGAAACCCCGACCCGTTGCAAACGTGATCCGCGCGACTTCACCCTGTGGAAAGCCGCCAAGCCCGGTGAGCCGAGCTGGCCGTCGCCGTGGGGTCCCGGTCGGCCCGGTTGGCATCTGGAATGCTCGGCGATGGCCGAGTTCTATCTCGGCCCGGAATTCGATATCCATTGCGGCGGAATGGATTTGATCTTCCCGCACCACGAGAACGAGATCGCCCAGTCGAAAGCGGCAGGCGACGGTTTCGCGCGTTACTGGCTGCACAACGGCTGGGTGACGATGGGCGGGGAGAAAATGTCCAAGTCGTTGGGCAACGTGCTGTCGGTGCCGAATGTGCTCACCAGGGTGCGCCCGGTAGAATTGCGTTTCTATCTGGGCAGCGCGCATTACCGCTCGATGCTCGAATACTCCGACAAGGCTCTCGACGACGCCGTCGCCTCCTATCAGCGCATCGAAGCGTTCGTGCAGCGGGTGCTGGATCGGGCGGGGCAGGTGCCGGTCGGTAAATGGACCGACGGATTCGCCGCCGCTCTCGACGACGATCTCGCGGTCCCGAAGGCACTGGCCGAAATCCACCATGTGGTGCACGAGGGAAATCGCGCGCTCGAGTCCGGCGCGGTGGACACCGCGGTCGAACTGGCCGGTGCGGTGCGGGCGATGCTGGGAATTCTCGGCGTCGACCCGCTCGACGAACAGTGGTACACCCCCGCCGATAGTTCGGCGGCGATCGAAGCGCTCGATGTGCTCGTTCAGACGGAATTGAACCGTCGGGCGAACGCGCGGGCCGAAAAGAACTGGGCAGAAGCCGATGCCGCACGGGATCGGCTCATCGCCGCGGGTATCGAGGTAACCGATACCCCGCAGGGGCCGGAGTGGTCGCTGGGCGCATCGAGCGGAAAGGCGAACTGATGGCAGGTAATTCACAGCGACGCGGAGCAGTACGTAAGGGCGGCACCAAGAAGGGGCAGGTCGCCGGTTCCGGCGGCAAGCACCGTCGCGGGCTCGAGGGCCGGGGTGCGACGCCGCCTGCCGTCGAGCGCACCAAGCATCCCGCCGCGAAGCGGGCCAAGGCCGCGGCCAAGGCGAAAGCCAATGCGGCACAGGGTCGTCCGTCCGGTAAGTCCGGCGTGCCGCGCGTTGGTCGCAAGTCCGACGAGGGTCCCGAGTTGGTGCTGGGCCGCAACCCGGTGCTCGAGTGCCTGCGCGCCGAGGTGCCCGCGACCGCGCTGTTCGTGGCGGTCGGCACCGAGAACGACGATCGCCTGTCGGAGAGCGTGCAGCGTGCCGCCGACATGGGCATCTCCATCCTCGAAGTGCCGCGCACCGACCTGGATCGGTTGAGCGCCAACGGAATGCACCAGGGCGTGGCCCTGCAGGTGCCGCCGTACCGCTACGCGCACCCCGACGATCTGATGGACCGGGTGAAGGGCACCGCGGAGCCCGCGCTGCTGGTCGCGCTGGACAACATCACCGACCCGCGCAACCTCGGCGCGGTCATCCGCTCGGTGGCCGCGTTCGGCGGTCAGGGCGTGGTGATCCCGCAGCGTCGCAGCGCCAGCGTCACCGCGGTGGCATGGCGTACCAGTGCCGGTGCGGCAGCGCGCCTGCCTGTTGCCAGGGCCACCAATCTGACTCGCACACTGAAGGATTGGGCCGCGCAGGGCATCCAGGTCGTGGGTCTGGACGCCGACGGCGACACCACCCTGGACAACTTCGACGGCAGCGTTCCCACCGTCGTGGTCGTGGGTTCGGAGGGCAAGGGCCTGTCGCGTCTGGTGCGCGAGACCTGCGATTCGATCCTGAGCATTCCGATGGCGGGTCCGGTCGAGTCGCTCAACGCCTCGGTCGCCGCGGGTGTCGTCCTAGCGGACATCGCCAAGCAGCGCCGCCTGGGCTGAGTTTGTTCGCAGCGCGGGCGGGCTGTGGTGTAGTTCGCCTCAGCTGCGCTCGCGCACAGTAGGATTCGTGCTGTGGCGATTCCAGATCAGCCGATCGGTGAGACGGTCGAGCACCCGCAGGCCAACCTGATCCTTGTGCTCGGGCTGCTCAGTCCGTTCTGCTGTGGGATCTTCGGGCCGGTCGCGTGGGTGCTGGGCAGGCGCGCGCTCAACGAGATCGACGCGTCCTACGGCGGGCTCAGTGGCCGGTCGCAGGTGGTGATCGGGTTGGTCGCCGGGATCATCGGCACGATCTTGATGTTGTTGTTCGCGCTGCTGTATCTGGCCGGTTCCTGCAACGGGAATTTCTAGACGCGTCAGTCCAGGCTTTGGCGTTGGCCGGGTGCGTCCCAGGCGGGCCATTCGTCGTTGACGCTGCCGGTCCAGTGCGGCGCGCGACGTTCCTTGAACGCCACCATCGCCTCGCCGCCGTCGACACTGTCGCCGACGTGCGCGTTCAGTTCCGTCTCGAGCTGCCCGACCACCGCGGGCGTCATGCCCAGGCTCTCCCAGATCAGCCGCTTGGTCAGCGCGACCGGCAGGGGAGCGGTCCCGGTGGCGATGTCGTGCGCCACCGCGAGCGCGGTCATCAGCACCTCGTCGGCGGGCAGCGCCGCGTTGGCCAGCCCCAGCGACTTGGCTTCGTCACCGTCGAAGGTGCGTCCGGTGAGCATGATGTCGGCGGCGTTGGCCAGGCCTGCCAGGCGCGGCACGGTCCAGTGCGCGAACCCGTCGGCGAGTACCCCGCGCCGCACCTGGTTCAGCCCGTACACCGCGTCGCGCGCGAAATACCGCAGGTCACACTGCAGGGCCAGGGCCAGCCCGATCCCGACCGCGTGCCCGTTCACCGCCGCGATCACCGGCTTGCGGACCTGCCAGGGCGGCGGGTCCAGCGTCGCGCTCACGTCGCCACCGCGCGCCGCCAGATCGGCGCCGGCGCAGAAGGCGGGTGGGGTGCCGGTGATCACGACGGCGCGGATCGCGTCCTCGATGTCGCATCGGCGCAGCGCCGCGCTCAGTTCGGCCGCCATGGTCGCGGTGACGGCGTTCTGCTTGGCAGGTCGGTTCAGCGTCAACAAAGCGACGCCGCCTTCGACATCGACGAGCAATTCCGAACTCATAGAACGCAATCGTACTAGCGACCGGCCAGCAAGTGTCTGCCGATCGCATACTTGTGCACTTCGGTCGGGCCGTCGTAGAGCCGGAACGCGCGCATATCCCGGAACAGCATCTCCACCACGGTCTCGTCGCTGATCCCGATTCCGCCCAGCACCTGCACGCAACGGTCGGTCACCTTGAACAGTTCCTCGGATACGAACGACTTCGCCATCGACGATTCGTGCCGGGCCTGCTGCCCCTGATCCATCAGCCAACAGGCGTGCCAGATGGTCAGCCTGCACTGGTGCAATGCCACCTCGTTATCGGCCAGCATGAACGACACGCCCTCGTGTTCGCCGATCGGTTTGCCGAAGGCGGTGCGCGTGCGCGCGTAGTCCAGCGCGATCGACTGCGCGCGAGCGGCGGCGCCCAGCCAGCGCATGCAGTGGGTGAGTCGGGCTGGGGCCAAACGCAATTGGGCGTAGCGCATGGCCTGTCCGGTGCGGCCGAGCACGGCGGTGGCGGGCAGGGTGAGGTTGTCGAACCGCACGACCGCGTGCCCGCCCACGTAGTTGCGGTCCATCGTGTTCATGATGCGTTCGATGACGATGCCGGGCGTGTCGGCCTCGGTGATGAACAGCGTCGGCCCGGCAGGCAGGTGCGGGTTCTCGGCGAGCAGGGCCATGATGATCCAGGTCTTGGCGCCGTCGGCCCCGGTGATCAGCCATTTGCGGCCGTTGATCACGAAGTTCTCGCCGTCGAACACCGCCTCGGTGCTGAGCTGGCCCGGATCCGAACCCGCGCCGCCCGGTTCGGTCATCGCGAACACCGTGCGTTGCTCGCCGCGGATGGCCGGCATCAGATACTGGTCGATCTGCTCAGGATCGGCGATCTTGTTGAGCAGGAACATGTTTCCCTCGTCGGGCGCGGCGCAGTTCATCGCGACCGGTCCGAGCGTGGACCAGCCCGCCGCCTCGTACACCAGCGCCTGCTCGACGTGACTGAGCCCGAGGCCGCCGTATTCGACGGGGGCCTGCACGGTCAGCAGTTTCTCGGCGCGGGCCAGTTCGATCAGTTCCGCGCGCAGATCGTCGGTGGGCCCGTGCGCGGTCAGGCGCGGGTCGCGTTCGAACGGCACGATCTTGTCGATGACGAAGGCGCGAACCCGATCTCGCAGCGCGGCCAGATCCTCCGGAACGGTGAAATCGATCATGCTGGTCATTCTGCGCGCGGATCCACGCGGCTCGCGGTCATTCCGGCATCGTGCGGCCGCCGTCTTTGTTCAGCGCACGTGCGCGAGTTGTCGACTGCGGTGGCCGATCACCCGGCAGACCAGGTAGATCGTGAACGAGATTCCCGTGACGAAGGTCGACACCGGCACGCCCGGAGCCAGCGACAACAGCAACCCACCCACCGCCGACACTTCGGCGAAGATCACCGACAACACCGTCGCCCGCAGCGGACTCGACGTCAGCTGAGCCGCCGCGGCAGCAGGCGTGATCAACAACGCCAACACCAGCAACGCCCCCACGATCTGCACGCCGAACGCCGCCGTGATGCCCAGCAACACCGCGAACACCACCGACAACGCCCGCACCGGCACCCCGCGCGCGATCGCGACCTCGGGATCGGCACTGGCGAACAGCAACGGTCGATACACCACCGCCAGCACCGCGAGCACACCCGCGGTACACGTGACCAGCAGCGCGAGCCCGTCATAACCGACGCCCGCCACCTGCCCGGTCAGCAACGAGAACTTCGACCCGGCGCGTTCGGGCGCCAACCACAGGAACAGCACCGACAACCCGAGCCCGAACGACAGCACCACCGCGATCACCGAATCACGTTCGCGCGCACGAGAACCCAGCCACCCGAACAACACGGCAGCCACAACGGAACCGGCTATCGCCCCGAATCCGACCCCGACTCCCATGAGCAGCGCCGCCGACGCACCAGTCAGCGACAGCTCGCTGGTCCCGTGCACCGCGAACGACATCTGTCGCGCGACGATCAGCGGCCCGATCAGTCCGGCCAACAATCCGAGCAGCGCACTGGCGAGCAAGGCCTGCTGCACGAAGTCGTAACCGAGCAGGTTCGCGGTGGTCCCGAGGTCGAACATCTGCTGAAAAACCTTGGTGAGCTTGTCCATCAGGCGGTCCCGCCCAGCGCGTCGATCTCGTCGCCGGTCCCGACAACGACCAGCCGCCCGCGCACCCGCAACACCTCGACCTCGGTCCCGTACAGCTCGCTCAGCGTTTCCGAGGTCATCACCTCGTCGGGCGTCCCGATCCGGAAGCCGCCGTCGACCAGGTACAGCACCCGATCCACCAGCGGCAGAATCGGATTGATCTCGTGTGTCACGAACAGCACCGCCGTGTCGTGTTCGCGCCGCCGCTTGTCCACGAGTTCGGCGACCAGCCGTTGATTGGCCAGGTCCAGGCTCAGCAGCGGTTCGTCACACAGCAGCACCGACGGATCGCCGACCAAAGCCTGCGCCACGCGCAACCGCTGCTGTTCACCGCCGGACAGTGTCTCCAGCGGAGCATGTGCGAAAGACTGCGCGCCGACAGCGGCAACGGCGGCCGCGACCTTCGCCGCCCGCTCGCCACGACCACGCCATCCAAGCCCCCAACGATGCCCGTCGACCCCGAGCCCGACCAGGTCTACACCGCGCAACTGCACCCCGGCATCGATCGTCTTCTGTTGCGGCACATAGCCGATACCCGGATTCCCGAGACTGGCCTTCTTGCCCGCGATCTCCGCGCTACCCGAACTCAAACCCAATCGACCGAGCAGCACGCGCAGCAGCGAGGTCTTGCCCGAACCGTTGGGACCCAGCACCGCGATGAACTCACCGGGTGCGACATCGAGGTCGAGTCCGCTCCACAGCGTGCGGTCGCCGAACGACATGGTCGCCCCGCGCAGCCGGATCGCGGTGTCGGTGCGCTGCGGTATCAGCGTGGTCGTCTCGGACAACGCGACTCCTCAGCGCAGGGCAGCGGCGAGCGCCTTGGCGTTCGCGGTCTGCCACTGGATGTAGTCCATGCCCTGCGGCAGGGTCTCGGTCACCTCGACCACCGCGATCCCGGCCGACTTCGCCGAGGCCTGCAGGTCCTGGGTGATCTTGTCCTGCGTCTGGGTGTTGTAGATAAGCGCCTTGACCTGCTTACCCGTGATCAGATCGCGAGTGGCGGCGACCGCGGCCGGGGCCGGGTCGGTCTCCTGCTCGATCGCTTCCTGGAACTCGTGCGGGGTCTTGTCCTGCGCGGACGCGGCGACCAGCAGGTAGTGCGCCAGCGGCTCGGACTGCGCGACCGGCGCGTTGGGCGTCTGGGCGGCGATGGTGCCGGTGATCGTGCTGACGCCGATCAGCTGGTTCTTGAACGTGACCGCACGCTCGGTGTAAGCACTGGCGTGCGCGGCGTCGACCTGCCCGAGTTCGGCGGCGATCTGATCGGCCACGGCCGCGACTGTGCTCACGTCGTACCAGACGTGCTCGTTGTCATCGGACTTGTCCGCGCGCTGCTCGAAAGCTTCCACGGTCCGCTTGTTCTTGCCGGAAATGGCCTTCTCGATGAACTCGTCATAGTGCCCACCGTTGAACACCACCAGATCGGCATCGCTGATCTTGGCGGTGTCGGTGGCGGAGGTCTCGAAGGAGTGCGGGTCGGCGGCCGGGTCGCTGATAATCGAGCTGACCTGCGCATCCGGTCCCGCGACGGCGGCGGCGACGGAGCCCCACACATTGGTGGAGGCGACGATCTGAGGGGTATCGGAATCGGTGGAGCCGGTACCGCAGGCGCTGAGCACGACCGCGGCCACCACTCCCACCGTGAGACCGGCACACATGCGGGCGAAACGAGGGTTCACGCGGTACTCCTGCTGACAAGCTCTAGATCGTAATGGAAATCGTTACCGTTAGATTAGCAGAGGTCGCGTGGGGGTATGTGCTGGGATCGAAGGTTTGGTGGGGTCGGTGTGGCAAAGCCACGGGGGTTTGGGTGGTCCCGGGTTGTTTGAGGCTGTGTTTTTGGAGCGCTGGCGCGCTCGAGCGCGGCCCCTGAGGGGCCGCGAGTTAGCCACCGTTGCTTGAGGCTGCGCCTCGGACGCAACGGCGGCTAACTCGCGGCCGGGCCGCTACGGCCACTTCGTGGCCGCTGCTCCCTATGGGTCGCAGGTGCGGGGCTGGGAGTGCGGTAGGTGGCGGATTTGGGGTGCGGGCATGTGGGAGCCGGGCCCTGGGGTGGGCCCGGCTCCTGGGGTGGTCAGACCAGTGCGTTGACCGGTTGGCTCAGTAACTGGGCGCAGCGGAGTAGGCCGAGGTGGCTGTAGGCCTGGGGGTGGTTGCCCAGGGATCGTTCTGCGACGGGGTCGTATTCCTCGCTCAGGAGGCCGGTGGGGCCGGCCGCTGCTACCAACTGGGCGAACAGGGCTTCGGCGTCGGAGCGGCGGCCGATCAGGAGGTAGGCCTCGACCAGCCAGGCTGCGCAGAGGTGGAAGCCTCCTTCGCCGCCGGGCAGGCCGTCGTCGTGGTGGTAGCGGTAGACCGTTGCGCCGCTGCGCAATTCGGCTTCCGTGGCCACTACGGTCGCGGCGAAGCGGGGGTCGGCGGGGTCGATCAGGCCGCTGAGGCCGATGTGCAGGGTGGCGGCGTCGAGGTCGGTGCCGTCGTAGGCGGCGGTGTAGGACTGGACCTCGTCGTTCCAGCCTTTCGCCTTCACCTCGTCGGCGATCGTTTCGCGCAGGGTCACCCAGTCGGGGTCGGCGGGGCGGTCGAAGCGTTCGGCCAGGGTCAGGGCGCGGTCGATGGTGAGCCAGCCCATCACCTTCGAGTACACGTGGTGGCGGGGGTTGCCGCGGATCTCCCAGATGCCGTGGTCGGGTTCGGTCCAGCGGCGCTGCACCGCCGACACCATCGCGTGCACCAGTTCCCAGTCGGCGTCGGGCAGTGCCTTGGCGGGGGAGGTGATGCCCTGACGCTCGCGCTCGTGCGCCATCGAGGTGATCAGGTCGACGATCGGCCCGAACACGTCGAGTTGCACCTGCATATTGGCCGCGTTGCCCACGCGCACCGGCCGCGATCCGGCGTAACCGGGCAGCGCGTCGATCACGGCTTCGGGCGGCAGGGTCTCGCCGTAGATCGTGTACAGCGGGTGCAGACGTTCCGGTCCGGGCAGCGTGTCCAGGACCTTGTGCACCCAGTCGAGGAACTCCTCGGCCTCGGTCAGCGAGCCCAGCGTCACCAGCGCCTGCGCGGTCAGCGACGCGTCGCGCAGCCAGCAGTAGCGGTAGTCCCAGTTGCGCACGCCGCCGATGTCCTCGGGCAGCGAGGTGGTCGCCGCGGCCAGGATCGACCCCGACGGGCGATGCACCAGCCCGCGCAGGGTCAGCGCCGACCGCTTCATCAGATCGGGCTTGAGCGGCGGCAGCTGCAACCCGGCCGCCCACTGCGACCAGTACTGCTCGGCGAGCTGACGACGCTGCGGTTCCGGCGTCATCGACGGTGCGAGATCGGCCGTACCGCAACGCAATTCGAGCACAACCGGCGCGACAGACGGATCGACCACCGCGCGCGCCTGCTCATTGGTCCCGTCGGACAGAATCTCCCACTCCACCCCGGGAGAACGCAGCACCATCGGATCATTGGTGCCGCTGACGATCAGACCGTTGCGCACAGCTTCCATCCGCACGGGCACCTGCCCGAATTCCGGCTGCGGCGCGAACGTGACCACCGCCTTCGCGGTACCGGTGATCACGCGGGTCAGATCGGTGCGGTCGGACGCCACGTCGTGCGGCAGATAGTCGGCCACTTGCAAACTGGCCCATCGTGTTTCGACCGTCATCGTGCCGTCCACATACCGCTGCGACAGCGGCAGACTCGCCCGCTCCGGCGCCACCGTGAAGTGCCCGGCCGCCGCACCACCCAGCAGATGCGCGAACACCGCCGCGGAATCCGGTTCGGGATGGCAGAACCAGGTCACCGTGGCATCGGGGGTCAGCAGCGCGACCGAGCGCGGACTTGCCAACATGCTCAGCCGTTCGATCCGCGGCGCGCTGGCCCCGGCCAGCCACGTGCGGCGCTCCTCGACCAGGAACGCCAGCGCCCGCGCGACGTCCTCGGTGGAGTCCACGTGCAGCTTGGCGATGCTGTCGCCCTCGCCGACCTTGATGCCGACATCGGGGCCCGACAGCACCCGGAACGCCTTCTCGTCGGTGACGTCGTCGCCGAAAAACACTGCGGCGGAAGCACTGTCCTGATGACGGATGGTGTCCAGCGCGGTGCCCTTGTCGGTGGGGATCACCGCCAGTTCGATCACCGCCTTGCCCTCGGTCACCTGCACGCCGACCCAACGAGCCGGACCCTGCCGCACCGAAGTCAGTGCGCGCCTGCCGATCTCGGGGCTGGCGTTGCGCACATGCAACGCGGCGCTGGCCGGCTTCATCTCCACGGTCACGCCGGGGTTCTCGGCGGCGATCGTCGAGAAGGCCGAATTGATCTCGGTGAGAAGCTGTTTGGCGTCGTTGTCGATCGCGTGCACGAAGCCCACGTCGAATTCCGAACCGTGACTGCCGATCAGCTGCACCTCGACCGGCAGACGCGACAGCGCGGCCAGATCACGTAGTGCCCGACCGGAAATCACCGCCGCGGTGGTGTTGGCCAACCCCGCCAGCGCGCGTAGTGCGCTCACCGATTCCCGCTGGGGGAAGGCTTTGGCCGGGTCGGACACGATCGGGGCGATCGTCCCGTCGTAGTCCGAGGCAACCAGCAGCCGGGGCACGCGTGCCACCGACGCCAGTGCACGGCGGACATCCAAGGGCAGTTCCTGTGCGCTCACGCATCCAACCTAGTGATGGGAGGAGTTGATCAGGGGGCGCGAAAAACAATACTGCGTCAATTTTGTCGCGCGAGCGGCGCGGCGGGTTGTGCGTGCGTCGCCGAGCCGTTTGCTCGCGACCTTACGGCAAATCTCGCGGCCGTGGTCGGCCACCACGCGCCGTTCGCGTCGGGGCCGCCGGGCAAGGTGAGGCCCGCGCGGCTGGTAGATGCACTGTTTCGCATATGCGACGTCGGCTATGCATCTTCCTACTGGAAGGCGCACAGCCGACGCGTGTCAACAGCTATGGGCGATTTGTGATGTTCGAGCGAGCGGAAATGCCGGGTTGCGCAGCTATCCGCGATCGCCCAGCAACAGGTCCACGGTGAGCTCGAGTCGTTCCGTGACATCGGTCGCAGAGGCCCGTCGAGTCAGCCACGCGACCAGATTCGACAGCCACACATCGGAGATCACGCGCGCGATCGCCAGCTGACGTTCGTCGGGTTCGCCGTCGCTCATGGCCCGCGCGAATACCCGGTCCATCACCTTGCCGACCCGATCCACCTCCGCGGCAGCCGAGGCGTCGGCGAACATGAACGCGCGCGTCATGGCCTCGGTGAGCAGCGGGTCGCGCTGCATCATCCGGGTGATCTGGGTGAGCAGGCCGTGCATCCGCTGCGACGGGCCGTCGCCGGGCAGCGGCTTGCGCTTGCCCTCGAACATCTCGAATTCCCTGGCCAGCGCCGAAACCAGCAGGTGCACCTTCGACGGGAAGTACCGGTAGAGGGTGCCGACGGCGACATCGGCGCGCTCGGCGACCGCCCGCATCTGCACGGCGTCGTAGCCGCCCTTGGAGGCCAGCGCGAGGGTCGCGTCGAGGATGCGCTTGCGCCGGTCGCGCTGCGCGTTGGAACTGAGCTCCTCCTCCGACAGCGTGGTCACGGTGGGCGTTGGTGCGGGACTGTCCATCGTGGAAACCCTTTCGCGTCTGTGGAATTTCGGCGGTGCAGCGGTGCAGCGAGTGTAGGTCTCTTGACTTATACCCGGCACAGATATTAGAACATGTTCTAGGAGTGGGAACCACGCCGGAAGGGCGGATCTTCTTGTGACCATCGCCACCACTGACGAGCATAAAGCCGCCGCGGCGTCGCTGCGGGGCTGGGCGAGTTCGGTCGCGCCGATTGAAACAATGCGAGCGGTCGGTACGCACGCTTGGCGTGAGTACTGGCCCGCGCTGGGCGAGTTCGGACTGTTCGGCGTCGCCGTGCCGGAGGACAATGGCGGGCTCGGCGGCACCGTCGCCGATCTGGCGGTGATGCTCGAGCAGACCGGCGACGATCTGGTCGGCGGGCCCGTGCTGGCCACGGCCCTGGCCGGGCTGATCACCGAGGGTGTCGTCGACGGAACACCGTGTGCGGTCGCCGTGCCCGGTGACGAACGGGCCGCGAAAGCGGTGGCCACCGACGATGGCTGGAGTGTCACCGGCACTTGGGATTTCGTGTACGGCGCCGACGATCAGACGCAGGTGCTGGTACCCGCGAACACCATCGACGGCGTTCGCTGGCTGTTGATTTCGCCTGCCGCAGTGGCAATTACACCGCTGCAGCATGGCGACCACACCGTGCCGCTGGCCCGAGTCACCGCCACCGACGTAGCGGTTCCGGCAGCCCACGGCTTCGCGCCAACGGCCGATATCGCCGACCTTTTCGTGACGCTCGCAGTAGCCGAACTAGCGGGCGTGGCTGCCTGGTCATTGCGCACCGCCGTCGAATATGCCCGCGTCCGTGAGCAATTCGGCAAGCCCATCGGCAGTTTCCAAGCCATCAAGCACCTGTGCGCCTGGATGCTGTGCCGCGCCGAGTTGATCCGCGCGGTCGCCGCCGACGCCGCCGCAGCCGTCGACGAGGGCGGTTCCGAACTCCCCATCGCCGCCGCGGTAGCAGCCTCGGTCGCCCTCGACGCCGCGGTCGACAACGCCAAAGACGCCATCCAGGTACTGGGCGGCATCGGCTTCACGTGGGAACACGACGCGCACTTCTACCTGCGCCGAGCCAGCTCGCTGCGCCAACTCCTCGGCGGCTCCGCCCGCTGGCGGGCCCGCGTCGCCGAGCTCACCAGGGCCGGTCAGCGCCGCACCACCGGTGCCGAACGGGTCCTCGGCGATGCCGCGGTAGACACCGCGCTCGCCGCCGAAATCGCCGCGATCGCAGCCCTAGACCCCGCCGACCAGCCGCGCGCGTTGGTCGAGGCGGGCCTGGTGATGCCGCACTGGCCGCAGCCCTACGGCCGCGCCGCCGACCCGATGACCTGCCTGCAGATCGCCGAACAGCTGCGCCGCGCCGACCTGACCGTCCCCGACCTCGCCGTCGCGGGCTGGGCGGTGCCGACCCTGCTGCGCTTCGGTACCGAGGAACAGATCGACCGCTTCGTCCGCCCGACCCTGCACGGCGACGTCATCTGGTGCCAGCTGTTCAGCGAACCCGGCGCCGGCTCCGACCTGGCCGCCCTGCGCACCACCGCCGACAGAGTCGATGGCGGCTGGGTACTGCGCGGCCAGAAGGTCTGGACCTCGCTCGGTTCGACCGCGAACTGGGGCATCTGCCTGGCCCGCACCGATCCGTCCGCGGCCAAGCATCGCGGCATCAGCTACTTCCTGGTCGACATGCGCGCCGCCGGTGTGCAGGTGCGGCCGCTGATCCAGATCACCGGCGAGGACCGGTTCAGCGAGGTCTTCCTCGACGACGTGTTCGTGCCCGACGACTGCCTGGTCGGCGCGTTGAACAACGGCTGGAAGATCGCGCGGACCACCCTGTCGGCCGAACGGGTCGCCATGGGCGGCGGCGGGATCGGCGGCGCGCTCGAAGCGCTGCTGGACCGTTTCCCGGTCGGCGGATGGGGAACAGAACTGCGTGAGGACCGTTTCGGCGCACTGATCACGTCATCGATTGCTGGATCATTGCTGGAACAGCGGATCGCGGTGGCGACAATGGCCGGAACCGACGCGGGTGCCCAAGCCGGCGTGCGAAAACTGGTCGGCGTCCGGCATCGGCAGGACCTGGCGGAGTACGCGTTGGAGCTCACGGGCGAAGAAGGTGCCCTGGACAGCGATGCTCTGAAAGAATTCCTGCTCACACGGTGTCTCTCGATCGCGGGCGGTACCGAGCAGATTCTGTTGACCGTGGCCGCCGAACGGATTCTCGGCCTGCCGCGCGATGCGGACAGTTAGCTCGATGAGGGAGGACGCCGTGGATTTCACCCGCGACGAAAGTGCCGACGCCGTAGCCGAGGTAGTGGTGAGCCTGCTCGAACGTGAGTCGGCCCGAGATATGGCCCTGTGGCCGAGTTTGATCGACTCCGGGTTGTTGGCGGTGCCGGTGCCCGAGCGGTTCGGCGGCGACGGCATGGGACTGCTCGAGGTGTCGGCGCTGCTCATGGAGCTGGCCACCGATGCCGCCGCGGTCCCGGCCCTGCCGACCTTCGGGTTCGGCGTGCTGCCCCTGCTGGGGGTGCTGTCGGACGAACTGGCCGAACGCGTGCTGGCCGAGGTCGGCAAGGGCATCGTGCTCACCGCCGCGCTCAACGAACCGGGCGCCCCGTTCACCACCGCGCCCACGACCAAGGCGGTACGTGACGGCGACACGGTGCGGATCACCGGCCGCAAGCCCGGCGTGCTCTACGCGTCGGAAGCACGCTGGATTCTGGTGCCCACCGATGCCGGTGTGGCACTGGTCGATTCGGTCGCACCCGGTCTCGAGATCCTGCCGGTAACGGGTTCGGCGGGTATCCCGGAGGCCACGCTGATCCTCGACGACGTGGAGATCCCCGCCGACCAACTGCTGCCCGACGCGTTGCCTGCCCTGCACCGCCACGCCCTGGCCTGCATCGGCGCGGTCGCCGACGGCCTGCTCAAGGGCGCGATCACGCTCACCGCCGAGCACGTGCGCACCAGGGAACAGTTCGGCAGGCCGCTGGCGGAATTCCAGGCCGTGGCCCAGCAGATCGCCGACCTGTATGTGGTCTCGCGCACCCTGCACGTGGCCGCGGAGTCGGCGTGTTGGGCGCTGGCGCAAGCGGATTCGTCGCCCGAACACCAGGACCGCATCGACGAGGACCTCGACGTGCTCGCCTACTGGGCCGCCGCGGAGGTTCCGCGCGCCATGCAGAAATGCCACCACCTGCACGGTGGCCTCGGTGTGGACATCGCCCACCCGATGCACCGCTACTACTCACAGGCCAAAGACCTCGCCCGGCTGCTGGGCGGCGCGGGGCTGCGGCTCGACCTTCTGGGAGCAAGATGTTCATCGATCTGACCGCCGAACAGCGGCGGTTGCGCGAGGAATTGCGTTCCTATTTCGCCGATCTCATCACCCCTGCCGAAGCCGTGGACATGGCCGTGGACCGGCACGGTGACACCTACCGCGAGGTGGTGCGCCGGATGGGCCGCGACGGCTGGCTCGGTGTGGGCTGGCCCAAGGAGTTCGGCGGTCAAGGTTTCGGCCCGATGGAACAGCAGATCTTCTTCAACGAGGCTGTGCGAGCGGACATTCCGCTGCCGCTGGTCACGTTGCTCACCGTCGGCCCGACACTGCAGAAGTACGGCACCGACGAACAGAAGAAGAAGTTCCTCCCCGGAATCCTTTCCGGCGACATCCATTTCGCTATCGGCTACTCCGAGCCTTCGGCGGGCACCGACCTCGCCGCGCTGCGCACCAGCGCGGTGCGCGACGACAGCGGCGACTGGATTGTCAACGGCCAGAAGATCTTCACCACCGGCGCCCACGAGGCCGACTACGTGTGGACGGCCTGCCGTACCGGCTCGGTCGAATCCCGCCACCGTGGCATCACCATCCTGATCGTGGACACCAAGGACCCCGGCTACTCCTGGACGCCGATCATCACCTGCGACGGCGCCCACCACACCAACGCCACCTACTTCGACGACGTCCGTGTGCCCGCGGAAATGCTGGTCGGCGAGGAGAACCGCGGCTGGCGCCTGATCACCACCCAGCTCAACCACGAACGCGTGAGCCTGGGCCCGTCGGGCAAGATCGAACAGCTCTACGACCGCCTGCGCGACTGGTCCGCCTTGCACGGCCTGCTCGGCGAACCCGAGGTGCGTCGAGCGCTGGGTCGCGTGCGAACCATGGTGCGGCTCAACGAGTTACTGAACTGGCAGGTCGCCGCCGCCGACACCACGGCAGGCCAGAACGCGGTGATCGCCGACGCCTCGGCCACCAAGATCTTCTCCACCGAATCCCTGCAGGAAGCCGGGCGCATCGTCGAGGAGATCATCGGCCGCTACGGCGACCCCGCCGACCCCGGCACCGCCGACCTGCTCGGCTGGCTGGACCGCCGCACCAAACAGAACCTGGTCGTCACCTTCGGTGGTGGCGTCAACGAGATCATGCGCGAACTGGTCGCCACCGCGGGCCTGGATCTGCCGCGCGTCCCCCGATGAACAAGGAGCGGCGCGTGCCGGAAACCATTACGCCCGAGGACATTCCAACGCTGCTTACGAAGTTGTCGGCGGCAGGGGAGTCCGCACCGCGAGCCGGTCGTGACCCGGTGAACCAGCCGATGATCAACAACTGGGTCGAGGCATTGGGTGATTCCAACCCGATCTATGTCGATGCCGAGGCGGCGAGGGCTGCCGGGCATCCCGGCATTGTCGCCCCACCTGCTATGGCGCAGGTGTGGACGATGGTGGGGCTCAACGGTGTTCGTGCTGCTGACGACCCGCTCGGCCAGGCCACCGAACTGCTCGATGCGGCCGGCTACACGTCTGTCGTCGGCACCAACTGTGAACAGACTTACCACCGGTACCTCGTGCCGGGGGAGGAGGTGACAGTTACCAGTCACCTCTCGGAATTCAAGGGGCCCAAGCGAACCGGGCTCGGCGACGGGTGGTTCCTGACTTTCGTCACCACCTGGTCGGTCGGCGACGAGGTCGTCACCGAAATGCTGTTCCGCATACTGAAGTTCGCGCCTGGCACGGCCGCAACGCCTGAGCGTGGTTCGTCCGCTTCGTTCGTCGCCGAGGTAGCGGCAGCCGATCGAGTCGGCCCGGTGATCTCGCGCGATACCGAATTCTTCTGGGCCGGAACAGCAATCGGTGAACTACGCATCCAACGCCTCCCCGACGGCTCACTACGCCACCCGCCGATTCCCGCCCTCTGGCAGGACAAAGCAGACACCACCGACTACCTCGTAGCAGCAGGCACCGGCACGGTATTCAGCTTCGTAGTGCACCACGCCCCCAAGGTCCCCGGCCGCGACCTCCCCTTCGTGGTCGCCCTCGTCGAACTCGACGAAGGTGTCCGAATGCTCGGCGAACTACGCGGCCTCGACCCCGCCGCCGTCGCCATCGACCAGCCGGTCCGCGTCGCCTTCGAACAACTCGCCGACGGAACAGTATTGCCGTACTGGCAGGCCGTGTCGTGACCGCCGATCGCTGCGTCACGCGCGGCAGTACCGCATCGTCGACCCGCCCTGCTCGTCCGGAAAGGACGTCCCTGTGACCCCCACCGTCGAACTCACCACCCTCACGGTGGGAACAGCCCTGCCGGAGTTGGCAATCCACGCCGATCCCACCTTCGTGATCAGCACGGCCATGGCCACCCGAGACTTCCAAGACGTCCACCACGACCGCGACAAAGCCATCGAACGCGGCTCGACCGACATCTTCGTCAACATCCTCACCGACACCGGCCTGGTCCAGCGTTACGTCACCGACTGGGCAGGCCCCCGCGCCCTGATCAAGCGCATCGCCCTGCGCCTGGGCGTCCCGCTGTACGCAGGCGACACCCTGACCCTGAACGGCGCGGTCACCGAGATCGACGGCCCCCAGATCACCATCGACATCCACGGCAAAGACAGCCTCGGCGAACACATCACCGCCACCGCAGTCATCGAGATCCCTGATTCGGAGCCGAAATGAGCACCCCCACCGGCCTTTCCGGCCGCGCCGCCATCGTCGGCATCGGCGCCACCGACTTCTCCAAGGACTCCGGCCGCAGCGAATTACGTTTGGCCGCAGAAGCAGTCGCCGCCGCCCTCGCAGACGCGGGCCTCACGCCCGACGATGTCGACGGCCTCACCACCTTCACCATGGACACCAATACCCAGGCCGCGGTTGCCAGAGCAGTAGGCATCCCGAGCCTGAAGTTCTTCAGCCACATCGGTTATGGCGGCGGCGCAGCCTGCGCAACCGTTCAACAAGCCGCAATGGCAGTAGCGACCGGCGTAGCCGATGTAGTGGTCGCCTACCGCGCCTTCAACGAACGCTCCGGCGCCCGCTTCGGCCAATTCTCCCCGGCCTTGGCTGCCGCCCCCACCTCCTCGGGAATCGACGCAGGCTGGGCCTACCCCCAGGGCCTGGGCACCCCCGCCGCCCAGGTAGCCATGGTCGCCCGCCGCTACATGCACGTCACCGGCGCCACCAGCGCGGATTTCGGCGCGGTGGCAGTTGCCGACCGCAAACACGCCGCCGTCAACCCCAACGCCTTCTTCTACGACAAGCCGATAACCCTTGAGCAGCATCAGGATTCACGTTGGATCGCCGAACCCCTGCACCTGCTGGACTGCTGCCAAGAATCCGACGGCGGCGTAGCCATCGTCGTCACCAGCGCCGAACGCGCCCGCGACCTCCCGCAACGCCCCGCGATCATCGCCGCCGCCGCCCAGGGCAGCGCCACCGACCAATACGTGATGACCAGCTACTACCGCGACGCCATGACCGGCCTGCCCGAAATGGGCCTGGTCGGCAACCAACTCTGGTCCCACAGCGGCCTCACCGCCGCCGACATGCAAGCCGCCATCCTGTACGACCACTTCACCCCCTTCGTCCTCATGCAGCTCGAGGAACTGGGCTTCTGTCCCCGCGGCGAAGCCAAGAACTTCATCGCCGACGGCGCCATCGAACTGGGCGGCCGCCTCCCGCTGAACACCCACGGCGGCCAACTGGGTGAGGCCTACATCCACGGCATGAACGGCATCGCCGAAGCCGTCCGCCAGATCCGCGGCACCTCGGTCAACCAGGTCGACGAACTGGAACGCATCCTCGTGACCGCCGGAACCGGTGTTCCCACATCAGGTTTGGTCCTCACCGCGTAGTCCGTGTTCTACGCACGGCTGCCTGCCCGTCATCGCATGGTTCCCCTCGGCCCCTAGCCTCCGTCGAACTGCCTGTCGATGACAGGCGGGTCGAGGGAAGGAAAACGCTGTGCTGCGAAGAGGATTCATGAAGGCGGCTGTGGTCGGTGCCGGTTCGGTGGCGCTGACCTTCACGCTCGGACGCGAAGCGCTGGCCTACCCGGCGCAGGCCGGGCCCAGCCCGTACGGACCCCTGCAGGCGGCCGACGCCAACGGGCTGATGCTGCCGAAGGGCTTCACCAGCCGGATCGTCGCGCGGTCCGCCCAGGTGGTCGCCGGGACCAAGCACGTGTGGCACGGCGCGCCCGACGGCGGCGCCTGCTTCGCCGACGGCGCCGGCTGGATCTACGTGTCCAACGCGGAACTGGGCAAGGGCGCGGGCGGGGTGAGCGCGCTGAAGTTCGACGGCGCGGGCAACGTCACCGGCGCGTACTCGATCCTGTCGGGCACCACCGACAACTGCGCGGGCGGCGCCTCGCCGTGGAACACCTGGATCTCGTGTGAAGAGCACCCGAAGGGCCTGTGCTGGGAGACCGACCCGTGGGGCGTGAAGCCCGCGGTGAGCCACGAGGCGATGGGCGTGTTCAACCACGAAGCGGCGGCGTTCGACCCCGACCGCAAGGTCGTCTACCTCACCGAGGACGAGTCGGACGGCGGCTTCTACCGCTACACCCCCACCACCTGGGGCAACCTGTCCGCGGGCAAGCTCGAGGTGCTGACCACCGAGCTGACCTGGGCCGATGTGAAGCCCAAGGGCAAGGACTGCCGCAAGCAGGTCAAGAACATGTACCTGTTCAACGGTGGCGAAGGCGCCTACTACCGCAACAACATCTGCTACTTCACCACCAAGGGCGACGACAAGGTCTGGGCCTACAACGCCGCGACCAACCAGCTCGCCACCGTCTACGACAACGACACCGCGGGCAACGCACCCCTCACCGGCGTGGACAACATCACCGGCGACCCGCACGTGGGCGACCTGTTCGTCGCCGAGGACGGCGGCGACATGGAGATCTGCGTGATCACCCCCAATGACGTGGTCGCCCCCTTCGTCAAGGTGGTAGGCCAAGACGATTCGGAACTGGCAGGCGTCGCCTTCAACCCCACCGGCACCCGCATGTACTTCTCCTCCCAAACCGGCCCCACCAACACCGACACCGGCGGCATCACCTACGAAGTAACCGGCCCCTTCCGCCGCTCCCTCTAACCCCCCGGCGCCGGATCCCCCACGGATCCGGCGCCCTCGTACCCTCGACCAGTGCCCCCACACCACCTCGTCGACGTCCACCTCCTCCTACTGCGCGACAACACAATCCTGCTGAGCCTGCGCCGCAGCACCGACGAGTTCGACAACCACTGGCACCTCCCCTCGGGAAAACTGGAGATCGGCGAGTCCGCGACAGTCGCAGCCGCCCGAGAAGCCGCCGAGGAAGTCGGCATCGACATCGCCCCCACAGCCCTACGCCTGATCCACGTCGCACACGTCACAGCCCCCACCCACGACGCCCGCCTCGGCCTGTTCTTCCGTGCCGACCGATGGACCGGCGAACCGATCAACCGTGAGCCGGATAAATGCTATGAGCTGCAATGGTTTCCGCTATCGAGGCTGCCGGACGAGCTGATCGAGTACTCGGCTCTCGGCGTCGCGGCCCTGGACTCACCTCGGCCCTACAGTGAATTCGGCTGGCAGCAGTGATAGACGTGTGATGCGTTGCACGCGTGCGGGTCTGGGCTCGGGGCGGGTGCATCGGCAAAGCTGTCAGGGGTCTAGGAGGTTCGGATGAGACCCGACGTCGTCGTGTTCGACACCGCGCAAACAGCGGCCGCGAATGCTCTCGCGCAGCTGTTCGAGAGCGGGCATCGTCGCGGGTGGGCTGATCGCATCGGCCACTCCCGCACGCGGCGATCCGGCATCTACCTGCACGGGCGGCCGGGTCGTGGCAAGACCATGGTGATGGATCGGTTCTTCGCCGATGCCGCGACACAACGCAAGCGCCGCTTCCACTTTCACTCCTTCTTCGCGGCCCTGCACACGGCAACCCACACTCTCGGCTCCATCGAACGTGCCATCGACGAACTGCTCGGTGACGCCGAGCTGGTCTGTTTCGACGAGTTCCACGTCACCGATATCGGCGACGCCATGCTCATCGCCCGCCTGCTCGACACCTTCTTCACCGGCCGCCGCACCCTCGTGGTGACCTCGAACTACCGCCCGCAGGACCTGCTGCCCAACCCGCTGTTCCACGACCACTTCCTGCCGACCATCGCCCAGATCCTGGCGAACCTCGAAGTCGTCACCCTCGACGGCCCGGTGGACTACCGCACGCGCACCCCCGCCCGCGACACCGGCTTTCTGGCGGGCCGTTACGTGCTCACCCCCGCAGACCACCCCGCAAAAGCAGACCCCGTCGACCTGGGCAACGGCAGAACCATCCGCGCCCACACCGCCGACACGACGATCACCGTCGACTTCCACCACCTCTGCGCCGTCGCCACCAGCGCCGCCGACTACCTCCACCTCACCCAGCGCTACCACCACTGGACCCTGCGCAACGTCCCCCCGCTGCGCGAAGTCCCACCCGACTGGTCCATGCGCCTGGTGAACCTCATCGACGTCCTCTACGACGCCGACCTCGCACTCACCATCCACGCCCCAGAACCCGCACCGGAACTGACCGCGGGCGTCCCGGCGATTCCCGACCTCGCACGCACCGCCAGCCGCCTCGGTGAGTTGCCATTAACCGGCGCGGCGACTGTTCGCCCTGCGTAACAAGCCCTTGCTCCCAGGGGGACAATCGATAGTGACTGAATCCAAAAGTATCGATTTCCTTACGAGCGGACTGCCCGGCATGTAACTATGTGGCTGTTTGGTGCAGTCTCTGGGGTTTGGTGGTACAGCTGTGATCGGGGTGAATCAGCCCATAACGCGGGCGATGGTCGTGATCGCACTGGTCGTGGGCGCGACGATCGCGTTGCAGGGCACACTTCCCGGCGCCGACCCGTCTTCGACCGGCGTCCCGTCTCCGCTGCTGGTCGCTGTGATGCCGGTATTGCTGCTGGTGTCGATCGTCATCCTGGTCGCGGGCGTGATCGCCAGCCAACACCGTCTGCCGCTGGCCATGCCCGAAGCCGAACGCGAATCCCTGCCGCGCATCCAGTGGCGCAGGCTGGCCATCCTGGTGCCCGTCGCGGTCGCGTCGGCCGCGCTGATCTTCGCCGGCGGCGTCACCGCCCTGTTCCTGCTGCCCGGTGCCCGTTCGCAGCGCACCGCCGTCGAGACCGTGACCGAGGGCTCCGACCCGGTCCCCACCCCGGTCGGCCCCGCACCCGACCCCACCACCGGCCCCACCGAACTCGCGGGCACCGCCCTGCTGATCGCGGCCGTGTTGGCCATCGCGCTGATCGCGGTCGCCCTGGTCGGCCTGGTCGTGGTCGCGGTAGCCGCGCGTCGCGCACCGACCGCCGCCGCACCCGTCGAAGACGCACCGACCGCCGATCACGTGGACACCCTCACACGCGCAGCCGAAATGGGCCTGGCCGCGATGAGCGCCCCCGGCCAGGACCCGCGCACCGCCATCATCGCCTGCTATGTGGCCATGGAACGCGGCCTGTCCAGCGACCGCGTCGCCCGCCCGCTGGCCTCGGACACCCCGATGGAAGTGCTGGCCCGCGCGTTCGAAAGCGGTGTGCTGCACGATGCTTCGGCTCGTGAGCTGGTCGCGTTGTTCGAGGAGGCGCGGTTCAGCCCGCACTCGATGTTGGAATGGCAGCGCATGCGCGCGGAGCAACTGCTGCGCATCGTGCTCACGGATCTGCAGCGCAGGCTGGTGACGGCATGAGTAGAACTTCAGTGATCGTCACGGCCGTGTTGGCGGTCGCCGTGATCGAGGTGGCGCTGGTGCGCCTGGACCGCGACTCGGTTCTGCTGGCCGTCGCCTTGCCGGTGGCCGTGGCGCTGGCGATGCTGGTCTGGTCGCTGCGCCACCGCGTGATCCGCGAGGAACCGCTCACCGAATACATCGACAACGGACCGGCCGAGATGCTGGGTCGCTGGCACGCGCGTGCCGAGATGCTCACCGCGCGCGCCGACGGCACCCGCGCCGACTGGGACCGCCACCTGCGGCCCCTGTTGGCCAAGGAGTTCGAATTGTCCACTGGCTTAAGGGTTTCCAAGAATCGGCGGGCTACCGAGGTAGCCGGTCAGCTGCAGTTCGGTCCCGAACTGTGGCGTTGGGTCGACCCCGCGAACTCCGCACTGCGCGATCAAACCGGTCGCGCACCGGGTAGAGAGGCGCTGGACGAGATCCTGCGCCGTTTGCAGACGATGTGAGGGGTTAGAGGCCACCGATGACCATGCCGTTGAACGTGACCGTCCAGCGCTCCGACGCCGTCCTGCGTGAGCTGGGCCGAGTCGTGGTCGGCAAGCGAGATGAGATGCAACTCATCATGATCGCTGTGCTGGCTGGAGGACACGTACTCATCGAGGACCTGCCGGGCCTCGGAAAGACACTGATAGCAAGGTCTTTCGCGGCCGCGCTCGGACTCGATTTCACCCGCGTGCAGTTCACGCCCGACCTGTTGCCCGCCGACCTGCTCGGCTCCACCATCTACGACATGGCGTCGGGCCGGTTCAACTTCCGCCGCGGCCCCGTGTTCACCAACGTGCTGCTGGCCGACGAGATCAACCGCACCCCACCCAAGACCCAGGCGGCCCTGCTCGAGGCGATGGCCGAGGGCCAGGTGAGCATCGACGGCGAAACCTTCCTGCTCCCACAGCCTTTCGTGGTGCTGGCCACCGACAACCCGATCGAGTACGAGGGCACCTATCCGCTGCCCGAGGCCCAACTCGACCGCTTCGCCATCCAGCTGCGTCTTGGCTACCTGTCCGAGGCCGACGAGACGCAGATGATCCGGCGCAGGCTCGAACGTGGTTCCACCGCACCACAAGTCGGCCAGGTGGTCGACGCGCAGGGCCTGATGGAAATGCGGCAGTCGGTCGAGTTCGTGACCGTGCACCCCGACGTGGTCAGCTACGTCGTCGCGCTGGCCTCGGCCACCCGCAGCCACCCCCAGGTGGAGGTGGGTGCCAGCCCGCGCGCCGAACTCGACCTGGTCCAGATGTCACGGGCCAGGGCACTGCTGCTGGGCCGCGACTACGTCATCCCCGAAGACGTGAAAGCCCTTGCGGTAGCGGCGATGGCGCACCGCATCACGTTGCGTCCCGAGATGTGGGTGCGCCGCATCCGCGGTGAGGACGTCATCACCGAACTGCTGCGCCGGCTACCGGTACCTCGCGCCACGAGCACATGAAACATCGGGACGAATCGAGAACGGTCGAGGTAGACCTGCGGTGGCGACCCGCCCCGCTGGTGTTCATCCTGGCCGGTTGCGCCGCGACGGCCCTGGTCGTCGCGGTGCTGTTGGGTCAGTGGCAACTGGTGGTGTTCGCCGCCCCCATGCTCGGCGTGCTCGCCACCGCACCGTGGCAGCAGGCCCCGACCCGAATCCAGGTCGACGGCAGCGGCACCGTGCGCTGTTTCGAGAACGAGCAAATCAGTTGCAACGCAGCGGCTTTCGTCGAAAGCGGCCACGCCCTGCTGCGCATGACGGCCGTGCCGATGGACGGCCTGGAACTCGCGGTCGACGAAGCCCACGATTCCGGCGGCGCGCCCGCGGGCATGGAGCTCAGCCTCTCGGCCACCCGCTGGGGACGTTATCCGGTGCAGGTCAAGGTCTCCGCGCTCAGCCCCGCGGGTCTCGCGGTCGCCACCGCGGAACTACCCGCGGCCAAGCTCTACGTGTACCCCATCGCCGACCCGCAACGAATGCGCTTGCCACGCACCGAACTTCCCGACCGCATCGGCACCCACCTCACCCGCCGACACGGCCCCGGCGTCGAATACGCCGACATCCGCGCCTACGCCCCCGGCGACCAACTGCGCACCGTCAACTGGCCGGTCAGCGCACGCCGCGGCAGGCTCTACGTCACCCAACGGTTCACCAACCGTTCCGCCGACGTGGTCGTCATGGTCGACACGTCCCTGCAGGCGCCTGGCCCCGCCAGCGCCTCGTTGGAACTGTCGGTGCGCGGCGCCGCCCAGGTGGTCCAGTCCACCCTGCAATCCGGCGACCGCACCGCCGTGGTCTGCCTCGGCGAATCCCCCCGCTGGCTACGCCCCGACATCGGCCGCCGCCAGTTCTACCGCATCGTCGACACGGTCCTGGGCGTAGGCGACGAACACGTCGAAACCACCGGCACCCTGGCCCCCCACGCCGCCGTCCCGATCGGCGCGATCGTGGTCGCCTTCTCCACCCTGCTCGACACCCAGTTCGCGCTTTCCCTGATCGACCTGCGCAAACGCGGCCACGTGGTCGTCGCGGTCGACGTCCTGCGCGGCACCCCCTTCGAAGAAGGCCTCGACCCGACCATGGCCAAAATGTGGCAATTGGAACGCGCCTCGATGTACCGCGACATGGGCACCGTCGGCGTCGACATCATCGCCTGGCCCGAAGGCACCCGCCTGGACCAGGCCATGCGCCTGCTCCCCGAACACCGCCGAGCAGTACGGGTCCGCCGATGACAAGATTCCTAGCCCTACTCGCGGGCCTACTCCTGGTAGCCGCCGTCGCCCTGATCAACCCGATCGCAGGCCTGGCAGCACTGGCTTTCGTCATCGCCAGCTGGTGGTGGCGCCCCGCCTCGGTAGCCGCGGTCCTGGCCACCATCGCCGCCCTGGCGCTCTCCGACGTAGGCGTAATAGCCGCAGCCGCAACAGGTCTGGTAGCAACCACCTACCTCCTCAACGCCGCAGTCCTGCACGCCCCCGAAGGCGTAGTCCCCACCACCATCCCCTCAGTAGGCGGCGCAGTCCTGTTCACCATCGCCGCCGCCACCGCCGCCCTGGTCCCCATAGAACTCATCTGGGCCCCCCTAGCCGCCCCCATCCTCATAGTCGCCATCTACGCCCTCCTGGTCAGCGGCCTCTCCACGAAGGGCCCCACCATCGAGCAAATCCCCGCCGACTAGGGGCCACCCAGCTGGACATGTGATCACCAGGCGCTGAGGGATTTTTCCTCTCGGCCGATGTTTGCGTGAGAGTCTGGTGATCAACCGACCAATATGCCTACTGGACGGGCCGCCAGGGGGTTCGGCCCGCGGCGGTAGGGTTTCGGCGTCGCAGCATGCCGACGCGAAAAGCGTGACCCGAATAATTCCGGGCCACGCCGTCGGGCTGCTCAGGTCAGGCAGAGGCGGTGACCGACGCTTCGCGTTGAAGTTCCAGAGCGATGTCGATGAGTTGGTCTTCCTGGCCGCCGACGAGTTTGCGTTGGCCTGCTCGGACCAGCATTTCCGCAGCTGAGACGCCGTAACGTTCGGCTTGGCGTTCGGCGTGCTTGAGGAAGCTGGAGTACACGCCCGCGTAGCCCATCATCAGGGATTGGCGGTCGAGCAGGCATTCCTGGGGCATGGCCGGGCGGACCACGTCTTCGGCGGCATCGGCGATGGCGAAGAAGTCGACGCCGGTTTTGATGCCGAGTTTGTCGGAGACCCCGACGAAGGCTTCGACGGGGGTGTTGCCCGCACCCGCACCGAAACGGCGTGTGCTGCCGTCGATTTGGGTGGCGCCGGCTCGGACCGCGTAGACGGAGTTGGCGACGGCCAGGCCCAGGTTCTCGTGGCCGTGGAAGCCCACCTGGGCGTCGGAGCCGAGTTCGGCTACTACCGCGGCGACGCGGTCGGAAACCTGTTCCAGGACAAGGGCTCCGGCGGAGTCGACGATGTAGACGCACTGGCAGCCCGCGTCCGCCATGATGCGCGCCTGCTTGGCGAGGAATTCCGGCTGCTGAGTGTGCGACATCATCAGGAAGCCAACGGTTTCCAGGCCGAGATCGCGGGCGTAGCCGAAGTGCTGGATGGAGACGTCGGCTTCGGTGCAGTGGGTGGCGATGCGGCAGATGGAGGCGCCGTTCTCCTGGGAGATCTTGATGTCTTCTTTGACACCGACGCCGGGGAGCATGAGGAACGCGATCTTGGCGTTGCGCGCGGTCTCGGCCGCGATCGTGATCAGTTCCTGCTCAGGGGTTTTCGAGAACCCGTAGTTGAACGAGGAACCGCCGAGGCCGTCGCCGTGGGTGACTTCGATGACCGGCACACCCGCGCCGTCGAGGGCGGCGACGATGTCGCGGACTTCGGTGGTGGTGAACTGGTGGCGTTTGTGGTGGGAGCCGTCACGCAGCGAGGTGTCGGTGATCCGGATGTCGAGTTCTGTTGAATAGACCATGGTTTCACAAGCTCCTTTACACCCGGGCCGAGAGGATCTGACCGGCGATGACTTCGCCGACCTTGGTCGCGGCGGCGGTCATGATGTCGAGGTTGCCCGCGTACGGGGGCAGGAAATCGCCCGCACCTTCGACTTCGACGAACACCGACACCTTCGCCATGCCGCCGGAAACCACTGAGGGCGGGTCGAATTGGGGTTCGTTGAGCAGTCGGTAGCCGGGCACGTACTGCTGGATGTCGGCGACCATCTGGTGGATGGAGGCGGTGATCGCGTCGTGGTCGGCGTCGTTGGGAATGGCGCAGAAGATGGTGTCGCGCATGATCATCGGCGG
Source organism: Nocardia sp. NPDC058666 (assembly GCF_042714895.1). Classification (NCBI taxonomy): domain Bacteria; kingdom Bacillati; phylum Actinomycetota; class Actinomycetes; order Mycobacteriales; family Nocardiaceae; genus Nocardia; species Nocardia sp. NPDC058666. The sequence goes on from NZ_JBHXRY010000002.1 coordinate 120,187, forward strand.
TTCCGCGGGGTTCAGGATGATGATCGCCTTGCCGCGCTGGGCCCCGCCGATGGTTTCCACGCCACGGCTGGTGGTCTTGGTGAACTCGTCGATATTCGCGCGGGTGCCCGGCCCTGCCGAGACCGAGGACACCGACGCGACGATCTCGGCGTAGGCGACCGGCACGACGCGGGAGACCGCGGCCACGATCGGGATCGTGGCCTGGCCGCCGCAGGTGATCATGTTGACGTTCGGTGCGTCCAGCAGCGAGGCCAGGTTGACCGGCGGAACGACCGCAGGACCGACCGCCGCGGGCGTGAGATCCACTGCGCGGATACCGAGTTCGGCATAACGCGGGCCGGCGGCGCGGTGGACGTAGGCTGACGTAGCCTCGAAGACCATGTCCGGCTTGACATCCTGCGACAGCAGCCAGTCCACGCCCTCGGCGGAGGTTTCCAACCCGAGCCCGCGCGCCCGCTTCAACCCTTCGCTGTCGGGGTCGATGCCGATCATCCAACGCGGCTCGATCGACTCCGACCGCAGCAGTTTGTACAGCAGGTCGGTACTGATATTGCCGGATCCGACGATCGCGGCGGTGACGTTCCCGTTGGACACGGTTGGCCTCCTAGGGGCGGCCGGCGTTTGGCCGGCGAGAGGAACGGATCGGGTGAAAGATGCACGGAGCCAACCGAATCGCGGTCCACGTCCGTGCGCGGTGGGCTAGGCGAAGTCGAGGCGGACGGAACCGAGTCCGGTGAACTCGGCGAGGAAGGCGTCGCCCGGTCGGGCGTCGATAGCGCGAGTGCAGGAGCCGGGCAACACGATGTCACCGGCCTTGAGTCGCACGCCGAAACCGGCGACTTTGCGGGCGAGCCAGGCGACCGCGATCAACGGGTCACCGAGCACCGCGTCGCTGCGGCCCTCGGCGACGACTTCACCGTTGCGGGTGAGTACGGCGTCGATGGCGGTGATGTCGATGTCACCGGGGGCGATGCGCTGCTTGCCGAGCACCCAACCGGCCGAGGACGCGTTGTCTGAGATGGTGTCGGCCAGGCCGATCTTCCAGTCGGTGATGCGCGAGTCGATGAGCTCGATCGCGGGCGCGTAGGCGACCGTCGCGGCGAGAACGTCGGCCTCGGTGCAATCTTCGCCCGGCAGGTCTTCGCCGAGCACGAACCCGACCTCGACCTCCACGCGGGGCAGCAGGAAGCGCGAGGTGTCGACGGGGACGTCCTCGAAAACCTCCATGTCGGCGAGCAGATGACCGTAGTCGGGCTCGTCGACGCCCATCATCTGCTGCATGGCCAGCGACGACAGCCCCACCTTGTGCCCGACGACCTTCGCGCCGGACCGTAGTCGGCGCTGGATGTTGAGCAACTGGATCTCGTAGGCATCGACCACGTCGATCCCCGGATACCGCTCGACCAGCGGGCCGACGGCCACGCGGTCGGTTTCGGCGCGAGCCAGTTCATCGGCGAGCTCGGAACGCAGCGCGTCGGACAGCACGCGGACCTCCTAGGGAAATATCTGCCGATCTGCGTCGGCCGGACATCAAAACTGTAACGGGTTGCCGACACGAATATCAGCCCTTCGTCCAGACAACATAGCGCAAAACGGTGCATTTTCTGTAACGTGTTCTACATGAGTGATCGGGAATATGATGTCGTGGTCGTCGGCAGCGGCGCGGCGGGAATGACCGCCGCCCTCGCCGCGGCCCACAAGGGGCTGAGCGTGGTGGTGCTGGAAAAGACCGCGCACTACGGCGGGTCGACGGCGCGTTCGGGCGGCGGCGTCTGGATTCCGGGCAACAAGGCGCTGCGAGCGTCGGGCCGTCCCGACGACCGCGAGGACGCGCGCACCTACCTGCACAGCATCATCGGCGACGTGGTGCCCGCCGAGAAGATCGACACCTACCTCGATCGCGGCGCCGAGGCATTCGACTTCGTCCTCGATCACAGCCCGCTCGAAATGAACTGGGTGCCAGGCTATTCCGACTACTACCCCGAAGCGCCGGGCGGCCGCGGCACCGGAAGATCCTGCGAACCAAAGCCTTTCAACGCGAAGGTGCTCGGCGCGGAACTGGTGAACCTCGAACCGCCCTACGCGAAAGCTCCGCTCAACGTTGTGGTGACGCAGGCAGACTTCGTGCGGCTCAACCTGATTCGTCGTCATCCCAAGGGGATGATGCGAGCACTGCGAGTCGGCGCGCGCACCTACTGGGCCAAGGCCACCGGCAAGCACCTGCTCGGCATGGGTCAGGCCATCATCGCCGCGATGCGCAAGGGGCTGCTCGACGCGGGCGTGCCGGTGCTGCTCAACACCGCGCTCACCGACCTGGTGGTCACCGACGGGCGAGTCACCGGAGTCGAGGCGATCAGCGACGGCAAGCCGGTGACTTTCGCCGCGCGCTACGGAGTTGTATTGGGTAGCGGCGGTTTTGAACACAACGCCGATATGCGCGCCAAGTACCAGCGTCAGCCGATCGGCACGGAATGGACCACCGGCGCGGCGGCCAACACCGGTGACGGCATCACCGCGGGCATGGCAGCGGGTGCGACGGTCGGGTTCATGGAGGACGCCTGGTGGGGTCCGACGATTTTCAAGGGCGGCAAGCCGTGGTTCGCGCTGGCCGAGCGCAACCTGCCCGGCACCATCATGGTCAACGACCGGGGCGAGCGGTTCGGCAACGAGTCCGCACCCTACGTCGAGGCGGTGCACACGATGTACGGCGGCGAATACGGTCAGGGCGCGGGCCCCGGCGAGAACATCCCCGCCTGGCTGGTGTTCGACCAGCGCTACCGCAACCGCTACATCTTCGCGGGTCTGCAACCGGGACAACGCTTTCCGTCGCGCTGGCTGGAGAACGACTACATCGTCAAGGCCGACACCATCGAGGAACTGGCCAACCGCATCGGCGTCCCCGCGGAGAACCTGACCACCACGGTCGAGCGCTTCAACGGCTTCGCCGTCACCGGCAAGGACGAGGACTTCGGCCGCGGCAACAGCCACTACGACCGCTACTACGGCGACCCCACCGTCAAGCCGAACCCGTGCCTTGCCGAACTGCAGCAGGGCCCGTTCTACGCGGCGAAAATGGTGCCCGGCGACCTCGGCACCAAGGGCGGCCTGGTCACCGACACCGCCGCACGCGTTCTCCGCGAAGACAATTCGATCATCGAAGGCCTGTACGCCGCAGGCAACACCAGCTCACCGGTCATGGGCCACACCTACGCGGGCCCCGGCGCCACCATCGGCCCCGCGATCACCTTCGCCTACCTGGCTGTCCTGGACATCGCGACAAAGAAGTCAGCGCAGGCGAGTGCGTGAGCATCAGTCCGACCGTCACCCTCACCTATCTCGCGGTTCTCGATATCACCACAGACGCGAGCGCCCCACTTCCAGCCCTGCCCCAGACGCGGCGCCCGGCCTCATCCACCCAGGAGTCGATCCATGCCCATTGATCCACAGGTCGCACTCGGCGCCGAACTTCCCGGCCGCGAATTCAGTTGGACGCCGTCCGACGTGCAGCTCTACCACCTCGGTCTCGGCGCCGGAGCCGCGTCCACCGACCCCGGTGAGCTGCGGTATCTCCACGACCGCACCCCCCAGGTCCTGCCGACTTTCGCCACGGTCGCCCCGACCCTCGGCGAAACCGAGGCCCCCAAGGTCAGCTTCCCCGGCATCGATATCGACCTGGCGAACGTGGTGCACGGCCACCAGGAAGTGATTGTCCACAAGCCGATCCCCGCCAGCGGCAAAGCATCCAGCACCGGCAGGATCACCGAACTCTCGGACAAAGGCTCGGCGGCGGTGATCGTCCAGGAGTTCACGGTCGTCGGTTCCGACGGCGAGCCGCTGTGGACGGCGCGCTCATCGATCTTCGCGCGCGGTGAGGGCGGTTTCGGCGGCGAGCGCGGCCCCAGCACCAAAACGCAACTCCCCGACCGCGCACCCGACGCCGAGCTCATCACCCCGACCCTGCCCCAACAAGCCCTGCTGTACCGCCTGTGCGGCGACCGCAACCCCCTGCACTCCGACCCCGAATTCGCCAAGGCCGCAGGCTTTCCCGCCCCGATCCTGCACGGCCTGTGCACCTACGGAATCGTCGCCAAAGCCCTGACCGACGCATTACTCGCCGGCGACACCACCCGCGTCGCCGGGTTCCGCGCCAAGTTCGCGGGCGTCCTGTACCCCGGCGAAACCCTGCGCACCAAGGTTTGGCGCGAGGGCAACGACCTCATCGCGACCGTCACCGTGGTCGAACGCAACGACGCCCCCGTCCTGAGCGACGTCACGTTACGAATTGCCTGATCTGGACCATTGATCACCAGGCGATGACGCAAACATCGCCCGAGAGCGAAAATCCCTCATAGCCTGGTGATCGCCTGTCCAACTGCGTATCTCGACGACAATCGCGTGATGGGCGGGGGTTCGGGCGCGAGAATATGGTCGGGGCCGCTGGGCGTAGCGACTTACTGTTCGCGGCGGCCCGCGCACGCCCTCCGACAGAACTTGTCGGTGGGGTGGAGCACTATCTCGAAGTATGGGGGAATTCGATGAACCGTTTATCGGGTCGTGGGCGGTGGGCGCGGGGGTGGTCACGCGCCATCAGTTGCGGCATGACTTCGATCGGATCGCGCCGGACGTGTACTGGCGAAGAGGTCGACCGCTCGATCCGATAGCCAGGGCCAAAGCGGCGGTCCACTGGACCAAAGGCACGGGTGTGCTGGTCGGCCGGTCTGCCGCGGCTTTGCTGGGCAGCGCGTATGTCGATGCCGATCAACCGGCGGAGATAGCCCTGCCACGACATCGTCGTCCGCCGCCTGGAATCACTGTCGTGCAGGCCGAACTCGCCCGTCATGAGCGGTGCGAGGTCGACGGCTACCCTGTCACGACGCCGACCCGCACCGCGTTCGACCTGGCCCGCCGACTGCCCCGCGACCAGGCCGTCCCCGCCCTCGATGCCCTGTGCCGCGCGACCCGGCTCGACCCGTCGACGGTGGCGGCTTTCGCCGAAGGCTGCCGTGGATCGCGCGGCTCCGCGCGGGTACACGCCGTGCTCGGACTGGTCGACGCGGGCGCCGAATCGCCGCAAGAATCGCTGACCCGTCTGCTATTGATCGATCACGGACTCCCGGTACCCACCACTCAGATCGTGGTCCGCGATGTCGGCGGCGAATTCGTGGCCCGCCTGGATATGGGCTGGGAGAAATGGCGCGTGGCAGTCGAATACGACGGTGCTCAGCACTGGACCGACACAGCGCAGCGCACCAAGGACATCGACCGCCTCGCCGTCCTGGCCGAGCAGGGCTGGCTGATCGTCCGTGTAGGCGCCGATCTCCTGCGCAACCGGCCCTATATCGTCATCGACCGCGTGATGGCGGCCCTGAATGCCCAGGGCGCCCAGTTGGACGATGGATCACCAGGCTCTCACGCAAACATCGTGCGAGAGAGATTCTGCACCAAAGCCTGGTGATCAACTGTCCAGCGGGGACTACCCCGGGGCTCAGAGCCAGGTGTCGAGGCTGGTGGTGGTGAGGAAGTGGTCCAGGTCGGCTCGCCAGGGGGCGGGGGTGGTTTTGTCTGGTTCTATGCCGGTGTATTGGCCTCGGTAGAACAACAGGGGGCGGCCTGCGGTGGGGTCGGATTCGGAGAGGGCTTGGACGCGGCCGATGACGATGTGGTGGTCGCCGCCGTCTACTACCGAGTCGACTGTGCATTCGATGGTGGCAAGGGAGTTGGCCAGCACAGGGATGCTCAATTCCGATGTGTGCCAAGCGACTCCGGCGAACTTGTCGGGTTCGCGGGAGCCGAAGCGGGCGCAGGCCGGTTGTTGTTCTTCGGACAGGACGTTGACGCAGAACTTGCCCGCGGCCTCGATCGCCGCCCAGGAGCGTGAGCCTTTGGTGGGGCAGAACAGCACCAGCGGCGGGTCGAGCGAGAGGGCGGCGAAGGATTGGCAGGCGAAGCCGATGGGTTCACCGTCGGGGTCCAGCGCGGTGATCACGGTGATGCCCGTGCAGAACTGCCCGAGTACCGTGCGAAATTGTCTGCCGTCGATTGTCATATCCCTCGCCGCCATTGCTATTGCTGCCGAAATCCGACGGTGAAGTCGTGACCCCACAGGCTGACCGCGGTCGATTCGCGGGCGACCCAGTCGCGGTCGTCGACTTCCAAACCCTCGCAACCGAATTCGATGTCGAAGCCGCCGGGAGTCTTCATGTAGAACGACAGCATCTTGTCGTTGATGTGTCGGCCGAGCGTGGCCGACATCTTCACCTTCTTGCGGTTGGCCCGGTCCAGGCACAAGCCGACGTCGTCGGAGTTCTCCACTTCGACCATGAGGTGCACGATGCCGGTCGGGTTGGGCAGCGGCAGGAACGCCAGCGCGTGGTGGCGCGGGTTGCAGCCGTAGAACCGCAGCCAGGCGGGGTCGCCGTCGGCGGGGCGGCCGACCATCTGCGGGGGTAGCCGCATGGAGTCGCGTAGCCGGAAGCCGAGCACGTCCTGGTAGAACGCCTGGGCTGCGGCATCGTCGGTGCAGGTCAGCACCACGTGGCCAAGGCCCTGCTCGGCGGTCACGAACTTGTGGCCGTAGGGGCTCACGAAACGGCGGCCCAGGTACTGCGCGCCGTAGAACGCCTCGAGAGTGTTCCCGGACGGGTCCTGGAACCGGATCATGCCTTCGACGCGGCGCTCGCCGAGCTCATCTTTGGTGCCTTCGGTGAAGGCGACCCCGGCCTTGGCCAAGGTCTCGCGCAGCTGCTGCAGGCCGCGGGCGTCGGTGACTTCCCAGCCCGAGACCAGCAGCCGGTCCTGCTCGCCGGGCACGATCACCAGGCGCGCGGCGAAATCGTCCATGCGCAGGTAGAGCGCGTCGGGGTTCAGCCCCGTGCCCTCCATCATGCCCAGCACCTTGAGGCCGTACTCGCGCCAGGCCGCCATGTCGGTGGCCTCGATGCGCATGTAGCCCAGGGCACGAATGCTCATCACTTCTCCCCGAGGAAATCGACGGTGAGCCGGTTGAACTCATCGAACTTCTCCAGCTGTGCCCAATGCCCACAGCCGCCGAACACATGCAGCTGGACGCGCGGGATCACCTTGGTGGCTACGAGCGCACCGTCCAGAGGGTTCACCCGATCCTCGCGTCCCCAGATCAGCAGCACCGGCTGACGCAGTTTGTACGCGTCGCGCCAGAGCATCCCCTTTTCGAAATCCGCGCCGGCGAAGGACTTGCCCATCGCCTTCATCGCGGCCAGCGACTCGGGGGTGTTGGCCAGCGCGAACCGCTCGTCGATCAGCTCGTCGGTGACCAGCGACTGGTCGAACACCATGATCCGCAGGAACTTCTCCAGGTTGTCCCTGGTGGGTTCGTAGGTGAAGCGCGACAGCAGTCGCACGCCCTCGGTCGGGTCGGGCGCGAACAGGTTGGTGCTCAGCCCGCCCGGACCCATCAGCACGAGTTTGCCTGCGCGCGTGGGGTTGTCGAGCGCGAAACGCACCGACGCGCCGCCGCCGAGCGAGTTGCCCAGCAGGTGCACGCGGTCGGTGATGTCGAGGTGGTCCAGCAGGGCGAGCAGGGCGTTGGAGCTGTGCACGAAGTACTGCGGGTGATCGATCGGCTTGTCGGACTTGCCGTATCCGGGCTGGTCGGGCGCGATCACATGGAAGTGCTGCGCCAGCACCGGAATATTGCGGGCGAAGTTCGACCACGCCGACGCGCCGGGTCCGCCGCCGTGCAGCAGCACGATCGTGGGGCCGTTGCCGACGCCAGCTTCGTGATAGTGCAGCTTCAGATCGGGAGTCACCTGCGCGAAGCGTGACGTCGATTCGTACGTGAGTTCAGCGGTCGCGGTCATCGGCTGCGCCCTTCTGCGGTGACCTGCGCCGAGCATGCAGTGAGGTTCATCGGCTACACCATGGCGTCGGTGACGGGCAGCCCGAACTCGTGCGTGCCGTACATGACGTAGGCCCGCTCGGGATCGTTGGCCGCGTGCACTCGCCCGGCGTGCGCGTCACGCCAAAAGCGCTGCAGTGGAGTGCCATTGGCAAGTGCGGTCGCACCGGAGGACTCGAAGAGCTTGTCGATCGAAGCGATCACCCGGCCGGTCGCCCGCACCTGATCGCGACGGGCACGAACCCGCAGGTCGAACGGCACTTCCTCGCCCGCGAGCAGCAGCGCGTACTCGTCGGCCACATTGCCCGACAGCTGACGCCACGCCGCATCGATATCCGAAGAGGCTTCCGCCACACGAACTTTCGCGAACGGATCGTCCTTGGCGTTCTCGCCCGCGTAAGCCGCGCGAACCCGCTTGCCCTGATGCTCGACATGCGCTTCGTAAGCGCCGTAACCCATTCCGACGATCGGTGCCGAGATGGTGGTGGGATGGATTGTCCCCCACGGCATCTTGTACACAGTGTCAGGATTCTGCGCCAGACCCGGCGAACGCCCCTCGCTCATCGCGCGGAAGCTCAGGAACCGATGCGCGGGCACGAAAACGTCTTCCACCACAACGGTATTGGACCCGGTGCCACGCAGCCCGACCACGTTCCACACGTCGTCGACGCGGTAGTCCGAACGCGGGATCAGGAAGCTGCCGAAGTCGACCGGCTTGCCGTTCTTGATCACCGGACCGCCCAGCACCGCCCAGGTGGCGTGATCCGAACCCGAGGACCAGGCCCACGATCCGCGCACGAGGTAGCCGCCTTCAACCGCCTGACCTGCACCCATGGGCGCGTACGACGACGAGATGCGCACATCGGTGTCGTCGCCCCACACGTCTTCCTGGGCCTGCTGATCGAACAGCGCCAGGTGCCAGTTGTGCACGCCGATGATGCCGGCCACCCAGCCGGTGGACCCGCAGGCGCTGGCGATCTTGCGCACGGTGTCGTAGAAGATCACCGGGTCGGCCGCGTGCCCGCCCCACTGCTTGGGCTGCAGCAGCCGGAAGAATCCGGTGTCTTGCAGCGCTTTCATGGTCTCGTCGGGGATGCGGCGCAGGTCTTCGGCCTCCTGCGCGCGTTCACGCAGGGTCGGCAGCAGTGCCTCGACCCGTTCGATTACTTCTTGCGTCATGTGGGAGCCCGCTCCTGCCTTGTCGGATCGACAACCGGTTCTATTCGCCTCTGAGATTAGAACAGGTTCTCGTTTCTGTCGAGAAGATCGGCCTACCTCGGATATAACAGGGGTCAACGGAGAACTTCGCTGGATAACTAGCGTGAAGCGGCTCCGTTTTGTAACGTGTTCTAGTGAACGAGGAGGGTTCGATATGGCAGGCAAGGTGAGGGAACTCGATGTCGGCGCACCGCCGACGCGGTTCGCGCGGGGCTGGCACTGTGTCGGTCTGGCGTCGACCTTCCGCGACGGGAAGCCGCACGCGATCGAGATCTTCGGGACCAAGCTCGTGGTGTGGACCGACACCACCGACGAGATCCGCGTGCTCGACGCCTACTGCAGGCACATGGGCGGCGACCTGAGCATGGGCACGGTGAAGGGCGACGACATCGCCTGCCCGTTCCACGATTGGCGCTGGGGTGCGAGCGGCAAGTGCACCGCGATTCCGTACGCGCGCCGCGTGCCGCCGCTGGCCCGCACCAGGAAATGGACCACGCTGGAACGCAATGGTCAGCTGTTCATCTGGCACGACCACGAGGGCAACCAGCCCCCCGACGAGGTCACGATCCCGCACATCGAGGGCCCGTACACCGACGAACACGGCAACCCCAGCGAAACCCACGACAGCGGTTGGACCGACTGGACGTGGGATACGTTGAAGATCGAGGGCGCCAACTGCCGCGAGATCATCGACAACGTCGTGGACATGGCGCACTTCTTCTACATCCACTACGCCTTCCCGACGTACTTCAAGAACGTCTTCGAAGGCCATGTGGCGACCCAGTTCCTGGAGACCAAGGGCCGGCCCGACATCGGCATGGCGGCCAAGCACGGCGGTGAGACGCTGCTGAAATCGGAGGCGTCGTACTTCGGGCCGTCGTACATGATCAATCCGCTGGTCAACATCTACAGCGGGTACGAGATCAAGGTCCAGCTGATCAACTGCCACTATCCGGTCAGCCAGGATTCGTTCGTGCTGCAGTGGGGCCTGTCCGTCGAGAAGCCCAAGGGCCTGCCCGACGAGGCCGCGCAGAAGCTGGCGCAGACCATGGCCAAGTTCTTCGGCGACGGTTTCCTGCAGGACGTGGAGATCTGGAAGCACAAGTCCAAGGTCGAGAACCCGCTGCTGTGCGAGGAGGACGGCCCGGTCTACCAGCTGCGACGCTGGTACGAGCAGTTCTACGTCGACGTCGCCGACGTCACCGAGAAGATGACCCAGCGCTTCGAATTCGAAGTCGATACGACCAAGGCCAATCAGGCGTGGGAGGCCGAGGTGGCGGAGAACTTGCGTCGCAAGGCCGAGGCCGAAGAAGCGGGCGTGTGAGATGAGCCCGAGGTCGAGCGAGCCGCAAAGGTCCGGCGATCCGTCGCGGCTCGCTCCGGCCTGGGCCAAAGCGCCTGATTTCGCGAATCAACCCGCGCGACAGGCGGCGGTGCGGGCGCAGACGGTGGTCGACAAACAGCATTATCTCGACGCGGGTTTGACGCCGCTGCGGTGTCAGGCGTGCTCGGCGCAGGTGCTGGTGCGCAAGGCCAGCGCGCATCAGACCTCGGTGCAGTGGACTGAGCGGCCCGACGCGCACTGCCCCGTTTTCGCGCAGCTGACCGAGCACGGCGCGCGGCCCGGTCGGCCGGAATCCTGTCCGTCACTGGATAAGTCGATCAAGTGGGCGGTCGACGAAGGTCTGCTCGACATCGAAGACGGTGGTCGATAATCAGCCGAACGGCGTGTGCGGGCGATCCTGCAGCACCCCGTCGAGGTAGATGTCGACCTTCTCGTTGTAGAAGGACGCCAGCCCCGTGACCTTCTGACTCTCCGGCAGCGGCGTGCGATAGATCCACACGACGTCGGGATGCTCGGTGTCGCCGACCTGGACGTTCCAGTAGTCGGCGGTGCCCTTGTACGGGCAGCTGGTGTGCGTGTCCGAAGGGGTCAGCAGGTCCATGCGTACATCGGTGAGCGGCAGGTAATACCTTGCGGGCAAACCGGTTTCGAACAAGATGCGCGGCGAGTGTGAATCCGCGACGGTGACGCCGTCGATTTCCACCCGGACATGCCGGGAACTGCCGAGGATGTCCACGCGCGAGTACGGGTCGCGGGGATGGACGAAGATCTGTTCGTCTTCTTCGAACCAATCGAACGCTGCGATGTCCAGTCGCACAGAGTCTTTCAGTTCCGACAGTGGTGAGTCGAGGTAGCGCAGCGCCGCACCTTCCGCACGTAGACCGTCTACCGCGACGTCGTAGCCGGTCGCGTCGCCGCGGCTGGGGGAGTGCTCGGTGATTCCGTTCGGGTCCAGGTCGGCGTGCACGTCGGTGAGCGGCACGTAGTAGGTGGGGTAGTAGGGGACTTCCCAGACGAGCAGGGGGCGTACCGTGTCGGCCACCAGCCTCCCGCGCAGGTAGACCCGCACCCGCTTCTGCCCGGTTTCCACCTTGACGCGCCCGCGTCGGTCGTCGGTCATGGTTTCGACGCTACTCCGGGGCGACGTCTGCGACTTCGACATCCGAACGACCCGGCGTAATCGACCACTTCGGCCGCTTTCAGACGAAATTCGGACTGAAACTCGACGAAGTGGTCGATTACGCCGGGTTCGACCTTGACGCGGACCGGTCGGCGGCGGAGTGACAGCCTGCGCACTAGGGGGCTAGGCGACGGTGGCTGGGCGGCGTGGTGCGCCGAACAGTTCGGCGGTGGCGTGGGCGCGTTTGAAGTACAGGTGGGCGTCGTGTTCCCAGGTGATGGCGATGCCGCCGTGCAATTGGATGGTTTCGGCGGCGACCTGGGAGAACGCCTCGGTGCAGTGGGTGCGGGCGACCCACACGTCCTCCGCGGCGGACGGGCTGTTCTCCGCTACGGCTTGGGCCGCGGCCAGTGCTGCCGATTCCGCGGACTCGACCAGTACGTACATGTCGGCCATGCGGTGTTTGAGTGCTTGGAAGCTGCCGATGGGGCGGCCGAATTGGACGCGGGAGGCGGTGTATTCGACGGTCATCTCGAGGCAGTGTCGGGCTGCGCCGACTTGTTCGGCGGCGATTGCGGCCCAGGCGATTTCGCGCAATCGCTGGCGGAGGGTGGCTGGGTTGTTGGCTGCGGTGGAGTGTGAGGCGCCGGTGGACTGCGCGTTTGCGAGGTTGTCGGTGGTCTGCGGTGGTCTGCGGTCGCTGGTTTCTGCAGTTGTGTGGTTGCCGGTGGCGGTGAGGTCGCCCGTGCCGTTCGGCTGTGCGTGTGCGGGGCCGATCCGGGTGGCGGGGGTGTTGGTGAAGGTGATGGTGGCGAGTTGGCGGGTGGGGTCGAGGGCGGGGGTTGGGGTGCTGGTGACGCCGGGGGCGGATGGCGTGGTTTCGAAGAGGCCGTCGTCGGTCAGGATCAGGAGCAGGTCGGCTTGCGCGCCGTGGAGCACGTAATGCGCGGTCCCGGTGAGAGTTTCGTTCGTGGCCGTGACGCCGGGCGTGTCCCATCCGTTGGCATCGGCCCAGCACAGCGCCGCGGTCCGCGAGCCGTCCGCGAGGTCCGGCAGCAGGCGCGCGTACGCCTGCTCGTCACCCGACAACAGCACCGCCTGCACCCCGAGCACGGCCGACCCGAGCATCGGCACGCTCGCCACCACACGGCCCAATTCGCCTACCACCAAAAGGGATTCGACCAACCCAGCTCCCGCACCACCCCACTGCTCCGGAATGGCGAGTGCGGCGACCCCGACCTGTTCGCACAGCATCCGCCACAACTTCGGGTCGTACCCGAGCTCGGTGTCCATCGCCGAACGCAGCGCCGCCGACGTGGCGTGCTTGTCCAACAGGGCCCGCACAGAAGTCCGGAATTCGAGAAGTTCATTCGATGACATGGGTTTCCTTGTGGGACGCAGTGGTGCGGTTACGCGGGGCGTTGGTGAGCTGCGTTGGCAGGGGCGTGCTCGCGAAGCGCTGTCGCGATCCGGCCGCGGTGGAAGTCGGCCGTGCCCCAGGCGGTGCGCAGGGCCGCGACCCTGGTCAGCCACAGCGACAGGTCGAATTCGGCGGTGTAGCCGATGGCGCCGTGCACCTGCAGGCCGGCGCGGGCGGCGCGGTGGGCTGCGTCGCCGCAGGCCACCAATGCCGCAGAGACGTCGCGGGACCGGTCGGTGGAATCCAGGGTGAGCGCCGCGCGGTACAGCAGTGGTTCGGCCAGGTCCAGGCCGATCCGCACGTCGGCGAGCTGCTGTTTGACCGCTTGGAACTCGCCGATGGCGCGTCCGAATTGCTTGCGCTGCTTGGCATAGGTGGTGGTCTGTTCGAGAATCGAGCGGCCGGCGCCGAGAAGCTGTGCGGCGCAGGCTAGTACGCCTGTATCGAAGGCGTAATCGATGGCAGCCTCGACCTCGGGCCCGTCGGCGACCAACTCGTCGGCTGTGACGCGAAACAGTCTGCGAGCGGGGTCGATAGAGCTGACCAGTCCGGTCGCTGCACCGCCGATTGCCAATCGGCCGACATCGGCGACGAGCACCGGCGTGGCGATGTCGGCGTCGAGAGCGATGCCGCGCTGCGTGTCGAAGGTGATGGTGCCCAGGGCTTCACCGCTGGCGATTGCAGGAAGCCATCGCTGGGCTGCTTCGGGAAGTCGTTGCAGCAGCGCGGGAATCACGGCGGCCGACTCGATCACCGGACCGGGCACTGCGCCGCGTCCGAGTTCGATCAACGCGACGACGAGGTCCACGGGGGTCGCATCCGCACCGTCGTACTTCTCGTCGACGATCAAGCCGAACACGCCCATGTCAGCGACCTGCCGCAGCAGCGCCTGCCCCTTGGCGGTGTCACCGTCGGCCCAGGCGCGCACCGCGGCGGGCACCTGACCGGCATCGAGGATCTTGCGCAGCTCGGCGGCGAAGTCGAGCTGTTCGGTACTGAGCGCGAATCTCATCGCTGACCTCCTGTGTTCGGAAGGGCGATTCGGCCCGAGTGATTGCTGAGCGCGTATACAGGCCCCGGAGCGTCGCCGGGTAGGGCGATGGCACGCCGATCAGCGGCCGACAATGTGCCGAAGGGTCGGTCGATGGGAGGGCGGCCGACGACGTCCGCGTCGAGAACGCGACGGTGCGGCTCGACCGCGGGAACCGTTGTCGTGGCGACCGCGGACCGCTGTTGTCTGACTTGCACGGTCCGAAGTTCGAGCTGGACCATGAAGTGCGCGTTCATCGCTTGCTCTCGCGAGGCAGGCCAAGGATGCGTTCGGCGATGATGTTGCGCTGAATCTCGTTGGTACCCGCGTAGATCGGGCCCGCGAGGGAGAACAGGTAGCCGTCGGTCCAGGTGTTGCGGTATTCGGTGCCCAGCAGGTCGAGCGCCGTCTCGTGCATCGCGATATCGAGGTCGGACCAGAAGACCTTCGTGATCGAGGACTCCGCGCCGAGCTGGCCGCCGTCCTGGAGACGGGTGACGGTGCCGAACGTGTGCAGGCGGTAGGCCTCGGCGCCGATCCAGCTGTCCACCACCGCGTTTCGGGCAGCGGTGTCACTGGGGTCGGTGGTCTCGGTCCACAGGTCGATCAACTTCTGGGCGGTGGCGCTGAACCGGCCGGGGCTGCGCAGGGACAGGCCGCGTTCGTTGCTCGAGGTCGCCATCGCGACTCGCCAACCATCGTTGACCGCGCCGATCACGTCGCAGTCGGGCACGAACACGTCGTCGAGGAAGATCTCCGCGAAGCCGGGTTCGCCGTCGAGCTGCGGGATCGGCCGCACGCTCACACCTTCCGCGGTGAGCGGGAACATCACATAGGTCAGCCCGTGATGACGTTGCGCATCCGGATCGCTGCGGAACAGTCCGAACGCCCAATCCGCATAGGACGCACGGGAACTCCACGTCTTCTGGCCGTTGAGCAGCCACCCACCTTCGGTGCGTCGCGCGGTCGATCGCAGGCTCGCGAGGTCACTGCCGGACTCGGGTTCGGACCAGGCCTGCGCCCAGATGTCGTCCCCGCGTGCCATGCGAGGCAGGATCCGCGACAACTGTTCGGGCGTACCGTGTTCGAACAACGTCGGCGCCAGCAGGAAGATTCCGTTCTGCGCGACCCGCCCCGGCGCGCCCGCGGCGTAGTACTCCTGCTCGAACAGCACCCATTCCAGGATCGACGCGTCACGCCCGCCGAACTCGCGCGGCCACGACACCGCCGACAACCGCGCGTCCGCCAGCTTCGCCTCCCATTCACGGTGTGCGGCAAAGCCTTCCGCGGTGTCCATAGAGGGCAACGGTTCGGCAGGGACATTGGCGGCGAGGAACTCCCGCACCTCCAGTTGGAACTGCAGGGCAGCCGGGTCGATATCGAGATCCACTTACTTCGTCCCGTTCTGTTCAGGAGCGGCAGCCTTCATCGACCGGGCATTCATCCCGCCCAGCGAATCGGCCCCGACCTCGGCATTGTGCGCGTGTGCGAAATGGTGCAGCCCGAAAACCGAGTCCATCCCGGACCGCATGCCCATCAGATCCTCGGCCTGGTTGACGGCCTTCTTGGTCAACGCCAACCCGAATTGCGGCATGACAGAGATCTTTTCGGCCAATGCCATCACTTCGGACTCGAGCTCGTCGCGCGGCACGACCCGGTTGACCATGCCCCACTCCTTGGCCTGCGCCGCCCCGAACCGGTCCCCGGTGAACAGGAACTCCTTGGCCGCGCGCGGGCCCATCACCCACGGATGCGCGAAGTACTCCACGCCCGGAATGCCCATTCGCACAACAGGATCGGAGAAGAACGCGTCATCGGAGCACACGATCAGATCGCACACCCAGGCCAGCATCAGCCCGCCCGCGATGCACGCGCCCTGCACCATCGCGACCACCGGCTTCGGGATCTCCCGCCAGCGCCTGCACATTCCGAGATACACCTCGGACTCGCGCGCGAACCGCTGATCACCACCGGGACGGTCGATATGGTCCCACCACAGCGCGGCCTTGTTCTCGTAGTGCACGTCGTGGTCGCGACCCGGCGTGCCGATGTCGTGGCCCGCGCTGAAGTGTTTCCCGTTGCCCGCCAACACAATTACCTTGACCTCGGGGTCCTCCACCGCACGCACGAAGGCGGCGTCGAGGGCATAGGTCATCTGCGAGTTCTGGGCGTTGCGGAACTCGGGCCGGTTCATGGTGACCACGGCAACCGTCCCGCGCACCTCATAGGTGACGACCTCGGTCTCGGTAGAACTCACGACTTCTCCTCACGTAGCTCACGCTTGAGCACTTTGCCCGCGGCGCTGTAGGGCAGCTGGTCGCGGAATTCGACAAGCCTGGGCACTTTGAAATTCGCCAATTGGGCGGTGGCGTAACTGATTACCGCGTCGACGGTCAGTGACGCGTCGGGCTCGCGGACGATGAAGGCCTTGCCGACTTCGCCCATCCGCTCGTCGGGCACGCCGATCACGGCCGACTCGGCGACACCGTCGAGTCTGGCGAGGGTCTGTTCGATCTCGGCGGGATACACGTTGAATCCGCCGGTGATGTACATGTCCTTGAGCCGGTCGGTGATGCGCAGGTAGCCACGGTCGTCGAGGACCCCGATATCGCCGGTGTGTAGCCAGCCGTCGGGGTCGATGGCCTCGGCGGTGGCGTCGGGATCGTCGAGGTAGCCCAACATCACGTTCGGCCCGCGCAGCAGGACTTCGCCGGCGTCGGACAGGCGCAGTTCGAACCCGGCGATCGGTCCGCCGCAGGTGGTGGCGATGGTTTTCGCGTCGTCGGAGGGCAGGCACATGGTGCCGAAACCCGCCGATTCGGACAGGCCGTAGGCGGTAATGACCACTTCGAAGGCGAGTTCGTCGCGCATCCGCTCGATCAGCACCACCGGCACGGTCGCCGCGCCGGTCACCGCCACCCGCAGGGAGGTCAGGTCGCGGTCGGCGCGCCGGGGGTGGGCCAGGATGGTCTGGTAGATCGTGGGCGGACCGGTGAGCACGGTGATCTGCTCGGACTCGATCAGAGCCAGTGCGGCGGGCACGTCGAAGGTGGCCTGCGGGACGATCGTGGCGCCGGTGACCAGGCACGCGAGGATCCCGGCCTTGTAGCCGAAGTTGTGGAAGAACGGGGGGATCACCAGGTACCGGTCGTCGGCGCGCAGGGTGGAGCAGTCGACCCAGCCGCGCACCACGTCCAGTGCCTGCCGGTGCGCGACGAGCGTGCCCTTGCTGCGCCCGGTCGTGCCGGAGGTGAACATGATGTCGGAGATGTCGTCGGGGGAAACCTGCGCGGCCCGCAGTTCGCCTTCTTCGGCGGTCACGCTCGCCGCGTACCGGGCCAGCTCGGCCCACGTCACCGTGGCTGTGGCGCCGTCGATCTCGGCCGGAGGAATCGGGCCAGTGCCCGCCGCGATTTGCGATGGCGAGGCATCCAGGGACTGTTCGTGCGGCGCTGCCGAGGTCGGTGTCGGCGACGTGTCGAGACTCCTCTCGCGCGGCGTGGCCTGCGCAGCACCTTCGACAGGAATCACCACGACCGTCCCGATCCCGAGCCCCTCGGCCAGCAGTTCCGCCGCCCGATCCCGCCCGAGAAACGGCCCGGCCACGAACACCGCCTTCGCGCCCACCCGACTCAGCACATCGACGGCCTCCGCCACCACATACCGGGTATTCAGCGGAACCAGCGCCGCCCCCACCGAATGCGCGGCCAGCGCGGCGATCACCCAGTGGTGCGTATTCGGCGCCCACATCGCCACCCGATCGCCGGGGGAGATGCCGCGCGCGATCAGGGCGCGGGCGGTGGTTCGAACTTCTTCGAGCAGTTCCGCCCAGGTCAGGCGGGTCGCGCCGTCGATCAGGGCGGGGGAGTGCGGATGCGTGGCGGCGATGTGCCGCAGCGCCTGCGGGGTGGTCTGAGGGGGTGTCACGGGGTCCTCACCGTTGAGCGGTCGCTGTTCTTGACGAAGCAGCTAACAAAGCAAGTGCTTGGTAGGTTATCCTATCGGCGTGGGTGTGATCCAGACCTCAGATTCCGATACCGCGTCCTCCGACGCTGCCTTTTGCGCGGAAATCCGCGAATGGCTCGCCGAAAATCTCGCGGGCGAGTTCGCTGACCTGCGCGGAACCGGCGGACCCGGCCGCGAACATGAATTCTTCGACGAACGTCTCGCGTGGGACCGACACCTGGCGAAGGCGGGCTGGACCTGCCTCGGCTGGCCGGTCGAACACGGCGGCCGCAGCGCCAGCGTGCACCAGCAGGTGATCTTCCACGAGGAGTACGCCAGGGCCGACGCCCCCGCGCGGGTCTCGCACGTGGGCGAGGAACTGCTCGGCCCCACCCTGCTCGCCTTCGGTACGCAGGAGCAGAAGCAACGCTTCCTGCCCGGCGTCCGCTCGGTCGACGAGCTGTGGTGCCAGGGCTACTCCGAACCCGGCGCGGGCTCCGACCTCGCCGCGGTCAGCACCACCGCCCGCCTGGACGGCGACAAGTGGGTGATCAACGGCCAGAAGATCTGGACGTCGCTGGCCCACGTCGCCGACTGGTGTTTCGTGATCGCCCGCACCGAACGCGGCTCGACCCGCCACCACGGCCTGTCCTACCTGCTGGTCCCGATGAACCAACCGGGCATCGAAGTGCGTCCGATCGAACAGCTCACGGGCACTTCCGAATTCAACGAGGTCTTCTTCGACAACGCCGTCACCGACGCCGACCTGGTCGTGGGCGAGCCCGGCGACGGCTGGCGAATCGCCATGGGCACCTTGACCTTCGAGCGCGGCATCTCCACTCTGGGCCAACAGATCCGCTTCGCGCGTGAACTCGCCGATGTCGAAGCCCTGGCCCGCCGCACCGGCGCCGCCGACGATCCGCTCATCGCGCACCGCCTCGACCGCGCGTGGGTCGGCCTCAAAGTCCTGCGCGCGCACGCCCTGCGCACCATGAGCGAAGGCGACGTGGGCGGTGCGTCGGTGTCGAAGTTGTTGTGGGCCAACTGGCATCGCGATCTGGGCGAACTCGCGATGGCCGTCCAGGGCGCCACCGGGCTGATCCTGGGCCCCGACGACATGACCGCCTGGCAGCGGCTGTACCTGTTCAGCCGCGCCGACACGATCTATGGAGGTTCGAACGAAGTGCAGCGCAACATCATTGCCGAGCGGGTGCTCGGTCTGCCGCGAGAGGTCCGCCCGTGAGTGACCAGAGTTTCGACCGGGAGACCTATTCGGGTGCGCCGACGTCGCTGTCGACCGCACCGTCCCCGATCCCCGGGCACGGTCTGCTCGCGGGTCGGAAGGCCGTGGTCACCGCCGCGGCGGGCACCGGCATCGGCTCGGCCACCGCGCGCAGGCTCCTCGAAGAGGGTGCCGATGTCGTCGTATCCGATTGGCACGAAAGAAGATTGACCGCCACGGCCGAAATGCTCGCGAAGGAATTCCCGGAGCGCTCGGTCGGCGCGGTGGTCTGCGATGTGCGCGACACCGCGCAGGTCAACCAGCTGCTCACCGATGCCGCCGCCGAACTGGGCCGCATCGACATCATGGTCAACAACGCGGGCCTGGGCGGCGAAGCCCCCGTCGTCGACATGACCGACGAGCAGTGGGACCAGGTCTTCGACATCACCCTCACCGGCACCTTCCGCTGCACCCGCGCGGCCCTGGCCTACTTCCGCGCCGCGGGCCACGGCGGCGTGATCGTCAACAACGCCTCAGTCCTGGGCTGGCGCGCCCAGCACGGCCAAGCCCACTACGCCGCCGCGAAGGCCGGCGTCATGGCGCTGACCAGGTGCAGCGCGGTCGAAGCCGCCGAATTCGGGGTGCGGATCAACGCCGTCGCGCCCAGCATCGCCCGGCATCCCTTCCTCGACAAGGTGACCTCGGCCGAACTGCTCGACAACCTCAGCGAGCGTGAGGCTTTCGGTCGCGCCGCGGAACCGTGGGAGGTGGCGGCCACCATCGCTATGCTGGCCAGCGACTACACGTCGTATCTGACCGGCGAGGTGGTCTCGGTGAGCAGTCAGCGCGCATGACCGCCGCACCGATACCAAGCAAGTGCTTGGTTGTACGATGGCAGTCGTGACCGCACCCGACACCGTGAAACGCACCCGCCGCGCCGAACTGCTCGACCTCGCCGCCGACCTGTTCGCCGAACGCGGCCTGCGCGCCACCACGGTGCGCGATATCGCCGACTCGGCGGGCATCCTCTCGGGCAGCCTCTATCACCATTTCGATTCCAAGGAATCGATGGTCGACGAGATCCTGCGCGGCTTCCTCGACGACCTGTTCGGCCGCTACCGCGAAATCGCGGCCGCGGGCCTGAGCTCGCGAGACACCTTGGAGGCCTTGGTGATTGCCTCCTACGAGGCGATCGACCGGCACCACGCGGCGGTCGCGATCTACCAGGCCGAAGCCAAAACCCTGCGCGACGTAGAACGTTTCGCCTACATCCGCGACTTCAACATCGAGTTCCGTGACCTGTGGCACCGGGTACTCACCGCGGGTGTCGCGGACGGCAGCTTCCGCCCCGAACTCGACGTGGACCTGGCGTTCCGTTTCCTGCGCGACACCGTGTGGGTCGCGGTGCGCTGGTACACCCCCGGTGGCTCGATCACCGTGAAACACCTTGCCCAGCAATACCTCACGATCGTGCTCGACGGACTCACCGTGCCCGCGAGCAGTTCGTCTCAGCCATGAGCACGTACTAGGAGTCACCATGCCCTACACCCCGATGCGCGATGTCTTCGTCATCGACGCGGTCCGTACCGCGGTCGGCAAGCGCAACGGCGCCCTCGCCGGCGTGCACCCCGCCGACCTCGGCGCCGCCGCCCTGCGCGGCCTGATCGAGCGCACCGGCATCGACCCGGCCGTGGTCGACGATGTGATCGTCGGTTGTGTCGACAACATCGGCCCGCAGGCCGGAAATATCGGCCGCACCATGTGGCTGACCGCGGGATATCCCGAAGAGGTCCCCGGCGTCACCGTCGACCGTCAGTGCGGGTCCAGCCAGCAGGCGGTGAACTTCGGCGCGCAGGCCATCATGAGCGGCACCGCCGAGGTGATCGTGGCGGCGGGCGTGCAGAACATGAGCGCCATCCCGATCTCCGCGGCGATGCTCGCGGGCAAGGAGTACGGCTTCGAGTCCCCGTTCGTGGGCGCGACCGGCTGGGATCAGCGGTACGGCACCGGCGAGGTCTCGCAGTTCCGCGGCGCCGAACTGATCGCCGAGAAGTGGGGCATCACCCGCCTGGACATGGAGCAGTGGGCACTGCGCAGCCACGAACGCGCGCGTGCCGCCATCGCGGAAGGGCGTTTCGAGGCGGAGATCGTGCCGGTCGGGGACTTCCTCGTCGACCAGGGGCCGCGCGAAACCAGCCTCGAGAAGATGGCGACGCTGCAGCCGTTGAGCGAGGGCAGCCCGCTCACCGCCGCGGTCGCGAGCCAGATTTCCGACGGCGCCAGTGCCACGCTGCTCGCGTCGGAATGGGCGGTGCAGGAGTACGGCCTGACTCCGCGTGCCCGGATCCACCACGTCAGTGCCCGTGGCGCGGACCCGATCTTCATGCTCAGCGCCCCGATCCCGGCGACCCAGTGGGCGCTCGAGAAGACGGGCCTGACCATCGACGATATCGACGTCATCGAGATCAACGAGGCGTTCGCGCCGGTGGTGCTGGCCTGGATCAAGGAGATCGGCGCGGATCCGGCGAAGGTGAACGTCAACGGTGGCGCGATCGCGCTGGGTCACCCGCTGGGCGCGACCGGCACGAAACTGTTCGCGACGCTGCTGCACGAGCTCGAGCGGGTGAACGGCCGGTACGGGCTGCTCACCATCTGTGAGGGTGGCGGGACGGCGAACGTGACGATCATCGAGCGCCTCGACGCGTAAGTGACCGGCGTAATCACGCACTTCGCGCCGTTTCGATCAGAATTCTGACTGAAACGAGCCGAAGTGCGTGAATATGCCGGTGCGTGCGCTGGACCGGGTGCCTACGATGAGTCAGGTGAAGGTGCTCGGCGCATGCCCGCTCGACTGTCCCGACGCGTGCTCGTGGGTGGTGACCGTCGAGGACGGCGTCGCCACGGGGCTGCGCGGGAACAAGGAACACCCGGTCACCCGCGGTGCGCTGTGCGTGAAGGTGAATCGGTTCCTCGAACAGGTGGGTGCGCCCGACCGGCTGCGGTACCCGATGCGTCGGGTCGGGCCGAAGGGGTCGGGGCAGTTCGAGCGGATCAGCTGGGACGAAGCACTCGACGAGATCGCCACCCGCGTGACCGGGATCGTCGACGAGTTCGGTGGCGAGGCGATCTGGCCGTTCCACGGGACCGGCAGTCTGGGGTATATCCAAGGGCTGGAAGGGTATCCGGGTCGCCGGATGTTCAACCTGCTCGGCGCCTCGCATCACGCGGCGACCATCTGCTCGGTCGCGGGCGGGACCGGGCTGCGGTACACCCTCGGCACGCCCGGCGGGATGGACCCCGAGGATTTCGCGAAGTCGAAACTGATCCTGCTGTGGGGCACCAACCCGATGACTTCGGGCCACCACCTGTGGAAGTTCATTCAGGACAGTGGTGCGTACCTGGTTTCCATCGACCCCGTTCGCACCAAGACCTCCGAGCGTTGCGACGAACACCTCGCGCCGCTGCCCGGTACCGATGCGGCACTGGCGCTCGGTCTGTTGCATGTGGTGGTTTCGCTGGGCGCGGAGGACAAGGAATTCATCGCCGAGCACACCGAGGGTTGGCCCGAATTCCGGGACAGGATCGAGGAATTCACTCCCGAACGCGTTGCCGAGATCACCGGCTTGCGGGTGGAGCAGATCGTCTCGCTCGGTGAGCGGATCGCTCGCACCCGGCCCACCGCGATTCGCGCGTCGCAGGGAATGCAGCGCCACGCGGGCGGCGGGATGGCGTTGCGGGTGCTGGGCTGTCTGCCCGGCGTGACCGGTGACTGGGCGATTCCCGGTGGGGGACTGCACTATTCGACGAGTGGGCATTTCCGGCTCGATGAGGCCGCGCTGGAACGCAATGATCTGCTGCCGCACCCGGTGCGGACGTTGTCGATGACCAGGCTCGGCGAAGCGCTGCTCGAAACCGATGATCCGCCGGTCAAGGCGTTGTTCGTCATCGCCGCGAACCCGGTCGGCTCCAATCCCGACCAGCGTCGGGTGATCGAAGGACTGTCGCGCGAAGATCTGTTCACCGTGGTCCTGGACCATTTCGGCACCGACACCGTCGACTATGCCGACATCGTCCTGCCGGCCACGATGCAGCCTGAGCATCTCGACGTGATCGCGGGCTATGGCCACCTCTACCTGATCTGGAACGAACCGGCCGTCGAGCCGCCCGGCGAATGCCTGTCCACCACAGAGACTTTCCGTCGACTCTCGCGTCGCCTCGGCCTGACCGAGCCCGCCCTTTACGACTCCGATGAAGAGCTGGCGAAGCAACTACTCAAAGGCCACGACCTCGAGCGACTCCGCGCCGACGGCTTCCTGAAGGTCCAAGCGGGTCCCGTGCCGGCAGGGAAACTCCAGTTCTATTCCGCCAGTGCAGAACTGGCGGGCCATGACCCGCTACCGAACTACACGCCCCCCGCAGATCCCGGCGACGGACTGGTCCTGATCTCCGCCGCCTCGCACTACTTCCTGAACACCGTCTTCGGCTCGAACCCCGAATTGCGCCGTCGTGCGGGCGAATCCACGATCACCCTGCACCCCGACGATGCCGCCGCACGCGGTATCGCCGACGGTGCCGCGGTAGTCGTCTCCAACGATCGAGGCTCGTTCGAGGCGGTCGCCGAGGTCTCGGACCGGGTGCGGCCCGGCGTCGCGGGGACCACCAAGGGACGTTGGGCCAAGTTCACCGGCGGCGCCACCGTGAATGCCACTGTCGCCGAACGAGACTCAGACTTCGGCGGCGGGGCGGTATTCCACGACAACCGCGTCAGCGTGACACCGCGATAACAGTGAATAGTGCCGGACCAGGCGCGCCGTGGGGCTCGCGTCGGCCCAGCGCGCGCTGGTAACGAACGGATCGCCAACGCGGACATAGCTGTTGGATGATCTGATAGCCGCACCCGCGCTGCGCGTCAGTGTGGATGGGTGGGGACCAAATGCGATGACGGTGCCAGCTGTGGCCCGTGGACTGGAACGACTTCTCGATGAAGCTCTCTGTGCTACGCAATCGGACTATGGGGACGGCTATAGCAGCGGCCGTGGCGTTAACCGCACTCGGTGGTGCCGCGACGGCCGAACCTGAGAAGGCATCCGCCCTCTCGTCGATCGTCAAGGATGGACGCACCTGGCATTTGAAGGTGTACTCGGCGGCGATGAAGAAGGATGTCACGGTCGATGTGCAGCGCCCCGTCGACGAGTCCAAACCCGCAGGGAACGCGTACCTGGTCAGCGGCCTCGACGCCGGTGAAGGCATGGCGAGCTGGCAAGGCTCGTCGGACGCGCTGACCTTCCTCGCGGACAAGCAGGTCAATGTCATTCTTCCCATCGGCGGACGGGGTAGCTACTACACCGATTGGTACCGGGAGGACCCACGCCTCGGTCTGAACAAGTGGAAGACCTTCTTCACCGAGGAGCTGCCCCCGATTCTCGACGCGACTCTCGGCTCGACCGGCCTGAACTCGCTGGCAGGCTTCTCTACTTCCGGAACCTCGGTCCTGCAACTCGCAGAGGCGAAGCCGGGTTTGTTCAGGTCTGTCGCGGCTTATAGTGGCTGCGCGCAGACCTCCGATCCGACCGGTAGACAGGCCATCAAGTTCTCTGTCGAGACCTGGGCGGGCGGCAGCACCGTGAACATGTACGGCCCGGACAACGATCCCGCCTGGGTAGCCAACGATCCGGTCATCCACGCGGAGAAGCTACGGGGCACGAATCTCTATATCTCGAGCGGTAGCGGCCTTCCGACCCCAGAAGACGTGCAGTACTACACGCAGGACGGCGTCAGCGTGACCAGCGCCTTCAACCTCTCTGTCGGTGCCATCATCGAGGGGGTTACGAATCTGTGCTCGCACAACCTCAAGAACAAGCTGGACTCGCTCGGTATCCCGGCGACCTATCAGTTCCTCCCGATCGGCACCCACCGCTGGACGTACTGGCAAGCGGCACTGCATGAATCGTGGCCGATGCTGGCGAAGGGCACGGGTATCTGATCCAGCCAGTTCGTCTCCGCCCGTGCTGAATCGGCTGGCGGCGATGCCCAGATGCCTTGTTGGTCGCTGGGAAAGCGCCGGACCTGTGGACACCCTTGTGGGCATCGCGGCTGGTCCGGCGCTCCGGTCACCCCGGCTGGCTCGACGGCCGCTCCAGTCCGTCGAGCCGTTGGTCAGTGAGCCTCGGTTGCGGGCTCGCTGGTCAACGCGCTGATCGCCGTGATGCGGGCGAGCGCGTCGGTGACGATCTGATCGATCAGCTCGCCGACCGTCGGCAGGGAGTCGATGATGCCGGTGACCTGGCCTGCGGGCAGCACGCCCGCGTCGGTGCGACCCTCGACGAGGCCTGCCTTGGTGAGCATCGCCGAGTTGGCTGCCATCACGACCTGTGACCAGGTGAGGTCCTTGGTCTTGCGCATGGACAGGCCGTCGCGCACGAGCGTGGACCACTTCATGCCGGTCATGGACTTGAACTCGGCCGCATTGCCGACTGCCGCTGAGAGACCGCGCCAACCACCCGAATGTTCCAGGCGGTCAACGAGTTCGGTGTTCAGCATCCGGTGCGGCATGCCGTCGACCTTGACCGAAACGATCGTGTCGCCCAATCCGCGCGCGAGGTACTCCTGCTTCACGGCCTCGGGAACGGTGCTTTCCTGGGTCAGCAGGAAGCGGGTGCCCATCGCGACGCCGGCCGCGCCGTACGACAGCGCGGCGGCCAGGCCGCGTCCGTCGAAGAAGCCGCCGGCCGCGATCACGGGGATATCGACCGCGTCCAGGACCGACGGCAGCAGCAGGGTGGTGGCGACCGGGCCCGTGTGGCCGCCGCCTTCGCCGCCCTGCACGATCACCGCGTCGGCACCCCAGGACGCGACCTTCACCGCGTGCTTGGCCGCACCGATGGACGGAATGACCACGACACCAGCATCTTTGAGCCTGGCGATCAGCTCTTTCTTCGGTGCCAACGCGAACGACGCGACCCGCACGTTTTCGCGGATGAGCAGCTCGATGCGTTCGGTGGCGTCGGTGGCGTCGGCGCGGATGTTCACGCCGAAGGGCTTGTCGGTGAGCGACTTGGTCTTGGCGACGGCCGCTTCGAGCTCGGCGAACGTCATGGTCGCGGAGGCTAGAATGCCCAGGCCGCCCGCGTTCGCCGTGGCGGCGACCAGGCGTGGACCGGCGACCCAGCCCATTCCCGTCTGCACGATGGGGTGCTCGATACCGACGAGCCCCGTCAAGGGGGTGCGCAGCCGTGCGGAGGGGCTCATGCGGTGACCTCCTTGTCGCGGAATGACTTGGGGTCCAGGACGGTTCGGATGATCTGCAGCTCTTCTTCGGTGGGCAGTCGGGTCTCGCCTGCTTCGCCGAGCTCGGCCACCTCGAAGGAAGTGTTCTCGGCGACCTCGCCGGGGCTCACACCCGGATGCAGCGAGAGCGCACGCAGTGTGTGATCGGGCCCGTTGAAGTCGAAGACCCCGAGGTTGGTGACCACCCGATGCAGGTGATGGAAGCGGTAGGCAGGGTTGTCGGGATCGATTCTGTCGTAACCGATTCCGGAGATGATGTCGACCTTGTCGACGAACACCCGATTGTTGTGCCGGGGCACGAAGTAGCTGGTCGCGTGGTTGATCGTATTGCCCGGCGCGCCACGCACCCCGAACATCTGCCGCGAAGGATGCTGCAGCGGACCGAAGGCCGACAGGTTCTGGTTGCCGAACCGATCGATCTGATTCGCGCCCATCACCACATGGCGACGGCCGGAAGCCACTACATCGAACACTCGCGAGAACGGAATCCAGCCCTCCATAGGTGCTTTCGCGCCGATAGCCGGTACTTCGGCGAAGAACAGTGCCTCACCGTCGGACAGCAGCAGGTCGGGTTCGAAGGTGAGCCGGGCCAGTCGCGCGCCGATCGTGGTGATCGTCGACATCGGGCTGGCCATGATCTCGCCCGCCCCGCGGAAGATCTCCGCCGCCGCGACGACACAGACCTCGGCCCGAGTGATAGTGCTCTGCGATGCCGCGTTCATAGCTTCTGCTCCTGCGCGAAAGTAGCGACGGCGGACTGGTATTCGTCTTCGGACACGTCGAGGTAGCGGGCCTTGAACTCGGCCCACGACTCGGGGGTCTTGGCGGCCGCCACGTAGTGCTTCTGGAACTTCTCGTCGCGCCCGTAGCTGCCCGAGAACGTGAAGTGCGCACCGCCGGGGGCTTCGACGACACCGTCCACGAGCATCCGGTTGAGGATGATCGCCTGCTGCGGAACAGCTTTCACCAGCTTATCGGTATCGACGATACGATCCACCGACACATACCTGCGCTCAGCGGCCAAGCAGTACAGGTCGTCGAAGTACGGATCCACACCCGTGTACGCCGCGTTGCCGTGCTTATCGGCCAGATCCAGGTGCACGAACGCCGCGTCCAGGTTCAGCGCGGGCATCGCGACCAGGGTCTCCACCCGCCCGTCCGCAGCCGGATACGGCGAGGTGACGGTCTTCAGCTCGCCCTCCCAGAAGTCCAGCACCGACGACCCGAGCCCGGCCCGGATCGGCAGGAACGGCAGCCGTGCCGCGGCCGCCTGCAGCCCGCACTTCACCATCCCCTCGTCCATCTCCCGCACGGTGATCTCGCCGGACGTCCGCGCCTTCGCGAACCACGGGTCGTAGAACGGCGCCGAATCCAGAGAAACGAAGCCGTAGTACGCCTTTCGCACCTTGCCAGCCGAACACAGCAGTCCCAGATCGGGCCCGCCGTAGGTGACCACGGTCAGATCGGTGACGTCGGAACGCAGCAGCGCGCGCACCAGCGCCATCGGCTTGCGCCGCGAACCCCAGCCACCGATGCCGATGGTCATGCCGCTGCGCAGCTCGCCGACCAACTGGTCCAGCGTCATTGTCTTGTCGCGCATGATGTTTCAGTTCCCCTTCTTCTGCGCGGCGAGATCGTCGTCGAAGCGCGCCCTGATCTCGTCGGCGACACCGGCGAGGTTGAGCTCCATGGTGAAGCCCTGTTCGTAGCGGTAGGAGCGGTGCACGTCCTGCACGTCGATGCCGTTCAGGGCGCGCTTGGCGGCCCGGATCACGCGACCGTCCTTGCCCGCGATGTTCTTCGCGACTTCCATTGCCGCAGCGTCGAGTTCGGCGCGCGGCACCACCTTGTACACCGAACCGAAGTGGTGCAGCTGCTGGGCGGTGAGCTTGCCCGCGGTGTAGAACATGGTCCGCATCAGATGCTGGGGGACCAGCCGCGCCAGGTGGGTGGCGGCACCCAGCGCGCCACGATCGACCTCGGGCAGGCCGAAGGTCGCGTCGTCGGAGGCGACGATGACATCGGAGTTGCCGACCAGGCCGATGCCGCCGCCGAGGCAGAAGCCGTTCACGGCGGTGACGACCGGGACCTCGCAGTCGTACACCGCGGCGAACGCGGCGAAGCAGCCGTGGTTGGCGCGGATGAGCGCGGTGTGGCCGACATCGGCGTTCATTTCCTTGATGTCGACGCCGGCGTTGAAGCCGCGTCCCTCCGCGCGCAGCACCACCACGCGGGTGGACTGGTCGCGTCCCGCCGCGGTGACGGCCTCGGCCAGCGCGAACCAGCCGTCCGAAGGCAGGGCGTTGACCGGCGGATAGTCGACAGTGACGACCTCGACCCCGTCGGCTTCGGTGTGACGGATTATCCCCATCGCGGTTCCTATCGTGCGCGCCCGGCGAACCCGAGACAAAGCAAGCAATTGCTTGGTAGGTTAACACGGTGGCTGTAGAAATCGACCTTTCCGACCAGATCGTTCTGGTGACAGGCGGTGTGCGCGGCGTCGGCGCAGGAATCAGCCGCGCCTTCCTCGCTGCGGGCGCGACCGTGCTGACGTGCGCGCGCAGACCCGCCGATGAACCGATCACGGTGGGGGACAACAGCACTGAACACCTCACCTGCGATGTGCGCGATGTCGACGCGGTGGCCGCGATGTTCGCCGAGATCATCGCCAGGCACGGCCGCATCGACCACGTAGTGAACAATGCGGGCGGCGCCCCCTTCGCCATGGCCGACGCCGCGAGCCCCAAGTTCCACGCCAAGATCGTGGAACTGAATCTGCTTGCGCCACTGTTGATTTCCCAACAGGCCAATGCCCTGATGCAGAAGCAGGACACCGGCGGTTCGATCGCGATGATCACCAGTGTCAGCGGCCACCGCCCCTCGCCCGGCACCGCCGCCTACGGTGCGGCCAAAGCCGGTCTGGACAACCTGGTCGCGTCCCTGGCCGTCGAATGGGCTCCGAAAGTCCGCCTGAACTCGGTGGTAGTCGGCCCGGTGGAAACCGAACTCAGCCACCTCCACTACGGCGACGCCGACGGAGTGGCAGCCGTCGCGAAAACCGTCCCCCTCGGTCGCCTGGCCACCCCCGCCGACGTAGGCAACGCCGCCCTCTTCCTGGCCTCACCCCTGGCCGCCCACATCAGCGGCGCGGCCCTGGTAGTCCACGGCGGCGGCGAACGCCCCGCCTTCCTGGACGCCGCGAACACGAACAACTAGCCCCCAGCACCCATGAACACAGGAGCCACCCATGACTGACCCGGCCATCTGCGCGAACCGCACCGTCATCGTCACCGGCGCCGGCCGCGGAATCGGCCGCGCCCACGCCCTCGCCTTCGCCGCCGCGGGCGCCAACGTCGTGGTCAACGACATCGGCACAGCGCTGGACGGTGCCCAGACCACCGAAACCCCCGCCCAGCAGGTCGTCGACGAGATCGTCGCCGCCGGCGGCCAGGCCGTCGCCAACTACGACGACGTCGCCGACTGGGAAGGCGCGCGCCGCCTCGTCCACCAGGCCATCGACACCTTCGGCGGCCTGGATGTCCTGGTCAACAACGCCGGCTTCGTCCGCGACCGCATGCTGGTCAACCTCGGCGAAGACGAATGGGACGCCGTGATCCGCGTGCACCTCAAAGGCCACTTCGCCACCATGCGTCACGCCGCCGAATACTGGCGCGCGGAGTCGAAAGCAGGCCGACCGGTCGACGCTCGGGTGATCAACACCAGCTCCGGCGCGGGCCTGCAGGGCAGCGTCGGCCAGGGCAATTACGGCGCGGCCAAAGCGGGCATCGCAGGACTCACACTCACCGCCTCCGCCGAATTCGCAAGATACGGCGTGACCGTGAACGCCATCGCCCCCGCGGCCCGCACCCGGATGACCGAGACCGTGTTCGCCGACACCATGGCCGCCCCCGACGAGGGGTTCGACGTGATGGCTCCGGAGAACATCTCGCCGCTGGTGGTGTGGCTCGGTAGCGCCGAATCCGCCGGGGTGACGGGACGGATGTTCGAGGTAGAAGGCGGAAAGGTCGCCTTGGCGCAGGGCTGGCTGCATGGCGCTACGGTCGATCGCGGAGCTCGCTGGGACCCGGCCGAGCTCGGTCCGGTGGTCAAGGAATTGATCGCCAACGGCGTCGCGCCGGAGCCGGTCTACGGCGCATAGCCAACGGCGCGATGTGCGGCCGGGGAACGCTCCCCGGCCAGCGCTTATGGCAAGTCACACACGTCCAGGGGGCTGGACGACTCTAGCTCTACTCTGCGGGGCTGGGGGACTGGGTTTACTATGGGCTACTGTTCGTCGATCCCGGAATGTGTCGCGACCGGGGGTAATTCTGCGCTGAAATAACTAAGGGGATGATCTAGCGCATGGCCATTGGTCGCATGTTGCGCGTATTTGCCGCTGCGAGTGTGTTGGCCGGTTGTGCGCTATTAGGGCCCGCGGTCGCGTTGGCCGCCCCCGAAAAGCCGCCGACACCAGCAGCGCAGGCGCCGGGAACCGGAAGCAGTGGGCAGGACAACGGCAGCGCAGGTGGTGGGCAGAGCACCCCCACCCCGCTGCCCGGTGAGCTCGCCCTGCCCGGTCAGGGCAATGGCAACGGCCAGGGTGCCGTCCCCCCGAACCCGGCCGACCCCGAGCAGGGAGCCCCCATCGCCGACGAAGGCGAATGGACCCCCCTCGCCATCCCCGGCCAGTCCACCGCTGACATCCCCAAGAAGGAAGTAGCGGGCCCGCTCTCCGGCTCCGCCGGCGCAGGTTCCGCCGCGGCGGGCGCAGGCTCCGCAGCCGCGGGAGTGGTCCTCGGCACCGGCTCGGCCGGCCTGGGAGTACTGCTCGGCACCGGCTCGGCCGGCCTCGGCGTGGCTCTGGGCACCGGCTCCGCAGGCCTGGGCGTCGTGCTCGGCACCGGTTCAGCGGGAGCCGCCGCAGTACTGGGCACGGGCTCGGCTGCCGTAGGTTCCGCCGCAGCGGGCACGGGCTCGGCTGCTCTCGGCGCAGGCTCCGCAGTCCTCGGTACCGGCTCGGCCGCAGTCGGCTCTGCGGCAGCGGGCACAGGCTCGGCTGCTCTCGGCGCAGGCTCCGCAGTCCTCGGAACAGGTTCTGCCGCAGTAGGTTCCGCCGCCGCAGGCTCAGCAGCGGTGGGCTCCGCAGGCGCAGGCTCAGCAGCAGTAGGCTCCGCGGCCGTCGGCTCAGCCGCAGTAGGTTCGGCCACGCCCCTGCTTCTGCTCCTGATCCCCATCCCCTCGGCCCCCGCCGCACCAGCCCTGCCGTCGATCGCGATCCCCCCGGCCCCCGCCGCACCCTCGATCCCCGGCGTCCCGAATATCGCTGTCGCAGCACCGGTTCCGGCGGCGGCACCCCCTGCGGCAGAAGCACCCGCACCCGCCGCACCCCCCGCAGCGGCAGCACCGGCCCCGGCCGCCAAACCGAACCACGAATTCAAACCCACCAGCGACAACAGCGGTCTGCCCGAACCCGAACTCCTGTCGGTGATCGGCGGCCTGATCGCGCTGACCCTGGCCGGAACCGGTTCGGGCGCAGTGAGTTTCCAAGGTGCCGCCGCAGCCCAAGCACGGGTGAACGCGGCACGCGCGCAGTTCTTCCCGAGGTCGTGAGGGGATCTTCGATGAGTAAGAGCAAGACCCAGTCCACCTCCCGGTCCTATCGCCGCGTGGCCGCTGCCGTCGACGCGGTGTGCGCGGTGGCCGCGGACTCCGATGCCACCAGCCTCGACGAGGTGGTGCAGGCCATCTCGCTGGAGCGGCAACGCGAAATCGAGATCACCAGCGCGAACCTGGGCCCCGGCGTGTGCGGTCAGCGCCGGTTCTATCCCGAACGCGACATCATCGTGCTCGCCGACGCCCTGCCAAGCCGCGATCACACCCTGGCCCACGAACTGGGCCATATCGTGTTCGATCACGAGGGCGCTCCCGCGGTCGAGACGACCCTCGAGGTCAGCGACGACCTCATCGCCTACATGCTCAGCCAACGCGCGCACGCGCAGATCGTCGACGACGGCGGCGACGACCTCGCCGAATGGGAGGCCGAGACCTTCGCGGCCATGCTCATGACCCGACTGCGCGTGTTCAGCAACCGAGGCGCAGGCGTCTCGGTCCTTCGATTCGATGAGGCCCTGGGATGACACTGTGGTTGACAGCCCTGCTGGTCTGGGTCGCCGCGGGCGCCCGAGTGGGTCGGGTGCTGGTGAAGCCGGCCACGACCTCGCGCGTGGCCATCGTGGTGGCGGTCGCCGCCGTGGCACTCGCGGTCACCGTCGCGATCCCGGAGATGGCCGTGGCCGTGGACAACCTGATGAAGGGCGGCGTGCACAGCGGATGGCTGTCCACCGGCATCGTGATCTCCGCCTGGATCCTGTTCACCACCGCCACCTCGGTGGTCGCCTCTGCGGCCTGGCCGGTGGTCTCGCGGCGTAACCTGCGCCAGGTCGCGATGGTGGTCTACGGCATCGGCGCGGTGTCGATCGCGCTCACCCTGGCCTGGTCGTTCACCTTCGGCTGGATCGTGGTCGCGCTGGGCGCGGTGTTCATCGTGATCACCGGTCTGCGCAACCTGGACTGGACGATCCTGGGCCGGGGCATCGCCATCTACATCACCGGCACCGCCCTGGTCGCGGTGCTCGCGGTCGCCAATGTCGGTCGCGCCTTCCAAGGTGCGGCGCCGACTCCGCCGACCGAACCGCTGTGGGGTTGGGTCGCGTGGGAGATCGCCGCGCTGCTGATCGCGTTGGGCGCGGTGTCGATCGTGATCGAACTCTGGTGGCGGGCCAAGGTGCTGCTGCGCCGGATCCAGCCGCTGCACAAGCTCATGGTCGGCCGGTTCCCCGAGGTGGTCGCCCCCGAGCAGAACGCCACCTCGGCACAGCTCAAGGCCTCCGATCACATGGCGCAGGTGATGGACGCGCTGTACCTGCTGTCGGGCAGCGGCATCGTCATCCCGGCCGCGGGTGAACCGCCGAACTCGGTGCCGCAGCGGGCCGCGGTGGTGGCGGAGTGGGCGCGAAATCCGTTGGGGGACTTGTTCGTCGACGCGCGCTGGATCGCGCCCCCGACCGGTGTGAGCCCGCGCGGTTGGGTGCTGGCGTTGGCAAGTGAGTACGAGAAGGTCGCCGCCGCCGAAGGTGCGGCACCCCAGAACGCCGCAACACCGCGCTGACACAGAAAACGGGCCTGAGCTGGTGGTTTCCCACCGTCTCAGGCCCGTTGTCTGCGTATCCGACGTTGTTACGGCCGTACCCAGGACACCATCAGGTGCGTCAGGCCGACCACCGCGTGGTCCCTATTCCGTGCCGTCCGGCGGAATTTCGGGCAAGCCTTCGCTGGCCCGCAGCTTCTCCGCCATGGAGGTGAGCAGATTCTGTGATTCTTCGGACAGATCGAATGCCCTGCTCGACAGTCGACGAAGTCCGTAACCCTGCAGCTGCGCAAGCAGTTCCAGGTCGTGATCGATCTTGGCCGCGTAGATATCGTTGAAGAAGTAGTCAGGCTTGACCTTGAAGAACTTCGCCAGGGCGGCCACCGTCTCATCGGACGGATTTGTTCGTTGTCCCGACCGCAACTGCGAGAGATACGGCTTCGAGATCGGATGCCCGGAGGCAGTTAGCGCAGCCGCAACCTCTGCGTTGGTGTGCGGCTTGCGCCCCGGGGGATGCACGGTTTCGAACAGCTTGTTCAGCCGCGCCGCGAAATCAGCCATTGTGAGCCGCCCAATTCCCTTCACTGTACTAACAGTCGTTATCTCGGATACGTATCATTGATATTAGCGGCTCAGTAACTGAAAACCTACGCCTGATTCGGGATTTCTCGACGATTTCCTACGCTCACCTGCGTGCAGGGGCGGCGGTGGTCGTGTTTGCGGGTCGCGCCAACGGCTCTTGTGGAGCGTGGACGTGTCCGGGTTCGTGCCCGTCGTGGGGTTCTTCCGCCATGAAGGCATGGTAGCTCAAAGATAGCTGACATCTCATCATCCCCCTGCTCCCCGTGACTTTGTGGCGTACGACACGTTCCAGGCGCCCTGGGATGAATGTTCAACCTGGGCGCCCGGTTTCGGTGAAGCCCACTCTACAGGCGTTCGATGATCGTGCCTGTCGCGAGTGCTCCACCGGCGCACATCAGCACCATCGCAGTGCCCTGACCAGTGCGTTCGAGCTCGTGTAACGCGGTTGTGATCAAACGGGAGCCGGTCGATCCCACAGGATGCCCGATTGCGATCGCACCGCCATTGACATTTACCCGGTGCATGTCCGGCTGATGTACAGATGCCCACGAAAGTGCGACAGACGCGAATGCTTCGTTGATCTCGAATACATCGATATCGTCGATCGTCATTCCGGAGCGCTCGAGAAGACGACTGCACGCCTGCACCGGACCGTCCAGATGGAACTCCGGCTCCGAGCCGACGAGCACCTGGGTGTGGATCCGCGCGCGCGGGCGCAAACCCTTTCGGCGCGCGACGGTTTCGTCCATCAGCAGCACCGCGGCGGCACCGTCGGAGATCTGCGAGGAGGTGCCCGCGGTGTGGATGCCGTCGGCCATGACCGGCTTCAGCGCGGCCAGGCCCTCGATGGTGGTCGCGCGCAGGCCCTGGTCGCGGCTGACCTCGATCTTCTCGCCGGTGGCCACGCCCTCACTGTCGAGAACCGGAGCCGAGACCGTCAGTACCTCACGGTCGAACCGACCTTCGGCCCATGCCTGTGCGGCCAATTGCTGTGAGCGCAGGCCGAATTCGTCGATATCGGAGCGGGTGATGCCGCGCCTGCGGGCGATCCGCTCGGCCGCGCCGAACTGATCGGGCAGGTCGATCGACCACGACGCGGGCCGCCGCGCACCGGCGGTGGTGCCGACATTGGCACCCAGCGGCACCCGGCTCATGGCCTCCACGCCGCAGGCGATGCCGACGTCGATGGCCCCGGTGGCGATCAATCCGGCGATCAGGTGATTGGCCTGCTGCGCCGAACCGCACTGGGCGTCGATGGTGGTCGCGCCGGTCTGCCAGGGCAGGCCCGCGTGCAGCCATGCGACGCGGGTGATGTTGTTGGACTGCTCGCCGGCCTGGGTGACGCAGCCGCCGATCACCTGCTCGACCTCGGCGGGGTCGAGTCCTGCTCGGTCGAGCAGTCCGCGTTGCGCCAAGCCGAGCAGCTCGGCCGCGTGCAGGCCGGCGAGCTGTCCTCGACGTTTGCCGATCGGTGTCCGAACGGCCTCGACGATCACGGGTGTGCCCATCTGAATCTCCCTCATAACTGCAACAGGTTCTGATCTTGGGCTCAGGGTGAAACCGCGTGGTTCTTCCGTCGCGGCTACCCCTGTGCTTGAATGATTGTAGAACGTGTTTCAGTTTGTCGAAGGAGACATCTGGTGGTAGATCCGAGCAATGTACGGCCGAACCTCCCGCAGGGGTTCGACGTTACCGACCCCGACATCTACGCCGAGCGTGTTCCGGTGGAAGAGTTCGCCGAACTGCGGCGGTCGGCCCCGATCTGGTGGAACGAGCAGCCGCCCGAGGTCGGTGGCTTCCATGACGACGGCTTCTGGGTGGTGAGCAAGCACGCCGACGTCAAGGAGGTGTCGCGCCGCAGCGATGTGTTCTCCACCTTCGAGAACACCGCGATCCCGCGCTTCAACGACGACATCACCCGCGAGCAGATCGAACTGCAGCGCTTCGTGTTGTTGAACAAGGACGCCCCGGAGCACACCAAGCTGCGCAAGCTCATCGCCAAGGGGTTCACCCCGCGCGCGGTCAACGGCCTGCGCGCGGAGCTGTCGTCGCGCGCGGAGGACATCGTGCGCCGCGCCGCGGAGTCCAACACCGGTGATTTCGTCACGCAGGTGGCGTGTGAGCTGCCGCTGCAGGCGATCGCCGAGCTGATCGGTGTGCCGCAGGAGGACCGGATGAAGGTCTTCGAGTGGTCCAACAACATGACCGGCTACGACGATCCCGAGAACGTCGATATCGATCCGGTGGCCGCGTCGATGGAGCTGCTGGGCTACTCGTATCAGATGGCGGAGGCCCGAAAGGCTTGTCCGGCTGACGATCTGGTGACCACGCTGATCGAGGCCGACGTCGACGGTGAGGCGCTCACCCCCGAGGAGTTCGGCTTCTTCGTCATCCTGCTGGCGGTGGCGGGCAACGAGACCACCCGCAACGCCATCAGCCACGGGATGATCGCGTTCATGGAGAACCCGGACCAGTGGGAGCTGTTCAAGAAGGAACGCCCGGCCACCGCGGTGGACGAGATCATCCGCTGGGCGTCACCGATCACCTCATTCCAGCGCACCGCGCTCGAGGACACCGAGCTGGGCGGCGTGCAGATCAAGAAGGGGCAGCGACTGGTGATGCTGTACCGGTCGGCGAACTTCGACGAAGAGGTGTTCGACGAGCCGGAGAAGTTCGACATCCTGCGCAAGGACAACCAGCACCTGGCCTTCGGCGGCACCGGCGCGCACTTCTGCGTCGGGGCGAACCTCGCGCGGCTCGAGGTCGACCTGATCTTCAACGCGATTGCTGACCATCTGCCCGACATCACGCAGATCGGTGATCCGAAGCGTCTGCGTTCGGGGTGGCTCAACGGGATCAAGGAGCTGCCCGTGGACTACAAGCCGACCGGTTGCCCTGTCGCACACTGATTCACACGCGACAACAGCCCGGTACCGAAAGGTGCCGGGCTGTTGTCGTATTGCGTCAGGATGCGGCGGGACGGGTGGTGGCGACCGCGCGGTCGACCTCCCAGAACGCGCGCAGAGCCGCGATCTTGCCGTCGGCGTTCACCTTGTAGGTGAACACGCCTTCCGCGTCGACGAGGTAACCCGCCAGGGTGGTGCGGATCAGCCCCGTGAACGCGATCTCGTTGCCGCACTCGAACGAATCCTCGAAAAGGAATTCGATGGAGTCGGTCATCGCGATGGCCTTGTCCCAGAACGCGCCGATCGCCTCGTGCCCGCGATGGCCGACGCCCTCGGGATCGAAACCCGAAGGGCCGACCGGATCTTCGACGATCCCGTCCTCGGCGAACAGCGCGACCCACGCGGCACGGTCCTTGGCCCGCACGGCGGCTTGCGAGGCCAGACCCGCAGCGCGCGCGGTCTTTTCGACGGCGGTCATGCTTCTACCTTCGCGATGATGGGGTCGGCGATGTACTTGTCGGCGAAGCGGCGCAGGGAGTCCTGTTTGGCGGCGAGTTCGCCGTCGAAGCCGATGCCGTCGGACAGCCACGGCACCACGATGGTGTCGGTGACGCCCGCGTCGGCGAGATCC
Organism: Nocardia sp. NPDC058666; assembly: GCF_042714895.1. NCBI lineage: Bacteria > Bacillati > Actinomycetota > Actinomycetes > Mycobacteriales > Nocardiaceae > Nocardia > Nocardia sp. NPDC058666. Next base: position 157,916 of record NZ_JBHXRY010000002.1, read on the forward strand.
TGGTAGCCGCTGCGGCCGAAGCGGTCGATGCACACGGCCTGGATCTCGAAAGGATCTGTGGCGCGGCCGTATTCGGTGCGCAGGTCGCGCAGGGTGGCGATGGTGGTTTCGAGCTGTTCGAACTTCATCATCGCCGAGGTCCAGCCGTCGCCGATGCGGGCCGCGCGGCGCAGGGCGGGGGCGGTGTGGCCGCCGATGTAGAACGGAACCCGTTCGCTGGGTGCCGGGCTGATCTGCAGTTCGTCGAAATTGAAGAACTCGCCATGGAATTCGACCATGCCGCCGTCGAGAACGAGCTTGATGATCTCGATCATCTCGTCGACCCGAGCGCCGCGCCGCGCGTACGGCACCCCGCACCACTCGAATTCTTCCGGCGCCCAGCCGATTCCGACGCCGAAGCCGAAGCGGTTGCCCGAAAGGTTCGCGATCGAGCCGACCTGGCGGGCCAGCAGCAGCGGATTGCGCGAGCCGAGCTTGAGCACATTGGTGTAGAACCGCAGCTTCGTGGTCACCGCGGCCATGGTCGCGGCGGCGATCAGCGGATCCACCCACGGGGTCTCCGGGCCCCAGAAGCGGCTGCCGTCGGGGGTGTACGGGTAGTCCGCGGCCTGCGACTTCATGTAGAACAGCGAGTCGGGCAGGCCGATCGAGGTGAACCCGCATTCCTCGGCCGTGCGGGCCAGCTCGGTGAGCTGTTCCAACGGACTCAGTGCGATCCCGAGAGTGAACTTCATGCCGGACGCTCGCTTCCTACAACCCACATCGAAAAGTATTGGGAGCCGCCGCCATACGCGTGCCCCAGCGCCTTGCGCGCGTCAGGAACCTGGTACGCACCCGCCCGGCCCATCACCTGCTTGGCCGCTTCGGCGAACCGGATCAGCCCCGAAGCGCCGATCGGATTCGACGACAGCACGCCACCCGACGGGTTCACCGGGATCCGGCCGCCGATCTCGGTCTCGCCCTTGTCGGTGAGCTTCCAGCCGTCGCCCTCGGCGGCGAAGCCGAGATTCTCCAGCCACATCGGTTCGAACCAGGAGAACGGTACGTAGATCTCGGCGGCGTCGATCTCCTCGAGCGGATCGGTGATGCCGGCCGCTTTCCACAAGGCCGCGGCGGCGTCGCGGCCCGCCTGCGGATTGACCTGGTCACGCCCGGAGAAGGTGGTGGGCTCGGTCCGCATGGCGGTGCCGTGGATCCACGCGACCTTCTTGCCCTCGGCCTCGACCACCGCGGCGGCCTCGGCATCGCCGATCACCAGCGCGCAAGCGCCATCGGAGGACGGGCAGGTTTCATCGAAACGAATGGGGTCCCACAGCATTTGGGACGCGAGCACCGATTCGAGGGTGATGTCGGGCTGATGCAGGTGCGCGAGCGGGTTCTTCGCACCGTTGCGCCGGTCTTTCACAGCCACCTGTGCACCGATGTGCATAGGCGCGTTGGACCGTCGAATGTAGGAACGCACGTGCGGCGCGAAGTAGCCGCCCGCGCCCGCGCCGACCGGCATGGTGAACGGCACCGGAATCGACAACGCCCACATGGCATTCGACTCCGACTGCTTCTCCCACGCGATGGCCAGCACGCGCTTGTGCACGCCCGCCTGCACGAGGTTGGCCGCGACGATGCCGGTCGAGCCGCCCACCGAACCGGCGGTGTGCACGCGCAGCAGCGGTTTCCCGGCCGCGCCCAACGCCTCGGCCATGTACAGCTCGGGCATCATCACGCCCTCGAACAGGTCGGGAGCCTTGCCCACGACCACGGCGTCGATATCGGCGATGGTCAGCCCGGAATCTTCGAGCGCACGATCGATCGCCTCGCGGCACATGCCCGCCATGGACACGTCGGTCCGCTTTGTCACGTGATGAGTTTGGCCGGTGCCGAGCACGGCGGCGGGGAAGCTCACTGGACCTCCATAACGGCGACCAGATTCTGTTGCAGCGCAGGTCCGCTGGTCGCATGGGCGAGAGTGCGGTTCGCGGCGCCCGACATGATCGCGGCGGCGGCGTGGCCGATGCGTTCCAGGCCCGCCGAGAACATCGGGTTGGCGGCCAACGCGCCGCCGGACGGATTCACCACGGTGCTCGCGGACAGGCCGATCGCCTCGGCCAGGATCAGCTGCTGGTGGCTGAACGGTGCGTGCAGTTCGGCGATGTCGAAAGCGGTGTTGCCGCCGGTCGCCGCCTTCGCTGCCGCGGTGGTGGAGGGGGAGCGGGTCAGGTCGCGGCCGCCGAGTGCCTGGGCGTCGATGTTGTGCGCGATGCCGGTGATCCACGCCGGGCGTTCGCACAGTTCCCTGGCACGGTCGCCGACGGCGAGGACGATGGCGGCGGCACCGTCGGTGATCGGCGCGATGTCGTGTGCGCGGAAAGGATCTGCGACATAAGGGGATTGGAGGTCACCGCCTGCGACAGCCGCCATGTCCTGTTCGGACCACCGGCCCGAGTCCAGTCCGGCCCGTGCTTGTAGTCCGGCGAGCGAGACGGCGTCGACACCGAGGGGCGCAACCAGATACGGGTCGAGCTGCTGCGTCAGGACCTGGCGAAGAGTGCCCGCCGAGGACTTGCCGAAGCCGTACACGAGCGCGGTCTGAGCCTGCCCGGAACGCAGTTTCACCCACGCTTCGTACAGGGCCCAGGCGGCGTCCATCTCCACGTGCGACTCGTTGATCGGCGGGACGGCGCCGATCGCGTCGATCGCGGAGATGAACGAAAACGCCCGTCCCGCCAGGTGATCCGAGGAACCCGAGCACCAGAAGTCGATGTCGGACTTGGTGATGCCGAGGTCGGCGTACAACTGCTGGAAGCACGGCACGAGCATCTCGACGCCGTTGGTGGTGCCGTGGGTTTCGGGCACATGCGGTGCGTGGGCGAACCCCACCACCGCGATCTCGGGCACGGGGGGTGCCGCCGATGCTGATGTGGTCAACGTCGCCTCTCTAGAGGTGGTGCTGGTAGGACTCGTAGGAAGCGTCGGGCTCCCCGGTGGGCCGGAAGTGGTCGATATTGGCCAGCGTGTGACCCCATTCCTCGCGGGGTTTCCAGACCGCCTCGACCCGCATTCCCATCCGCACCTCGCTGGCCTCGCAGCCGAGAATCAGGTGCAGGAACGGGATATCGGCGCCGTCGAGCAGCACGTAGGCGGCCACATACGGCGGCTTGATCCGCTGCCCGAGGAACGGCACATTGACGATGCAGAAGGTGGTCACCGTGCCCTTGTCGGGCAGTTCGACCAGGTCGTTGGTGGGCAGGCCGTTGGTGGGGTTGGCGCCGCGCGGCGGGAAATACACGCGCCCGCCCTCTTCGGAACGGCCGCCGATGAGCTTGCCCTCGGCCAGGCCGCGCAGGTACACGCTCTCCTGCGGGGAAGCGGTGTGCTTGTAGTCCAAGGCGACCGGGGTGGTCAGCATGGTGACCGGGGCCTGCTCGGAATAGTCTGCGGTGCTCGTGCTTTCACCCGGCTCGAAGCAGGCGATGTCCTGGATGCGGCCGGTGCGCTCGTCGGCCCAGCGGGCGCTGACGCGCATTCCGGTGCTGAGCTGGTCGGGACTGTCGACGTCCAGGGCGTGCAGCAGCGTCGTGTCGGCGCCGTCGAGTTGGATCAACGCCCACGCGAACGGCCGGTCGAACGGCTGGCCGGGCAGCGGTTCGGCCACCCACGTCCAGGACCGGACGGTCCCGCTCGCGGCGACCTCGACCAGGTCGGTCAGCGGCGCGCAGGTCAGCGGATCGTATTCGGGTGGCGGCACGAGCACCCGACCGTCACTGCCGCGCACGCCGAAAATCCGGCGTTCGCGCAATCCGGTCAGAAAAGCGCCGATGATAGGTCCGACGGACCTGGTGTAGTCGAATCGCACCCTCAGGGGTGCACTCAATACTTCCACTGCGGTATTCCCCTGGGTCACGATATCGAGTAGAACAGGTTCTTATTCTGCTCGCAAGGATTCGCCGAAAGGGCGCCGATCATGAAATTCGGACTGCAACTCGGATACTGGGGTGCGCAACCCCCCGCCGGCGTCGGCGAGCTGGTGATCGCGGCGGAGGAATCGGGCTTCGACGCGGTGTTCGCGGCCGAGTCGTGGGGGTCCGACGCCTTCGCGCCGCTGGCCTGGTGGGGGTCGTCGACCTCGCGGGTGCGGCTTGGCACCTCGGTGGCGCAGATGTCGGCGCGCACGCCCGCGGCCACCGCGATGCACGCGCTCACGCTGGACCATCTCAGCGGCGGGCGGGCGATTCTGGGGCTCGGTGTCTCGGGTCCGCAGGTGGTCGAGGGTTGGTACGGGCAGCCGTTCGCGCAGCCGCTCAAGCGCACGCGGGAGTACGTCGACATCGTGCGTCAGGTGCTCGCGCGGGAAGCTCCGGTGACCTCTCGCGGCACGCATTACGTGCTTCCGTACGACGGTCCCGGCGCGACCGGGCTCGGGAAATCGCTCAAGCCGATCGTGCATCCCCTGCGTGCTGATCTGCCGATCTGGCTGGGTGCGGAGGGTCCGAAGAACATCGCGCAGACCGCGGAGATCGCCGACGGGTGGCTGGCGATCTACTACGCGCCGCGGCTGGCGGGGATGTACAACGAGTGGCTCGACGAGGGGTTCGCGCGGCCGGGCGCTCGTCGGTCGCGCGCGGATTTCGAGATCGCGGCCAGCGCGCAGGTGGTGATCACCGACGATCCGGCGGCCGAGATCGAGCGGATGCGGTGGATCAGTGCGCTGTACATCGGCGGGATGGGTGCGCCGGAGCTGAACTTTCACGCGCAGGTGTACCGGCGGATGGGGTACGGCAGCGAGGTCGACCAGATCTGCGCGCTGTTCCAGGCGGGGCGCAAGGCCGAGGCGGCCGCGGCGGTGCCCGACGAGCTCATCACCGACACCGCGATCTTCGGCGACGAAGCCCACGTGCGGTCGCGGCTGAAGGAATGGGAGGACGCGGGGGTGACGATGATGCTGATCTCGGTCTCCGATGCCGAACAAATGCGTAGGCTCCAACCCCTTGTCGCCACGTAGAACACGTTCTAAATTCGAGGGGTGAGCCAGCAGACAACGGAAGTCCTCGGACTCTGGAATATCGCCGCGACCGATCCCGAGCGGATCGCCGTGATCGACCCGGACGGCAGACAGATCACCTACCGCGAATTGGCGACCCTGGCCAACCGCTACGCCAACGGACTACGCGGCATCGGATTGCGGACCGGCGATGTCGTTGTCAGCATGCTGCACAACGGAGTCGAGGCGATCGCCGCGTACTTCGCCGCCTACCAGGCGGGGCTGTACATCGTCGCGGTGAACTGGCATCTGACCGCGCCGGAGATCGCCTACATTCTCGGCGACAGTGACGCTTCGGCGTTCCTGGCCAGCGAGCGGTTCGCCGGAACCGCTGCCGAAGCGGCTGACCTGGCCGGATTGCCTGCCGACGCGCGGTTCGCGGTCGGTGCGGTGCCCGGCTTCCGGCCGGTGTCGTGGTTGGGTGCCGCTGATACCGGTCGGCCTTCGGAGCGGTCGGTGGGTGCGCCGATGCTCTATACCTCGGGAACTACGGGGCGGCCCAAGGGAGTTCGTCGTCCGCTCACCGGTGCGGACCCCGATGTCGTGCCCGCGCCGAACAAGGCGTTCTTCAGCCTGTTCGAGTTGGCGCCCTATGACGATCATGTGCATATCTGCGGGTCGCCGCTCTATCACACGGCCGTGCTGAACTTCTCGACCATCTCGATTCAGTTGGGGCACAAGCTCGTTCTGATGGATCGGTGGGATGCCGAGGACATGTTGGCGCTGATCGAGCGGCATCGGGTGACGCACAGTCATATGGTGCCGACCCAGTTCCATCGGCTGCTCGCGCTGCCTGCCGAGGTGCGTGCACGCTACGACGTGTCGTCGTTGCGCAGCATGGTGCACGGTGCCGCGCCGTGTCCGCCGCAGACCAAACGGCAGATGCTCGAATGGTGGGGTCCGGTTGTCACCGAGTACTACGCGGCGACCGAAGGTGGCGGCACGGTGATCAACGGGACCGAGTGGCTGGACAAGCCCGGTTCGGTGGGTAAAGCGTGGCCGTGGTCGGTGATCAAGGTGCTCGACGAGGCCGACGGGACCGAACTGCCCGCGGGCAAAGAAGGTCTGGTCTACATGCGGATGGGGGCCTCCAGCTTCGAGTACCACCATGCGAAGGAGAAGACCGAGGAGTCGCGCGTCGGTGACCTGTTCACCGTCGGCGACATCGGTTACCTCGACGAGGACGGCTACCTGTTCCTCTGCGATCGGCGGTCGGACCTGATCCTGTCCGGTGGGGTGAACATCTATCCGGCCGAGATCGAGGGCGTGCTGATGAGTCATCCGAAGGTCGCCGACGTGGCGGTTCTCGGTGTGCCCGACCCGGATTGGGGTCAGCAGGTGAAGGCGTTCGTGCAGCCGGTCGAGGGTGCCGACGAGTTCACCGACGAATTGCTCGAGTTCGCCGCCGGGCAGTTGGCGAAGTACAAGCTGCCCCGCACGGTGGAATACCGTGCGGAGCTGCCCCGCGACCCCAACGGCAAGCTGTACAAACGCCGCCTGCTGTAACCGTCAGACGGGCTCGCGCCATTCCGGCTCGAGCCCGAACAGCGGGAACAGGCGCTGGGTGTCGAGGAAGAAGTTCAGACCGGCGATGGTGTCGCCCTCGAGCTCGAGCACCGTGATCGACCACGGCACCCACACGCCGGGTTCGTCGCTGGGCTTGTAATGCCCGAAGGCGGGCGAACCGTTGGCCTGCACCGGCACCATTCGCGAGTTGCGGCAGGCGCTGCCCGTGCTGAGCATGAACGCGGCCACGTTCTCCGGGCCCGAGATCCACAGATCGAACGGCGGCATCGACAGTGCCACATCGGCTTTCAGCAACGTCGTGAGCGCGTCCATGTCGTACGCCTCGAACGCCTTCACGAAATCATCGACCAGCTTGACCTGATCGGGATCGGTCTCGTCGAAACTGTCCGCGACAGTCGGCTGCACCTTCGACATGGTGGCCCTGGCCCGCTGCAGCGCGCTGTTCACCGACGCAGGCGACATCATCAACGCCTCGGCGGTCTCACCCGCGGAGAAACGCAGCACTTCGCGCATGATCAGGATCGCGCGTTGGGTGGCGGGCAGATGTTGGCAAGCCGCGACAAAGGCAAGGCGCAGCGTGTCTTTGGTAGACGCGTGGTCGGCCGGATCGGCACCGAAGGCAAGCGCGTTCGGGATCGGCTCGATCCACACGTAATCCGGCTGCGGCATCGGCAGCGGCGAATCCGGGCGGCCGGGACCGTTCAGATCCATCGGTCTGGCGCGGCTTTGTGGACGGTCGAGCATGTCAAGACAGATATTGGTGGCGATCTTGTACAGCCACGACCGCAGACTCGCGCGACCCTCGAAGGAATCGTACGAGCGCCAGGCGCGGGTGAAGGTCTCCTGCACCGCGTCCTCGGCCTCGAACGAGGAGCCGAGCATCCGGTAGGCATACGCGCACAACTCGCGCCGATGCGTCTCGAATTCGGCGAGTACGGCGGGGTCTGGGCCCGTGGTCGCGGTTGTGGCGTCGCTCATAGATTCACGATGCCACAGGGGTCCGACAGCTAACAGGGGTCAGCGCGGACTATCGGGATTTCGCGAAGTTTGCGTGGGTGCGATGAATCCGGATCGGCCGCCGCGTCTACATGAACGAGACCGCACACCACGCCCCGAAAGGCTGATTCCCATGAGCAACAAGATGATCTTCATCAACCTGCCCGTCGCCGACCTCGACCGGTCCAAGGGGTTCTACGAGGCGCTGGGGTGGAAGGTGAACGACGACTTCACCGATCAGAATGCGGCCTGCATCGTGGTCGACGACAACATCTGCTTGATGCTGCTGACCAAGGACTTCTTCACCACGTTCAGCAAGCGGCCGATCGCTGATACGCGGGGTTCGATCGGGGCGGCTTATGCGCTGTCGTTGGGGAGTGCGGGGGAGGTGGATGTGCTGACCGATGCTGCCGTTGCGGCGGGGGCTACCGAGGTGGTCAATGACGACAAGAAGGCGCAGGAGGCTCAGGTGGGGATGCACGGGCGGACGTTTGTCGATCCGGATGGGTACCAGTGGGAGCCGTTTTACATGGAGTACCCGGGGGTTTGAGTCGTCCCAGATTGTTTGGGGCTGTGTTTTTGGAGCGCTGGCGCGCTCGAGCGCGGCCCCTGAGGGGCCGCGAGTTAGCCACCGTTGCTGGAGGCTGCGCCTCGGACGCAACGGCG
>NZ_JBHXRY010000002.1:166147-296337 GCF_042714895.1 Nocardia sp. NPDC058666
GGTGCAAGAGCTGCGCCCGCTTTTGGGTGGGTCTCCCCTAAGCACCCACCGCCCCCCCCCCCCCCCCCGGGCCGCTACCGCCGCTGCGCGGCGGACCCTCCCTATGGGTCGGGTGTGGGGGCTGGGAGTGCGGTAGGTGGCGGATTTATGTGCCGGTGAAGTTGGGCTTGCGCTTTTCTGCGAAGGCTCGGGGGCCTTCCTTGGCGTCGGCTGATTTGAATACTTCGATGCCGATCTTCGCTTCGATGGGGAATGCCTCGTTCTCGGGCATGGCCTCGGTTTCGCGCAGGGTGCGCAGCATTGCCTGGACGGCGAGAGGGCCGTTGTCGGCGATCTGGGCTGCCAGGGCCATGGCCTTGTCTAGGGCGGTTCCGTCGGGGACGACGTGGCCGATCAGGCCGATCTCCTTGGCCTCGGCGGCGGTGATATGTCGACCGGTCAGCAGCAGATCGGCGGCCACGGTGTACGGGATCTGTCGGGCCAGGCGCACGGCGGAACCGCCGAGCGGGAACAGGCCCCAGCGGGCCTCGGAGACGCCGAACTTGGCGCTTTCCCCGGCCACGCGCAGGTCGGTGCCCTGCAGGATCTCGGTGCCACCGGCAATAGCCGGGCCCTCGACCGCCGCGATCAGCGGCTTGGCCAGTCGCCGCCCTTTCAGCAGCGCGGGGAGGTAGGCCGGGTCCCAGCTGCCGGCGGAGGCGGTGTCGCCCGGATGCTGCGAGCTCATCGCCTTCAGGTCCATCCCCGCGCAGAACGCGCCACCGGCACCGGTGAGGATCGCGACGCGGATGTCGGGATCGCCGTCCACCTGATCCCAGGCGTCGCGCATGATCGCCATCATCTCCCCGGACAGGGCGTTGCGCGCCTCGGGGCGGTTCATGGTGACGATGAGAACGTGGTCACGCTTCTCGACCAGACAGTGAGCCATGGGACAGATCTCCTCAACAACGTTCGGTCGCATTCGCCGAAAACCTTGTCAGAAACAGTAACACGTTCTATTTTTGACCTGTGAGCTACAACATAGCCGATCTCGTCGAACATGCCGTCGACTTGATGCCCGACCGGATCGTGCTGGTCGGCGAACATCGAGAGTCGACCTACGCCGAACTGGAGGAGCGGGCCAACAAGCTGGCCCACTACCTGCTGGAACAGGGCGTTCGACCAGGCGACAAAGTCGGAATCTATTCCCGCAACACCGTCGAAGCCGTCGAGGCGATGGTGGCGATCTTCAAGGCGCGGGCGGTGATGATCAACGTCAACTTCCGCTACGTCGAGAACGAACTGCTGCACATCTTCGACAACTCCGACATGGTCGCGCTGATCCACGAGCGCCGCTACACCGACAAGGTGGCGGCCGTTCGGGACAAGGTGCCTGCGCTGAAGACGGTGATCGTCGTCGACGACGGCACCTCTGCCGAAACCCCCGCAGACACCGTCGAATACGAAGCGGCACTGGCCGATTCGTCAGGCGAACGCGACTTCGAGGAACGCTCGCCCGACGACCTCTACATGCTCTACACCGGCGGCACCACCGGCCTGCCCAAGGGCGTGATGTGGCGGCACGAAGACGTGTGGCGCGTGCTGGGCGCCGGCATCAACTTCGTCACCGGCGAATACACCAAGGACGAATGGGAGCTGGCCAAGATCGGCGCGGCCAACCCGCAGATGGTGCGCTTCCCGATCCCGCCGATGATCCACGGCGGCTCCCAGTGGGCTACCTTCCACAGCCTGTTCGGCGGCGGCAAGGCCGTGATGATCCCCGAGTTCAGCGGACACAAGGTGTGGCAGGCCGTGGACAAGCACGGCGTCAACCTGATCTTCATCACCGGCGACGCGATGGCCCGCCCGATGCTCGACGCCCTGGCCGAAGGCAACCCGGAAACCGGTGCACCCTACGACCTTTCGACCCTGTACGTGCTCGCCAGCAGCGCCGCCCTGTTCTCGCCCGCACTCAAGGACAAGTTCCTCGAGGTGCTGCCCAACCGGATGATCTCCGACTCCATCGGTTCCTCCGAAACCGGCTTCGGCGGCCTGTCCCTGGTCTCCAAGGGCGCCAACCACACCGGCGGGCCCCGGGTGAAAATCGACGCCGCCACCCAGGTGCTCGACGAGGAAGGCAATCCGGTCGCGCCGGGCTCCGGCGTCGTCGGCCTGCTGGCCCGCAGCGGACACATCCCGTTGGGCTACTACAAGGACGAGGTCAAGTCCGCGGCAACGTTCAAGGAGTTCAACGGGGTTCGCTTCGCCATCCCCGGCGACTACGCCCGCGTCGAGGAAGACGGCTCGGTCACCATGCTCGGCCGCGGCTCGGTGAGCATCAACAGCGGCGGCGAGAAGATCTACCCCGAAGAGGTCGAGGGCGCCCTCAAGGCACACCCGGATGTCTTCGACGCGCTGGTAGTCGGCGTCGAGGACGAACGCTGGGGCCAGCGAGTCTGCGCGGTCGTCCAATGCCGCGGCGAAAACCGCCCCACCCTGGCCGATTTGAAGCCGGTTCTCGCCAGCGAGATCGCATCCTACAAGCAGCCCCGCAGCCTGTGGTTCGTCGACGAGATCAAACGCTCGCCCGCGGGCAAGCCCGACTACCGCTGGGCCAAGTCCCAAACCGACGAGCGCCCCGCCGACGAACACGCCGAAGCAGGTTCGGCCTAGCCCCACGATCAAGATCACCAGGCTGTGGTGGTTTTTCCTACTCGGCCGATGTTTGCGCCATAGCCTGGTGATCACTCGTCCAACACCTAACCCCGTCCGGCAGCGTCGCCGGACGGGGTGTTCTGCGTCCACGGCAACCGGTTCGGCTACGACTTCATCGACGTAGTCGGATCTCGGCGATATCGTTGATACGTGGAGCAGCCTGCGGAAACAGCAGTCAGCGAGCGTGACCGTCGGTTCGATGAGGCGGCCACCGATGTGCTGCGAATCAGCGAAGAGTTGAGTCAGCGACTGGCGCGGGATTCTGGTGACACTGTGATCGGCAGCGACGACGAGGGTTAGGCCCGTACGGAGTTTGTCCGTACGGGCCTGCGTTAGGGTTTGGGGCTAGCTCGCGAGTTCTGCGCCCAGGGCTAGGAGGTGGGGAGTTGCGCCGCCCAAGGCGAATTCTTGGTGTTTGGCGGCGGTGAAGTAGTTGTGGAGGGTGTGGTCTCGGTCTATGCCCAGTCCGCCGTGGATGTGGACGGCGGTGTGGGCGACCTGGTGGCCTGCTTCGGCGGCCCAGAATTTGGCTATGTGGATGGACTCGGTGGCGGGGAGGTTTTCGGAGACTCTCCAGGCTGCCTGGGTGACTGTCAGGCGGAGGCCGCCGATTTCTATGTAGGCGTCGGCTAGGCGTTGGGCTACTGCTTGGAAGGCGCCGAGGGGTTTGCCGAATTGTTCGCGGGTGCGGGTGTGTTCGGCGGTGAGGTCGAGGGCTCGTTCGAGGGTGCCCAGTTGGAGGGCGGACAGGCCCAGCCAGGCTTGTTCGCGGAGCCAGGGGAGGATGTCGGCGTCGAGGGTGCCGACCAATTCGGCTGGGGTGTCGGTGAATTCGACGAGGAATTCGGGGCTCAGGTCGACGACCTGCTGGGCGGTGCGGGTGACCGAAGTGTGGGTGGGATCGACCAGGAAGACCGCTGTGCTGCCGGAGATGGTGGCGGGCACCAGAATTCGTGCGGCTCGGTCGGCGTAGGGGACGGTCGTCGCGCTACCCGTCAGTGTGAAGGCGCCGCGCTGCGAGTCAGCGTTGTCGGCCGTGTCCCGAGCGAGGATGCCGGGTGCGTCGGTGGTGGCGCGTAGGTCCTCTGCGAGTGCGGCGGTGAGCACGATCTCGCCGGTGCCTGCTCGCGCCGCCAGCTGCTGCTGCGAGGCATCACCGAACTTCGCCAGTGCGCCCGCGCCGACGACGATCGACCACAAGTACGGCACCGCGGCGACAACGTGGCCGAGTTCGCGCAGGATCGCGGTCTGTTCGAGGGCGCCGAAGTCGCTGCCACCCAAAGCTTCTGGAAGAGCGGCGGCGAGGATGCCGGTTTCGGCCAGGGCCTTCCACAGCGGTTCGTCGAAGCGGCCGGGGGCGTCCAGTTCACGCAGACGATCGGCGGTGACGAGCTTGGCGCAGATTTCGCCGGTCAGGCGGGCGAGGTCGGTTTGGGCCTCGGTGGGAGTGAAATCCATGGGGGGATACCGGCTTTCAGCGGGCGGAGGCGGGCTGGCGGAGGGCGGTCATGGCGATGATGTCGCGTTGGACCTCGTTGGTGCCGCCGCCGAAGGTGAGGATCAGTGCGGCGCGGTGCATGCGCTCGAGTCGGCCGAGCAGCACGGCGCCGGGGGAGTCCTGGCGCAGGTAGGCGTGCGGGCCGACGACTTCCATCAGCAGGCGGTAGGCCTCGGTGGCGAGTTCGGTGCCGTAGACCTTGCACGCGGAGGCGTCCCACGGTTTCGGCGCGGCTTCACCGCCCTGGTCGGCGCGGCTGGCGATTTCCCAGTTCAGGAGCTTGAGGTACTCGACTTTGGCGTGCACGCGGGCCAGGTTCAGCCGCACCCACTCCTGGTCGATCAGGCGCTTGCCGTCGGAACCGGTGGTCGAGCGAGCCCACTCCACCGTCTGCCCCACCGCCAGCGACAGCGGCCCGGCCGAGGTCAGCGCGACGCGTTCATGATTGAGCTGGTTGGTGATCAGCGACCAACCGCCGTTTTCCGGCCCGACCAGCGACGACGCGGGCACCCGCACATCCTGGTAATAGGTGGCGCTCGTGTCGGGCCCGGCCATCGTGTGCACCGGCGTCCACGAGAACCCCTCGGCATCGGTGGGCACGATGAGCATGCTGATGCCCTTGTGCTTCTTGGCATTCGGATCCGTGCGCACCGCCAACCAGATGTAGTCGGCGTAGGCGATCAGGCTGGTCCACATCTTCTGACCGTTGATCACATAGTCGTCGCCATCGCGCACCGCCGAAGTACGCAGTGCCGCAAGGTCGGTGCCCGCGCCCGGCTCGGAATAGCCGATGGCGAAGTGCAATTCACCGGCGGCGATCTTCGGCAGGAAGAACTTCTTCTGCTCCTCGGAGCCGTACTGCATGATGGTCGGCGCCACGGAGTTCAGCGTGAGGAACGGGACGGGCGCGCCCGCGATGGCCGCCTCCTCGACGAAGATCAGCTGGTCCATCGTCGTACGGTCTTGTCCGCCATACTCTTTCGGCCAGCTCAGCGTGAGCCACCCGTCGCGCCCCATGTCGCGCACCACATCGCGATACACCGTGCCCGCACCGTATTCGCCGGTCTGCATGCTCAGCGCCGCGCGCCGCTCCGGTGTCATCAGCCCGGCGAAGTATTCGCGCAGCTGCGCGCGCAAAGCTTCCTGTTGCGGCGTATACGCGACGCGCATGCTTCCTACCTCCTGGAAAGGGACGGCGGGGCGCAGGGAATGAGCCCCGCCGAAACCGATCATTGCACACCAACTGGAACATGTTCCAGTATTGGTACTCATCGGGCTCCGGTTCCGCCGCGCGGACCGGGCTCGCTGGGTTAGTGTCGCCAGGACCGTGTGGAAGGAAGTTCTCATGAAGATCATCGTCGATTTCGACCGTTGCGAAGCCAACGGCGTGTGCGTCGGAATCGCCCCTGACATGTTCGAACTCGACGACGACGATCAGTTGACCGTCCTCGAGGGCGATGTCGCGCCCGATCGCCTCGCCGAGGCGGAGGAAGCGGTGTCGCAGTGCCCCAAGGCGGCGCTGAGGTTGGCGTGATTGCCTCTTGTCCGATGGTGGAACACGTTCTAGAGTCCGCTGCATGAGTGTGACGCAGATTTCACTGGCCGGCCGGGTCGCCATCGTGACCGGCGCGGGTGCGGGCCTCGGCCGTGCCGAAGCGCTGGCGCTGGCCGCGGCGGGCGCGGCGGTGGTGGTCAACGACCTCACCGAGGACGCGGCCGCGGAGACCATCGCCGCGATTCGCGAGCTCGGCGGCAAGGCGGAATTCGTCGGCGGCTCCATCGCCGAACGCGCCACCGCCGACGCGCTCATCGCCACCGCGCAGGAATCGCTGGGTGGCCTCGACATCGTGGTCAACAATGCGGGCATCACGCGAGATCGCATGCTATTCAACATGTCCGACGAGGACTGGGACGCGGTGATCGCGGTGCACCTGCGCGGACACTTCCTGCTGTCGCGCAATGCCGGTGCCTACTGGCGGGCGAAGTCCAAGGCCGCGGGCGAACCCGTCTACGGCCGCTTGATCAATACCTCTTCGGAGGCAGGGCTTCTCGGCCCTGAAGGCCAGGCGAACTACGGTGCGGCGAAGGCGGGCATCACCGCCCTCACGCTCACCGCCGCACGGGGATTACAGCGATATGGCGTGCGCGCCAACGCAATCTGCCCGCGCGCCAGGACTGCCATGACCGAGTCGGTCTTCGCCGATGCTCCTGAGGGCGCTGTCGATCCGCTGGCTCCCGAGCATGTCGCCAAGCTCGTCGCCTACCTGGCGTCGCCGGCCGCGGACGCGGTCAACGGTCAGGTGTTCGTCGTGTACGGCCCGATGGTGGCGCTGATGGCCGCGCCGACCGTCGAGCAGCGTTTCGATGCCGCAGGTGACGAGTGGTCCGAGACCGATCTCGCCGCCACGATCGGTGGCTATTTCGCAGACCGTCCCGCCGACCACACCTTCTCCGCGCGCGCCCTGCGCGATCTGGGCTGACCTGCCCGTGGCCTCGGTCGGACCCGCCTACGGGCTCGGTCCGACCGGCCCGTGGGTGGTTTGCCCGAAGTTGGCCCGCTAGCTGCGAGCAAGCACCGGTCTACGCCGATCTGTTGAACGCCGGTCCAGGTATTGGTAGACATGATCGTCGGGGTGTGTGGCGCCTCACAGGAGGGCGGCGGATGTTGATAAGTATCCGTTTCAGTTTGAACGGCGAACTACCAGAAAAACTCCTGGTCTAAGTCTTCGGATATAGCAGACATTACCGGGAACGTGTTCTAGTCTTTGGACAGTCTTCAGATCGGGGTGGCGGTGGAGTACGGATACGCGGACCAATCGGGCCGCCCGTCGAACGAGGAGGATTCGGTATGAACAACCTCCTTGCTGTCCCGTTGCGGGCGGTCGGCGGATTCTTCGAACTCGGCGCGGAAGTGGCTCGCGCCGCGGTCCGCAGGCCGTTCCAATGGCGCGAATTCGTCGACCAGTCCTGGTTCGTGGCCCGCGTATCGATCGTGCCCACGCTGCTGGTGGCCATCCCGTTCACCGTGCTGGTGGTGTTCACCCTCAATATCTTGTTGCGCGAAATCGGCGCCGCCGACCTCAGTGGCGCGGCGGCCGCGTTCGGCGCCGTCACGCAGGTCGGCCCGATCGTCACAGTGTTGATCGTGGCGGGCGCGGGCGCTACCGCCATCTGCGCCGACCTGGGCGCACGCACGATTCGCGAAGAGATCGACGCGATGAAAGTCCTCGGCATCGACCCGGTCAGCCGACTGGTCGTGCCGCGCGTGCTGGCCTCGATGTTCGTGGCGCTGATGCTCAACAGCCTGGTGTGCACGATCGGCATCGGCGGCGGGTTCGTGTTCTCGGTGTTCCTGCAGGGGGTGAATCCGGGCGCGTTCGTCAACGGGATTCCGCTGCTGACGAGCTTCTCCGAACTGATCATCTCCGAAATCAAGGCCGGCCTGTTCGGGCTGATCGCCGGAATGGTCGCCTGTTATCTGGGCCTGCAGGTCAAAGGCGGGCCCAAGAGCGTCGGCGACGCGGTGAACCAAACGGTGGTCTTCGCGTTCATGGCGCTGTTCGTGGTGAATGTCGTGGTCACCGCGATCGGCCTGAAATTCACGGTGCGGTGATGGCGTTCATAGTTCGCAGCAAGTTCCCGCGTACGGTCCGCCGTTTCGATCGACTGTCGAAATCGACCGACGCCCTTGGTAATCAGGCCATCTTCTATGTGAAGGCCCTGGCGTCGGTGCCGCGCGCGCTGATCCACTACCGCACCGAGACCATCCGGCTGATCGCCGAGATCAGCATGGGCAGCGGCGCGCTGGCCGTGATCGGCGGCACCGTGGTGATCGTCGGATTCCTCACTCTCATGGCGGGCGGCACCATCGCCGTGCAGGGGTACAGCTCGCTGGGCAATATCGGTGTCGAGGCGCTGACCGGGTTCTTCGCCGCGATGATCAACGTGCGCATCGCCGCACCGGTGATCTCCGGCATCGGCCTGGCCGCCACCATCGGCGCCGGCGCGACCGCCCAACTGGGCGCGATGCGAGTGGCCGAGGAGATCGACGCACTGGAATCGATGGCGATTCGGCCGGTGCCGTTCCTGGTCGGCACCAGGGTGTTGGCGGGCATGATCGCGATCGTGCCGCTGTACGCCCTGGCGGTGATCGCGTCGTTCATCGCCAGCCGCTTCGCGACCGTGGTGATCTACGGCCAGTCCGCCGGCGTCTACGACCACTACTTCTCCACGTTCCTCATCCCCAGCGACATCCTGTGGTCGTTCGCGCAGGCCATTGTGATGGCGCTGGCGGTGATGCTGATCCACACCTACTACGGCTTCCACGCCGCGGGCGGACCGGTCGGCGTCGGGATCGCGGTGGGCAACGCGGTGCGGTCCTCGCTGATCGCGGTGGTCACGGTGACACTGCTGATCTCGCTGGCCATCTACGGCACCTCCGGCAACTTCCACCTTTCGGGATAGCGGGATGAACTCTTCACGGATCGTCGCCGCATTGCAGGGCGGGCTCGGGCGCAAGCTCGCCGCGCTGACAATGGTCGGGCTGCTCGTCGGGGGCGCGGTGTTCGCGCTCGCGCTGTTCCAGGGCGCGTTCACCACCACCGCGCAGGTGCTGGTGCAGGCGCCGCGGTCGGGCTTGGTCCTCGACCCTGATGCCAAGGTGAAGGTGCGCGGGGTCGAGATCGGCCGGGTCGCGGACATCAACTGGCGCGATGACAGTGCGCAGTTGGTGCTCGAGGTGGACCCCGAACAGTTGAAGCTGGTGCCCGCCAACGCGGGTGTGGATATTCGCTCGACCACGGTGTTCGGTGCCAAGTACGTGAACTTCGTTGTCCCGCAACAGCCTTCGTCCGGTTCGTTGAAGCCGGGTGCGACGGTGGCGGCCACTGCTGTGACGGTGGAGTTCAATACGCTGTTCCAGCATCTGTCCGACGTGTTGGCTCAGGTGGAGCCCGAGAAGCTCAACGCGACGTTGACTGCTTTGGGTACGGCTCTGCAGGGGCGCGGGGACAAGTTCGGCGATCTGCTGGTTCGCTCGGATCGGTACCTGCGGGAGATCAACCCGTATCTGCCTACGCTGCAACAGGATCTGGCCAAGACGGGGCAGGTGACCGATATCTACGCCGATGCGTCCGGGGCGTTGTTACGGACTGTGGACAACGCGACGGTGACCTCGAATACGTTGTCGGAGTTGCAGGCTCAGCTCGATGACGTGTTGGTGAATGTGATCGGGCTGTCCGACACCACCGGTTCGGTGTTGCGGGAGAACGAAGCCAACCTCGTCACCGCCCTGGACCTGCTGCGCCCCACGACCAGCCTGCTGTTCGAATACGCGCCGGCGCTGAGCTGCATCATCGACGGTCTCGGCCCGATCATGCCGTTGGCCGAGGAGATGTTCGGAGGGGTCTTGCCCGGTGTCGGCATGAACACCAACTTCATGTTCGGCGACAAGCCCTACACCTACCCCGACGACCTGCCCAAGGTGAACGCGACCGGCGGCCCGCACTGCGACGGCATTCTCAACCGCGTGCCCGAGAGCCACGCGAACTACGTGGTGACCGACACCAACCAGGGTGCGCCCTACACGCCCCGCACCGGATCGCCGGAGTTCAACGGCCCCAAAGTTTTCCAGCTGTTGCTGGAAGGAATGCCGGGAGCGACACGGTGAAGAACACGGCGACGACGGTCAAGCTGGCGATCTTCACCGTGGTGATGACTCTGGTGTTCGCGGGTCTGGCGATCGTGCTCAGTCAGGCACGTTTCTCCAGCGAGAACGGCTACAAGGCGGTGTTCACCAGTTCCTCGGGCATGCTGCCGGGAGCGAAGGTGCGGATCGCCGGTGTGCCGGTCGGCTCGGTCACCTCGGTGAAGGTCGGCGACGACGATCTCGCGCATGTCGAGTTCGATGTGGACACCAAGTACTCGGTGCTGTCGAGCACAAGGCTGGCGATCAAGTACGAAAACCTCGTCGGTGACCGGTATTTGGAGCTGAAGGAAGGGCCCGGCTCGCCGCGTGCACTGCCCGACGGTTCCACCATCGGTAAGGAACAGACCACGCCCGCGCTGGATCTGGACCTGCTGCTCGGCGGTTTCAAGCCGCTGCTGCGCGGCCTGGATCCCGGCCAGGTCAACGACCTGACCTCGGCGCTGCTGCAGATCTTCCAGGGCCAGGGCGGCACGCTGGTCTCGCTGCTCAACAGCGGCGGCAGCTTCTCCAAGACACTCGCCGACCGCGACGCTCTGATCGGCAGCGTGATCGACAACCTCAACACGGTGCTGGCCACCATCGACGATCGTGATCAGCAGTTCACCACCACGATCGACGAATTGCAGCGCCTGGTCAGCGGATTGGCCGCCGAACGCGATCCGATCGGCGACGCACTGCCTCGAATCGCCGGTGCGACAAAGGAGATCAACGACCTGCTGACCACCGCGCGTCCGGATCTGCGCAACACCATCGAGCAGACCGGCAGACTGGCCACCAATCTCGACAACGGCTCCGACGACATCCAATGGGTGCTGAACAAGCTGCCGGAAACCTATAAGCAGCTCATCCGCATCGGCGCCTACGGCTCGTTCCTGCAGCTGTACGTGTGCGGCACCAACTTCCTGATCGACGGCCCCAACGGACAGCCCATGGAAGTCAAGATGCCGGGTCTGCAGGCCACCGGAAGGTGCACGCCCAATGAGTGAGAAGAAGTCGTCGACCGTGACCATCGGCATCGTCGGCATCGTGCTGGTGGTGACGATCTCGCTGGCCACGCTGCAGTACACCAAGCTGCCGTTCCTTCGTTCCGGCGCGACCTTCACCGCGCACTTCGTCGACGCGGGCGGCCTGGTGCCGGGTGACCCGGTGCACGTGGCCGGCGTGCGTTCGGGCGAAGTCGATCAGGTGGCTCTCGACGGGCCCAAGGTGCTGGTGAAGTTCACTCTCGACGAGTCGATTGTGCTGGGCCAGAAGACATCCGCCGCGATCAAGACCAACACGGTCCTCGGCCGCAAGTCCCTGGAGGTCGTGCCGACCGGGCTGGGCGCGCTGCGCACCGCCGACACCATCCCGCTGGACCGCACCACCTCGCCGTACTCGCTCAACGAGGCGCTGTCGGACCTGGGCGCGACGGTGCGCGACCTCGACATGGACCAGGTCGACCAGACCCTGGACACGCTGTCGGCCGCCTTCGCCGACACACCGGGCCCGCTGCGCACCGCCCTGGACGGCGTCACCGCACTGTCGCGCAGCATCAACACTCGCGACCAGGCACTGACCGACCTGCTCGGCCGGGCCCAGAACGTCACCAGCATCTTGGCCGACCGCAGTACGCAGCTGAATGCGCTGCTGCTGGACGGCAACAACCTGCTGGGCGAACTCGACAGCCGCCGTGCCGCGATCAACCAGCTCATCGTCTACGTCGACTCGGTTGCCAAGCAGCTGTCCGGGCTGGTCGCCGACAACGAAGCGCAGATGAAACCGACGCTGGACCGGCTCAACTCGGTGCTCGGTCTACTGCAGCGCAACAAGCAGAACCTGCGGGAAGCGCTGGAGAACCTCGGCCCCTACGCCTCGGCGCTGGGTGAGCAGGTCGGCAACGGCCCGTGGTTCAACGCCTACGTGGTGAACGCGACCAGTACCGAGCTTCGCCCGCTGGTCGACGCGCTGGTCTGGCCCGAACACCTGCCGCAGGACATGATCGACATCTTCACGCATCCGGCGCCGCCGAGCATCGTGCCTTCCGAGGAGGATCCGCCGCGATGAACATTGCATCGACAGTGCGTGGCGTGCCACGTTGGACCCTGGCCGTGGCCGCGGTGGTGATCGTCGCGCTGGTCGCGGTCGGGGTGTACAGCGGTCTCGGGATCGGCAAGACCAAGATCACCGCGGCCTTCCCCTCCACCACCGGCCTGTACGCCGGTGACGAGGTGCGGATGCTCGGGGTGCGGATCGGCACGATCGACGCGATCGAACCGGGACAGGGTCGGGTGCAGGTGCGAATGACCGTCGACAGCGGCGTCGACCTGCCCGCCGACGCTCGCGCGGTACTCATCGCACCCTCGCTGGTGTCGGCCCGTTTCATCCAGCTCGCACCCGCCTATACCGGCGGCCCGAAAATGGTTGATGGAGCGCAGATTCCGATCGAGCGCACCGCAGTGCCGGTCGAGTGGGACGACATCAAGGCCGAATTGTCGAATCTCGCGACGGCTCTCGGGCCCGTCGGTGACGACCCGCAGGGGTCCTTCGGCCGCTTCGTGAACACTGCCGCTGACAATCTCGACGGCAATGGACAAAAGTTCCGTGACACCCTGCGTGAACTGTCTGCGACACTGAATACGTTGTCCGACGGGCGAACTGATCTCTTCGGCACTATCCGCAACCTGCAGAAGTTCGTCGAGGTGATCTCGGCCAGCAACGAGCAGATCGTGCAGTTCGGCGGACGCCTCGCCTCAGTGGCCTCGGTGCTAGCCGGGGCTTCGGCTGAGCTGGGTGCGGGACTGGACAGCCTGGATGTGGCGCTCGCTGACGTGAAGCGCTTCCTCGAAGGCAGCGGCGCTGAGCTCACCGACGGTGTCGAGCGGCTCGCCGACGTCACCCAGACACTGGTCGACAAGCGGCCTGAGCTGGAACGAGTGCTGCATTCCGCGCCGACCGCGCTGGTGAACTTCTACCAGATCTACAAGCCGGCCCAGGGCTCGCTCACCGGCGCTGTGTCGCTGAACAACACGGCCAATCCGCTGAGCTTCCTGTGCGGTTCCATCCGGGCACTCGAGCACAACGACTCGGACCGCTCGGCGGATCTGTGCGCGGAATTCCTTGCCCCGGTGATCAGTTCGCTGGCCATGAACTACGCGCCGATCATGCTCAACCCCGCCAGCAGCGTGACGGCCTTCCCCGACCAGTTGGTATACAGCCCGCCGAGCCTGGCCGGGCAGGCGGAACCGGATGCGCCGCCGGTGATTTCGCCGGTGACCGTGCCGAACGGTCTTGCCGGACTTGCGGTTCCAGGAGGACAGCGGTGAAGCGGATAATCTCCGGGCTGGCAGTGGGTGTCGCGGTGACACTCGGTGCGACCGGCTGTCAGTGGGACGGACTGAACTCGCTACCCATGCCGGGCTCCGAGGGTGCTGCGCCCGGTTCGTACACGGTGCGCATCCAGATGCCCAATGTGACTACGCTGACGCGGAATTCGCCGGTTCGGGTGGATGACGTCGAGGTCGGCAATGTCACCGGGATCGATGTCGAGGGCTGGCACGCGCTGGTCACGGTCTCGTTGAATCCCGAGGTGAAGTTGCCCGCCAACGCGATCGCCAAGATCGGCCAGACCAGTCTGCTCGGCAGCAATCACGTCGAGCTGTCCGCGCCGATCAACACGCCCGCCCAAGGCCAGCTGCGGAACAACGATGTGATCCCGCTGGAGCGGGCCGGGGCTTTCCCGACCACCGAGCAGGTGCTGTCGTCGCTGTCGGTGGTGCTCAACGGCGGCGGCATCGCCCAGCTCGAGACCATCACCAGGGAGATGAACGCGGCGCTGCACGGTCGCGAAGCCGAGATCGCCGACCTGCTGCCCCAGCTCAACGAGCTGACCACCGGCCTGGACAAACAGACCGGCAGCATCATCGCCGCGATGAACGGACTCGACCGCCTCGCAGGCAACCTCGCCGACCAGAAAGACGTGCTGGCCCGCGCGATCGAGCAGATCCATCCCGCGCTGACCGCACTCGCCGACCGCACCGCCAACATCACCAGGGCGGTCACCGCGCTCGGCGAACTCAGCGACGTCAGCGAGCGGATCATCCAGACCAGCGGCGACGATCTCAAAGCCAACCTGGCAAGTCTGGGCCCGGTGCTGGAAACCCTGGCCGATACGGGCACCAACCTCATCGCGTCGCTGCGCATCCTGCCGACCTTCCCGTTCCCGATCAAGAACATCGGCAACGCGATCAAGGGCGACTACCTCAACCTCTTCATCACCGTCGACATGACCGGCAAGCGCCTGGACAGCAACTGGCTCACCGGCACCCCGTTGGGCGGGCGCTTCGGTGGCGTCGAAGGCGTGCTCGGCAGTTTCGCGCCGTCGACCGCGACCGACGCGGGCGACCCGACCAAGCTCCCGGCCGCACCCGCGCCCAGCGCGGCACCCACGCCCACCTTGCCCGGACTCCCGTCCATCCCCGGCCTGCCCGCCATCCCCGGAATCACCGTGCCGCTGCCCGGCCAGGAAGGGACGGGACGATGAAACTCACCAAGTTCGTCCACGTTCAGCTCGCGGTCTTCGCCGTGCTCACCGTGATCGGTCTGGTCGTGATGGGCGGCACGTATGTGCAGCTCCCCGCCATGTTCGGGATCGGCCGATACAACGTGACGGTGCAGCTTGCGGCCACCGGCGGGCTGTACCCGACTGCGAACGTCTCCTATCGCGGCACCAATATCGGCAAGGTCGAGTCGGTTCGGCTCACTTCGGCCGGGGTCGAAGCGGATCTGTCGATCGACAGCGACTACAAGGTGCCGTCGGACTCGACCGCCTGGGTGCGCAGTGTGTCCGCGATCGGTGAGCAGTACGTCGACCTGGTGCCCGAGCCCGACGCGGGCTCATCCAACCTGCGTGACGGATCGGTGATTCCGGTGCAGCGCACGAAGCTGCCCCAGGATGTCGGGTCGCTGCTCGATCAGACCGACAAGCTGCTGTCGACCGTCGCAGATACCCGGCTGCGTCAGGTGATCGACGAGGCGTTCAAGGCGTTCAACGGAGCGGGCCCGGACCTGCAGCGGTACATCGACTCGGCGGCTTTGCTGGTGCAGCAGGCCGAGACCGATGTGGAGCCGACCAAGAAGCTGCTCGATCAGATCGGGCCACTGCTGGACACGCAGATCCAGTCCGATGCCAACATTCGTTCCTGGACGACAGATCTCGCAATCGTCACCGACCAATTGCGCGCGCACGATCCCTCGCTGCGAAACCTGCTACACAACAGCCCCTCCGCGATGCAGAAGGTGAACGAACAGTTCCAGAGCCTGCGCCCGACCCTGCCGCTGCTGATGACCAACCTGGTCAGTCTCGGTCAGGTCGGCGTGACGTATCACGCTGGTATCGAACAACTCCTGGTTGTTTTCCCGCCGTTGATCGCGGCACTGAAGACCGTCATCCGCGGACCGACGAGGTACGGCGTGATGGTCGACTTCATGACAGTGGTCAACGACCCGCCCGCCTGCACCACCGGCTTCCTGCCCGCCGACCAATGGCGGCAGCCCAGTGAGTTCACGCCCATGGACACTCCCGAGGGGCTGTATTGCAAAGTGGCACAGGACTCTCCGATTCAGGTGCGCGGTATTCGCAACTCGCCGTGCATGGAGTACCCCGGCGTCCGGGCGCCCACCCCCGAACTGTGCCGAACCGGGTACGTGCCGCAGGGCACCAACCCGCCGTTCGGCGCGCCGCAGCCGGTAGCCCCGGCCTCGGCACCGATCGGCGCGCACAACGACGGGGTTACCCCCGCCGCCGCGCGCCCCTATGATCCGTCCACCGGTACCTATCTGGGCACGGACGGTCGCACGTACCGCCAAGGTGATGTCGCCGCCGATGGGTCGGGCACGGTGCCCGCCAGTTGGCAGGCGATGTTGGAGGAGCAGCAGAGATGAGTGACAACAGCAACCGGCGTCCGCGTCGGCGCGCAGCACGGTCGGCGGGTCCGCCGGTGGGGGATGTGAGGGGCGTGGAGGTGGCGGTCGATGAGTCGTCCACGGCTGCAACTGAACTGGTGAAGTCCGATGTGACGGTGAAGGGTGAGGTGGCAGCTGTCGGTCATGCGAAGGACGACGTGACGGCTGCGGCTGGTCCAGCGAAGGACGATGTGGCAGCTGCGAGTCAGCCGGCGAAGGACGATGGGCCGGCTGCTGTCGGTCTGGCGAAAGACGCCGATGCGACTGTCGTGGAGCTGACCGAGTCCGAGGATGCCGACGAGGAGTCCGACGACCTCGACGAAGAAGACGAGAAGCTGACGAAGCTGGGGCAGATCATCGGGCTCGCCGCCGCCGCTGTGCTGGTGTTGGCACTGGTCGTCGGCGCCACATTCACCGCGTTGGCCGCCCGCTCGGCCGGTCAGGACGAGGACCTGCGCGCCCAGTACACCCAGACCGCCCGGCAGGCCGTGATCAACCTGACCACCATTCGCGCCGACTCCGCCAAGGAGGACATCGACCGGATCCTGTCGGTGGCCTCGGGGGAGTTCAAGACCGAGTTCGACGGTCGGGTGGATCCGTTCATGGATGTGGTGAAGCAGGCGAAGGTGGTGTCCAGCGGCGAGGTCGTGGAGTCGGGGATCGAGTCCGTCGACGAGAACTCGGCGAAGGTGCTGGTTGCCGCGAAGCAGATGGTGAGCAATACCGGGTCGGCCGAACCGCAGGCGCGGCAGTACCGATTCCGGATCACGGTGTCGAAGGGCGATGCCGGAATGACTGTGTCGAAAGTGGAGTTCGTGGGATGAGCAAGCGACTGAGAGTTGTGTTCGGTGTGCTCGCGGCGGCGGGGTTGGTCGCGGCTGTGGTGTTGGGTGTGAGTGGGTTTCGGCTGTGGGAGCAGAGCAAGGTCGAGCAGGCGCGCACGGATGCGATGAGCACCGCCGGGCGCACGGTGAGCGCGATGTTCACCTATGAACCCGCCACCGTCGACACCGAATTGCCCAGGGCGGCAGACAATCTCACTGCGGAGTTTCGCACCGAGTATTTGGAGCTGATCGAGCAGGCCATCGCACCGGGCGCCAAGGAGAAGCAGCTCACCGTCAAGGCCACGACCCAGGCGGAGGGTGTGGTGTCGGCCGAGCCGGAGCACGCGGTGGTGCTGCTGTACCTGAACCAGCTGACCACCAGCAAGGACTCCCCGCAGGGCGCCACCTCGGGCAGCCGGGTCCGGGTGACCCTGGATAAGACCGACAATCGCTGGTTGGTCGCCCAGGTCACCCCGATCTGACCGCCTGGTGATCAATCGTCCAGGATGCGGTCAGGCGGGTTCGCGCGGTAGGCGCACGGTGAACGCCGTTCCCGTGCCGGGCGTACTGGTTACTTCGACGGTGCCGCGATGGGCGGTCACCAGGGCTTGCACGATGGATAGCCCTAGACCCGTGCCGCCGCTGGTGCGGGTGCGTGAGCGGTCCGTGCGGTAGAACCGGGCGAAGACGTGGTCGGCTTCGGCGGGTTCCAGGCCGGGGCCGGTATCGATGACCTCGAGGCGGACCTCATCGACGGCGGGGGTGAGTCGGACGGTGATCGACGTGTCGTCCGGGGTGTGGGTGCGGGCGTTGTCCAGGAGGTTGGTGAGGATCTGGCGCAGACGGGGTTCGTCGCCGAGTACCTCCAAAGTGCCAGTGCCTTCGGCGATCTCGAGAGTGATCGGGCGGTGTTGGCCTTCGGCCGCCTCGACCGCGCGGGCACTGTGGACGGCGTCCCCGGCCACTGCCAGCAGATCCACCGGCCCCAGTTCGACGGGCCGTTGGGCGTCGAGTCGAGCCAGCATGAGCAGGTCTTCCACCAGTAAACCCATGCGCTGAGCCTCGTGTTCGATGCGGTTCATGAACATCGCCGGGTCGGTGGTCGCGCCCTGGCGGTACAGCTCGGCGAAGCCGCGGATCGTGGTCAGGGGAGTGCGGAGTTCGTGGCTGGCGTCGGCGACGAAACGGCGCATCTTCGCCTCGGATGCGCGGGCCGCGGTCTCGGAGGCCTCCGTCGCGGCGAACGCCTGTTGGATCTGGGTCAGCATGGTGTTCAGTGATCGGGACAGCCGGTCGACCTCGGTGTCGTTGTCGCGCACCGGAACTCGACGGTGCAGCTGTCCATCGGCGATCGCGGCAGCGGTCTCCTCGACTCGGCGCAGGGGGCGCAAACTGCCGCGCACAACGAAGTACGCGGCAATTGCCAAGGCGGGCAAGACAATCGCGCCGACGAGCAGCTGCAGCATGATCAGATTGCGGACGGTCTCGATGTTCTCGGTCAGCGGCAGCGCGACGGTCGCCTTCGCCTTCGGGGTCTGCAAGGTGAGCACGCGCCACTGCACGGACCCGCCACCCACTGAACCCACCGTCACGGGGTGCGAGGTCGGAACGTCAGGCAGGGCGGGCAGGCCGGTGGTTCCTACGACATTGTCGAACCCGAAAAGCTGTCTGCCATCGGCACTTTCGGCGCGCAGGAAATACTGGCTCGGCAGCTGCCTGACGTCGTGCGAGGGCGGTGGTGGTGGCGCGGGCATACTCACCCGCCGCTCCCACTCGAGCGCGGCATCGTGCAACTGCTGATCGGTGCGATCCTGCAACGAGTTCTTCATCGCCGTGGTCACCACGAAACCCGAAGCGGCCAAGCCGAATCCAGCCATCGCGACCAGGATCAGCACGAGCGTCATCCGCAACGGGATCGCGGCCAGGCGCGCGCGCAACGGTGCCCTCACCCGCTCGCCCACCTACGGAACGACGTCCTCACCGGCTCGACTCCCGCATCACATAGCCGACGCCGCGCAGCGTGTGGATCAACCGCTGCTCGGTATCGACCTTCTTGCGCAGGTAGGACACATACGTTTCCACCACACCCACCTCGCCGCCGAAGTCGTAGCGCCACACGTGATCCAGAATCCGCGGTTTGCTCAGGACGCTGCCCGCGTTCACCATGAAGTACCGCAACAGCGTGAACTCGGTCGGGGACAACGCAACCGGCTCGCCCGCCTTCCACACCTCGTGGGTGTCATCGTCGAGTTCGATGTCGGCGAAACGCAACCGGGTTTTCGCGGGCTCCGGGCGTCCCGCGCGACGCAGGATCACCCGCAACCGCGCCACCACTTCTTCGAGGCTGAACGGCTTGGTGACGTAGTCGTCCGCGCCCAAGGTGAGTCCGGTGATCTTGTCGTCGACTTCGTCGCGCGCGGTCAAGAACAGCACCGGCGCGTCGATGCCGTCGGCGCGCAAACGACGCAGCAGACCGAACCCGTCCATGCCGGGCATCATCACGTCCACGATCAACGCCTGGGGGCGGAACGTGCGCGCCCGGTCCAGCGCCTGGGCGCCGTCGGCCGCGGTCGCCACCTCGAAACCCTGGTAGCGCAGGCTCACCGCCAGCAGTTCGACGATCATCGGCTCATCGTCGACCACCAGCACCCGCGCCTCGGGCGTACTCATGCCGGGCCCGCGCAGTGCGTCACTACGCGGGCCTTCTGCTGGTTCATGCCCCTATGCTCCACCACCCCGCTGGGAAGTGGCTGGACCGAAGCTGTGAGGTCGCTGTGTGCCGTTACCGCTGGTCGGCGGGGAACGTCTGTTCGTCGCTCATCAGCGCCGAACCGGCGATATTGCTGTGCGACAGCGCGTCGAGGAACGCCCGCGCCCACCGTTCGACGTCATGGGTGAGCACCTGCCGACGCATCGACCGCATCCGACGGCGTTTGGTGTCGCGATCGTCATCGAGCGCGCCGATGATCGCGTCCTTCACGCTGTCCAGATCGTGCGGATTGCACAGGTACGACTGCCGCAGCTCGGCCGCCGCGCCGGTGAACTCGCTGAGTACCAGCGCGCCGTTGAGGTCGCTGTGACAGGCCACGTACTCCTTCGCGACCAGGTTCATGCCGTCGCGCAGGGGCGTGACCAGCATGGCGTCGGCGGCGATGAAGAACGCGATGAGTTCGTCGCGGGGGATCGGGCGGTGCAGGTAGTGCACCACCGGGTAGCCGACGCGGGCGAATTCGCCGTTGATCCGGCCGACCTGGCGTTCGATATCGCCGCGCATCTTGATGTAGCTCTGCACGCGTTCGCGGCTGGGGGTGGCCAGCTGCACCATCACCGTCTCGGACGGATCGATGCGGCCCTCCTCCAGGAGTTCCTGTAGGGCGTTGAGTCGGATGTCGATGCCCTTGGTGTAGTCCAAGCGGTCCACGCCGAGCATGATGTTCTTGGGATTGCCCAGCTCAGCACGTATTTGTGCGGCTCGTTCGCGCACCGAACGGCGGCGCGAGGACTCGTCGAGTTCGGCGGAATCGATCGAGATCGGGAACGCGCCGACGCGCACCGTGCGGAAACCGACCTGCACCACACCCAGTTTCGAACGAACACCGATCGTGCCGCGCGACGTCGGCTGACCGGCCAGTCGACGGGCCAGATACAGGAAGTTCTGCGCGCCGCCTGGCAGGTGGAAACCGATCAGATCGGCGCCGAGCAGACCCTCGACGATCTCGGTGCGCCACGGCATCTGCATGAACAGCTCGACCGGCGGGAACGGGATGTGCAGGAAGAAACCGATGGTCAGATCGGGGCGAAGCATCCGCAGCATCTTGGGCACCAGCTGCAGCTGGTAGTCCTGCACCCAGACCGTGGCACCCTCGGCGGCCACCTTCGCGGTCTCCTCGGCGAACCGCCGGTTGACCTCGACGTACGCGGCCCACCAGTCCCGGTCGTACACCGGGCGCACGATCACGTCGTGGTACAGCGGCCACAGCGTGCCGTTGGAGAACCCCTCGTAGTAGTCCTCGACCTCCGACGCCGTCAGCGGCACCGGATACAGCTCCAGCCCGTCCTCGATGATCGGTTCGACGTCGACATCGGGCACACCGCACCAGCCGACCCACGCGCCCTTGTTGGTGCGCAGCACCGGTTCCAGCGCGGTCACCAGCCCACCGGGGCTGCGCTTCCACCGGGTGGTGCCGTCGGGCAGGCGCTCGAGGTCGACCGGAAGGCGGTTGGCGACGACGACGAAACCCGAACCCGATCCGGTCGGCTGTTGAGTTTCTTCGGACGGGCGGTCGTTGGACGGTTGATCGATCATGTGGTCCACTCACGCATCCTTCTGCGTCGCAGGGGGCGCTGTGTCAGGCGGGGGCGATGCCGAGCATCGACAACAGCATTCGGCACTCGTCGGCGTCGTCGGCGTGCGCGGCCACGACCTTCTGCGCCTGTCGGGCGGTCTCGTCGGCCAGCGGCTCGAGCTCGTCGTCGGCGATGTCGTTGGTGGTGCTCTTCGCGGCCATAATGGGTTCGTCCTCCCGGTTTCCCTACGCTCAACCTGCGAGTGCTCAATACTATCGGGCTCGGGCGGACAGCCGTTGAACTAGCGACGCGCACACCCCGCCCCGGTGCCGTGTCGTCGCGGTCCCGTTACCGTTGAGTCAGCAATTCGATCGACCCCCCGCACGAGAGGTTTGTTTCATGCCAGTGGCCACGGTGAACGGCATCGCACTGAACTATCAGGTCAAGGGCGACCGTACCAAGGGCACCGACGTGCCGGGTGGTGGTCCGCTGGTGGTCTTGATCATGGGGACCGGGTCGCCGGGTCGGGTGTGGGAGCTGCACCAGGTTCCCGCGCTGGTCGCGGCCGGTTATCGGGTGTGCGTGTTCGACAATCGCGGGATCGCGCCGTCGTACGAGGCCGCGGGCGGGATGCGGATCGAGGAACTGGTCGCCGACACTGCCGCGCTGATCGAATTCCTCGGCGAGGGGCCCGCCTTGATCGCGGGGACGTCGATGGGGGCGCGGGTGGCGCAGGAGCTGGCGTTGGCGCGACCGGATCTGGTGCGCAAGGCGGTGTTCATGGCCGGGCACGGGCGGCTGGACCAGTTCCAGAAGACGTTGTCCATCGGCGAACAGGAGCTGGACAAATCCGGTGCGAAGCTGCCCGCCAAGTTCGACGCGGCACTGGCCGCGGTGATGAACCTGTCGCCCGCGACCATGGCCGACACCAACGCCGCACGCGACTGGCTGGACCTGTTCGAGTTCACCGTCGGCACCCCCTCACCCGGAATCCGGGCGCAGCGGGCCATGGATCACGACTTCGATCGGGTCGCCGCCTATCGCTCGATCACGGTGCCCTGCTTGGCAATTGGCTTCGCCGACGACCGGATGATCCCGCCCTACCTGTCCCGCGAGGTCGCCGAGGCGATTCCGGGCGCGCGCTACCAGGAGATCCCTGATACCGGTCACTACGGTTACCTGGAACGGCCTGAGGCAGTCAACAAAATCCTGCTCGACTTCTTCGCCGCCTGACCGCCGACCGGGTAACTGCCACCAGTAACATATGCCTTGCTAGTGTCGACACAACGCTCGTGGCTCTCCGGCCGCGCAGTGACCCCGTACACAGCGCCAGTATTCCAGTGAGGTGAAATGAGCACCAACCCCTTCGACGACGAGGACGGCCGCTTCTTCGTTCTGGTCAACGATGAAGAGCAGCACTCTCTGTGGCCCGCGTTCGCGGAGGTCCCGGCGGGCTGGCGTGTCGTGTTCGGCGAAGAGAGCCGGGCAGCGTGCGTCGAGTACGTCGAGAAGAACTGGACCGACATGCGGCCCAAGAGCCTGCGTGACGCGATGGCCGCCGACGACGCAGCCCGCGCCAAGTCCTGACCTGTTCGCCCGCCGCGTGACACCCGATCCGGTGTCACGCGGTGCGCGTTCGCGGCTATGATGGTCGCCGCAGTACCCGCCTCCTTAGCTCAGTGGTAGAGCACCGCTCTTGTAAAGCGAAGGTCGTCAGTTCAATCCTGACAGGGGGCTCAATTCGGTCGGTGGGGCGACCGTGTATCTCAGGCTCGGCCATGCGGTGGACATGGGGGTCAAGGGGTCGCGGCAGATCCAGATGTCGATGTCGAAGTTTTGGCCGCTGAGGCCTAGGGGGTCTCGGAGTTGGCGTGCCTTTGTGGTGTGGGCGAAGCCGGCTAGGAAGTCGCGTTGTTCGGTGCCGTGGTTGAAGCCGACGTACACGATCGTGGTGGCCGAGTCCGGTGGGGTGCCGAAGGCGGCGAAGCCGCGGTGGGGGCTGTAGACGGGGGGGATCCATGTGGATCGGCCGTAGTGGTCGAGGGCGCCGGCCTGGTTGTAGGCGGAGGCTACGACCACCGCGGTGGCTTGTTCGGCGGGGGGCAGGCGGATCGCTACCTCGTGGACGGCGTCGGCGAGGGAGTGCCAGGTGTCGTTGCCGTAGTGCTGTAGGGGGAGCCAGGGGCTTTTCGGGTCGACGATCCAGCTGCTCGGGTAGGGCAGGCAGGCGAGAAAGGCCAACAGGGCGGCGGAGCAGGCGGCTGCACCAGTGCATAAGCGCCGCAACATGATTCGCTGGGCATCGGCGTCGAACAGGGTGGAAAGCATCGAAGCGCCGACGCCGAACAGCACGGGAAAGATTCCGGCGACGTAGTAGGACCTGCCGTGCCCGCCGATCACCATGATCACCATCAGCACCGCCGCGACCAGCAGGAACCGGTACTGCCGCAGATGCGGCGCGCGAGCCAGGCCGTACAGGCCGAGCAGGATCAACCCGCCGCCGATGAATCCGGGACTGATGATGATCGCCCCCACGGTTCCCCATTGCCCGCCCATGGTCTGCGCGGTTTCGTGGGCGATGGCGTCGTTGGTCGCCAGCTGCGGCCAGTCGTGCGACGCCTGCCACAGCAGCGCGGGCAGCATGGCGGCGGCGAAAATCAGCAGGCCCAGCCACAGGGCGGGGCGGCGCAGGATTTCGCGGGGGCCGAGGGTGAGGATGCTGAGGCCGACGGCGGCCGCCACCATCAGCACCAGCCATTTGTCCTGCACGTCGATCGCCGCGACGACCCCGATCGCCACGAGCAGGCGGTCTCGACGGGTGCGCACCCAGCGGACCAGCAGCCAGATGATCGACGCCTGGCACGCGATGTCGAAGGAGACACTGGTCAGCACGGTGAAGCCGAAGACAAGGGGGGACGTGGGAAAGGCTGCGGCGGCCAGCATTTGGAAGCGCGGGCGGGCGCCGCATTCATAGGCCACCGCGGCCGCGAGGATCGACACCGCGACCAGCAGGAGCAATCCGGGGATTCGGAGCGCGATCACCGAGCCGGGGGCGAGTAGATCGCACAGTCGCGCGATCAGCGGCACCAGCGGCCCATTGTCGACATAACTGACCGCCAGTCGCCGACCGCACGCGAGGTAGTACAGCTCATCACCGGCGATATGCAGCCGCGCCGCAGAGACCGACAACACCAGCGCCGCCAACCCAGATACCAGCGCGACACCTCGCCAGGCGAACGACGGTCGCGCGACCGTCGTCTCGGAATCAGCTTTGTCTGTAGTAGTGAGGGTCAAGAACTTCTCCGCCGTCATGCATGGCCGTGGCCTGAGGTAAGGATGGCGGGGTATCGACCAGTCCGTTAGTTAAATAGCATTATTTCATTTAACTCACAGGGGAACGGGGCAGGGGTCCACCGGCGGCACAGCGCGGGCGGGCCGGAGGTGCCGGTCGACCGGTCGGGCCTATCCTGACAAGGTCAGGCTGTGTACCCGTCGAAACTGATCGAAGGGAACGACGTTGAGCGAACACAATGAATGGTCGCCCGCCGAACAAGCCGCCCACCTGCGGTCCTTGCTGACCGAGGTGATCACCGCGGCACGCCGCAACATCGGCACCGTGTCCGACCCGAAGGCGCAGGCCCTGTTCGAGACCACCGCCGAGGTGTGCGGCGGACTGTGCCACGCGTACGACGATTACGCGAAGCGGGAACCGGCCTGGCGATAAGCCCTGCACTACCGTGGCTGGTGAAGCTCATCCTGTTCTGTCCGCGGAAACGTCGAGATAGGGGAATGACGCATGGCTATGTATGACGTGGGTGGTAGGGCCGCGATCGTCAGCGGGGCCGGGTCGGGAATCGGGCGGGCGGTGGCCCTGGAATTGGGGATCAACGGCGCGTCGGTACTGGTATTCGACCTGAACGGGGACGCCGCGCGAAAGGTTGTCGGCGAGATCGTGACAGCGGGCGGAATCGCGGACGCTTTCGAAGGTGATGCTTCCGATCCCGACACGGTCGCTCGAAGTGTCACTGCCGCACAAGAACTCGGGCCTTTGCGGATCGCGGTCAACAATGCCGGTATCACCGGGGAATCCAATCCGATCGGCGAGTATTCGACCCAGAGCTGGCGCAAAGTCATGTCGGTGAATCTGGATTCGGTGTTCTACGCGTTGCGCGCGCAATTGCCGGTGATGGTCGCGGCCGGGGGTGGGTCGATCGTGAATATGGCGTCGATTCTGGGCAGCGTCGGATTTCCCGGCTCGTCGGCGTATGTCGCGGCCAAGCACGGCGTGGTGGGCCTGACTCAGAACGCGGCGCTGGAATACGCGACGCAGGGCGTGCGCGTCAACGCGGTCGGGCCCGGCTTCATCCACACTCCACTGCTCGCGGACGACGCCGAGACCACGAAATTCCTGGCCGACAAACACCCCATCGGACGCCTGGGCACCCCGGAGGAGGTGGCGAACCTGGTGTTGTTCCTGGCCAGCGACGCGTCGACCTTCATCACCGGCAGCTACCAGCTCATCGACGGCGGCTACACCGCGCAGTAAAACCGTTGGCGGCGTAGGAAATCGGCGCTGCGGTCTCCTACGCCGACGGAAGTCAGGCGGGGACGTGGGCTCCGTAGCCGAGGTCGCGCAGGGCGGTTTTGATCTTGGTTTGGGCTTCGTCGAGGGATTCGGGGGTGGGGTCGGTGGTGGCGCCGGAGATGTCGAAATCGCCCATCGTGTAGGCGGGGAAGACGTGGGTGTGCAGGTGGGGGACCTCGAGGCCGGCGATGAGCAGGCCGGCGCGGGGGGCGTCGAAGGCCACGCGCACGGCCTGGCCGATCTTCTGGGCCACGCCCATCAGACGCGCCATGACGGCGGGGTCGACGTCTTGCCACTGGTCGATCTCCGCGCGCGGCACGACCAGGGTGTGGCCCTGGGTGACGGGGGCGATGGTGAGGAAGGCGACGAACTCGTCGTCCTCCCAGACGAAACGACCGGGGATCTGACCTGCGATGATCGCGCTGAACACGGATGCCATACCGGCGAGCCTAGCTAGATCGACACGAAATGCGACAGGATGCCCTGCACCTCGTAGATGTCGACCTGACGGTTGAAACGCTGCTTGACCGGGTCGTTGCCGCTGCCGATCCAGATGTACAGCTCGGCGTCGAGGTCGAAGGTGCCCGCGGTTTCGACGGCGAAGTGGCTGATCGACCGGTAGGGGATGCTGTGGTAGCTGACCTTGCGGCCGGTGACGCCCTGTTTGTCGACCATGATCAGGCGGCGATTGGTGAACAGCATCGCGTCGCGGACCAGGATGAACGCGGCGTACACCTGCTCGCCCTGGCCGAACAGTTTCGCGTATTCCTGCTGGGCGGCGGCCGGATCTATGCGCCCGGCGTTGCCCATCATCCCGTCGAGCAGGCCCATGGTGTGCTCCCTCCGCGTCCGGGTTCCATTGTGGCCCAGAAGGACCGGGGGCGGAACAACTCCGCTGAACGGACAATGAACGGCGGATCGGTCGGGAAATCGACCGAAGTGGCGAACAGTGGTCGCTCAGCGTGGCCGAATCCGTGAACCAGGGGGCTCGCGGTGACCGACGACCTCGCGACTAACCTGAGCGGGTGCGCGTACTCGTCATCGGTTCCGGAGCCCGTGAACATGCCCTCGTCCTGGCGTTGCGCCGGGATCCGTCCGTGACGGCGGTGATCGCTGCCCCCGGCAACCCCGGCATCGCCCAGCACGCCGAGTTACGCCCGGTCGACCCCTGCTCCGCCGAGGACGTCGCCGCGCTTGCCGCCGAGACCGCCGCTGACCTGGTGGTCATCGGTCCCGAGGTGCCGCTGGTGCTCGGTGTCGCCGACGCGGTGCGCGCGGCCGGGTTCCCGGTGTTCGGCCCGTCGGCTGACGCAGCGCGGATCGAAGGGTCCAAGGCGTTCGCCAAGGATGTGATGGCCACCGCCGGTGTGAAGACCGCGCACAGCGAGATCGTCGACAGCCCCGCCGAGCTGGACGCGGCGCTTGACCGCTTCGGCCCGACCTGGGTGGTCAAGGACGACGGCCTGGCCGCAGGCAAGGGTGTCGTCGTGACCACCGACCGACGCGCGGCCCGCGATCACGGCGCCGAGCTGCTCGAACAGGGACACCCGGTGCTGCTCGAGTCGTTCCTCGACGGGCCCGAGGTGTCGCTGTTCTGCCTGGTCGACGGCGAAACCGTGATCCCGCTGCTGCCCGCGCAGGACCACAAGCGGGTCGGCGACGGC
This sequence comes from Nocardia sp. NPDC058666, assembly GCF_042714895.1. NCBI lineage: Bacteria > Bacillati > Actinomycetota > Actinomycetes > Mycobacteriales > Nocardiaceae > Nocardia > Nocardia sp. NPDC058666. The sequence continues at coordinate 193,350 of NZ_JBHXRY010000002.1, forward strand.
GACGCCGGCCCCAACACCGGCGGCATGGGCGCCTACACGCCGCTGCCGTGGCTGCCCGACGAGACGCTGACCGAGATCGTCGAAGACGTGGTGAAGCCGGTGGCCGCCGAGCTGGTCGCGCGCGGTAGCTCGTTCTCGGGCCTGTTGTACGCGGGTCTGGCGATCGGCACGAACGGCCCCGCCGTCGTCGAATTCAATTGCCGCTTCGGCGATCCCGAGACCCAGGCGGTGCTGGCACTGCTGGACAGCCCGTTCGCCGAACTGCTGCACGCCACCGCGACCGGACGGCTGGCCGAAGTCGACGCACCGCGTTGGAAGGACGGCTCCGCGATCACCGTCGTGCTGGCCGCGGAGAACTACCCGGGTCGTCCGCGTACCGGCGATGTGATCTCCGGTGCCGACGACGGCGCGCTGGAGGGCGAAACCCTTGTGCTGCATGCCGGTACGGATCAGCGCGAGGACAAGGCGCTGGTGTCGGCCGGTGGCCGGGTGCTGAATGTGGTCGGCGTCGGTGCGGATCTCGCGCAGGCGCGGGAACGGGCCTATGCGCGGCTGGCGGACATCAAACTTCCCGGCAGTCATTTCCGGACCGATATCGGTGCGACCGAAGTTGTTGTTCCCGAACGCAATAGCGTCGCGGGGTAATTACACGCAGATGGTGATCAGCGGCATTGCACGCTGATCACCATCGAGCGAGGCGACTAGGTGACCGAGAGATCGACGATTTCGGCGCCGGGGGCATTGGTCTGAATGGAGGCGATGCCCTTTTTGGCACCCTCCTTGCTTTCATAGCCCTGACTCTCGAGGACGATTTCACCGTTACCGGCCTTGAGATGAAAGTGGAATTTTCCGGCCTTGTCCACGAATACCTCGAACTTACCTGCCATGGTTGCCTCGCTTTGTTCGGAGGGAAACATTCGACAGGTTCCACAATAACTGCCCCGTGATGTTTCCGGTCTCAGCGTGATGTCAATCGAGACGCAATCCATGCACCGCGAGCCAGGCCTGCGGGTCCACATGTTGACCGTTTTGCACGATTTCGAAATGCAGGTGCGGGCCGGTGGAATCGCCGCGATTGCCGATGCGGGCGATCTGCATTCCGGCCGGGACCCGCTCGCCCTGGGAGACGAAGAAGTCGTACATGTGGCCATAGATGCTGATGGTGCCGTCGTCGTGCCGGATACGGACCCACAGGCCGAAACCCTGTGCCGGACCCGCCTCCACGACCGTGCCGTCGGCCACAGCGTAGATGGGGCTGCCGATGGGGCCCGCGATGTCGATGCCACGGTGCAGGGTGCCCCAGCGCGAGCCGAATCCCGAGGTGAACGCGCCCTTCGCGGGCAGGCTGAACCCGCCCACGGACGGCGTCGAGCCGGGCGTCACCGCACCGGGAACCACGGGGGCTCGCGTGCCCATCCAGTCCTGCCATTCACCTGATGCAGCGGCCGCCGCCTCCGCTTTAGCGCGTTCGAGCGTCGCGCGGGCTGCCGCGGCGACCACGTGCCCCTCGCGGCGCTTCTCGCCCGCGGCGATGGCATCGAGCATTCGGGTCACCGATTGGGGGTTGTGCTGCAGCTGCGGGGGATAGGCGATGGCCACGTGGATCGCCTCGCCGGGCGCGAGCGGGCGCTCGTCGGGCACCGCACCGAACTGCCCGTCGGCCGCCACGAACACCGCGACCGCGACCATCCCGGCGATGAGCACGCGCCGCTGCACCAACACCTGACGTGCCTGTTCGCGACTGGGCCTGCGCGCCCACAGCCCCTCGGCCTGCGCCTTGGGCCGCCGCCAGAAGACCTTGCGAACCTCACCGCTTCGCAACTCACCGGCGATTTCCCCGACCACCGGATACCGCGCCGCCCACTCGGCCATCCGATCGCGCGTGGCAACCTTCGATGGCAACTGTTCGCGCCAATTCGCCTGCAGGATCCGGCCATTGACGCTGACCGGTCGACGACGGGGCGCATCGACATCCGTCGAGCGGTCTGCCACGGATTCGCCCCGCGCTGTCCGACTTCGCTTCATCTCGCCCCCGCGCCCCGGCCCCGTCGCGCCCACGTGGGTCGCGCCGGTGGCTGCGTATTCGCTGTCGGAGCCATTGTGCCGACCATATCTGTCGATGCCCGCAATCGGGTGCTCTACCGTTCCTCGGGTGTCCAGAGAATCGCGCCGGTCGGCCATTGCCCCTTTCTACGTGATGGATGTCTGGAAAGCCGCAGCTGAACGGGCCAGGTCGCACGGTGACGTGCTGGTGTTGGCCGCGGGGCAACCGTCCACGCAGGCGCCCGCGCCGGTGTTGCGTGCGACCAAGGCCGCGATCGATCACGAATTGCTGGGTTACACAGAGACATTCGGGATCCTGCCGTTGCGCGAGGCGATCGCGGGGCATCACAGCGAAACCTACGGGTACGACGTGCATCCGGACGAGGTGGTGGTGACCACCGGTTCGTCGGGCGCGTTCACGCTGATCTTCCTGGCTGCCTTCGACCCCGGCGACACCGTGGTCGTGGCGCGCCCCGGCTACCCCGCCTACCGCAACACGCTGTCCGCGTTGGGCTGCACCGTGATCGAACTGGACTGCGGCCCGCAGACCAGATTCCAGCCCACCGTGGCCATGCTCGAGGCGCTGCCGGAGCCGCCGAAAGGCTTGGTCGTGGCCAGCCCGGCCAACCCGACGGGCACCATGATCGACCCGGCCGAACTCGCGGCGCTGGCCCGCTGGTGCGACGAGCACGGCACCCTGCTGATCTCCGACGAGATCTACCACGGCATCACCTACGCCGGCGCGAGCACACCGACCTCCTCGGCATGGGAGTTCTCCCGCGAGTCGGTGGTGATCGGCTCGGTGTCGAAGTACTTCTCGATGACCGGCTGGCGACTCGGTTGGATGCTGGCACCGGCCGACTTGCGCCCGGCACTGCAGCGGCTGGCCTCGAACATGACCGTGTGCCCGCCCGCGATCTCGCAGTACGCGGCGGTGCACGCTTTCGGACCCGAGGCCAAGGACGAACTGGACGGGCACGTGCGCCGGTACGCGCGCAACCGGGCGCTGTTGCTGGAGGGTTTGCCCGCGATCGGAATCACCGATCTCGCGCCCGCCGACGGCGCTTTCTACGCCTATGCCGATATTGGTCATTTGACCGACAATTCTCGGGACTGGTGCGCGCGCGTTCTGGCCGAAACCGGCGTCGCGCTGGCGCCCGGTCTCGATTTCGACACCACAAATGGAAACCACACGGTCCGTTTTTCCTTCGCGGGCGCCACCGATGACATCGATGCAGCTCTGCGGCGTCTGGGACGGTTCCTGCAGCGCTGATTCTGTACTGTGTCAACAGTGATGTGCGACAACAACTTTGCGTAGTACGAACACATCTGTGCCGGGATACGGTAAAACTCAGTTATCCCGAATTCCCAGTGTTTCCCCGATGACGATTGCGCACGGTTGAACTGATGATGACTGGCATTGCTGCACGGTGACCACCGCAACGACTCCGAAAGGCGAACGACGTCGGCAGGCCCTGGTGGCGGCGGCGGCGCAGCTGTTGCTCGAGGGCGGCTTCGACGCTGTGCGACATCGTTCGGTGGCCTCGCGAGCCGATCTTCCACTCGCCTCGACCACCTACTACTTCGAATCGCTGGAAGATCTGATCGCGCGTGCCGTGGAGTTCAGCGGCGCGATCGAACTCGACGCCATGCGCCGCCGGGTCGGTGAGGTCAGCCACCGCAGGCGCGGCACCGACGCGACCGTCGACCTGGTGCTCGACGTGCTCGTGGGCCCCGTCGACGGCGACCTCGACGCCCGCGGCCAGCTCATCGCCCGGTACGAGCGATCCGTGGCCTCGGCTCGGCATCCCGAGTTACGCGAGGTCCAACTGCGACTACGCACGCAGCTGGAAGAGCTGCTCGCCGATGTGCTGCGCCGCTGCGACCGCGTGGTGCGCCCGGAACAATTACGCAGGCTGGTGGCCGTGGTCGACAGCGCGGTGGTCGCCGCGCTGATCGAAGGTCACCCGCAACCGCGCCGCCCCGCCCGCGCCGGGCTGATGGAAATGATCGACATCGTCGCCCCGCCCGTGGTCCCGAACATGATGCCCTCCCAGGCCGAACGGGTGCGGCAATTAGACTGAAGCCTCGTGAGCCTCGTCCCGAATGTCCTCGCCACCCGTTACGCCAGCCCGGAGCTCGTCGCGCTCTGGTCGCCCGAGAACAAGATCGTGCTCGAGCGCAAGCTGTGGCTCGAGGTGTTGCGCGCGCAGGCCGAGCTCGGAATCGATGTCCCCGCAGGCGTTGTCGACGATTACGAGCGCGTGATCGACCAGGTGGACCTGGCCTCGATCGCCGAACGTGAGCGGGTCACCCGCCACGACGTGAAGGCCCGCATCGAGGAGTTCAACGCGCTGGCCGGGCACGAACACGTGCACAAGGGCATGACCAGCCGCGACCTCACCGAGAACGTCGAGCAGCTGCAGATTCGCCTGTCGCTCGAACATGTCTACAAGCACGGCATCGCCATCGCGGCGCGGCTGGCCGAGCGGGCCGCCGAATACCAGACGCTGGTGATGGCCGGACGCTCGCACAACGTCGCCGCGCAGGCCACCACGCTGGGCAAGCGCTTCGCGTCGGCCGCCGACGAGATGCTGGTGGGCCTGGCCCGCGTGCGTGAACTGCTCGAGCGGTACCCGCTGCGCGGCATCAAGGGCCCGATGGGCACCGCGCAGGACATGCTCGACCTGCTCGACGGCGACGCCAACAAACTCGCCGCCCTCGAACAGCAGGTGGCCACGCACCTCGGCTTCGCGAACGTGTTCACCAGTGTGGGTCAGGTGTACCCGCGTTCGCTGGACCACGACGTGCTGTCCGCGCTGGTGCAGCTGGGCGCCGGGCCGTCTTCGTTCGCGCACACGATTCGCCTGATGGCCGGCCACGAGCTGGTCACCGAGGGTTTCCAGCCGGGCCAGGTCGGGTCGTCGGCGATGCCGCACAAGATGAACACCCGGTCCTGCGAGCGCGTGAACGGCCTGCAGGTGATCCTGCGCGGCTACGGCTCGATGGCCGCGGAACTGGCGGGCGCGCAGTGGAACGAGGGCGACGTGTTCTGCTCGGTGGTGCGCCGCGTCGCGCTGCCCGACGCGTTCTTCGCCATCGACGGGCAGATGGAGACCTTCCTGACCGTGCTCGCCGAGTTCGGCGCCTACCCGGCGGTGGTCTCGCGTGAGCTCGACCGGTACTTGCCGTTCCTGGCCACCACCCGCATCCTGATGGCGGCGGTGCGTGCCGGGGTGGGCCGCGAGACCGCGCACGAGGTCATCAAGGAGCACGCGGTGGCCGTGGCGTTGGCCATGCGCGAGCAGGGTCGCGAACCCGATCTGCTGGATCGCCTGGCCGCCGACGACCGGATGCCCCTGGACCGTGCGGGTTTGGATGCGGCGCTGGCGGACAAGGCCGCGTTCATCGGGGCGGCGTCGGATCAGGTGTCTGAGGTAGTTGCGCAGGTGCAGAAGTTGGTCGAGGCGAATCCGGAAGCCGCGCGCTACACGCCGTCGCCGATTCTGTAGTCCACACCCGGCGTAATCGACCACTTCGTCCTACTTTTCGCGGATTTCCGCGTGCGAAGCGGCGAAGTGGTCGATTACGCCGGGGTTACCGTACGTGAGTGAATCCGTACACGATCTTCGCCGACATCATCGCCGGGCACGCCCCCTCCTCGAAGGTCTACGAGGACGACGAGGTGTTGGCCTTCATGGACATTCGTCCTGTGACGCCCGGACACGTGCTCGTGGTGCCCAAGGTGCCCGCGCCGAGTCTGGCCGACCTCGATCCTGCCTTGGGCGGCAAGCTCTTTCAGGTCGGCCAGCAGATCGCCGCCGCTTTGCGCAGCAGTGAAGTCGCCGCGCACGGCGTGAATTTCTTTCTCGCCGACGGGGTTACGGCCGGTCAGGAAGTCTTCCACGTGCACCTGCACGTGATCCCACGCACGCCCGGTGACGGTTTCGGGTTGCGTGCCCGCCCGACCTCGCCCGCGCGCGCGGATCTGGACTACCTCGCTGGGTCCATCCGGGGCGCACTCGGCTGAATTTCCGGGCGAAGCGGTCATTGCAAACCGGGGAGTTTGCTGAAGAAACGCCCGAAACGCCGAATGTTTTCAGTTCGTTGCCCTGTGGGTTACTTTGGACTGTCATTGGCATGCGGTTATGGAGGGTAGATCGTGCGTCGTATAGGTGTTGCTGCTTCAGTGCTGGCTATCGCTTTCGCGTTGATCGGACCGGCGGTTCACCCCGCCACCGCATCCGCCGCGGAGATCATCGGGGTGCACCAGATGACCCCTAATCGGACGGCCATCACCGTCACCTCGCCCGCCATGGGCCGAAATATCGATCTACAGGTGCTGCACCCGGCGGGCGGTGGTTCACGCGGCACCTACTACCTGCTCGACGGACTCGACCCCGGCATCGGTCAGAGCACCTGGACCAATGCCACCGATGCCGAAGCCTTCTTCCGCGACAAGAACGTCAACGTGGTGCTGCCGATGGGCGGCCAGGCCAGCTACTACACCGACTGGGTCTCCGACGATCCGCGATTCGGCCGGTACAAGTGGGAAACGTTCCTCACCAGGGAACTGCCGGGACTGATCGACGGCCACTTCAACGGCAACGGCGTCAACGCCATCGGCGGCTTGTCGATGGGGGGCAACGGCGCGTTCATCATCGCCGCCCGCAACCCCGGTCTGTACCGGGCCGTGGCCGGTTACAGTGCGTGCCCGGACATCGCCATGGCGGCGGGGGCGATGATGTTCTCCATCGCCAATCGCGGCGGCAACCCCGGCAACATGTGGGGCGCGCCCGGCAGCCCGCAGTGGGCCGAGCACGACCCGGCCCTGATGATCGAGAACCTGCGCGGCAAGGCGCTGTACATGTCCACCGGTACCGGCATCCCCGGGCCCCACGAGGCCAAGATCAAGCCGACCCTGGCCGAGAACATCTTCCTGGGTGGGCCCATCGAACTGGGCGTCAACACCTGCATGGTGGCCTTCGACCAGCGTCTGCGGGCCGCGGGCATCGGCGCGAAGATCGACTACCACCCGGTGGGCACGCACTCCTGGTCCTACTGGCAGGACGCGCTGCACCACTCGTGGCCGACCATCGGGCCCGCATTGGGTGCGTAGGCGACTTACGTACAGCGTCAGGTCTGACAATCGCGACCCGGCTCGACGGCTGTTGCAGCCGGAGGGCCGGGTCGCGTTGCGTTCATGGGTTGGTGTGGCCGGTGGCCGGACCGCGCGGAATCGGCCGCATCGAACGCGTGGATCTGCCCGTTCGATCCGAGGTGAGCGCGCTGTGGAGGGCGCGGGTGGCCGAGTTGGCGGGCCCGGTCGCAGTGTGGCGGCTACGGTGGACCAATGCCTGGCGAGAATGAGACTGTGTCGGCGCCGATCGCGAAGAAGGCGCCGTTCGAGCGAGTCCACCACGGGGATACGTTCGTCGACGACTACGAGTGGCTGCGGGACAAGGAGAACCCCGAGGTCATCGCGTACCTGGAGGCGGAGAACGCCTTCACCGCGGCGCAGACCGACCAGTTGCAGCCGTTGCGGGACAAGATCTTCGACGAGATCAAGGCGCGCACGCAGGAAACCGACCTCTCGGTGCCCACCCGCCTGGGCGACTACTGGTACTACTCGCGCAGTTTCGAGGGCAAACAGTACGGCGTGCACTGCCGCTGTCCCATCGACGCGAACGCCGAGGGCATCGACGCGTGGACGCCGCCGCAGCTCGAGGTCGGCACCGTCATCGAGGGTGAGCAGGTGCTGCTGGACAGCAATGTGCTGGCCGAGGGGCTGGACTTCTTCGCTCTCGGCGCGTTCTCGCTGAGCCACGACGGCAACCTGCTGGCCTACTCGGTCGACAGCACCGGCGACGAGCGGTACACGCTGCGGATCAAGGATCTGCGCACCGGTGAGCTGCTGCCCGACGAGGTCGTGGGCGCGGCGCCGGGGGCGACGTGGTCGCTGGACGGCACGCACATCTTCTATCAAACCGTCGACGAGTCCTGGCGGCCCGACACCGTGTGGAGGCACCGCGTCGGCACCGGTTCCGACGCCGACGTGACCGTGTTCCACGAGCCCGACGAGCGTTTCTGGGTCAGTGTGGGCGCGACCCGGTCCGAGAAGTACCTGATGATCTGGCTCGGTTCCAAGATCACCACCGAGGGCTGGATCCTGGAATCGGAGAACCCCGAGGGCGAGTTCCGGGTGCTGCTGCCGCGTCGCGAAGGCGTGGAGTACTCGGCCGAGCACGCGGTGATCGCGGGGCAGGACAAGTTCCTGATCCTGCACAACGACGTGGTCGACGGGGTGAAGGCGGAGAACTTCGTGCTCGCCATCGCGCCCGCCACCGACCCGTCGGACATGACCACCCTGATCGGGCATCGCGAGGACGTGCGGCTCGAGGACATCGACGCCTTCGCCAATCACCTGGTGCTCAGCTACCGGCGCGGCGCACTGCCACGCCTGGCGGTCTGGCCGCTCACGGCGGACGGTTTCGGCGAGCTCACCGAACTGGACTTCGGACTCGAATTGTTCTCCGCCGGTGCGGGTTCCAGCCCTGAGTGGGAGCAGCCGACATTGCGCGTGGGGGTGACCTCGTTCATCACGCCGATGCAGGTGTTCGACTATGTGCCCGTCACCGGCGAGCTGATCCTGCGCAAGGAACAGCCGGTGCTCGGCGGCTACAACGCCGATGACTATGAGCAGCACCGTGATTGGGCGGTGGCCGCCGACGGCACCCGGATTCCGATCTCGATCATCAAGCGCAGCGGCCTGCCCGACGGCCCGAAACCGGTGCTGCTGTACGGATATGGGTCCTACGAGGCCAGTATCGATCCGTCGTTCTCGGTGTCGCGACTGTCGCTGCTGGATCGCGGCATGGTGTTCGCGGTGGCGCACGTGCGTGGCGGCGGTGAGATGGGTCGGCTCTGGTACGAGCACGGCAAGACGTTGATGAAGAAGAACACCTTCACCGACTTCGTCTCCTGCGCAAGCCATCTCATCGACACCGGGGTCACCACCGCCGACGAGCTGATCGCCGATGGCGGCAGCGCGGGCGGGCTGCTGATGGGCGCGGTGGCCAACCTGGCACCGGAGCTGTTCACCGGCATCCTCGCCAACGTCCCGTTCGTCGACCCGCTGACCTCGATCCTGGACCCGTCGCTGCCGCTGACGGTGATCGAATGGGACGAGTGGGGAAATCCCTTGGCGGACAAGGACGTCTACGAGTACATGAAGTCGTACTCGCCCTACGAGAACGTCGAAGCCAAGGACTACCCGGCCATCCTGGCCATCACCAGCCTCAACGACACCCGCGTGCTCTACGTGGAACCGGCCAAGTGGGTCGCCAAACTGCGCGCCACCTCCACCGGCGACAACGACGTGCTGTTGAAGACGGAGATGACCGCGGGTCACGGCGGGGTGAGCGGCCGCTACGAGAAGTGGAAGGAAGTCGCCTTCGAGTACGCGTGGGTCCTGGACCGGGTGGGTCTGGCGAACGCGTGATGTAGAAAATGGACCCCGGCTGATTCTGTCGGGGTCCATTTCGCGTCGGAGAGTTCGCTGCCGCGTCATCGGCGGAGCACGTAGGTGTCACCTCGGAGTGTCACCCTGGGGTGTATGAACGCTGAGTTGATCGTTTCGGTGTCGGGGATCCGGGATACGACTCGTGATGCCGCGATCGAGTTCGCGGCGGCGATGGATGAGCGGGGTGTGCGGCTGTCGTTGCTGGTTGCGCCGCGTTTGAAGGGGAAGTATCGGCTGGTCGACGATCCGGCTACGCAGTCGTGGTTGCGGGGGCGGCGGCTGGCGGGGGACGCGATCGTGCTGCACGGGTACGACCAGGCGGCGACCAAGTCTCGGCGGGCGGAGTTCGCGGATCTGCCGCGGCACGAGGCCACGTTGCGGTTGAAGGCCGCGGATCGGGTGATGGAGCAGGTGGAGCTGCGCACCCGGCTGTTCGCGGCGCCGCGCTGGGACGCATCCTCGGGTGCGCTGGCCGCGCTGCCCGAGGTGGGATTTCGGATGGCGTTCGGGCTCACCAGCATGCTCGACCTGGAACGTGATGTGGCGCAACGTGCTCGCGTGTACGGGATCGGCGAGGGGTTCCGGGCGGAGCCGTGGTGGTGTCGGGCGCTGGTGATGGGCGCGGAGCGGACCGCGCGGCGCGGTGCAGTGCTGCGGTTGGCGGTCTCGGCGGCGCAATTACAGCGATCGGGACCCCGTCAGGCCATGCTCGACGCGGTCGATCTCGCGCGGTATCACGGTGCCCGCAGCGACGTGTACCGCTGGGAACCCGACGCCGCCGCAGCAGCTGCCTGACCCGGCCGTCGCCGCGCGCGTACTGGCGATCAGCGCGCGGCGGCGGCCTCAATACGTCAGGAAAGCGCCTCGGTCATCGCGACCGTGATGGGCCCCATCAGCGGCAGCGCGACATTGGAGAGCGCGTACACGATCGTGTACGACATCAGCGGCGTGGCATTGCCCGCCACCTGCTGCACCGCGGTGATACCGGGCGTCGAACACTGCTGCCCGGTGATGGCACCCAACGCCAGCGGCGCGGGCAGTTTCATGATCTTCCACGCCACCAGCAGCGAGATGCACGCGGGAATCGCGGTCATGAGCACGCCGGCGATCGGCAGCCCGAAACCGAACTTGGCGACCAGGCTCACCGCCTGCGGCCCCGACGTCAGCCCGACCACCGCGATGAACACCGACAGGCCAAGCGTCTTGATGACTTCCGCCGCGGCCGGCGCGTACTGACCGATCTTGGGATTCTTGGACCGGAACCAGCCGAACAGCAACCCGGTGAGCAAGCAGCCGCCACCGGTACCCAGCGTCATCGGAATGCTGCCCACCGGAATCACGATCTTGCCGATGATGAACCCCAGCGCGACCCCGAGGGCGATGTAGATGATGTCCGCCTTGACGCTCGGGTCGAGCCGATAGCCAAGTCCGGGAATGTATTTGGCCAGATCGGACTTCGAACCGGTCAGCTGGACCGTGTCCCCGCGCTGCACCACGGTGCCGGGGCGCAACGGCAGTTCCTTGTCCTCGCGGACCACGCCGGTGAGGAACAGGCCCTTGCCGAGCTGCTTGTCGAACTCGTCGATGGTGGTGGACTTGGTCTGTCGATGATCGAGCACGACCTGGTCGGTTTCCAGCGAGGTCTCCAGACCGGCGGTCGGCACGATCTCGGTGCCGATCGCGTCTTCGGCGGGCACCATCGCCGACCGCAGTCCCACCACCAGCACCTGATCACCGGCCTGCAGCACCACATCGTCGGTGACGGTCACGGGCTTGCCGCCGCGCACCATTCGCTCCACGGTCAAATGACCGCCCAGGCTCGCGGTCACCGCACCGATGGTCTTGCCTGCCACCCGCTGCACCTGGAACGCACGGCCGACCAGATCCGGCGCCGCGGGCACCTCGTTGGCGGAATCGGCACCGCCGCCCATCTTCTGCCACAGCTTCTCGGCCTCGTCGCGCAGGTTGATCCGCATGATCAGCGGGAACACCTGACTGGACAGCAGCACGATCACGATCAGCCCACAGATGTACGAAATCGAGTACGCCGTACCGACATTGGCTTGCAGTGCACTGATCTCGTTCGCCGGTCGATCCAGCTTGGCGATGGCATCGGTCGCGGTGCCGACCGCGGCGGATTCGGTGGCGCCACCGGCCATCAGACCCGACGCGGTGCCCGGGTCGAGTTTCATGATGACCGTCGCGGCCGCGGTGATCGCCAAGATGCTGACCACCTCGATCACCGTGAATGTCCCGTACTTCAAGCTCTTTCGGTTGAGACTGGCGAAGAAGGTCGGTCCGGAGACGAAGCCGAGGGTGAAGATGAACAGCGCGAAGGCGATGTTCTTGACCTGATCGTTCAAGACGATGTGGCCCGCCATCCCGACGAAGATCGCCACGATCAACGTCCCGGCTACTCCGCCCAGCGACAACTTCCAGATGCGGATCTTGCCGATCGCGTAGCCCAATGCCAAACACAGAAAAAGCGCCGTCTCAGGAGAGTCCTGTAAGAACCTTTTGATCGCATCCATGGAATTGTCCTCGAGGGGTGAGTCGGGTCAGCTTGTCTCGGCACGACTTTCGAACTCACGGTGATACTCCTGCATGATCTCGCGCAGGCGCCGCCCGATCTCGGCGTAGTCGTCCTGCCGGAGATTGGCCAGCGACACCCGCACCGACCATTCCGGACCGTCGAAACCGCCACCATTGAGCAGCACGATCGAACCCTGCTCGGCCAGCCGGAACACCGGATCGACCGGTTCGTGCTCGGATTCCAGCCACTGCGCGAACTCCGCGCTCCAATGCTTCTTCACCCACAGCATCAGGTCGAGTTCGATGTAATAGTGCGCCGAATCGGGGCTGTTCGGAATCGAAATCTGCAGGCCCGCACACAGTTCCCGCAATCGACGCGCGAGAATCGCCTCGCATTCCTTCTTGTGCTGCCCGTCTTTGTCGAGCAGGTCGGTCAGGGCGAACAGTGCCATCTGCACCTGTTGCGGGGTCGACAATCCGGCGGTGTGGTTGAGCGCCACATCGCGCGAATCAGCGACCATGCGATCGACGAACTTCAGCTTCGCGGGATCGAGGGTGAGAATGGAGTAGCGCTTGTGCAACTGTTCCTGTTGGGCCGCAGGCAGTTTCGCGATGCGTGGATCGAAGGTGTTGTCCTTCGCGATCGCGATGACGCCCAGCCGCCAACCCGTGCATCCGAAGTACTTGCTGAACGAGTACACCCCGATGGTGTTGGCCGCCGCCACCGCCATGAGCGAGGTGAAGTTGTCGACGAAGGTTCCGTACACGTCATCGGTGATGATCGTGAGGTTCGGATTCTCCTTGGCGGCGATCTCGGTGATGCGATCCAGCGTGGCCTGATCCAACTTCATCGACGGCGGATTCGACGGGTTGACCAGGCACACCGCCTTGATCCGGGGGTCGGCGAGCTTGTTGATCTCGTCGAGGGGGTACTGCCAGGTGTGCAGCCCGTCGGCGGACAGCTGCGAGGCCTGGATCTCGACGACGTCGAAGTCGTAGCGTCGCAGGTGCGGGATCTCCAGGTAGGGGGTGAAGATCGGGGTCATGATCGCGATCCGGTCGCCCGGCGCGAGCAGGCCGTTGACCACGCAGCTGTCGAACACGTAACACATGGCGGCCGTGCCACCTTCGGTGGCGAACAGGTCCCAGCCACCTTTCGGCGCACCGCCCATGGCGAGCTCGAGGTAGGCGTGCACCACCTGTTCGATGTGGGTCAGCATCCTGGGCGGATCGGGGTAGTGGTCACCGTTGATCGCGTCGGCCAACTCGCCCACCCACGCGTCGGCGTCGAAGTTTCGGGTGGCGCCGTATTCGACCGCGCCGCGCAACAGTCTCACCGCGTCGGTTTCCGGTTCGGCGGTGAGGAATTGGTCGAATCGTGCTGCTATTCCGCTGGATTGGGGCATTCCCGCCAGCCCGGGGAATTCGTCCCAGTCCCGTTTCGCCTCGGTGCAGGTGAAACGGCCGAGCAGGTAAAAGGATTCCCTGGCGACGATGGAGGTCCAGTTGGGATTGCCGCGACCCGCGTTGATCAACGTGCCTGCGGTCTTCTTCATGTTGTCATCGGCCAAAGCGATGAGTTCGTCTTTGAGCTCGAAGGGGCTCAGTTGTTCGTACTTCTTCTCGTTCCCGCGATCGACCTCGTCCGAGCCCATCAACCAACCTCCGCGTTTTGAAGTCCGGTCGTTCCGCGAAAAGCATGGCACGAGGTCGTGCGCGCGATGACCCAACACGCAGGGGGTCAGAACTGGCCTTGATCCTCGGGTTCCAGGACGCGGAACTCGGTTCCCGCCGGTGCCATTTCGGCCAGCCTGCCGAAATAGATGCCCTGCGCGGACGGTTCGATGATGCCGAAATGAATGGGCACGGCGGTGCGGGGATTCACCGCGCGCAAGTAGTCGATGGTGTCCCAAATACGCATCCACGGGGCGACGGCCGGAATGGCGAGCACACCGACCGGGACCGGCGGCACCCATAACGAGTCGCCGGGATGAACGAGTTGGGCGGGATCGGACGCGGTGCCCAGCTGGAACACGGTGTTGTCCACAACCGGGATCTCCGGGTGGATCACCGCGTGCATTCCACCACCACCGGTGATCTGTAAGTCGCCGATATCGAGGACCTGACCGGCCGACACCGGCTCCCAGCCCTCGCTGCGCTGCTGGGCGGTCTGCGGATCGGACAGCAGGCGGGCACCGGGATTGTTCTCGATCAGGTCGCCGATGCGATTGGGATCGATGTGGTCGGGGTGCTGGTGGGTCACCGCGATCGCGTCCAAGCCGGTGATGCCCTCGAAACCGTGCGCGAAGGTGCCGGGGTCGAACAGCACTTTCACGCCGTGCAGTTCCACGAGGATGCAGGAATGACCGAAGTGGGCGATACGCATACCCGATGCTAAGCCGCTACTACCCCGGAAGGCGGGCTGCACGGCCGGGTCAACTAGGATTTCTGGCGTAACCCCCACACCACTTGAGGAGCAACGCGTGGCACGAGTCGTGGTCGAGGTCATGCCGAAGGCCGAGATTCTGGATCCCCAGGGACAGGCCGTGGTCGGCGCGCTGCCGCGTCTCGGGTTCGCCGGAATCTCGGATGTGCGGCAGGGCAAGCGATTCGAGCTCGAGGTGGACGACAGTGTGTCGGACGCTCAGCTCGAGCAGATCGCCGAGGCGCTGTTGGCGAACACGGTGATCGAGGACTGGAAGGTCGTTCGGGTCTCATGAGGGAGCGTAGCGAGCTCACAATAGGCACAGCCGCCTTCGCGGTCATGCCGGAGCCGAGCGCCAGCGAGGCGGAGGCATGAGCGCACGCATTGGCGTTATTACGTTCCCCGGCACGCTCGACGATGTCGACGCTGCCCGCGCGGTGCGGTTGGCCGGTGCCGAGGCTGTGAGCCTGTGGCACGCCGATGCCGATATCAAGGGTGTCGACGCGGTCATCGTGCCCGGCGGGTTCTCCTACGGCGACTACCTGCGCTGCGGTGCCATCGCCCGCTTCGCGCCGGTGATGGGCGAGGTCGTGCGCGCGGCAGGCCAGGGCATGCCGGTGCTGGGTATCTGCAACGGCTTCCAGGTGCTGTGCGAAGCCGGGCTGCTGCCCGGTGCGCTCACCCGCAACGAGGGCCTGCACTTCATCTGCCGCGACGAGTGGCTGTCCGTGGAAGCCACCGATACCGCCTGGACCTCGCGGTATGAGCCGGGCGCGCAACTGCTGGTGCCGCTGAAGTCGGGCGAAGGGCGTTTCCAGGCGTCGGAGAAGGTGCTCGACGAGCTCGAGGGCGAAGGTCGCGTGGTGTTCCGCTACGCGGGCGACAACCCCAACGGTTCGCAGCGCGGGATCGCCGGCATCTCCTCGGCCAACGGCCGGGTCGTGGGCCTGATGCCGCACCCCGAGCACGCCACCGAAGCACTGACCGGCCCCAGCGATGACGGCCTCGGCATGTTCTTCTCGGTGATCGACAGTTTCGTGAAGGCCTGAACTACAGATCATCGATGATCGTGAAGTCGACCCCGTTCGCCTGAGCCAGGTGGGCGGGGCCGACTGCTTGATTGCCCAGAAAACCTCGGCGCGACGCGGGGCCGTCGAGGACCAGACCATGCTCCGAACGGCCCATGATCGTCTCCACGTCGAGCGTGCCGACGGTGTCGGCGAGACTGTTCAGCAGATGGATCGCCTCGTAGGTCGAATTGCTGAATGTCGTTAGCGCTGGGGAGAATTGGCCCTGGTGCTCGCGGTAGCGGGCTTGGCGGGACCGGCCCTCGGTGGTGTGGTCGTCGAGGAAGAAACTCGACGCCACGTAGAGATTGACGTTCGCCGATGGTCCGGCGCTCAGCAGCACGTTTTCGTCCACGGCGGGGCTCAGGCGCGGCATCACCGCCGGTAGCCCGGTGGCGGTGAACTGGCGGTTGAAGCGGGCGGTGTCCGCACCCACCATCAAGATCAACACCGCGTCGGCCAGCAGCAGTGCTGGGTTGTCGAGGAAATCGTCGAAATCGGTGGTGCCCAACGGCACATACTGTTCGACGATGATGTCGTAGGGGCTGGGTAGCGAGCGGCGCAGGGCGTCGGCGGTGCGGCGCGGCCAGATGTAATCGTTGCCGATCACCGCCCACCGGCGCACCCCCAATTCGCGACCCATCCAGGCCGCGGCTGGCACGCTCTGATGGTCGGGATGTTCGCCGACCAGCAGCACGCCGGGACGCTCGTCGGGCAGGCCCTCGTGGTCGGTGGCATAGAGATACGGCACCCGCGCGTCCACCACCTCGGCCACCGCGCGACGCACGGCCGAGGTGTGCCAGCCGGTGATCGCGCCGACCATTCCGGTGGCCAGAAAGGCCTCGACTTCGGTGGCCACCTCGTGCGGTTCACGCCCGCCGTCGAGAGTGGTGAGTCGAATTTCGCGACCGAGAATTCCTGTGCCGCTATTGATTTCGTCGACAGCCAGCGAAATGGCGGCGGTGCACGAGGGGGCGATGATGCCGCCAGGGCCCTGCGTGGGCACGATCGACAGAATCTCGATCGTTTCATCCCGGCTCTGGCCGAAACTGGGCATTCTGTACTCTATCGCCTTGTGCGAACAGGATTGTTCGAATGAATTTCTCGGCAGGTGGGAATGCGATCAGTGTCCATCATATGTGGGTATTCCACGCTGCACGGTGCCTTGCGCTCCGCGGAGCGCAACTGGGTGAGTCGACTGGAATCGGCGCTGACGGCTGACAATCTCACAGCCGACCACTGGGCGATGCTGGCGCAGCTATCCACCGACAGCGGGATGACGATGTCGGAACTGGCCGCCGCGGCGCGCCTCGCCCCGTCCTCGGCCACCCGGCACGCGGACTACCTCGCCGAACGCGGGCTGATCTTCCGCGTCGCGGCCACCGACGACCGCCGCCGGATCCTGATCGGGCTGAGCAGTCTGGGCGCGAAACTGGCCGCCAAGATCCGCGCGCAGGAAAAACTTGCCGAGGAACAACTGCGCACCCGCCTCGGTGTTCGCCGGTATGGCGAACTGATGGCGGCGCTGTCGGTCGTCGCCGAACTCGACGACTGATCCACAGTCGGAGGGCATCGTGCCTAGGATCGCAGAATGCCCGTTTCTCTGACAGCGGCCACGGCCAGTGGATTGTGCGCCTTCATCGATGCTTCGCCGTCGCCGTTCCATGTGTGCGCGACGGTGGCCGCCGAGCTGGACGGCAACGGGTTCACGCCGTTGACCGAGGCGTCGGCGTGGGATGACGCGGGCGGCAAACACTATGTGGTGCGCGGTGGTTCGCTGATCGCGTGGGCCGACTACGACGCGGTGCCCGCGGCGCCGTTCCGGGTGGTCGGCGCGCATACCGACAGCCCCAATCTGCGGGTGAAACAGCATCCCGACCTGGCCTCGGCCGGGTGGCAGCTGGTCGGGCTGGAACCGTACGGCGGCGCCTGGCTGAACTCGTGGCTGGGCCGGGAGCTGGGGCTTTCGGGGCGGCTCAGTGTGCGCGAGGGTGCGCGGATGCGTGACGTGCTGGTGCGCATCGACGAGCCGATCCTGCGGGTGCCGCAGTTGGCGATCCACCTGTCCGAGGACCGACGCGGGGTCACCCTCGACCCGCAACGACACGTGAACGCGATCTGGGGCATCGGTGACGGCCCCGCGCCGTTCCTGGACTTCGTCGCCGAGCGGGCCGGGGTGAACGGCGCCGACGTGCTGGGCTGGGAACTGATGACCCACGACCTCGCGCCGAGCACGATCGTGGGCCGGGATCTGGATCTGGTGAGCGCGCCGCGGCTGGACAACCAGGGCACCTGTTATGCCGGGTTGCAGGCGTTTCTGGCCGCCGCCGACGAGCCGGGAGCGGCGACGGCGGTGCTGGTGATGTTCGACCACGAAGAGGTCGGTAGTCAGTCCGATCGCGGCGCGCAGTCGGATCTGCTGCCCGCGGTGTTGGAGCGGATCGTGTTGGCCCGCGGTGGCGGACGCGCGGATTACCTTGCGGCGCTTGCCGGTTCGGTGGTCGCCTCGGGCGATATGGCACATGCCACGCATCCGAACTACCCGGATCGGCACGAGCCCGCGCATCGCATCCAGGTCGGGGGCGGGCCGGTGCTCAAGGTGAACCAGAACCTGCGCTACGCCACCGACGCGGCGGGCGCGGGTGCGTTCGCGCTGGCGTGCGCGCAGGCCGACGTGCCCTTGCAGCGCTACGTGCACCGCGCCGACCTGCCGTGCGGCTCGACCATCGGCCCGATGACCGCGGCCCGCACCGGCATGTCGACCGTCGACGTCGGCGCACCGCAGTTGGCGATGCACTCCTGCCGCGAACTCATGGGCGCGGCCGACGTCCCCGCCTACGCCTCCGCCCTCGCGGCCTTCTTGACCCCCGAAGCCTGACCTGGACGGTTGATCACCAGGCTCTCACGCAAACATCGCCCGAGTGCGAAAATCCCTGAGAGCCTGGTGATCAGATGACCATTTAGCTACGGCTGCGTGAGTGCCGTTGCCGCGGCCGGATTTCGGCTGGGTCGGTAGGTGATCACCGCGAAGACGATCACCGCGAACGTGGTCCACACGTAACTGCTGCCGATGATCTGCTGCCACCACGTCCAGGCCAGTTCCTGGTCCTTGGAATGCGGCAGCAGCCATTGCGGGCCGATGATGAACATCACCGTGAACAGCGCGACCACCGTGGTGAAGGCGGGGGAGCGGCGGCGGTCGGCCAGGCTGACCGCCACGACCAGTGCGGGCGCCACCCACACCCAGTGATGCGACCACGACACCGGCGAAACCAGCAGCAGCGCAGCGGCATTCACCAAGATCGCGGCCACGTCGTGACCCGCGCCGATCAGGCGGTACATCCATATCGCGGCCAGCGTGATGGTCAGCGCGGACAGGCCGAGCCACAGGCCGGTGGCCAGCGATTCGTCCAGGCCGAGGCGGAACAGCGTGCCCTTGATCGACTGGTTGCCCGCGAAGAACGGGGTGCCGATGCGGCCGGTGTCGGCGACCGTGTGGAACCAGTATTCGACCGAATCCTTCGGAAACAGCAGAAAGCCGACGCCCACCGCGCCCGCCGCCGACGCCACCATCGTGGCCGCGGCCTTCCAGTCCTTGCGCAGCAGGAAATACAGCAGATAACCGGCCGGGATCAGCTTGATCGACACCGTGATGCCGATCAGCATCCCGCGCGGCAGCACCGGCTTGCGCATCAGCACGTCGACCAGCACCGCCGCCAACAGGATCAGATTGACCTGGCCGAAGTTGACCGACTGCCGAACGGGTTCGAGGAACTGCGCCAGGCCGAGTCCGGCGATCACCACGGTCAGCACCGCGATCCGGTCGAGCTCGGGGCGCACCCGCACCAGCACCAACCACAGCGCGATGCCAAGGCTCAGCAGCGAGGTCACCAGCACCACGACCTCGGCCAACCCCAGTGGCATCAAGGCCAGCGGCACGAAGAACATCGCGGCCAGCGGCGGATAGGTGAACGGCAGGCCCATCCCCTGGACCGGCGGCATCGGCCCGTACAGGTCGCCGCCGTCCAGCCACACCCGCGCCCCGGTGCGGTAGACCTGCAGATCGATGTACCCGTCCCACCAGTTCGCGATCAGCGCGATCGCCGCCGACACCGCGAACAGGCCGATCGCCGCGGCCAACCAGCGCCGCTGACGGTCGAGCGGCGGGGGGTGATCCGGTACCGAATTCGACCCCCCGTTATCTGCCGGAACAGGTGACTCGACCTGCCCGGCAACCCCCTGACATTCGTTCACGGCGCCAGACTAGCGGGTGCAGACCCAGCCGAAGCGCAAGTGTGATCGGGCCGCTATATAGACTCTGGACCAGACGATCCCCCCGGCCGAAAGGACCCTGGTCTCCCGTGACTTTGCAGGTCGACACCGTCGCCACCGCCGCAGCCACCCCGGATGCTCCGCAGCCGTACAAGGAACTCGGTCTCAAAGACGACGAGTACGCCCGCATCAAGGAGATTCTCGGCCGTCGGCCCACCGATGCCGAGCTGGCGATGTACTCGGTGATGTGGAGCGAGCACTGCTCGTACAAGTCCTCCAAGGTGCACCTTCGCTACTTCGGTGAAACCACCACCGACGAGATGAAGGCCTCCATGCTGGCCGGGATCGGCGAGAACGCCGGCGTGGTCGACATCGGCGACGGCTGGGCCGTCACCTTCAAGGTCGAATCGCACAACCACCCGTCGTATGTGGAGCCCTACCAGGGTGCGGCCACCGGCGTCGGCGGCATCGTGCGCGACATCATGGCCATGGGCGCGCGCCCGATCGCGGTGATGGACCAGCTGCGTTTCGGTGCCGCTGACGCCCCCGATACCCGTCGCGTGGTCGACGGTGTGGTGCGCGGCGTGGGCGGTTACGGCAACTCGCTGGGCCTGCCCAATGTCGGCGGCGAGACCGTGTTCGACGCCTCCTACCAGGGCAACCCGCTGGTGAACGCGCTGTGCGCGGGCGCGATGCGCGTGGAAGACCTGCACCTGGCGTTCGCCTCGGGTGAGGGCAACCGGATCATCCTGTTCGGCGCGCGCACCGGCCTGGACGGCATCGGCGGCGTGTCCGTGCTGGCCTCGGACTCCTTCTCCGGCGACGAGTCAGGCTCGGGCCGTAAGAAGCTGCCCGCGGTGCAGGTGGGCGATCCGTTCACCGAGAAGGTGCTCATCGAGTGCTGTCTCGACCTGTACGCGGCCGGCCTGGTCGTGGGCATCCAGGACCTCGGCGGTGCCGGATTGTCCTGCGCCACTTCCGAACTCGCGGCTGCCGGTGACGGCGGTATGCACATCGACCTGACCAAGGTCCCGCTGCGCGCCGCCCACATGACCCCCGCGGAGATCCTGTCCAGCGAATCGCAGGAGCGCATGTGCGCGGTGGTCACGCCCGAGAACGTGGAAGCGTTCATGGCCGTGTGCCGCAAGCACGACGTGCTGGCCACCGACATCGGTGAGGTCACCGACGGCGACCACCTCGTGATCACCTGGCACGGCGAGACCGTGGTGGACGTGCCCCCGCGCACCGTCGCCCACGAGGGGCCGGTCTACGAGCGGCCCGTGCAGCGTCCCGACACCCAGGACGCGCTGATCGCCGACACCACCGCCGCGCTGACCCGCCCGCAGACCGGCGACGAGCTGCGCGAAACCCTGCTCACCATGATCGCCAGCCCGCAGCTGTGCAGCCGCCGCTGGATCACCGAGCAGTACGACCGCTACGTGCGCGGCAACACCGTGCTGGCCGAACACGCCGACGCGGGCGTTGTCCGGGTCGACGAGGCCACCGGCCGCGGTATCGCCCTGGCCACCGACGCCTCGGGCCGCTACACCAAGCTCGACCCGTACACCGGCGCGCAGCTGGCGCTGGCCGAGGCCTTCCGCAATGTCGCCACCACCGGCGCCACCCCCAAGGCCGTGTCCAACTGCCTCAACTTCGGTTCGCCGGAGGACCCGGGCGTGATGTGGCAGTTCCAGCAGGCCGTGCGCGGTCTCGCGGATGGCTGTGCCACCCTTGGCATTCCGGTCACCGGCGGCAATGTGAGCTTCTACAACCAGACCGGCAAGGACGCGATCCTGCCGACGCCGGTGGTCGCCGTGCTCGGTGTGATCGACGATGTGCACCGACGCATCCCCACGGGCCTCGGCCTCGAGCCGGGCGAGTCGCTGATCCTGCTCGGCGACACCCACGACGAGCTGGACGGCTCGATCTGGTCGCAGGTCGTGCACGATCACCTCGGTGGCGTGCCGCCCAAGGTCGACTTCGCCCGCGAGCAGCTGCTGTCGGACGTGCTCACCTCGGGTTCGCGGGACGGCATGATCTCCGCCGCGCACGACCTGTCCGAGGGTGGTCTGGCGCAGACCGTCGTCGAAGCCGCGCTGGCAGGCGAAACCGGTTGCCGCATCGTGCTTCCCGAAGGCTCGGACCCGTTCGTGCAGCTGTTCTCGGAGTCGGCGGGGCGTGTGCTCGTGGCGGTGCCGCGTTCGGAGGAGACCCGCTTCACCAAGATGTGCGACGCGCGGCAGCTGCCGTGGGTGCGCATCGGCGTGGTCGACCAGGGTTCGGATTCGGTCGAGGTGCAGGGGCAGTTCTCGGTGACACTCGCGGAATTGCGTGAGGCGTTCGAGGGCACCTTGCCTAAGCTGTTCGGAGCGCACACCGCCTGATCTGACGAGGAGTCGAGCTTGTGACCACTGAGGATACGAGCTCGACTTCTCGACCAGAAGCACGCGTGCACGAGAACCTCTTCGTCCGGGGAATTCACCTGGTGGAGAGGTTTTTTCATCCCAATTACGTGGGGCTCATCGTTTCTGCGATGTTCTTCGGGCTGTCGCTGACACCGTCGCTGCTGCCGCGTGACTGGTTCTTCCAGGGACTGATCAGCGGGATCAACGCGACCATCGGCTACGGCATCGGCTGCGCGCTGGCCTGGGCCTGGCGTAAGTGGGCGGTTCCCCGCATCAAGTGGCCCGAGCAGGTGACCGCTGCATGGGCGAAGCGGCCGAGCTGGGCGCTGGTGGCGGTGAAGGGCGCGATCGTGGTGGCGTGCCTGATCTTCGCGGTGCTGATGAGCATCCAGTCGTCGAAGTGGCAGCGGCAGATCACCGACCTGATGGGGATGGCGCCGGTCTCGGACGCGGGCTATCCGCGCACGGTGCTGCTGGGCGCGGTGGTGGTCGGGATTCTGATCTGGATCTCGCGCCTGGTGGTCCGGCTGGTGCGCGCGGTGACGCGGGGACTGAACCAGTGGGTGCGAATTCCGACGGCGATCGCGCGGCCGCTCGGATTGCTCGTCGTGGTGGTGGTCGCGGCCATGCTGTTCAACGGCGTGCTGGCGAAAGGCTTTTTCGCCGTGGCCAATTCGGCCTTCAGCGCGCGTAACAGTCACACGTCGCCCAATGCGGTGCAGCCGGTACTGCCCGAACGTTCCGGTAGCCCTGAGTCTTTGGCGAAATGGGACACCCTGGGTTCGGAAGGCCGCTGGTTCGTGTCGAACGCACCGACCGCGCTGGCCATCAGCCAGGTGACGGGAAAGCCTGCGCGCGAACCGATTCGGGTCTACGCCGGGTTGGAATCCGGTGACGGATTCGAGGCGCAGACCGACGTGGCGATCGCGGAACTGGAGCGCACCAAGGCTTTCGAACGCGAGGTCCTCGTGGTGATCGGCACCACGGGTACGGGCTGGGTCGATACCGTCAGCGCCGAATCGGTGGAGTTGATGTTCGGTGGGGACACCGCGCTGGTGGCCACGCAGTACTCGTATCTACCCAGCGCACTGTCGTTCCTGTCGGACCGCGACAAGTCGATGACCATGGGGCGCATGCTGTTCGACAAGGTGTACGACCGCTGGTCGGCGCTGCCCGAGGACGCTCGCCCCAAGCTGCTGGTCTACGGCGAAAGTCTGGGCTCGCAGGGGTCGGAGGGCGCATTCTCCGGCCTAGCCGATATTCGCAACCGCACCGACGGCGTGCTCTGGGTGGGGCCGCCGAATTCGAATCGGCTGTGGTCGGAGTTCGTGAGCAGGCGCGACCCCGGCACCGAGGAGATCACCCCGATCTACGCCGACGGCATGTCGGTGCGTTTCGCCGCCAGTGCCGACCAGCTCGCGAAGCCGACCCCGGTCTGGAACGATCCGCGCATCGTCTATCTGCAGCACGCGTCGGATCCGGTGGTGTGGTGGTCGCCGGATTTGCTGTTCGGCAGGCCGGATTGGTTGCGCGAGAAGCGCGGACCGGATGTGTCGCCGGCGATGTCGTGGTATCCGATCGTCACATTCTGGCAGGTGGCGGCGGATCTTCCTCGCGCACAGTCTGTTTCGGACGGGCACGGTCACAACTACGGGAACCTGGTGCCCGACGCATGGGCCGCGGTGGCTGAACCACCGGACTACACACCGGAATTGGCGCAGCGGATTCGGGCGTACCTCGACGCGTCGATGGCGCGCGAACATCGGTTGAAGTGACGCACCGGGGCAGCGCCGAACCCCTCGATCAGCGCTGCCCCGGTGCGGTTACGACACCGATTTGAACGGATTGTGTTCGGCGATCAGCTGTTCCAGCCGCGCCTCGTCGACCCGGCTCAGCAGCGACTGGGTCTCCTGCTGGTCGCGCACGACCTTGGCCAGGGTGAAGCAGCTGGTCACCAGGAACAATCCCGACATCGCCAGGAACGCGCGCTGCCAGCCGTCCAACGGCAGGTAGGCGATACCGGCGCCGGTCCCGAACAGGCTGACGCCGAACGCGATCGCGGCCTGGGCCATGTAGGCCGAGGTGTTCTTCGGCTTGTGGTTTGTGCTCATGGGTATCAGTGTGCTGATCTGCGGCTTCGCGATCGCGCGTACAACTACTCGAGTGCGGTACGTAGTTTGTGAGCCGATCGGCATGCGCAAATCCGGTGTTTGTCAGACCCGGCCGCCATACTGAGGCGGTGACCGAACGCGCATCGACGGTGGCGACGCTGCGTGCGCGCGGCGGCGTGATCGCGCGCCGCGTGGAGGACGTCGTCGATCTGAACTATCCGGGACTGGTGCTGGCGACCCTGTTCTTCGGGCTGTCGGTGACACCGTCGCTGGTGCCGCGCGACTGGCTTTTCCAGGGGCTGATCAGCGGGATCAACGCGGCGATCGGGTACGGCCTCGGGTGTGTGCTGGAGTGGGTGTTCCGGCGGTGGGTGCGTGCGCGGCTGCCGATTCCCAGCCCCTCCGATCGGCTGCGGTACGCGATCAAGGCGACCGTGCTGGTGGGGTGTGCGGTGTTCGCGGCAGGGATGCTGGTGCAGTCGGCGCGGTGGCAGCGCGAGATCACCTCGCTGATGGGGATGGCGGGCACGACCACGCCCGCGTACCTGCGAACCGGGCTGCTCAGCGTGGCTGTAGGGGTGGCGGTGGTGGCCGCGTATCGGACGGTGCGGGTCATCGTTTTGGTGCTGGCGCGGCAGCTGAATCGGTGGGTGCGGGTGCCGCGTGAGGTGGCGCCGGCGGCCGGGTTGCTGGTGCTTGTCGTGCTGTCGGTGACGATTTTCAACGGGGTGGCGTCGCGGGCGTTCTTCGCGGTGGCGAATTCGGCGTTCAGTGTGCGCAACGACCGGACGACGTCGTTCGCGGTGCAGCCGGTGGCGCCCGAGCGGTCGGGGAGTGCGGGGTCGTTGGCGCCGTGGGAGACGTTGGGGTTCGAGGGGCGGTGGTTCGTCGCCAACGGGCCCAGTGCGTCGGGGATCGCCGGGGTGACGGGAAAGCCTGCGCGCGAACCGATTCGGGCGTACGTGGGGTTGGAATCGGTCAAGGGCGAACAGACCGCGGCGCAGCTGGCGGTTGCCGAGTTGGAGCGGACCAAAGCCTTCGAACGTGCGGCGATGGTTGTCGTCACGACCACCGGAACCGGGTGGGTCAACGGGATGGCGGCCGGGGCTGTCGAGTATCTGTACGGCGGTGACACCGCGATCGTGGCCACCCAGTTCTCGTATCTGCCCAGCGTGCTGTCGTTCATGTCCGACCGGGAGAAGGCGGCCGCGGCCAGCCGGGAGCTGTTCGACGCGGTGTACGCGCGGTGGTCGGCCCAGCCGGAGGGGCAGCGGCCGAAGCTGTTCGTCTACGGGGAGAGTCTCGGGTCGCAGGGATCGGAGGAGGCCTTCGACGGGTTGGCCGAGCTGCGGGAGAAGGTCGACGGGGCGCTGTGGGTGGGGCCGCCCAATTCGAACCGGTTGTGGCGGCAGTTCGTGGAACGGCGCGATCCCGGCTCGCCCGAGGTGGAGCCGGTGTACGCCGACGGGCTTGTGGTTCGATTCGCCGACGAGGCAACGGATTTCGAAGGTTTCGAGCCGTGGCGTGAGCCGCGCATCGCGTACCTGCAACACCCGTCCGACCCCATCGTGTGGTGGTCGGCGGACCTGATCTTCACCCGCCCGGACTGGCTGAGTGAGCCGCGCGGGTCCGATGTGTCCACGCAGATGCGGTGGGCGCCGTTCGTGACGTTCTGGCAGGTCACGGCCGATCTGACCAATGCGCAAGGGGTGGTCGACGGGCACGGGCACCGGTACGGGTCGTTGGTGCTGGATGGGTGGGTGGCGGTAGGGGCGCCCGAGGTGAGTGGTGAGGTTGTCGAAAAGATTCGGGCCGCACTGGAATTCGCGGAGGACTACGAGCGGGAGGTGAAGTGAGCCGGTTCAAAACGCTTGCCGCACTGATACTTCCGCCGCTCTGGAACAACCGTGTACTGCCCGCCCTCGACCTTCCCCTACGCGGCCGCACCGCAGCGAACCTGGTTTTCGCAACCGGCTACACGAAAGCCTTCCAAGGAACGCCGAATTGGCTGTCCGCCAGCGGATTCCGCTGGGGCTCAGCCAGCGCGGCCATAGTCCTCACCGGCTACGCCATCGCACTATCGATCCCACCCCTCCGTCGAATCCCCCTCGAAATAGAGACCCGCACCCCCGAAACCTCCACCCTCGAGTGGACAGCCCTACACATCCCCCTAGGCACCGTCCTAGCCGAAGAAGCAATCTTCCGAGGAACCCTCGACCCCCTCCTCACCCGATCGCTGGGCACCCCCGCCCTGAGCCCCCTCGACTTCGGCCTCTGGCACATCCACCCGGCAAGAACCGCAAACGATTCGATACCGGCAACCATCCTGGCCACCACCCTCGCCGGCCTGCTCTTCACCGAACTCCGCCGCCGCTCGAACAGCGCCACCGCCCCCGCCCTCCTCCACCTGGCCCTCAACACCGGCGCAGCCCTGACCCCCCTCGCCGCCCGACGGATCGAGCAGTTCAGGAAGTAGCTCGGTAACTTGGGGGAATGGCGCAACAGAAGGTGGATCCCGCGCAGGTGCGGGCGGCTGTGTTGGGGGTGGGGGAGTGGTTGCGGGGCTCGGGGGTGGAGAAGCCGGGGCGGGCGGAGATCGCGGCGGCGGTGAAGGGGACGGTGCGGGCGTTGGCGGCTGGTGCGCCGGGGCATTCGGTGGAGGTTCGGGTGCCGCCGTTCGCGGCGGTGCAGTGCATCGAGGGGCCTCGGCATACCCGGGGGAATCCACCGAACGTGGTCGAGACCGACGCGCGGACCTGGTTGTTGCTGGCCACCGGGCTGCTCGAGTTCGAGGACGCGGTTCGAGCGGGCGCGGTCAGTGCGTCGGGGACCAGGGCGGGGGAGATCGCGCAGTGGCTGCCGATTGTTCCGTTGGCGGCGAACAGTTAGAGCAGGTTTTCGCGGTGGAGGCCCTTTTTGTCGTAGAAGGTGGTCACCGCTACGCCCAGGACTACGGCGATGGCTATGCCGAGGAAGGCCATGAAGGTGCCTCGGCCCAGGCCTGCGTCGTAGTTGGAGTCGAAGTACAGGATCGAGCGGACGCCCAGGTAGACCTGGTGCATGGGTTCGAATTCGGCCAGCCAGGCGAGGTATTTGGGGGCGGCTTCGATGGGGACGGTGCCGCCGGAGGACGGTAGGCCCAGGATGACGAACAGGATCATGTTGATCAGCAGGCCGGGGGTGCCGAACACGGCGAGCATGGTCAGGCCGGTCCAGCCGCAGGCGAGCATGCACAGCACCGAGAACAGGTAGAGGCCGAAATGGTTGCTGATGGCCATGCCCAGGATCTCGGCCGTCACGACGTAGACCAGCGACACCACCAGCGAAACCACGGTCATGATTCCCCATTTGACCACCAGGGTGCCAAGGCGCGAGATCTTCACGGGCTCATGGTGGATGTAGAAGGGGCCGTACTCGTTGGGCACGAAACCCAGGCCCGCGTCGGTCATGGTGTGCACGACCATCGCGCCGATCATGCCCGCCAGCAGCAACAACAGCGCGTAGAAGAAGGCCGTGAGCCCTTCGCCGCTGCCCGCGGGTAGTGGGCGGAATTCCTGTTCGATGATATTGATCGGGTCCTGCAGGGTCAGCATGGCCGCGCCGGAGACCTGCGGTGCGGGGGCGCCTTCCGGAGTGCCGGCCAGGGCCTTCTTCACCTGGTCGGTCAGCTGACCACCGACCTGCTTGTCGACCTCGGCCAGTGCCTGCTGGCCGACCTGCTTGGTGATCTGGGTGCCGAAAGCGCCCAGGCGCGGGTTGGTCTGCAGGGTGATCACCGGACGTTCCATCTCGCCCGGCACGATCGAACCCGCGCCCAGGATGCTCAGCCGTTTGCTGAAGTCGCCGGGGATGATGATCGCGCCGTACACATCGCCGTTGCGCATCAACAGCTCGGACTCGGTGATGCCCACGACCCGCAGGTCGACCTTGTCCGCGGGCACGTTGTTCACCAGGCCGTCGGTGACCTGCTTACCGAAGTCGACCTTCTCCCCGGTGCCGGTGACATCGCCCACGTCGAGGTTGACCAGCGCGATCGGGAAATCGTGCAGGTTGCCCTCGGGGTCGGCCACGTAGTCCAGGTACATCACACCCAGCAGCGCGGTGAGGATCGCGAGCACGACCGTGGGCTTGAGCACCATCCGAATCAGGTCGCCACGCTGCAGGTTCCGGGTCGCCGGGCGCGCTTTGCTACCACGCTGCCGGGGCGATTTCACCGCCTGAGCACCGGCGGGATCGGGTTCCGCACCGGCCTGATCGTTCGCACTGTCGTCCGTGGTCACACCCGGGACGGTAGCAGTGCCGGGCAACATTTCGGCGACCAAAAAGCAGGTGTCACCCGCCGGGATGCCCAGCGGAGGTACTACCTGTCGGAGGTGACCCGTAGACTGATCATTGCCCCCAGCCCGCCCGAACAGGGAGCGAAAAACAGTGGCCAACCAAGCGCCCGACGAACTCGAACACGAGCCTCGCGAGGAGTGTGGCGTTTTCGGCGTCTGGGCTCCCGATGAGGACGTGGCCAAGCTCACCTACTACGGCCTGTACGCCCTGCAGCATCGCGGGCAGGAAGCGGCGGGCATCGCCGTTTCCGATGGCTCCCAAATCCTGGTCTTCAAGGATCTCGGCCTGGTTTCGCAGGTCTTCGACGAGCAGACCCTGGCCGCCATGCCGGGCCATATCGCCGTGGGCCACTGCCGCTACTCCACCACCGGTGGGGTCACCTGGGAGAACGCGCAGCCGATCTTCCGCACCACCTCCGTGGGTTCCGGCCTGGCACTGGGCCACAACGGCAACCTGGTCAACACCGCCGAATTGGCCGGTCGCGCACGCGAACTGGGCCTGATCGGCGCCGGGGTGGTCGACGGCCGCCCGCAGATGACCGGCGCCACCTCCGACTCCGACATCGTCACCGCGCTGCTGGCGCACGCCTCGGCGGACTCCAGCATCGAAGCCGCCGCGATGGAACTGCTGCCGCAGTTGCGTGGCGCGTTCTGTCTGACCTTCATGGACGAGCACACCCTGTACGCCGCGCGTGACCCGCACGGCGTACGCCCGCTGGTGCTGGGTCGGCTGGATCGTGGCTGGGTCGTGGCTTCGGAAACCGCCGCGCTGGACATCGTCGGTGCCGCGTTCGTGCGCGAGATCGAGCCCGGCGAACTGTTGGCCATCGACTCCGACGGCGTGCGCTCGATGCGCTTCGCCAATCCCGAGCCCAAGGGTTGCGTGTTCGAGTACGTGTACCTGGCGCGTCCCGACACCACGATCGCCGGGCGTTCGGTGCACTCCACCCGCGTGGAGATCGGCCGCAAGCTGGCCAAGGAGCACCCGGTCGACGCCGACCTGGTGATCCCGGTGCCCGAGTCGGGCACGCCCGCCGCGGTCGGGTACGCGCAGGGTTCGGGCATTCCGTACGGCCAGGGTCTGATGAAGAACGCCTATGTGGGCCGAACCTTCATCCAGCCCAGTCAGACGATCCGTCAGCTGGGTATCCGGCTCAAGCTCAACCCGTTGAAGGAAGTCATCCGCGGCAAGCGGCTGATCGTGGTCGACGACTCGATCGTGCGCGGCAACACCCAGCGCGCGCTGATCCGCATGTTGCGCGAGGCCGGTGCGCTCGAGATCCATGTGCGGATCGCGTCGCCGCCGGTGAAGTGGCCCTGCTTCTACGGCATCGACTTCGCCTCGCGCGCGGAGCTGATCGCCAACGGCACCGGCGCCGACGACAGTTACGCCGACATGATCGAGACCGTGCGCCGTTCGATCGGTGCCGACACCCTCGGTTACGTGTCCACCGAGGGCATGATCGCCGCCACCGAACAGCCGGCGTCGCGACTGTGCACCGCCTGCTTCACCGGTGAGTACCCGATCGAGCTGCCCACTGAGGCCGCGATCGGCAAGAACGTGCTCGAGGGGATGTTGTCGGGCAAGCCGGAGGCGACGCTGCTGGGCGAGAACGTGAACGTCGACGCGCTGAGTCGTCCGTAGTTTCCACCCATCAGGGGTCGGCCAGGATAAACCTGGTCGGCCCCTTTTGTGTGCTGTACGGACAAAATTCCGGTGCCCTCGAATTACGTAAGATTAGTTCATAACATAGCGGCAATATTTCGGCGCATTTGAAACTGGCCGGTAATGGTCGCAATGTACGGTCCCCCGTTATATCGCTAGCTCAAACGCGCTGCCGCCGCTCTCGAAACCCGGGTTCGGCGGCAGCGCAGCGTTCGAGAATGGGACCTGATGTTGAATAATCGTGCGAAACAAGTGGGTGCGGTGGGTGCCGCCGCGCTCGTCGTGGCCGCGCTGGCCGGCTGTGGCTCCGGCCGCACCGATGAAGCGGGCTCCGGTGCGGGCCTGGTCGTGGGCACCACCGACAAGATCTTCTCGCTCGACCCGGCCGCGGCCTACGACAACGGGTCGCTGCTGGTGGAAAACCAGATCTACTCGTACCTGCTCAATTTCGCGCCCGGCGACACCACGCCCAAGCCCGACGCGGCGGAGAAGTGCGAGTTCACCAGCCCCACGGTCTACACCTGCAAGATCAAGCCGGGCCTGAAGTTCGCCAACGGCAACCCGCTCACCGCCACCAGCGTGAAGTTCTCGTTCGACCGGATGCTGAAGATCAACGACGCGCACGGTCCGGCTTCGCTGCTGGGCAACCTCGAGAAGACCGACAAGATCGACGATCTCACCGTCGCGTTCACGCTCAAGGTTGCCAACGATCAGACCTTCCCGACCATCCTGCCCACGCAGGCCGGGCCGATCGTGGACGAGAAGTCGCTGCCCGCCGACAAGGTCGCCACCGACGAAGAGGTCGTGAAGGCCAAGGGTTACGCGGGCCCGTACACGATCTCGAGCTACGACAAGAACAAGCTGGTCGAGTACAAGGCCAACCCCGACTACCAGGGCATTCTCGGCACGCCGAAGAACACCACGGTGTCGACCAAGTACTACGCCACCTCCGACAACCTGAAGCTGGACCTGCAGAACGGCGCCATCGACGTCGGCTACCGCTCGTTCACCCCCACCGACATCGACTCGCTGCGCGCGGACTCGAAGGTGAAGGTCACCGACGGCCCCGGCGGCGAGCTGCGCTACGTGGTGTTCAACATGAACACCATGCCGGGCAACACCCCCGAGCAGAAGCTGGCCGTGCGCAAGGCCTTCGCGTCGTCGATCGACCGTGAGGCGCTGGCCGCCGGTGTCTACAAGGGCACCTACCAGCCCGCCTACGGGTACGTGCCGCAGGGCATGGCCGGTGCGGCCGAGCCGCTCAAGGACCTCTACGGCGCCAAGCCCGACAAGGCCGCGGCCGTGAAGTTCCTGGCCGACGCGGGCGTCACCGCCCCGGTGACGCTGAACCTGCAGTACAACCCCGACCACTACGGCTCCAGCTCCTCGGAGGAGTACGCCGCGGTCAAGTCGCAGCTCGAGGCCTCGGGCCTGTTCAAGGTGAACCTGCAGTCCACCGAGTGGGTGACCTACCAGAAGGAGCGCGCCTCCGACAGTTACCCGATGTACCAGTTCGGCTGGTTCCCGGACTTCCCGGACGCCGACAACTACCTGACGCCGTTCTTCGGCCCGAACAACTTCCTGCAGTCGCACTTCGAGAACCCCGGCATCAACGCCCAGTTGACCGCCGAGACCACCGAGTCCGATCCGACCAAGCGCGCGGAGCTGCTGAAGAAGATCCAGACCGATCTGGCGCAGAACTTCCTGCCGACCCTGCCGCTGCTGTCGGGTAAGCAGGTCGCGGTGTCGAAGCCGGGCGTGTCCGGTGTCGATCAGACCCTCGACGGCTCCTTCAAGTTCCGGTTCACGGTCCTGAGCAAGTGAGTGACGTTGCTGCTGCGCCCGAGTCACCGACTCGGGCGCAGCGTTTCGGGTGGATGCGCGGCGGGGGTTCCCGCCAGGTGGCTTTGCTGCGGTACCTGCTGATTCGGCTGTTGCTGATTCTGCCGACCGCGTGGTTGCTGGTGACGGTGGTGTTCTTCCTGATGCGGGTGATCGGTGACCCGATCAGCGCGGCCATGGGTGGCCGGTTGACCCAGGAGCAGATCTTCGAACGCAAGGAAGCGGCCGGGCTGAATCGGCCTATCCTTACCCAGTATTGGGAGTACCTGACCGGATTCCTGCGCGGTGATTTCGGACGAACACAGGACAACGAGGCGATCTCCGATGTGGTGATCACCTACGGTGCCGCGACGTTCGAGCTCGTGTTCTGGGGTCTGGTCGTGGCGTTCGCGGTGGGTGTTCCGTTGGGCAGATACGCTGCGACGCACCGGGATACGGCCGCGGACGCGTTCCTGCGGTTCTCCGCGGTGCTGGCCTACGCGGCGCCGGTGTTCTTCGTGGGCATGTTGCTCAAGCTGGTGTTCTCGGTGTGGCTGGGCTGGTTCCCGGTCGGCGGGCGTGCCAGCACCGACGTAGAGCTTGCGCTGCAACATGTTTCGCCCAAGACCAACATCTTGATCATCGACTCGATCCTGTACGGCGAGCCGTCGTACGTGCTCGACGTGCTCGAACACGCGGTACTGCCCGCGGTGGCGCTGGGCTTGCTGACCGCGGGCATCTTCCTGCGACTGGTGCGCGTGAACCTGATCCAAACTCTGCGCAGCGATTTCGTGGAAGCGGCACGGGCGCGCGGGTTGTCCTCGCGCGTGGTCACCGGTCGGCACGCGGTGCGCAACGCGCTGATCCCGATCATCACGGTGATGGGCATGTGCATCGCGATGATGCTGGGCGGTGCGGTACTCACCGAGACCACGTTCGAATGGAAGGGCTTGGGCTATCAGCTCGCCGAGTATCTGCGGGCGCGTGACTTCATCGCGGTGCAGGGCATCGTGGCGTTCATCGCGCTGATCGTCGCGGTGATGAGCTTCGTCGTGGACGCCATTGTCGCGCTGATCGACCCGAGGGTGAGGTTCTAGATGACCACCGCTGTGAAACGCCGGCGTCTGCCCGGCGCCGAACTGCTGTCGAAAACCGGTGGGCTGCAACGGGCTACGTTGATCACCGGGCTGGTGCTGGTCGGGGTGTTCGTGTTCGTGGCGGCCTTCGCGCCGCTGCTGGCGCCCTACGGTTTGGCGCAGAACTCCGCGGACGGTGTGGCATTCCTGCCGCAGCAACCGCCCTCGGCCGACCACTGGTTCGGTACCTCGGTGCGCAGCGAGGACGTGCTGTCGCGAGTGCTGTTCGGTGCGCGCACCGCGCTGCTGGTGATCGCGATCGCGGTGACGTTGTCGCTGCTGATCGGCGTGCCGTTGGGTCTGCTGTCGGGGTATGTGGGGCGTTGGGTCGACAAGATCCTGGTGCTGATCATGGACGCCATCTACGCGTTCCCGTCGCTGCTGCTGGCCATCGTGGTGTCGATCGTGGTGGCCGGTGGCACGTCGAGCAGTCTGGGCGGCATGTTGTCCGCGGCGATCGCGATCACCGTTGTGTATGTGCCGCAATACTTTCGGGTGGTGCGCAACGCGACGGTCGCGGTGAAGACCGAACCGTACGTCGACGCCGCCCGGGTCACCGGGGCGTCGACCACACGAATCATGTTCCGGCACATCCTGTCCAACGTCACCGGTTCGCTGCCGGTGATCGTCACCATCAACGCCGCCGACGCCATTCTCACGCTGGCCGCGCTGGGTTTCCTCGGGTTCGGCATCGAGCCGACCCAGGCCGCCGAGTGGGGTTACGACCTGAACAAGGCGCTCAACGACGTGTCCAACGGGCTGTGGTGGACCTCGATCTTCCCCGGCACCGCGATCGTGTTGGTCGTGCTCGGGATGACGCTGGTCGGCGAGAGCCTGGACGAGACGCTCAATCCGATGCTGCGCACCCGCCGCGCGGTCACTTCGAAGGAGACGGTCGATGAGTGAAACCACTGCCGCACTGGCGGTTTCGGGCTTGTCGGTGACCTTCTCGACCGACGCCGGACCCGTGCACGCGGTGCGCAATGTGTCGTACGAGGTGTTCCCCGGCGAGGTGCTCGCCATCGTCGGCGAGTCCGGGTCGGGCAAGTCGGTGAGCTCGCGCACCGCGATCGGACTGCTTCCGCATTCCGCGTCGGTGCGCGGGCTGGTCACCATCGGCGACCGGCCGGTCACGTCCATGACCGAACGGCAGCTCACCGCGTTGCGCGGCGGGGCGGTGTCGATGGTGTTCCAGGAGCCCGCGCGGGCGCTCGACCCGCTGTTCACCGTCGGGTTCCAGATCTGTGAAGCGCTGCGCGCGCACAGCGACATGAGCCGAAAAGCCGCCAAGGCCA
This sequence comes from Nocardia sp. NPDC058666, assembly GCF_042714895.1. Taxonomy (NCBI): domain Bacteria; kingdom Bacillati; phylum Actinomycetota; class Actinomycetes; order Mycobacteriales; family Nocardiaceae; genus Nocardia; species Nocardia sp. NPDC058666. Next base: position 227,982 of record NZ_JBHXRY010000002.1, read on the forward strand.
AGGCAATCGAGCTGCTGCGCTCGGTCGGGCTGCCCGATCCGGAGCATCGCGTGGACTACTACCCGCACCAGCTGTCGGGTGGGCAGAAGCAGCGCGTGATGATCGCGATCGCCATCTCGTGCGAGCCGAAGGTGATCATCGCCGACGAGCCGACCACCGCGCTCGACGTGACCGTGCAGGCGGAGATCCTGGAGTTGCTGCGGGATCTGCGGGACCGGCTCGGCAGCGCGATCGTGTTGATCACGCACAACATGGGTGTGGTGGCCGATCTCGCCGATCGTGTCGTGGTGATGCGCGAGGGCGAGGTGGTCGAGCAGGCGCCGGTGCACGAGCTGTTCGCCAACCCCAAGGCCGACTACACCAAAGCCCTGCTCGATGCGGTTCCGCACCTCGGCGCGGCGACCATCGAGCGGCCCGTGATCGACCGGACTGTCGAGCCTGTGCTCGACGTGAAGGATCTGGTCGTCACGTTCCCCGGTCCGTTCGGGCGGCCCGCGTTCCGTGCGGTCGACGGCGTCAGCCTGCAGATCCGGCCGGGGGAGACCCTCGGCCTGGTCGGCGAGTCGGGGTCGGGCAAGTCGACCATCGGACGCTGTGTGGCCGCGCTGCAACGGCCCACCGAAGGGCACGTGCTGATTCGCGGGCAGGACATCGCGGATCTGTCCCAGCGAAAACTGCGCCCGATCCGGCGACGGTTCGGGTTCGTGTTCCAGGACCCCGCGGGCTCGCTGAACCCGCGCCTCACGGTCGGCGAGTGCGTGGCCGAACCGCTGGTCGTGCACGGCATCGGCGACAAGGCGAGCATCCGCGCGCGCGTGCGGCACATGCTCGACGACGTGCAACTGCCCGCGGGCACCGAGAACCGCTACCCGCACGAACTGTCCGGTGGACAACGTCAGCGGGCCAGCCTGGCGCGCGCACTCGTGCTCGACCCGGACCTGCTCGTAGCCGACGAACCGACCAGCGCCCTCGACGTCTCGGTGCAGGCAGCGGTCCTGGAACTGTTCGCCGAACTGCAGCGCTCCTGCGGCTGGGCCTGCCTGTTCATCAGCCACGACCTCGCCGTAGTCGACCAACTCGCAGACCGCATCATGGTCCTGCGCGACGGCACCTGCGTCGAAGAAGGCACCAACGAACAGATCCTGCGCAACCCCCAGCACGAGTACACCCGCCGCCTCGTCGCCGCCGTCCCGGTCCCCGACCCAGTCGAACAGCGACGGCGTCGGCTCGAGGGTGTCGGCATCGAGTAGGACCGGCTCCCCTGCCCGCTCGAAGTGCAGCTTTCGGGCGGGGGAGTCGTACCACAATGCGGTACCATTGAGGGGACTCTTGGGAGAGGACCGATCTCGATGACCAGCATGTCCGCCAGTGAAGCGCGAAGCAACCTGTTCCCACTGATCGAGCAGGTCAACGACGATGCGATCGCGGTCCACATCACCAGCCGCAAAGGCAACGCCGTCCTGATTTCCGAGGACGAGTACAACTCGCTGCGGGAGACGCTCTATCTTCTGCGATCCCCTGCGAATGCCGCCCGGTTGGCCATGGGCATCGCCCAGTTGGAGACCGGTGACGTGGTCGAGGTCGACGTGCGGAAGGTCGCGGAGGAACTCGAGTGAGGGTCATTTTCGCGAAGGCCGCGTTGGAGGATCTGACGCACTGGATCGACACTGATCGGAAACTCGCCCTGCGGATCATGCGCCTGATCGATGAGATCGAACGCGATCCCTTCGCTGGAATCGGCAAGCCCGAACCGCTGAGGGGCGACAAGTCGGGCTACTGGTCTCGGCGCATCAATGACGAGCATCGTTTGGTCTACGCGATCCAGGGCAACGACCTCCTCGTCGCCCAGGCCCGCTACCACTATTGATCGTCTTCTCACCTGTTGGGCATCGCGGGGGCGAACTCTGAAGCGAGGAGGACGCCGCGATCACATGTCGTATCACCGAAGTTGCCATCCAGAATCATGCTGTACTCCTTCATCTCAACGAGTACAAAGCAAGTTCCCGGTCCAATTGTGGAGTTGGCTACGATCGCGGGGTGGTCAGCTATGGTCAGGCGGCGTGTATCCCGGCTTTGGCTACTGGACTTCAGGGACTCGATGTATTCAATTGTTACGTTTGTGGTTGCAAAGTCGAATTGAGCAGCACTAGATTCGGGTTGGGTGGTCGGATTTTGATCTTTTATGTCACACGAAGTGCTGACTCGTATTTGCGATGACCAGTCTCCTCCTGCGTATGTAGGCGCGTAGAAATCTGACTCCAACTTGGTTAGGTCCAGTTTGGAGAGCAGTTCTGGTGCGATATATTCGCAAGGGTCGAACAATGGCGCTTTGCGGTTCAGCGATGGGACTTGTGCCGTCGCTGGATCGTGAGGGTAAGACTGTTCCGTTGCGCAGCCTAAGCATAGGGCGGCAACGCCGGCGATTGCAGCGAGTCCCATCGATCTCACCATGCTATTTCCCTCCCCCATTGCCACCTGTCACCTGTGCTGCGCCACCGGCCAAGAATTGGTTAAGAGCGTCCGGAGAATCGATAATAGTATCGACGGCCAGACCGTTATATGCAGTGCTGAGCTTATCTCTTGCATCTGTCGAAAGGTTGTGAAGTGCAACCTTTTCGTCATAGTAAGCGTAGGCGTTCGCCTTCAAGTCCTGCGGGCGAGGAAATTGGCTGGACTCTTCTTCCGGCTTGGGGTTCCATTTTTCGATAACCGATTCCATGCCCTTGTCGCGCATCTCGCCTACAATGCCGTGCACAATCGCGCCCCCTGGCATCTTCTCGATGGGCCCATCCGTGACTCCGCCGACGAGCATCGAGGCGAATTCGGCGGCTTTTTGTTTGGAGTCGTATATCTCCTGCCGATGTGAATATCCTTCAATCTTGTCGTTCACATCTCGGAACAACGCAGCGTTGCTGATCGCGGAATCCATACGGGCGTCAATTCCGCCCATTATTGTCAACGCTTTGGCAGGGTCTGCATACCCTCCGGCTTCGAGTCTGCTGAGTACGCCCAAGTCGTATGTTTGGCGAGCTGTCTCAAGGTACATAACGCCTTCCTGGGACTCCGCTGCCAGGAATAGCATGCGCTCGGCATCGGCGGTTGAGATCCTGCCGCTGCCAGGGGTCATGTCCGGCACATTTAGATTTCCCTGGATGGAATCGATATTGGGAGCGAGAGTTTTGCTCAGACCAGTTGCCAGCTCGGGATTCTTGAGGAACGACTCGGCATTGATCGCGAAGACGCTCTTCTTCTCGTCGCCCTTGCCTTCGGTCACGAGGACGCCGGCGTCATCGTGCGGGGAAAGGATATTGGGTAGGCCCGCGTACGCCTCGCGGGAGAGATCGCCGAGTTTGGATTGGTCGTGGGTGTGTTCGCCGATCCAGTCGACCATGCCGGCGGCGGCTTTGCCGTCGTCGGGCCATTCGTGGCGGATGGCGGTTGTCACGAGTTTGGACGGGTCATAATTGCCGGTTGGGTTGTGGTCAGCGTTGGCGCCGAAGGAGAGGTCGGCGGGGAGAGGTTCACCGGTGTGGGAGTTCTTGCCGGTGAGAAGTTGGTAGGCGGCTTCGGGGTTGGAGGTGCCCACCTCGAGGTATTTCTGGGCGGCGGACTCGAGCGATTCCTTGCTCGGCTCGCCGAAGACGCCGTTGGCACCGATGGTGCCGTCGGGCATCGCGTCCTGCCAATGTTGGGCCGACCACTGGTTGATAACGGTGGCCTTGCCGTCTACGTAATCGGCGAGGTCGGCTCCTTGGCGGCCGAGTTCGGTGCCAAGGGTTGTGCCCGGTGGCATGCCGTCGTCGGCGTGGGACATGAGGTCGGCCATGCCGATCTTTTCCTGGAGGCGCTTCTGGAATTCGTAGGGGCCTTGCGGGGCGACTTTGCCTAGGTCGACGTCGGCGAGTCGGCCCGAAACGCCGTTGCGCAGGCTTGCTGGAAGTTGGTTGTAGTCACCTGGTGAGATGAGTTTTCCGGTGTTGTCGAAGCCGGTTCCGATGCGCTCATTCGAGACCATCATCAGGCCGTTGGCGATGTTCGATTGAGCTTGGACAGCGGCTGGGAGCGTGGCGCTACCCGGTTGAGATTGTTCGGTGAGATAGCTGTTCAGCGAGAGCAAGCCGTCTTTGCCAAGATCTTGGTAGAGGTTCTTGTAGTAGTCGCGGAGTTCAGCGGGGACCGCGATGTCCTTGCCCGCTGCGAGCGCTGCGAGGTCCGCCTGCGGCAGTGAGTTGTCAGGCATGCTGGCGAGGATTTCGTCAATCCTCGCGGTGTCGTTGGTGCGCAACGCCTCTGCGAGTGCCTTGCCGTCGTCGACCCCGGAGTTGCCGTACCTGTCTGACTTCTGGGGTCCAAGTCCAAACTCGCCGTTGGCTTTCTGGACCAAGTCGAGGAGTTCCTGGCCAGCCTTCTGCGCGAGGGTCAGATCCTCGGTGATGAACTGGTTGATGAGGCCCTTGACGCGACTGGTCGCCTCGACGGCGTAGGTCGCCAGCTGTTCGGGTGACATCTTGATGACGCCGCCGGCCATGGCTGGGTTCTTTATTCCAGTCGCACCGGCGGGGGCCGTTACTGTGCCGTCGTCAGCGACGTTCATGCCAACGATGATGTAGCCGTCAGCTGCGGCGACCGCGGCCTTGCAGTAACCATCCATGGCGGCGCCATGCACCTTGTACGCGGTGGCGATGTCTTCTAGCTCGGTCGCCAGTTTGTTCCCGGACAACCGCTCGCCGAGTGCGCGTTCGTTCGCGGCTTTCGCCGCATCACCCTTCCAATCATCGTGGGTCGCGTCCACTTTGGTGTAAACGTCCGCCATGTTCTTCCGGAAGTCGGCGACCAAGGCTTCGACTCCGCGCGCGACCGCGCTGGTCGTGGCTTCAGGGTTGTACGTACGCATCTGGCTCAAACCCATACTCATGAGTACACGCCACCGCCGACCGTGTTGAGAAGGGCGGCGAACTCGCGGTCGGCTGCCTCGTAGTCGCCTGAACAGCGGATTGCCGCGCCGCCCATGGCGTGGATTCGGGATGCGACCGCGTTCAGCGCGGTGCGTACCTGGTCGACTGCGGCGGCTGAGACTGCCGCTGTCGCAGTGCCTTTCAAGTCATCGATGCCGCAGCGGAAAGGGGTGTGGCAGTCGGTTTTTTCCAATGCTGTGCCGATTCTGTTCAGTTCTACGCCGAGGGCGACGAGAGCTTGCTGGTTGACGGCGAGGTCAGACATTTCTCTCTCGATCCCTATTTCATTCTCGGCAACGCGGATTCGATTTTCTCGGCGGCTTCTTGGATGTGGTCACAACCGTCCCAGTCCGACAACCCTTTTGCGTTGTGTAGGTCGACGCTGATCACCCCGTCGGGCCCCTTCATTGCTATGCTGCACCGGTCCTTGAACTCTGGCATGTATGAGAGCGCCTCGCGTCCATTGACCGTGATGGCCTGCTTGGATGAGAAATCTGAGCGTTGCCAAAATTTGTCTAGGCTTAGGTCGGTCGATGAAATTATCATCCATCCACCGGGTATGTCATTTCCGGTGACGCGACTTTTCTCTCGTCGCTCAAACTTGCACCCGATCCAGGCGTAGTCGTCATAAATGAAGTCAGACCTGACGCGTGACGAGGCCTCGAAGCCGAGTTCGGAAACTGGACCATCTCCAATTTCAAAGCAGGGGTCGTAACCGGCCCGCGTTCCGGCTCGGCCAACTTGCGGTGGCGCTGCTGGCACAGCTACGAGGATCGACGGACGTGCAGAAGTTGCCGGAGCAGTCGAATCTCCTGTCGAGATGGGGTTATTACCTGATGGCTGGCCGGTGCACGCACTGATAGCTATGGCGAAGAGTGGGATGCCGATCGCGAGCTTAGCCTTCACTGGGCACCGCCCAGGTTGCCCTTCGCGAGGTTGATTCGACTCTTGTTTATCTCGTCTATGGCCGGAATCATGTTGGCGGCACGAAGGATTCCTTCTTCGAGGTCGAGTGACCCGGTTATCAGTTGATCGAGAACGCTGTGGCCTTCATTTGCCTTCCAAGCGAATCCCGCCGCGAGTTCATGTGCGGATTCGAATCCTCCGAAACCCTTGGTCTGCTTTGCCATATCCATATTTGGCCGTGCAGAGGCGATTGCGGCGATCAGCTGTTCGACCTCACCCGCCAACTGTCGCACCGCACCCTCCTCGAAGCTGATCTCACCATTGCGCGCACCTTCGAGCAACTGGGAGATTTCCTTCTTCCCGTAGTCGATCTGGGGGAGCTGGCGTTCAGGTTCTTGGCTCATGGTTCGCTCGCTTTCACCACACCTGGGCGGGTGTGTCGGCACGGAGTCGGGAACGGAGTTCGGTGGCGATTACGTCGTTGTCGGCCGGTAGGACGGTCACGTCGTCGCGCTGCACGGTGATCAGGTAGCGGCCGGACGCGAATTGTCCGGGCGGGATATCTATCCAATTCAGGTAATGCGGCGCGTAGGGGCGCGGGTCGTTGACCGCGGATTCGATGACGAAATGGCCTTCAGCCTCGCGGGGAATGCGGAGAAGGAGGTGGCGGATGCGTTCATCGGTTGGCAGGCGGCCATCGGCGCTGGGTAGGTAAGACGTGTTCGGTCCTTCGCCCCTGACCCTGGGTGCGTACCCGTCCATCCGGCCTGCACCGCCGGGCTGGGCTGGTGGTAGCGCGCGGGCAACGTAGGTGGCGACCGATTCAGGGCGGCAGGTGAACACGAGGATGGGGCCGACCTGACCGATTCCTTGGCATCGTTGGACGACAACCACCCCAAGATTCGACGTGATCGCGCCGTGTACCCGCAGCTGCTCCCCGGTTGGGAGCGTGCCATAGGCCCTGATTCTGTCCCGTGGCTCGGCGAGAGTAGTGAATGCCGCTGTGAGCCAGGGATTGTCGTCTTTGGGATAGCGCTTGGCGCATGCGGTCATGATCGGCCAGTGTTCGGCCTCGGTCGTTGCGGTCTCGCGGATATCGATCGGATCTGGGAAGTAGAACTCGTCGCGGTCGGTGTGTGCACGCCAGATCCACGCGAATTCGTCACAGGTCAGGGACCAGGCACGGTCGTCGGACATCAGTTGCTCCGCTCGCGCTGGCTCGGCTGGGCACCTGGGGTGAATCCGTAGGACGCGAGCAAGTCTGCGACGTTGGGCGCGATGATCGCAGCCGCTTGCTCCGCAACCGGATCGCGTGGCGGCTCCGCCTCCACGGGCGGTGGCGAATTATCTACCGCAGGAGCTGGATTGGGGTCTGATGGCATGACGGGGGTGGGGGGTCCTTCGGCCGGAACCACGTTGTGGTCTGGTTCGGGCGCGGCTGGGATGGGGAGCGGCGCTTGCGCGTTCGAATGCGAGGACGAGGCGCTGTCACCATTGGTCGCTGGGGTTGTCGCGGGTGCTCGCTGCTCGGAGTCTTTGTTGGGAGTGTTTGTGGCAGCGGCCGCTGGTGTGCTCGCATCTGCCATTGGCGAGTCTTCGGCACCAAGGGCTTGTGGCACCGCCGACAGGTTCTCTGTCCACATGGGATCAACTCGACGCAGGTACCCGGGCGCGTAGTGCTCCTCATCGTCCGGTTGTTTTCCGCCCCTCGCCCCAGCTCCGGGCGACATCGGTCCCATCGTCCCTGGCATACCCGCGCGGGCAGCGGATCCGGAGTTTGCCGGGCCGGGACCGCCTGGCGTGAGCGGACTGCCGGGTATCGGCTGCCCAGGCGCGGCCGAGGACAATCCGCCGCCGCCCGGGGAGCCACCGCCGCCACCAATTCCGAGTGAGGTTCCACCGGGGGAGCCGGACGGTCCGGCGCCCGGAATGGTCGGGGCTACGGCCGACGGCGCGGTGGCCGCGGGGGTAGTCGCCCCGGCGGAGTCATCGGTCGACGTAGCGGGCGAACCACCTGAATCATTCTGGGAATCATCGGAATTCGAGGCCTCTGAGCCATTGCCTTGGCCAGGCTCGTCACCTTGGTCCTGTGGCCCCGGCTGCGCGGGTTGACCGGCGGGACTGTCCGAACCGCCATCTCGGCCGCCGGGAGCATCGCTGTTCGGACTTCCAGACGATCCACCCGTGCCTGGTACGCCGCCAGCGCCGCTGGCGAGCTGATCGCTGACCGGAACATAGGTCGGAACTCCGACGCCTGACGGCGGGAAGGACGGTGTGTAGAGCGCGGTCATCGCCGCACGGACGGCCTGCTCGTTATAGGTCGATTCGGTCCGATTCCCGGTGGCGGTCGCGGGATTGGCCAGGCCGGGCAAGATCACCGCCATGGGGTTGTCGTTGTTCAAAGTCGTCGATGTGGCCACCGGCGCGGTCACCGCCGTGCGGATCGCTTCCGAGACGAAGGCCAAGCCCTGAATTCGCAGGCCAACTGATTGATAGATCTGCGCGGTCGTGTCGACGGCGGTGGCCAACCTCGACACGGCGGCTTTCGCGGCGTCGCCGCTCGCCCCGGTCCATGCCTTGTCAGCGAGCACGGTGTTCGCACGTGTCAAGAAGGCTTGCGCGGCTGCGGTCAGCTGAGCCGCGGCGGTGAGCCACGCGTTGGAGAGCGTGTGCAGACCGGCAACGTCCATGCCGCCCGCGCCATGCACGGCGGTGTAAATCTCCTGGTGTGACATCCCCATGAACCGCTCAACGGTTTTCGAGTAGTCAGGGTCGCTGCCCAATCCCAAGGCACTCAAGACACCGTCGAGCCCCTGCGCCTTCGATTGATTGCCGCCGAGGCTGGCCGACGCCTTGTTGATGGCGGCGACGACAGCGTTGGTCGCGCCGGGAGCCAGCACTCCGGGTAGCGCGCCGGGAGCGAGCACCAGCTCAGCAGGTATCTGCAGTGGATTTGTCATATGACTGCCCCCCTTGGCGTACTCACGGTCAACTCGCGCCGCCCTCCGCCCGGCAACGCTTGGCCGGGAGACTACCAGTCACTTCAGTACGCGGCCAGGGACTGAGAACCTCCCTGCGCCTGTCGCGCTGCCGGCGAGACTTGAGTTCGATGCCAGCTTCGTCGCGGCGGTGTACAGGCGGCGCAGGCAAGGCGTCCGGGTCGATGGCCTAGAGTTATAGGGCATCTATCCGCCGATTCGGTTTGGAGCTTTCCCCTACAATGACTGAACAAAACGCTGGTGCAGGCGCTTCCTACGCTGCGGCGGGCGTGAGCATCGAAGCCGGTGACCGCGCCGTCGAATTGTTCGGACCATTGGCCAGGAAGGCCAGCCGACCCGAGGTGCAGGGCGGCATCGGCGGGTTCGCCGGGATGTTCGCGCTCAAGGGCGGGTACCGGGAACCGTTGCTGGCCGCCTCCACCGACGGTGTGGGCACCAAGATCGCCATCGCTCAGGCACTGGACAAGCACGACACCGTCGGCCTGGACCTGGTCGCCATGGTCGTGGACGACCTGGTGGTGTGTGGCGCCGAGCCGCTGTTCCTGCAGGACTACATCGCCATCGGCAAGGTCATCCCGGAGAAGGTCGCCGAGATCGTCTCCGGCATCGCCGAGGGTTGCATCAAGGCCGGCTGCGCGCTGCTGGGTGGCGAGACCGCCGAGCACCCGGGCCTGATGGATCCCGATGATTACGACCTGTCCGCCACCGGTGTCGGCGTCGTCGAAGCCGACTCGGTGCTGGGCCCCGACCGGGTTCGCCCCGGTGACGTGGTCATCGCGATGGGCTCGTCGGGTCTGCACTCCAACGGTTACAGCCTCGCCCGCAAGGTGCTGCTGGACATCGACCGGATGTCGCTGACCGGGCACGTCGAGGAGTTCGGCCGCACGCTGGGCGAGGAACTGCTCGAGCCGACCCGCATCTACGCCAAGGACTGCCTCGCGCTGATCGCCGAAACCGATGTGCGCACGTTCTCGCACGTCACCGGTGGTGGCCTGGCCGCCAACCTGGCGCGCGTGCTGCCCGCGGGCCTGGTGGCCGAGCTGGACCGTGGCACCTGGAACCCGGCACCGGTGTTCAAGATGATCGCGCAGCGCGGACGCGTGGAGCGCATCGAGATGGAGAAGACGTTCAACATGGGCGTCGGCATGGTCGCGATCGTGGCGCCCGAGGATGCCGACCGTGCGCTGGCGGTGCTCACCGCCCGCCACATCGACTGCTGGACGCTGGGACAGGTCAAGAAGGCCGCCGACGTGGAAGCTCCGCGTGCGGTGCTGCTGGGCGACCACCCCAGGTTCTGATCTTTCACAGCACTGAGCCGGGCCGCAGACAGTCTGCGGCCCGGCTCACGTGTTTCCGGGGTTTGTAACCACCCCGCAACGGCTACCCCAAGATGGGTCGGCTCGGAGTGGTCGGGGCTTCGAGGCGACCAACACGACGAGCGTCCTGTGTGTGTGCACAGGACGCTCGTCGCGTATTCAGGTATTCACCGCAATAGCTGCAACTTCAGCGGCGCCAGCTGTCGTAGCCGTCGTCATCGTCGTCCCATCGGGACGGCGACTCCTCCGGCTCCTCGGATAGCACTGCACTACTCCTTGGTGCGGAGTAGGGCGAAGCATCGCTATCCGACAGCTCGCGCTGAAGGCTCGCGAAGTCGGTCGGCGCGGAGCTGTACTTGAGCTCACGTGCGACTTTGGTCTGCTTTGCCTTAGCCCGGCCACGGCCCATGGCTGACCCCCTCGCGTCACTGCGGGGCGGCCTGGGGTTTGTTGGCGGCCCCGTTCGAATTAATACTCTTCCTGACAGACACTTTAGCGTGTGTCAGACCGTCGCGCTCCCAGGAGTGGGTGAAGACCTGTCGAAGCGCCCCGGTTTGCCCCTTCTTCGCCCAGACCGGCCGGTCTCAGAAGACCCCCGGAATCGCGCGGATGACCCCGACTCTGGCGTCGCCGCCCAACACCGCGGTGGCCGCGAGCGCGGTGTGCTCGTCGGACCATTCCACGCCCAGTTCGCGCAGAATCGCCAGCGTCAGCGGCATCCGGGCCCGATCGTGACCGTCGGAAATCTTGTACGCGAAGGCTCTGCCGTCGGGGAGCGCACCCGCGTGCACGCCGTCGGCGCCGATCTTGCAGAACAATCCGGGGGTCGTGGACATCGCCAGCAGATCCGGTCCGCTCGTGCCGGAAATCACTCGCGGATTGCTTCGAACCGCGTCGGCGATCCGGCGCGGCGCGGTCCCCGGCTCGGCCGTGGTGAACCCGGCGAAGGCCCGCGCGAGGTTGATCAGCGACACCGGCACGATCGGCAGCCCACACCCGTCGATGCCGAGATCGGTCTCGGGTTCGTCGGTGAAATCGGCGATGGTGGCCAACACCGCCTGCTGCAACGGGTGGTCGAGGTCGAGATACCCGGTGCGCGGCCAGTCGTTGATCACACAGGTCGCCAGCATCGCGGCGTGTTTGCCCGAGCAGTTCATGTACACGCGACTCGCGCCGTCCCCGCTGATCGCGGCGGCCCGGGCGTTCTCCTCGAACGGCAGATCGGGCGGGCAGGCCAGATCATCGTCGGTGAACCCGTAGCGCTCCAGCAGCCGACGAACCAGTGCGATGTGATCAGGCTCGCCGAAGTGCGACGCGGTCGCGATGGCGAGTTCGTCGTCATCGACGGGATCGAAACCGTTGCGCAACAAGGCCAGTGCCTGCATCGGCTTGTTCGTCGACCGCGGGAAAATCGGCCCGTGCACCTCACCGAGTTCGACGGTAGGAGTCCCGAGTGCGTCGAGAACGACCACGGAACCGCGATGCACACACTCCCGAAAACCGGACCGAACAACTTCGACCAGTTCGACGCTCACGCTGCGACCTCCATGCCTTCCAGGCGATTCGTGCCGGGGTTCATCGCCCGCGCAGCCGGTTGACGGCGGCGCGGCCTGCCTGTTCGACGTCGTCGGCGGGGACCGAGTCGGGGTCGATGGCGGCGGCCATGCTGCCGACTACCAGTTCGGTGCCCGCGGGGACCGAGCGTTTGATCAGGGCCAGGGCGATCGGGCCGAGTTCGTAGTGGTCGATGACGGTGCCGAGGCGGCCGACGGTGCGGCCGCCCGCGGTGACGTCGTCGCCGGTGGTGGGGCGTTCGTCGGCGGAGCCGTCCAGGTGTAGGAGCACGAGGTTGCGTGGGGGTTTGCCGAGGTTGTGGACGCGGGCGACGGTTTCCTGACCTCGGTAGCAACCCTTGTTCAGGTGTACCGCGCCGTGCTCGTCGATGCCGCCGATCCAGCGGGCCTCGTGCGGGATGGTGCGTTCGTCGGTGTCGACGCCTATGCGGGGTTTCACTGCGGCCACTCGCAGCGCTTCGTAGGCCCACATGCCTGCGGGTTCGGCGCCGGCCTGGGTGAGCTTGGTCCACCAGGTCGACAGGTCGGCGCGGGGGACGATGAGGTCGAAGGAGTCGCCGGGCATCCGGCGCAGGAAGCCGCCGCCGGGAAGCGCGACGGCGCCGTAGGTCTCGGGCAGGCCGTCGAGACCGAGGGCGGGCAGCAGCGTGTCCACTTGCGGGCCCAGCAGGCTCAGCACGGCGTGATCGGGGGCGGCTACGGGTTTCGCGTCGGCCCAGAACACCATCTTCTGCAGAAACGACAGCAGGGCGGGGCCGCGGTCGGCTTCGGTGTCCAGCCACAGGGTGCCGTCGAGGTCGGTGAGCACGAAATGGTTCAGGACACGGCCGTTGAGATCGAGGTCGAGGGTTTCGGCGCTGTGCGCGTCGGGCAGCGCGGCGATGTGCTGGCTGGTGATGGTGTGCAACCAGCTCAGGCGTTCGGCGCCGGTGATCGTCGCGAGGCTGCGGTGGGAGCGATCCACGACCGCGACTCGCTGCGCGGCGGCCTTCTGCTCACCGAACGGATCGCCGTAATGCCAGGCGACAGCGGCGTCCTGCGTATCGGGAGCACCCGCGACGGCACCCGGAGTATGAAGAACAGGACTGGGGGCGACGACCTGTGACACGACACCCACTGTAGGCGCGTTGGCCGACACGCGCCGCACGCGGGCCGCCGACCGCCGCGCGTCGCGAGCCGGATTCTTAGCAGCGGTACACGTCACGGACCGATAACGCCTACGCTTCGCGCATGGGAGAACGGGTTCTTGTGACACTCGACGGGACGGTCGCCGACGCGAACGTGCCGTCACTGTATGCCGACGACATCGGCGCACTGCGCGGCGATGGAGTATTCGAAACGATTTTGGTGCGCGGCGGAGTAGCAACCGCGCTGGAATTCCACCTGGCCAGACTGCGTCGCTCGGCGCAGGCACTGGAACTGCCGGAGCCGGGCCTGTCGCGCTGGCGCTCCGCGGTGGAATTGGCTGTGAAGGAATGGGGTTCGGAATCCGAAGGCATGTTGCGGTTGATCTACACGCGCGGCCGCGACTCCGAATTCGACGCGCCGCGCTCGGAGTTGGCGCCCGAGGATCCGCAGCCCACCGCGTATGTGCTCGTCTCCCCGGTGCCCGCGCGCGTGGCGACGGTGCGGGCCGAGGGCGTGAAGGTGATGTCGCTGGCGCGCGGCATCTCCGTCGACCTCGCGCAGGCCGCGCCGTGGCAGCTACTGGGCGCGAAAACGCTGTCGTACGCCACCAATATGGCGGCGCTGCGGTTCGCGCGGCGGATGGGCGCCGACGACGTGATCTTCCACAGCACCGAGCACAAGGTGCTGGAAGGCCCGCGCTCGTCGGTGGTGATCGCGCGCGGCAAGGAACTGATCACCGTGCCGCAGAAAAGCGGTGTGCTGCCCGGCGTCACCCAGCGGGCGCTGTTCAATGTGGCCGAGAAGGCGGGGTGGGAGTGCAAGTACCAAACACTGTTCACCGCGGACCTTTTCGACTGTGACAGCATCTGGCTGCTGTCGAGTGTGACCCTGGCCGCACGGGTGAACCAGCTCGACGGCATTCGCCTGTCGGCGCCCGACAACGCGCAGGAGATCATCGACCTGGTCGACCTGGGGATCGAACGGCCGGGGACCATCGGAGACTGGTGACCGTTGCGTGGGGCGCGGGTGGGCGCGCCCCTGCGGTAAGGCTTTTCGCGCACCGTGGCGGTTGTCACCCTTGATGCGGGTGGTTGCGGGCGTACGATCTACTACAAGTCGTCGTAGTAGATCGGTGGAGGTCGGATGGACACCCTGGATGTCTCCCGGTGGCAGTTCGGGATCACGACCGTCTACCACTTTCTGTTCGTCCCGCTGACCATCGGCCTCGCGCCGCTGATCGCGATGATGCAGACCGCCTGGGTGATCACGGGCCACGAACGCTGGTACCGCCTGACCAAATTCTTCGGCAAACTGTTCCTGATCAACTTCGCCCTCGGCGTGGCCACGGGCATCGTGCAGGAATTCCAGTTCGGGATGAACTGGAGCGAGTACTCGCGCTTCATCGGCGATGTGTTCGGTGCGCCACTGGCTTTGGAGGCGCTGATCGCGTTCTTCATGGAGTCCACGTTCATCGGATTGTGGATCTTCGGGTGGACTCGACTGCCTCGGCTGGTGCATCTGGCGACCATCTGGATCGTGGCGATCGGGGTCAACGCTTCGGCGTTCTTCATCGTCGCCGCCAATTCGTTCATGCAGCATCCGGTGGGGGCTCGATATAATCCGGAGACTAAACGTGCTGAGCTGGAAAGTATTTGGGCGCTGTTGACCAATAACACTGCGCTGGCGGCCTTTCCGCACGTGGTGGCGGGTGCGTTTCTGACTGCGGGAACCTTCGTGGCGGGTATCGCCGGTTGGTGGATGGTGCGTAATGCGCGAAGTGGTGATTCGGTTAAACTTGCTGAGGCGCAAACGATGTGGCGGCCGGTGGGACGGGCGTCACTGGTAGTGGTCGCGCTGTCCGGGGCCGCGTTGATTCTTACCGGTGATATTCAAGGCAAGCTGATGTTCGAGCAGCAACCGATGAAGATGGCTTCGGCGGAATCGTTGTGCCACACCGCGACCGACCCCGACTTCTCCATTCTCACCGTCGGCACACACAACAATTGCGACAGTGTCGTGCACGTCTTGGAAGTGCCGTATGTGCTGCCGTATCTGTCCAAGGGCGAGTTCACCGGGGTGACGCTGGACGGTGTCGTCGACCTGCAGAAGACCTACAACGTCGCCTATGGGCCCGGTGATTATCGGCCGAATCTGTTCGTCACCTACTGGTCGTTCCGCGCCATGATCGGCCTGGCCGGCGGGTCGGTACTGCTGCTCCTGGCCGGATTCTGGCTCACTCGCGGCGGTCGGGTACCCGATCAGCGGTGGTTCGGGTGGTTGAGCCTGCTCGCCATTCCCACGCCGTTCCTGGCCAATGCCGCGGGGTGGGTGTTCACCGAGATGGGGCGTCAGCCGTGGGCGGTGGTACCCAACCCGACCGGCGACCCGAACATTCGAATGACGGTGCAGCAGGCGGTATCCGAACATTCCGTCGGGACCGTGGTGTTCTCGCTGGTGGTGTTCACGCTGCTGTACGGCGCGCTGGCGATGGTGTGGTTCTACCTGATGCGGCGGTACGTCGAAGCAGGCCCGGACACGCCGAAGCAGGCCACGGACGGGCCCGATAACGACCAGCTTTCCTTCGCGTACTAGGAGCCGACGATGGGTCTGCAACAGTTCTGGTTCGTCCTGATCGGAGTGCTGTTCACCGGCTACTTCGTGCTCGAGGGGTTCGACTTCGGGGTCGGAATGTTGATGCCGATTCTCGGGCGGCGGTCCGACACGCGGCGCCGGGTGGTGCTCAACACGATCGGGCCCGTGTGGGACGGCAACGAGGTCTGGCTGATCACCGCGGGTGGGGCGCTGTTCGCGGCGTTTCCCGAGTGGTACGCCAGCATGTTCTCCGGGTTCTACCTGGCGTTGTTGCTGTTGCTGGTCGCGCTGATCCTGCGGGTGTGTGCGATCGAATACCGGGGCAAGATCAACGATCCGAAGTGGCGGGCCTGGTGCGATCTCGGGATCGGGATCGGGTCGTGGATTCCGGCGTTGGCCTGGGGATGGGTGTTCGCGAATCTCGTGCGCGGCGTGCCGTTGAACGCGGACAGGCAGGTGGTGGGGTCGGTGTGGGAGTTGCTCAGCCCGTACGCGCTGCTCGGTGGGTTGGCGACGGCGACTCTGTTCGCGCTGCACGGTGCGGTTTTCCTGGTGCTCAAGACTGCGGGCGACGTTCGAACGGACGCTCTGCGGCTGGCCAGGTTACTGCTGATTCCTACCGCGATGGTGGTCGGCGGGTTCGGGCTGTGGACGCAGCTCACCTATGGGGCCTCCTGGACTTGGATCATGGTGGCGACCGCGGTGCTCGGGCTCGTGCTCGCGGGCGTGGCGAATACGGCCGGGCGTGATGGATGGGCCTTTGTCGGAACGACCCTTACTGTTGTTTCCGCGACCGTGTTGATCGTGGGGTCGATGTTTCCGAATGTCATGCCGTCGACGATCGACCCGCTCTACGACCTGACCATCTACAACGCGTCATCGACGGCGTATACGTTGAAGGTGATGAGCTGGGCGGCGGTGCTCGCTACGCCGGTAGTACTGATTTATCAGGGATGGACCTATTGGGTTTTCCGGCAGCGAATTCGAGTCGAACAGATTCCGCCGCCGGTGGGTTTGCCTGTCTAGTGCTCGCGAAAGGTCGGACGCTGTGGTGTCGGAGAGCTTGTCGCAAGACGATCGGTCGGGGCCCGTCGACGAGGTAGCGACTCGTCGACGGAAGGGGCCCGTTGATCCTCGGCTGTGGCGGTACGCGCAGTCGGCTCGGCCGCATCTGGTGGTCGCGGTCGCGTTGGCGATGGTGATCACGGGGACGATCGTGGTGATGGCGATCATGTTGGGGCGGGTGTTGTCGGGGGTCATCACTGATCCCAGCAGGCGTGAGTTCGGTTCGTGGACAGGCGAATTGGTGGCGATTGCGATCGCTGTCGCGGTGCGGGGGTTGGCCAGTTGGTGGCAGGCGCGTCTGGCGCATCGGGCCGGGGCGGCGGTGGTCGCTGAGCTCGAGACTGCGGTGTTGCGGGCCGGTGCTTCGCTGCCGCCTCGGGAGCTGGATGCGCGGCGAACTGAGATCGCGGTGGTTGTCAGCAATGGGCTCAGTGGGTTGCGCGGGTGGTTCACGGGTTACCTGCCCGCGCTGTTGCTGGCCTGCCTTGTGCCGCCGGTTGTGTTGATAGTCATCGCATTTCACGATTTGACGTCCGCGCTGATCGCGGTGATCACCGTGCCGTTGATTCCTGTTTTCATGATTCTCATCGGGCTGCTCACGCAAGGGCGAGCCGAGGCCACGCTCGCGGCGACCACTCGGTTGTCCGATCAGATCTTGGATCTTTTCGCGGGGATGCCGACGCTGCGTGCGCTCGGGCGTGAAGGGGCCGAGGGGCCTTCGATGGTGAAACAGGTGCAGGCGCTGGGGGATTCGCTGCGGGAGCGGACAATGCGTGCGCTGCGGATGGCGTTCCTTTCGTCGATGGTGTTGGAAAGCCTTGCGACGCTGAGTGTTGCGATCATCGCGGTGGCGATCGGGTTGCGGTTGGTGTTCGGGGAGATGGCGTTGTACAGCGGGATGGTGGCGTTGATTTTGGCGCCGGAGGTGTATTGGCCGTTGCGGGTGGTGGGGGAGAAGTTTCATGCGGCGCAGGATGGGATGGCTGCTGCGCAGCGGGCGTTTGCGGTGTTGGAGCCGGGGGAGGGGGTGGATCGGGGGTCTGGTGCGGCGGACCGGCAGTCCGACGCAGCGGAACGTGCGCTTCCCGATGCTGAATCGACGGTGGTGGGCGGCGGCGAATCCCGTGCTTCCGCTGAGGTCGGCGCGGCGCGAATTGTGCTGCGCGGGTTGACCGTTGGTGCCAGATCGGGGACTGCGCCCGACCAGTTGACTGCCGAACTCGCGCCAGGTGTGGTGACTGCCCTGACCGGGCCCAATGGATGCGGGAAATCGACTGCCTTCCAGGCGATTCTCGGGTTGATCTCGCCCGATGAAGGCGCTGTTCTTGTCGACGGCACCGATGTTCGCGAGCTCGATCCCGACCGTTGGTGGAGTCGGATCGCGTGGTTGCCGCAGCGACCGGTGCTCGTTCCCGGAACTTTGCGCGAGAACATCGAGTTGCTCGGCGCGCGGTCCGACAGTGCGGTGGATCTGCAATTGATCAGTGCGGCAACAGGATTCGATGAAGTGCTGGCCGAACTTCCGGACGGCTGGGACACCGTCGTCGGACAGAACGGCACGGGCTTGTCCCTCGGTCAACGCCAACGCCTCGCGCTGACTCGCGTCCTCGCCGCCGTTCGTCCCATCCTGCTCTTGGACGAACCCACCGCTCACCTTGATCCCGACAGTGAGCGACGTGTGCTGAACACGCTGCGCACCCTTGCCGATCGGGGTGCGACGGTCGTCATCATCGCCCACCGCCCGACAGTTCTCGCGGCGGCAGATGTGGTCGTCGAGGTGGTCGCCAGTGTTGCGATGACCGACCGAACCGGCCAGGAGGTACGGGTCTCGTGAATTCCATGCGCAAGCAGGAACTATCCGGTGGTGCGGGCACCGTTGGCGATGCTCGGACGAAGAAGTACGCGGCCCGCGACGAGGATCGAGTAGATGCCGTCGCGGGTTCGCGCGGGGGGAAATCGGAGGGCGGTGTTGTTCGGGATCTGCGCGAGATGTGGCGGCTGCTGGAATTGTCCCCGGGGCGGGTCGTGATCGCGATCGCGTGGGGTGTGGCCGCATTGGGCAGTGGGCTCGGTTTGGCCGCGCTTGCCGCGTGGTTGATCGCGCGGGCTTGGCAGATGCCGCCGGTCCTCGACCTGAGTGTCGCGGTGGTCGCGGTGCGGGCGTTGGGTATCTCGCGCGGGCTGTGTCGGTACCTGGAACGCCTGGCCACGCACGATGTGGCGTTGCGGGCGATGACGACCGCTCGGACCTCGGTGTATCGGACGTTGGCGCAGTCCGATGTGTGGTGGTGGCGGGATCGCCGGCGGAGTGGAGAGCAGAGTACGGGTCGCGAACTGCGGCGCGGGGACGTGCTCGTCCGGATCGGTGCCGATATCGACGATCTCGGGGCGGTTGTCGTTCGCGTGCTGGTGCCGGTCGCGGTGGCAGTGGTGCTGTCGTTCGCCGCGGTGGGGTTGATCGCCTTCATCTCGCCGTTGGCGGCAGTGATTCTGGCCGTGGCGCTGGGTGTTTCAGGAATCCTCGCGCCGTGGTTGTCGGCGGTCGCCGCCCAGGAAGCAGAACGGGCCGTGCGCGCCGACCGAGCAGAGTTCACCGCCGAGGCATTGACCGTTCTCGACCACGCAGCTGAACTGCGCGTCGCAGGCCGCCTTGACGCGGCAATTTCAGTGGCAGACAAGGCATCTCACCGAGCAGTCGTCTCCGAAGACTCCGCCGCCTCCCGAAGCGCATGGGCAGCCGCAGCCACCCCCCTCTCGATCGGCATCAGCGCATTCGGCGCCCTACTGGTCGGCATCGCCGCCTACGGCCCCACCGGCGGACTCCCCGGCGGCATGACCCCCATGGCCCTCACCATCCTCGTCCTGGTCCCCCTCTCCGCCTTCGAAGCCGTCGCCGCCCTCCCCGCCGCCGCGACTACCCTCACCACCTCCCGTGCAGCCCTGCACCGCCTCCGCGACATCTCGACGAATTCATCCCCACCCGTCAACAGCCCAGCCACGATCGCAATGCCCGCGGGTCGCCGAATCGCCGTAGTCGGCCCCAGCGGCGCAGGCAAAACAACGCTGCTGATGAGATGGGCGGGCCTGTTCGACACCCCACGCGAAGGGGTCACCTTCTTCGCCGAAGACGCCCACCTCTTCGGCACCTCCATCCTGGAAAACCTCCGAGTAGCCCGCGGCGACCTCACCCCCGAAGAAGCCGAAAACGCCCTGGACACAGTAGGTCTCACCCCCTGGCTCACCTCCCTCCCCAACGGCATCCACACCCCCCTCACCGCAGGCGCCGCCGCAGTCTCCGGCGGCCAACGCCGCCGCCTCCTCCTAGCCCGAGCCCTCATCTCCCCAGCCCAAACCCTCCTCCTGGACGAACCCACCGAACACCTATCCGCCACCGAAGGCGACCAACTCCTCCGCAACCTCCTCGACCCCAACAGCGGTTTGGTTGCCCCCAACCGCACAGTCGTAGTCGTCACCCACCAACTCCCCACCACTCACCACGCCGATACGATCATCACCGTCGACCCCACCGGAATCAGCAACATAGATAGCCCGCGGTCCTCGACGACCTGAGTTGTTGATCGGAGTATGCGTGACGGAATCCAGAAGGTTCGATAGCTGGATGGGTGTATCGAATAAATGGTGGAGTCTCCCGCTATTTCTCCTGGTCCTCCTTATCGGCAGCGGGTCTGCGGTGGGTGCATTCGAGGCCTGGAACCAGGATCGCTGGCCCATCTTCGTGCTGCTCACTCTGGTAGCTCTCGCATGCGCACTCGCCATTGCGCCGCCTGTCCTCGCAGAGATGTACGTTTACGTACTCCTAGCCGTTATGGTGCTGTCCTCTCCGCTGCTTTTAATGCCTCGCACACATACTTGGTGGAAGAGAACCTGGAGTCGCCTAATGGCCTCGAGTGGTCACCCCTCCAACTGACCTCGTGGAGAAGGGGGCGCTGCGTCTCCGAGAATTGGGATCGCCCTACGTGGCTAC
Organism: Nocardia sp. NPDC058666; assembly: GCF_042714895.1. Classification (NCBI taxonomy): domain Bacteria; kingdom Bacillati; phylum Actinomycetota; class Actinomycetes; order Mycobacteriales; family Nocardiaceae; genus Nocardia; species Nocardia sp. NPDC058666. The sequence continues at coordinate 248,502 of NZ_JBHXRY010000002.1, forward strand.
CGGATCGGCCTCAGATTCGTCTCGTGTCGGCACGTCCAAAGTTCCGACGCGACGATCGACTCGGTCCTCGCCGAATACTGCGTCGACCTCGGTGCGCTCCGCGGCCGCATCTTCGACCCCTGCGAAGCGTGCGAGCCGTGCCTGGAGGTCGGATGTCAGCACCTGCCGCGGCACCGGGACCGGCCGCAACTCGCCCACGGGATTCCCGTTTCTGGTGATGATGAAGTTCTCCCCCGCTTCGAGCGCGTCCAACACTGCTGCAGTGCCGGTGCAGAGTTGGGTCTGGGTGATCGTCCTGGTCATGCTTCGAGGATGGCCGCTGGTGTCATGTCCGGCAAGGCTGAAAGCCCTGTGCGGAGTTGAGCATCGTTGTCGCGCAACATGATCTGATTGGCGCGGTGTCGGACCCAGGCGGTAGCTTTCCGCTATGACCAAGAAGCCGTCGAATCCGCACGATGCCTACGCGCGTCAGGTCCTCAGTCGTGCGGCCGACGCGGCCAGTGAGATCCGGGTCAACATCGATGCGGAACTCGCCGCTCGCATCGATCTCGACGGGATGGTGTTGGTGCCGGGCAGTTTCATCACCGAGGATCTTCGCTCGCTGTACAGCGACGTTCTCTACCGGACCACGATCGACGGCCGAGGCGCCTACATCTACATTTTGATCGAGCACCAGTCGTGCAGTGACCAGCTGATGGCATTCCGGATGCTCGGTTACGTGGTCAATATTTGGCGTCGGCACCTGGACGAGCATCCCAAGCCGGAGGTGCTGCCATTCGTTCTTCCGCTGGTGGTGCACAGCACCCACACCGGTCTGCGCTGGACCGCTCCCACCCAGCTCAGCGATCTGATCGACCTCGATGACGTCACCCGTGACCCGCTCTACCGGTACCTGCCACGGTTCGAGTTCCTTCTCGATGACGTCGCCCCGCTGGATGTCGCGGCCTTGCGTGCGCGCGAGTTGACCCCGGCGGCGCAGCTGATGTTGATCATGCACAAGATCGGACCAGGTAATCCCCACCTCGGCTCGGATATCATGGAGGTGGTTGACGAGCTACGGGCGCTGCTGGATGGGCCTTCGGGTGTCCGCGAGTTCGACATTTTGGTGACGTATCTGTTCATCGTCGGCGATGTGGGCGTCACTGATCTGCAGCCCTTGACCGATCGACTCGGTCCTCGAGCGAAGGAAGTTGTGATGACTACAGCGGAACGGCTGGAAGCGCGAGGGGAAGCGCGTGGGCGCGCGGAAGGCCGCGTCGAGATGCTGGTCGAGATGCTGACTGCCAAGTTCGGTCCGTTGCCGAGCGCGATGGCGCAGCGGGTCCAGGTGGCCGATGCTGACGAACTTCATTTGTGGGCGAGGCGCGTGCTGACCGCTGATTCCCTGGCGGAAGTGTTCGCGTAGCCTGCTCGCTCCGTGCCGACATCCTCGGCTCCCGCGAAGCGCAAGTCGCTCCTCGAGATCGGGTGCCTCGGCGACGCAAGGATGAATTCGCAGGTCAGCGCGGCGATTAAATCAATTGCGGGGCGTGGCGGTGGGGGTTAGATTCTTCAGTACACAAGAGAGGAGGTGGTCTGAGGAATGTATGTTCAACGGATGCGTGAGGTGGCTGCTCGCTAGCAGCTTCACTGCGGGATGCCCCCAGCGAAGCTGAGAGTGAATCCCAAGCAGTCACCCGACCCCCGAGCCCCCGGATGATCCAACCGGGTTCGTCGTCCAGACGGAATGGCTCGGGGGTCGCACCATTTCCGGACCAAAAAGGCCCGCCCAGGGATCTGGACGGGCCGGTGGACGATTCTCAGCCGACGTAGCGCTGCAGGCGCGCGGACAGGCGGGGGACGAGGTCGCCGTCGGGGTCTACTCGTTCTTCTACGTAGGCCAGGTCGCCGTTGTCGACGATGCCGTAGAGGCGTTTCGCGCCGCCGACTACCGCGCCGGACTGGGTACGGATGGAGACGTCGGTGGCCAGTTCCCAGGAGGACTGGTTGCGGGCCTTGCCGTAGTAGAGCTCGATGACGCCGTTGCTGTGGGTGAGCAACAGTTCGATCATTTCGTCTTCGGAGCTCTCGCCGGCGACCCGCCAGAAACCGCTTTCGCGCAGGTCGGGGCCCTCGTAGGCGCCTTCGCTGTCGAGTTTCCAGGTCTGGGATTGCCAGGTCAGGTATTCGCCGCCGTCGTGGGAGACGATGATCTGCTGGCCGAAGGCGTAGCCGCCCTCGGTGGGGTGGTGGCCTTCGCCTTCGCCGCGCCACACACCCACCAGGGGGATCAGGGCCAGCATGGCGTGGTTGAGGTCGGGGCCTTGGCGCAGGTTCGCCGTGTCTTCGGGCAGCGGAAGGTCTGGCAGCACCGAAATGTTTCGGGCGCCAGTGGCTTTCGCGCGTTCCGCGGCTACTTCTACGGCCTCGTCACCGCTGCGTCGTTGCGCCGCGGCTGATTCAGTACTCGCTTGCTCGGCCGGATCGGAACCTTCGCTAGCGAGCCCGCTCATGACTCGGTGAACAAGCGGTAGAAGACGTAAAGGCCGAACCAGCCGATGAGAATCGACACGGCCACCAGGAGTACTTCGAAGAAGAGGACCACAACCGAAGTCTAGCGACTCCGGGGGCAAGATACGAAAACGGCCCCGGCAGTTCCCGCACAGGAACTACCAGGGCCGTTGTGAGCTTCTTTACTTCGCGACGGCTACGTCGACGGAGTGGATGCCCGCGCCTTCGGGGCAGATCTCGGCGGAGCCGTTGCCCGACGAGCTCAGCGCGCGCAGGGTCCACGAACCCGGTGCGGCGAAGAAACGGAAATCGCCGGTGCCCGAGGCGACGACCTCGGCGGTGAAGTCACCGTTGCCGTCCAGCAGACGCACGAACGCGCCGCCGACGGGCTGGCCGTCGGTGCTCAGTACACGGCCGGAGATGACCGTTTCCTTCTCCACGTCGACGCCGGCGGGGATGGCCTGACCCTGGGTAGGTGCTGCACACATATTGATTACGCTCCCAACTCGATAGGTGCTCCGACGAGCGAACCGTATTCGGTCCAGCTGCCGTCGTAGTTCTTGACGTTCTGGTGGCCCAGCAGCTCCTGCAGCACGAACCAGGTGTGCGAGGAACGCTCGCCGATGCGGCAGTAGGCGATGGTTTCCTTCTCGCCGTCCAGGCCCGCGGCCTTGTACAGCTCGGCCAGGTCGGCGTCGCTGCGGAAGGTGCCGTCTTCGTTGGCAGCCTTGCTCCACGGCACGTTGATCGCCGACGGGATGTGGCCGGGACGCTGGCTCTGCTCCTGCGGCAGGTGCGCGGGCGCGAGGATCTTGCCCGAGAACTCGTCGGGGCTGCGCACGTCGACCAGGTTCTTGGTGCCGATGGCCGCGATGACCTCGTCACGGAACGCGCGGATGCTCAGGTCGGGAGCGGCGGCCTTGTACTGGGTGGCCGGGCGTGAGACCGCGTCACGCGAGAGCGGACGACCGTCGAGCTCCCACTTCTTGCGACCGCCGTCGAGCAGCTTGACGTCGTTGTGGCCGTACAGCTTGAAGTACCAGTACGCGTACGCGGCGAACCAGTTGTTGTTGCCGCCGTACAGCACGACGGTGTCGTCGTTGCTGATGCCGCGAGCCGACAGCAGGTCGGAGAACTGCTCCTGGTTCACGAAGTCGCGGTTGACCTGATCCTGCAGGTCAGCCTTCCAGTCGAGGCGGATGGCGCCTTCGATGTGGCCACCTTCGTAGGCGGAGGTGTCCTCGTCGACCTCGACGAAGACGATGCCGGGGGCGTTGAGGTTCTCTTCGGCCCAGTCAACGGAGACCAGGACATCGGAGCGAGCCATGTTGTTCCTTTCAACAGACGTGCAGGGGAGTCAGTTCGGTGCCGGGGATGGGGTGGTCCGGCGGAAGCGGGCGACCAGGGGGTAGATCTGGCAGCCCAGGCAGACCCCGAACGCCGCGTTCAAGAACGCCGCGAACAGGGCGAAGCCGGCGAACACCGCGCCGACGATCGAGGAGCCGAGCGCGAAGCCCAGCAGGGAGACACCGGCGAACGCGAAGCCCAGCGCCTGCGCGAAACGCAGCGGCGGGACGGGCTCGGTCTCGGTGGTAGGGCCGTTACGCGGCGCGATGAACGCGGCGTAGATCCGGCCGTAGGGGCCCTTTGCGGGGCCCAGAGCCGCGCCGATCGCGAAAACCACGGCCTGCGCGCCGATCAGGACGGCGGCGGCGGTGGTCGACACGGTGGCGACGAGCAGGACGAGCACCAGCACGGCGGTGGTCACCCAGGCCACGAAACGTGGCCCGCGGACATCGACGCGAGGTGGGGAATCGGAAGGGGTCATTGTGCGAACTCCTGCGCTTGAAGCTGAGTCAAGGGGGATCTGCCTGTTCGCCGGGGGATCGTGAAGATCACTCGCACGGCGGGCACAGGTCGACGTCAGAAATCTCGGGAGAGAAAAAGCCGACCGATCAGCAGCACAGGCAGCAACAACCACCGAGGCGACACAGGTCAACTGTGCGGCGTCGGGTGAGCATCAGCTCGTGGTCGGTTTGCACGTTGGATAGTTTACCCGGTCTTCCCGGGGAATGTCTCGGGGCCCCTGGATAGGGGGCTGGATCACACTGTCAGGGGTTCGAGGGCGGTGCGAAGATCGCCCGCCTTCGGCACACCTGAGATGCGGAAACGTTCTTTTCCTTCGGCGTCGAAGACGAAGGTCGTCGGCAGCGAGAGCACGTTGAGCTCGCGGGCCAGCGCTGGATCGGCGTCGATGTCGATCTCGATATCGCGCGGGGCGTTCGGGGAATCGGACAGCTCGTCGGTGACGGACGCGACCACACGTCGGACGGCATCACACGGGCCGCACCAGTCGGCGGAGAAGTGCAGGACCGCGGGGGCCGCGCCGGTGACGCCGGCGGCGTCGAGCAGTCGGGTGCGCTGCCCGGTGTCCGCGTCGAGCGTGGCGGGGCGGACCTGACCCTGCCTGCGGGACAGGAACAAGCCCAACGCGACGGCGGTCGCGAGGACGACGGCGAGGATGACGATCTCGATCACGGATGCTGCAATCTGTCCAGGTCGATGGTGACGTTGCGGCCCACACCCTCGACGACGATCTGACCGCCCAGCGCCGACACCTCCGACGGTGCGACACCGAACGGCAACTCCTTGGTATCGATGGTACGGCTGAACCGCTCGAGCACCGCGGCGCGATCTTCGTCGGAGATCTCGGACTTGGTCGCGGCGGTGGTGTCGGTCGGGCCGCTGCTCTTGTCGCGGTAGAAGCCGGTGGCCTGGATGCGGACCTGATCGCCGACGAGGAACAGATCGGCCTGCACCTGCACGGGCACCTTGGTGCTGTTGCCGGTGGGGACCACGTTCGCGCTCAGGACGCGACCGTTGGGCGCGGTGGACAGCGTGCCGGTGAGCACCAGGCCGCCCGCGGTGGTCATGCCCGAACCGCCGGAACCGCCGGTGCCGTCGGACTTGTCGGCGGGCCGGGTGTGCACCTGCAGGTCGGGAATGCCGAACAGTTTGCCGAGCTCGGTGGGCTCGATGTGCATCTTCGCGTCGATGCGATCGACCTGCACATTGCGGGCCGCGCCGTCCAGCAGTTGGCTCGTAGGGGCATGCAGCCCTTGGAGTTCGGCTTCGATGCCGATCTCGCCGGGGATGTCGGGGCGCACGCCGCGCGCGCGGATCGTCACGTCGTCGAAGCGGTTGTTCATCGCCTGGACGGCGAACGGGAAGCCGTGGAACGTGACCTCGGGATCGGCGGACAGATCCGCGCCTGCCCGCAGTTGACGGGAGACGTGGTACTCGGTGTAGGCGGCGGCGCCGAAATCGATGACCACCGCCGAACCGGCCAGGCAGAGAAGCCCGATGATCAGCTTGCGCATAAGAGGCAGACTAGCGGCTGGCACCGCCCTCGAGACATCGGGAGCGACCGAGAATGTCACAAAAGCGACGCCGTGTTGCGAGGTCGTGGCCGTACAGGGGCTAATGTTGCTGCTGAATTGACCTGTGTTTCGGCGACGTAGCTGCGCGGCAGCTGTCGGCCGCGAAGCAACGAGAATAGGAGGAGAGCCCCATGGAGCTGCTCCTGTTGACTTCCGACCCCAACCCCGACGCGGTGCTGCCGTCGTTGTCGCTGCTGGCGCACAACGTCCGGCCCGCGCCGACCGAGGTGTCGTCTCTGCTGGAAGCGAGCAGCGCCGACGTCGCGCTGGTCGACGCCAGGATCGACCTCGCCGGTGCGCGCGGTCTGTGCCGACTGCTCGGCAGCACCGGATCCTCGGTGCCGGTGGTCGCGGTGCTCACCGAAGGCGGTCTGGTGGCCGTCAACGCCGATTGGGGCCTGGACGACATCCTGCTGCCCGGCACCGGCCCCGCCGAACTCGACGCTCGGCTGCGGCTGCTGGTCGGACGCAACGGTGGTGTCGCGAGCCCGGAGAACACCGGCAAGATCACCCTGGGTGAGCTGGTGATCGACGAGGGCACCTACACCGCGCGGCTGCGTGGTCGCCCGCTCGACCTCACCTACAAGGAATTCGAGCTGCTGAAGTACCTCGCGCAGCACGCGGGCCGGGTCTTCACCCGCGCGCAGCTGCTGCAGGAGGTGTGGGGGTACGACTTCTTCGGCGGCACCCGCACCGTCGACGTGCACGTGCGACGCCTGCGCGCCAAGCTGGGCACCGAGTACGAGTCGCTGATCGGCACCGTGCGCAATGTCGGCTACAAGGCCGTGCGCCCGGCCCGAGCCCCCAAGGGCGAGGCCGCGCCGGTGACCTTCGTCGACGAGGATCTCGACGGCGACGAGTCGTACGCCCCGGTCAACGGCTCCGCGCAGTAGCCCTCCAGCCGGGGCCACAGCGTGGTGGCGCGCGGCCGAGTAGCCTCCGGGGGGACCGTGCGGTAGTTACTACCGCTATCGAGGAGGACGCGATGCCGCAGTCGGCAACTCTGACCTGGACCGAGCAGATCGAACCCGCGACGGCGAGTCGAGTGCGCGCGCTGCTCGAGCGCGCGAAGGTCGAAGACGGCGTCGCGGCGGTGTCCGAGCAGGCCGTGTTGTCGCTGGCCGACGCGGATTCCTCGACCAGGCATCTGCTCGCCGAACGCGCGGGCGAACTCGTCGGCTACGCCAATCTCGTTGCCGCACATGATGATCACCCCGCGATGGCCGAAGTAGCCGTCGACCCGACCGCGCGCCGCACCGGCATCGGTACCGACCTGGTCCGCGCGGCTTTGACCGAGGGCGGGTCGGGTGCGCGAGTCTGGGCACACGGTGACCTGCCCGCCGCGAAGAAGCTGGCAACCGGTCTCGAGCTGAGCACGGCCCGCGAACTGTGGCAGATGCGGCGCTCGCTGGCAACACCACAGCTACCGGAACTCGAGCTGCCCGAAAACCTCATCGTGCGCACGTACGCGGGCCCCATCGACGACCTCGAGATCCTGCGCGTGAACAACGCCGCCTTCGCCTGGCATCCCGAACAGGGCGGCTGGACCGCGCGCGATATCGCCGCCCGACGCGCGGAATCCTGGTTCGAACCGGCAGGCCTGTTCCTGGCCTTCGACGTCGCCGATCCGTCCCGTCTGCTCGGCTTCCACTGGACCAAACAGCACCCCGACGCCGCCCCGGCGGGCGAGGTCTACGTGGTCGGTATCGACCCGTCCGCACAGGGTCGGGGCCTGGGCCGACTGCTCACGTTGGCCGGCCTGCGCCACCTCCAGGCCACCGGTTCGACGGAAGTCCTGCTCTACACCGAAGCCGACAACACCGCCGCCGTGCACACCTACACCAAGCTCGGCTTCGCGCCCTCACACGTCGACGTGGCGTACGCACTGCCCTGATCACGTGCGCACTGCCCTGATGCGAGGCACCTCACATGCCAGATGAATTCTGGTGCGTCAGGCGAATATCGCGAGGATGACCGGGTACGGGCGGGTAAAACTGGGGCAAACGTCACAGCCCGCGCCCGGTTTGCGCCGACGTGTTCATTCTCCGTTAACCCACGTCGGGCCAACTGTCAACCGGACGACCTTAGGTTACTTCTGGGCGGCACAGTCGTCGCCTGGTGCGCGCGTTCCATCAGGAACCGCGAGCACTACCCAGCCTCACTCGGGCCGGTGAGGGACCGAGTGAGACACCCCAGCATTGTCGGAGGAAAAGTGAACTTCAAGCGCACCAGTGCCCTGGTCGGCGTTCTCGCCGCGGGCGCCATGACCCTGGCCGCCTGTGGCAGTGACGAGAACAGCACCGGCGATGCGAGCAACGCCGCCAACACCAGCGTTGCCTGCGGTGGCAAGAAGGCGCTCAAGGCGTCGGGTGCCTCGTCGCAGAAGAACGCCATGGAGCGTTTCGTCGCCGCCTACGAGGCCAACTGCGACGGCTTCACCCTCAACTACACCTCGTCCGGCTCGGGCGCGGGCGTCAACGAGTTCATCGGTAACCAGACCGACTTCGGTGGCTCCGACTCGGCGCTGAGCTCGAAGAAGGAAGAGCCGGCCAAGGCCGCGGAGCGTTGTGGCGCCCCGGCGTGGAACCTGCCGACCGTCTTCGGCCCGATCGCCATCACCTACAACATCGACGGCGTGTCCGACCTGGTGCTCGACGGCCCGACCGCCGCCAAGGTGTTCAACGGCTCCGTCGCCACCTGGGATGCCCCGGAGATCAAGGCGCTGAACCCGAACGCGAAGCTGCCTGCCGAGAAGATCGCCGTGATCTTCCGCTCCGACGAGTCGGGCACCACCGACAACTTCCAGCTCTACCTCGACGCGGCCTCGGACGGCGCGTGGGGCAAGGGCGGCGGCAAGACCTTCAACGGTGGCGTCGGCGAAGGCGCCAAGGGCAACGAGGGCACCTCGGCCGCGATCAAGAGCACCAAGAACTCGATCACCTACAACGAGTGGTCCTTCGCCAAGGCGCAGAACCTGTCCATCTCGCAGATCATCACCTCCGCGAGCAAGGACCCGGTCAAGCTGTCGGCCGAGACCGCGGCCAAGGCCATCGACGGTGTGAAGGTCAAGGGTGAGGGCAACGACCTGATCCTGGACACCAGCTCGTTCTACAAGCCGACCGTCGCCGGTTCGTACCCGATCGTCATGGCCACCTACGAGGTCGTGTGCTCCAAGTACGCCGATGCCGAGACCGGTAAGGCCGTCAAGGCGTTCCTGACCTCGGCGGTGACCAACGGCCAGAACGGTCTGACCGAGGCCGGCTACGTTCCGCTGCCCGACGCGTTCAAGACCAAGCTCACCACCGCGATCAACGCCATCTCCTGATCGCTCTATAGGCAATGACCATGAACCCTGAGGTGACCGCGGTGGGCTCGTCGGATTCGACGAGCCCACGGGCGGCCGGAGATACTGCGAATATGCCGACCGAACCGACATTCGACAAGGCCCCCGACGGGGGTCGTCCCGGACGATTCGACGCCGAGACGATCTTCCGCTGGACGGCCACCGCGGCCGGCGCGACGATCGTCGCGGCGATCGCGTTGATCGCGCTGTTCCTGCTGATCCGCGCGGTCCCCTCGCTCATGGCCGACAACGCCAACTTCTTCACCAGCACCGAGTTCTCGACCGGCGATGCCAACAATCTCCGTTTCGGTATCCGCGACCTGTTCATGGTCACGGTCTTGAGCTCGGTGTTCGCACTGATCGTCGCGGTGCCGATCGGCGTCGGCATCGCGCTGTTCCTCACGCATTACGCGCCGTCGCGGCTGGGCAAGCCGTTCACGATGTTGATCGACTTGCTCGCCGCGGTGCCGTCCATCGTGTTCGGTCTGTGGGGCTTCCTCGTGCTGGCGCCGCAGATCGCGCCGGTGCAGGAATTCCTCAACAGCAACCTGGGCTGGTTCTTCCTGTTCGCCGACGGCAACGTCTCGATCGCCGGTGGCGGCACCATCTTCACCGCCGGTGTCGTGCTCGCGGTGATGATCCTGCCGATCATCACCTCGGTGGCCCGCGAGGTCTTCGCGCTCACCCCGCGCGCGCACATCGAGGCCGCGCAGGCGCTGGGCGCCACGAAGTGGGAAGTCGTTCGCATGACTGTGCTGCCGTACGGCCGCAGTGGTGTGATCGCCGGTTCCATGCTGGGTCTGGGCCGTGCGCTCGGTGAGACGATCGCCGTGCTGGTCGTGCTGCGCACCGCGAGCAACGCGGGTAACTGGTCGCTGTTCGACGGCGGCTACACCTTCGCCTCCAAGATCGCCTCGGCGGCTTCGGAGTTCAGTTCACCGCTGCCCACCGGTGCCTACATCGCCGCCGGTTTCGTTCTGTTCGCGCTGACCTTCGTGGTCAACGCGCTGGCCCGCCTGGCCTCCGGTGGAAAGGTGAACGGCTGATGACCACCACGACGACCCTGGACAAGCCGCTCAAGGCGCCGACTTTCCGGCACGTCAGTACCGGCAGGCGGATCAAGAACAACATCGCCACCGGCCTGGTGACCCTGTGCTTCCTCATCGCGCTGATCCCCCTGGTGTGGGTGCTCGGGCTGGTCGTGAGCAAGGGTTTCACCGCGATCATCAGCTCCGACTGGTGGTTCAACTCGCAGAAGGGCATCCTGCCCGAGCAGACCGGCGGCGGTGTCTACCACGCCATCTACGGCACCATCGTGCAGGCGTTGGTCGCCTCCGTCATCGCGGTGCCGCTGGGCATCATGGGCGCGGTCTACCTGGTCGAATACGGCCGCGGACGCCTGGCCAAGGTGACCACCTTCATGGTCGACATCCTCGCCGGTGTCCCCTCGATCGTCGCCGCGCTGTTCATCTTCGCCCTGTGGATCGCCACGCTGGGCATGCCGCAGAGCTCCTTCGCCGTCTCCCTGGCGCTGGTGCTGCTGATGCTGCCGGTGGTCGTGCGCAGCACCGAGGAAATGCTCAAGCTCGTGCCCGACGAGCTGCGTGAGGCGTCGTACGCGCTCGGTGTGCCGAAGTGGAAGACCATTCTGCGGATCGTCATCCCCACCGCCGCGCCCGGCATGATCTCCGGCATTCTGCTGTCGGTCGCCCGCGTGATGGGTGAGACCGCGCCGGTGCTCGTGCTGGTCGGCTACTCCAAGTCGATCAACCAGAACATCTTCGACGGCAATATGGCTTCGCTGCCGCTGTTGATCTACCAAGAGCTGGCCAACCCGGAGGCCGCGGGCCGCGAACGTGTCTGGGGTGCGGCGCTCACGCTGATCCTGATGATCGCGGCGCTGTACCTGGCTGCCGCCGGCGTCAACAAGCTGCTCACCCGGAACCGATAGAAGCGAACGGAATACTCCTCATGGCCAAGCGGATCGACGTCAAAGATCTCAACATCTATTACGGCAGCTTCCACGCCGTGGCGAATGTGGAACTGACCGTGCTGCCGCGCAGCGTCACCGCCTTCATCGGCCCCTCCGGCTGTGGCAAGTCCACCGTGCTGCGTTCGCTGAACCGCATGCACGAGGTGACCCCGAACGCCCGTGTCGAAGGTGCCGTGCTGCTCGACGGCGAGGACATCTACAGCTCCTCGATCGACCCGGTCGGCGTGCGTCGCACCATCGGCATGGTGTTCCAGCGCCCGAACCCGTTCCCCACCATGTCGATCAAGGACAACGTGGTGGCCGGGCTCAAGCTGCAGGGTGTGCGCAACAAGAAGGAACTCGACGAGGTCGCCGAGCGCTCGCTCAAGGGCGCCAACCTCTGGAACGAGGTCAAGGACCGTCTCGACAAGCCCGGTGGCAGCCTCTCGGGTGGTCAGCAGCAGCGTCTGTGCATCGCCCGCGCGATCGCGGTCTCGCCCGACGTGCTGCTGATGGACGAGCCGTGTTCGGCGCTCGACCCGATCTCCACGCTGGCGATCGAGGACCTGATCACCGAGCTCAAGAAAGAGTTCACGATCGTCATCGTCACCCACAACATGCAGCAGGCCGCGCGCGTGAGTGACCAGACCGGTTTCTTCAACCTCGAGGCGCAGGGCAAGCCCGGCCGTCTGATCGAGATCGACGACACCGAGAAGATCTTCTCCAACCCCACCCAGCGCGCCACCGAGGACTACATCTCGGGCCGCTTCGGTTAAGAGTCATCGCGGAAAGCCCTCGCCTCCTTCTCGAAGGAGTGCGGGGGCTTTTCTCGTTGGCGGCACGAAAAAGCCCCCGCACAGAGGGCGGGGGCAAAGTCGTTGTCTGTCAGCTGGTTTCGAGGTCCTCGTCGGCGGGCAGGACGCCGGTGACGAGGAAGATCACGCGGCGGCCGATCTCCACGGCGTGGTCGGCGAAGCGCTCGTAGTAGCGGCCGAGCAGGGTCACGTCCACGGCCGGGCCCACGCCGTAGGTCCAGTCACGGTCCATCAGCAGGGTGAACAGGTGGCGGTGGAGGTCGTCCATCGCCTCGTCGTCCTGGTTGAGCTGGGCGGCGCGCTCGGGGTCGCGGGTCTCGAGTACCTCTTTGGCGCCGGCGCCCATGTTGACCGCGATGCGGCCCATCTCGGCGAAGTAGCCGTTGACCGACTCGGGCAGCGCGTGGTTGGGGTGGCGGCGACGCGTCACCTTGGCCACGTGCAGCGCCAGCGCACCCATCCGGTTGACGTCGGCGACGATCTGGATGGCGCTCACGACCTGTCGCAGGTCGCCCGCGACGGGTGCCTGCAGGGCCAGCAGCGCGAAGGCCTTCTCCTCGGCCTCGCTGATCATCACCGAGATCCGATCCTGCTCGCCGATGACCTGCTCGGCCAGGCCCAGATCGGCCTGCAGCAGTGATTGAGTGGCCTGCTCCATGGCCTGGCCAGCGAGACCGGCCATCTCGCCGAGGAGGTTGGCGAGGTCGGCCATTTGCTCGTTGTAGATGACACGCATAATTGCTGACCCTAGTGGGTACGGGCATACCTGTCACCCAACACAGGGTTAATGCCGTGTGGCAGTGTCGTGGCAGGTCAGCGGTGTGGGCTTACTTGCAGGTGTCGTCGGCGGCGTTCATGTGCTCGAGGTCCGACGGCAGCGCGATCGGACCCGCGCTGTGCGGCTGGCCCATCGGTACGTTCGGCAGCTGTGAGCCCACCGGTGTCACCGTGCGCACGGTGCCGCCGAAATCGGAGCCGACCACCACTTCGATGATGCTGCCCAGCTCGTTGGTCTGTTCCAGCACGGCACCGGGGATGGTGCTGGCCACGGTGGCGGCCTCGGCTTCCAGGCCGGGGGCGAAGCGGATCGTGGAGGTCGGGGTGGTGCCGCCGGAGTAGTTGCCGGTGTTGTAGATCCCGAAGCCCTGGTAGCTGAGCTTGGAGGCCACGGTCTTGGCCAGGCCGACCGTGCCCGAACCGTTGGACACCAGCAGCGACATCGTGCCCGGTGCGACCGCGTACTGCGTGGGCGCGGTCGGTGCGGGCGAGGGCGCGGAGCTCTCGACTTCGGGCGCCTTGGTCTCGCCGGGCAGCGGCTGGTCGTCGATGACCGCGCGGAAGATCGCGTTGATGTCGGCGGTGCGCGGGATCTCGTTGCCGTAGTTGGTGGTGCCCGCGGTCGGGATGGTCAGGAAGGTCACGGCGCCCGCGTCCATCTTCTGCAGCGATCGGCCCAGCAGCAGCAGGTCCTGCGGGGTGACCTTGTCCACGAAGGTGTGGGCGGTGAACGCCTGGATGAACCCGTTGAGCTTGCCCGGATCGAACAGCACCTTGCTCGACAACGCCCCGCGCAACAGTGACGCGAGGAACCGCTGCTGCCGGTTGATCCGGTCGTAGTCGCTGCGTTCCTCACCGGCCACGTGGCGCGCGCGCACATAGTTCAGTGCCGTCTCGCCGTTGACGCGTTGCTTGCCCGAGCTTTCCAGCACCGGGCCGAGCACGCCGTCGATGATCGGCTTGGTCGAGCACACCTCGACGCCGCCGATCTCGTCGACCATGGCCTCGAAGCCGGCGAAGTCGATGCCGATGAAGTGGCCGATGGTCAGGCCCGACATCTTGCGCACCACGTCGACCAGGCACTTCGGCCCGCCCAGCGCGTAGACGGCATTGAGCTTGTCGCCCATGGCCGAGGGGAACTTCTGGTCGGTGTAGGCGGCCTTCTCGTTGTCCCAACCCGCGCAGACCGGCCGGGTGACGTCGAGGTCGCGCGGGAACGACACGACCACCACGCGCGAACGGTTCTTGGGGATGTGCACCAGCATCGCGGTGTCGGCGCGCGCGCCTTCGGTGTCCTTGGCGTCGCCCGCGCCCATATCGGCGTTGACGCCCGCTCTGGTGTCGGTGCCCACGATGAGGTAGTTCTCGTCGCCCAGCTGCATGTCGCCGTCGAGGACGTCACCGGTGGCGCCGCCGCCCAGTGCGTCGACCTGGGTGAAGCTGTTGCCGGTGGCCTGCAGGTAACTCCAGCCGCCGCCGGTGATGACCAGGGTCAGCACGGCGATGAAGGTCAGCGTGACGCGGCCTGCCATTCTGGCCTGCTTGGTGCGTCGGCCGCCGGTGCCCGGTCGCGGCTCGGAACGGCGCGGCGCGGCGGACTTGGCGCGGGTGGGTGCGGCGGCGGTGACCGCGGGCAGGATGTCGGTGGGCGGATCGAGGGCGTCGGCGGTGCGGCGCGCGGGGGCCGGGGGGCGTTTCGGTGCGTTGGCCTGTGCGGGCAGTGCGGTGGTCGCGGTGCGGTCGGCGGGCGATTCCGCGCGATGCGGTGCGACGCCCGCGATGTCGTCGACGACGGGGGAGCCGTCGGTGCGCGGGCCGATGTCCGAACGCGGGGTGGGGCGCGGTGCCTGTTCGCGGGCGCGGCGGCCTGCTCGTGAGCTCGGGTCGGCCGCTTCGGGGGCCCGGCGGGCCGCACGAGGATCGGCGGTGGTGTCGGGGGCGCGTCTGCTGCGCTTGGTGCGTTCGCTGTCGACCCGGTTGACCAGGTCGGCCACCGTCAGCGGTGCCGAGCCGGGTTCGGGGGTCGCGTCCGCGTGCCGGGAACGGCGTGCGCCGGTGTCCGGTTGTTCTGTGGGCTCTCCCGTCGAGTACCGCTCCCAGGGGGCACGATTCCCGGGCCGGGGCGTGCGCCCGCGCCGATCGTCACCCACCAACGAACCTCACTTCTCTATCTGGCGCAGCCTGCGCGTATCGCCCGGCCCCGATCGAACCGGAGTCGAGCGATCCCGCAATGATAACGATTCCGCCACGAGTGGCCACTCCAGTGCACTGGGGAATCGCGGACAATCTGGATTGGAACCTTCGATCGGCTAAGGAAAGGCCTGGTCGAGGGCTCACCGACGGGCGAAACAGCGTCGGCTTACGAATTGATGTCGACTCGCGATCAGCCGCCGTTATGCCTCATCAGCCGCCGCTGTGCATCACATCGGCCGCGGACGGGACGGTGTCGTCCTCGGGATCGTCGAGCCAGCCGTCGGGCAGCGTGACCTTGGTCTGCGGCGAACCCTGCCGTCCGCGCGGTCCCAGCGCGTCGGTGGGGAACGGCACAGACGGGTCGAGCTGACCGACCAATTCCTCGATCTGCGACAGCCGCGACACCGTGGCGAAGCTGCGGCGCAGCTGCGAGCCGACCGGGAACCCCATCAGGTACCAGGCCATGTGCTTGCGAATATCGCGCATGGCCTTGTCCTCGCCGTCGTGCTCGGTGAGCAGGGTGGCGTGGCGCACCAGGATCTCGCCGACACGGCCCAGCGTGGGCCCCTCGGGGATCGGTTCGCCGCGTAAGGCCGCGCTGAGTTCGGCGAACAGCCAGGGCCGTCCGAGGCAGCCGCGGCCGACAACCACACCGTCGCAACCGGTTTCGTTCATCATCTTCAAGGCGTCGTCGGCGGTGAAGATGTCGCCGTTGCCCAGCACCGGGATCGAGGTGACGGCTTCCTTCAGGCGAGAGATCGCCGACCAGTCCGCGGCACCCGAGTAGAGCTGCGCGGCGGTGCGCGCGTGCAGGGCCACCGCGGCCGCGCCCTCGGCTTCGGCGATGCGGCCGGTGTCGAGGTAGGTGTGGTGCTCGTCGTCGATGCCGATGCGGAATTTGAAGGTCACCGGCACGCCCGCCGGTTCGGCCGCGGCCACCATCTCGCGCACGATATTGGCGAACAGCCTGCGCTTGTAGGGCAGCGCGGAACCGCCGCCGAGCTTGGTCACCTTGCGCACCGGGCAGCCGAGGTTGAGGTCGATGTGATCGGCCCAGCCCTCGCCCACGATGATCCGCACGGCCTCGCCCAGCGTCTTGGGGTCCACGCCGTACAGCTGCATCGAGCGCGGATGCTCGTCGGCGTCGAACGACATCATGTGCAGCGTCTTCTCGTTGCGCTCGACCACCGCGCGGGCGGTGATCATCTCGCACACGTAGATCGAGGTCGGGCTGCCGAATTCGCGGCACAGTCGTCGGAAGGCACGGTTGGTGATGCCCGCCATCGGCGCGAGCACCACCGGCGGATCGACCGGAAAGGGCCCGATCCGCAAGCCCGTAGGCGCCTTGGGCATCGTCGTAGTCACGTCTGCCATTCTCTCATCTGCCCCGATGTGATCGATCTCGCGCACCGATGCCTTTGCCCGGGTCATGACCGCCATCACGGCCTTCGCGCCGCTTTTACCTGTTACTACGAGTACGGGTATCGCCCGCGAACTCAGTAGCCTTGACCCCGCTGGCCTCGCCGCCTCCGGCGATGCGCTGTTCCCACGTAATCGGAGAAGACCATGGCAGACGCCCCCGACCTGACGAAAACCCCCGCGAAGGGCACCGTCGCCGTGCGCGTTTCCTCGCTGGTCGGCGGCGCCGCGATCGCCGTGCTGGCCATCGTCGCGGTGGTGCTCGGTGTGCTGCTGGGTTCGGCGCGTTCGGAGGTCACCGACATGCGGGACCAGGCCGCCGACAACGCGAAGGCCGAACAGATCGCGCTGGACTACTCGGTGGGCTCGGCCAGCCTGAACTACACCGACGTCAACGCCTGGGTCGGCAAGCTCAAGGCGGGTACCTCGCCGGAACTGTCGGCCAAGTTCGACGCCACCGGCGCCAAGCTCGAGCAGATCATCGTCCCGCTGAAGTGGACCTCGAGCGCGACCCCGATCACCGCGAAGGTGCTGTCGCACGAGGACGGCGTCTACAAGGTGGCCGCGTTCGTCGACGTGAGCACCACCAACGCCCAGAACCCCGACGGCCTGCGCAACACGGTGACCTACAACATCACCGTCGACAGCGGCAAGAACTGGCAGATCGCCGACGTGGGCAGCGCCGACGGCACCCTCCCGCTCAAGTAGTAACCAACAAAAAAGCCGCCCACCTGCGAACGGTGGGCGGCTTTTTCGTGGAAAGACCTTTAGACGCTTGCCATTTCGCGCTTCTTGGCTTCGCGAGCGAGCATCTTGTCGCGCTGCTCCTCGAACTTGAGCACGTCCTCGCCCAGCTTCTCCAGGAAGCCGGCCAGGCGCTCACGAGTGGCCTCGCCGCGGGCGGTGAAGTCGGTGCGCTCGAAGATGTTCCACTTCTTCAGCACCGGCTGCACGACCTCTTCCAGGTGCTGACGCAGGTCGTAGATGCCGTGCTTGGCCATCAACACGCCGTTGCGACGGAAGTTCGGCATGCCCGCGCCGGGCATCTGGAAGTTCTCCACGATCAACGAGATCGCTTCGATCGCCTGGTCGGGCGACAGATCCAGCGCCGCGCCACAGAGGTTGCGGTAGAAGATCATGTGCAGGTTCTCGTCGGCGGCCACGCGCTGCAGCATGCGGTCCGCGATCGGGTCGTCGCACACCTTGCCGGTGTTGCGGTGGCTCACGCGAGTGGCCAGTTCCTGGAAGGTCACGTAGGCGACCGAGTGCAGGAACCCGGCGTCGACCTCGGCGGGGGAGGCGAAGCCGTTGGTCATGTGGATCATGCGCGCCTCTTCGAGGGCGACCGGGTCCACGCCGCGGGTGACCACGAGGTAGTCGCGCATCACGATGCCGTGGCGGTTCTCCTCGGCGGTCCAGCGACCGACCCAGGTGCCCCAGGCGCCGTCCTGCGAGAAGTTCTCGGCGATCTCACGGTGGTAGGACGGGAGGTTGTCCTCGGTGAGCAGGTTGGTGATCATGGCCGCCTTGGCGACCTCGCTGAGCTTGGACTGCTCAGGATCCCAGTCGATGCCGCCCATGGCGGCGAAGTTGCGGCCCTCGTCCCACGGGACGTAGTCGTGCGGATGCCACTCTTTGGCCAGCGACATGTGCCGGTTGACGTTTTCTTCGGCAACCGATTCCAACTCCGTGAGCAGTTCGAGTTGAGTCAGATCCCTTGCCATGTAAAAACCCTTCGCTGTCGTGCTTGCGGTCGAACGTCGCGATGCGGCCATACCTTACGGCACCGTAGGTGTGATGCGAAACGCAACAGAGCGATTTTCCATCGATGTTGAGCTACGTCACTACTGATCAGTAGGACCGATGGTTGTGCTGACGAGTCTAGGCGTTTCGCTCGCAACATAGGGAGTATCGCCGTGGGGCTGTCGGCGTTAGCTGCTGGTAGATGAACAGTTCGTAGCGGCTGCTCGGAGGGGTCGTTGCCGCTGTACGCGCCGCCTGCGGCAGTGTCGCCGGGGCCTGCCGCGCCGCGTGGATGTCGCTGTCGTGACGGTGGTCACGGTCGAGCTTGTGGTGCCCCCTGTAGGACTCGAACCTACGACCTAGTGATTAAAAGTCACCAGCTCTACCAACTGAGCTAAAGGGGCGCGCAGCGGAGTCTAGCGGACACTGTGCCCCGACACCCAATAGCGGCCCCCCGCGCGGGTGGCGGCGGCCGATTGCCGCTGGTGGTGGTCGGTAACGGGGCATGCCGACGCGACGATGCGACGGTAAACGCCTGGTGCTCAGTGCCGTTGGGGGTCGAGCTTGCGGATAGTGTACGAATGCTGTTGTATCGCAACATCTTTCGAAGAGCAGGGGTGTGACAAGGGTGCAGCGGTCCGAAGCGGGTGGCCGGCGGGCCGACTCCGTCCACGGTGCGCGACGGTCAACCGTGCTGCGCGCGTGTGGAATTCGTAGCGAACGCAAGCATTTCGGTTGCACCGCATTTGCCGATCCGGATAACCGGACCGGATGTTCGGATAGGTGCTCCATTCGCCGCATGTCGCCCAGTGAATGCGGGTACGGTGATTGCCTGGTGAATATCGAAACAATCACCGGTGCTGCGTTTTCCGTGGTCCCGGTGTCGGTGCAGGCGTGGAGAGAATTCACCGAAGGTACGCAGTGCCGGGTTGTTCGCGATGGGTGCGCGAACTCTCGGCAAAGGGGTAGAAACCACAATTCGCGCCGACGGTCGGTATTGATCGTGGGCGACGAGAAGGTTCGGAGGCGTTTCGAGCATGGCACGTCAGCAAGAGCGGGCGCGCCGCACGCGCGCGGCGATCATCAAATCCGCGGCCGTCGAGTTCGGCAAGAGCGGCTACGCCGCGGCCTCGCTGAACCGCATTCTGGAGGGTTCACGGGCCACCAAGGGGGCGATGTACTTCCACTTCGACTCGAAGGAAGATCTGGCGCGCGCGGTGTTGGAGACCGCCGTCGACCGCTACCGGGTCTGCGCCGAGCGCTGGCTCGCACGCGCTGACCTGGGCCCGTTGGACGTGCTGCACGGCATGGTCGACGAGATCGCGCTGCGCCTCGAGCACGACACCATCGTGCAGGCCGAGTACCGCCTGGTGATCGAGCCCGACTTCCATCGCGACACCGGCAACGGCGGCGGTCGCATCGTCGGCCGGGCCACCCGGGTGCTCGCGGTGCGGGCCATCACCGACGGCCAGCTGCGCCCCGACGCCGACCCCGACCGCTTCACCCGCACGCTGTCCGCGGCGTTGGCGGGGCAGCGCTACCTGGTCGACCCGATCGCCAACGGTTCCGCCGCCGATCTGCGTGCCCGGTTCGCCGAGGTGCTGGAGGTTATCGTGGAGGCCATGGCCACCCCGGTGTGGATCCAGAACTTCCGGACCGAGGGCTGGCGCGAACAAGCACGCCTGGAAGACCTCGGTTTGAGCGCTTGACCAGCCGATTTGGAACTCTGTGTGGACCTGTCATAAGCTATGCGAGCTCCCAACGGAAACGTTGAAGCCGCCCCGAAGAAATTCGGAACGAGCCCCCTTCGTCTAGCGGCCTAGGACGCCGCCCTTTCAAGGCGGTAGCGCGGGTTCGAATCCCGTAGGGGGTACAGTCTTCGGACTGTACAGAGGTACAAAAGCATGGCCCTGTAGCGCAGTTGGTTAGCGCGCCGCCCTGTCACGGCGGAGGTCGCGGGTTCGAGTCCCGTCAGGGTCGCAAGTGGTACCAGAGCAATCCGGTACTTCCCGGCCAGGTAGCTCAGTTGGTACGAGCGACCGCCTGAAAAGCGGTAGGTCGCCGGTTCGATCCCGGCTCTGGCCACACGTCAACCCCTGCACCAGATTCTGGTGTAGGGGTTTCTTGCGTTTCAGGGCATGCGCAGCGCGTTCGCCCACAGCCGGGACACGGTGTGGACAACTTCTTCCATCGGCAATTCCTTGCCGTCCACCCGGCCGTCATCGGCGACGAAGTAGTTGAACGCCATCCGGCTGACCATCCCCGACAGCGCCCGCGACGTCAGCAACGGGTCCAGATCGGCATCGGCCAGCCCACGCCGCTGCAGGTCCGCGATGCCCCGCGCGTTGCGCCCGATGAACGCGTCGGCGCGCTTCTGCCGCAGCTTCCCGAACTCGGGATCGATGTGCGAGACCTGCTCGAGCAGAGCCATCAGTTTCGCGTTGCGCGCGTACGCCTGGAAGTAGGCGAGATTGGCCGCTTCGATGATCGCCGCGGGGTCGTCGTCGCCGGTCACATGCGGCATCCCGGGGTGCATCATGTCTTCCTGGGCGTGTTCGAGGATCGCCGCGAAGATCTCTTCCTTGCCCGCGAAGTAGGTGTAGAAGGTGCCCGACGAGCAGTTGGCTTCCTGGGTGATGTCGATCAGCCGGGTGTCGAGGTACCCCATCCGTTCGAACACAGTGCGCCCGGCCGCGATCAGCGCGGCCCGCGTCCGCAGGCCGCGCTGAGTGGCGGGCAGTTCACGCAGCAACGAGGTGCGCGCCATCGAAGGCGGCGCGCCCTCGCCGTCGTTTTCCGCGTGTCGTTCCATAGCTGTAGTTATATACCGGCCTCAGATACCCGCGTCGTCGGCGATGCGCACCGCAAGCGCCACGACGGAGTCGATCCGCTCGACGGTCGGGGTGCCCGCCGCGGCCTTGTTCTCCGGGGTGTCCATGGCCCGGCGCAGCACGCCCTCGGCGATGATCGCGACCTTCCACAGACCCAGCACATGCCAGTACCGCAGCGCCTGCGCGTCGCGACCGGTCTGCTCGAGGTAGAGCTTCGCCAGTTCCGCGCGACGCGGGAATCCGTCCAGTGCCGAGGCGGGGAAGTCGCCGCCGATGTCCTCGCCGGGTTCGACCCAGTAGGCGAGCATGCTGCCCATATCGGCCAGCGGGTCGCCCAGGGTCGACAGCTCCCAGTCCAGCGCGCCGATCACTTCGCCGGTGTCGTGCGAGGTGATGACGTTGCGCAGGTGGAAGTCGCCGTGCACCAGGGTCAGCTCACGCTGTTCCGGCATGGCCGCGACGAGCCTGCGGGTGAGGTCGTCCAACGCGGGCAGTTCGCGGGTCTTGGACAGTTCCCACTGCCCGCCCCAGCGCTTGAGCTGACGTTGCGCATACGGCTTGTGACTGGCCAGATCGGTCAGGCCCACCGCATCCAGATCCACGGCGTGAATCTTCGCCAACGTGCTGATCAACGATTCGCCGATGGCCGTACGACGTTGCGGGGTAAGGGATTCCGCGATCGGCATGGTGTCCAGCACCTGCCCGTCGATGAACTCCATGAGCACCATCGGCGGCTCGTGGCTGACCCCGAGGATGCCCGGCGCGGGCACGTCGGTGTCGGCCAGCGCGGCCATGATCCTGGCCTCGCGCACCACGTCGTGCGCCGAGGCCAACAGGTGGCCCAGCGGCGGTCGACGCAACACCCAGCGCCGGTCGTCGGCATCGCGCACGAGGTAGGTGAGGTTGGATTGCCCGAGGCCGATGCGGTCGAAGCGCAAGGGCGCGGTGTGTTCGATGCCGAGGGTGCCGAACCAGTCGGTCACCGCGGTCGGGTCGATGGCGAGCGTGTCAGACACCGAGCGCTGCTCCCCGCTGGAACATGGGCGCGTAGCCCAGTCGCTGCCCA
The DNA here is from genome assembly GCF_042714895.1 of Nocardia sp. NPDC058666. Lineage (NCBI taxonomy): Bacteria > Bacillati > Actinomycetota > Actinomycetes > Mycobacteriales > Nocardiaceae > Nocardia > Nocardia sp. NPDC058666. The sequence goes on from NZ_JBHXRY010000002.1 coordinate 270,591, forward strand.
CCGTCGATGACCATGACCTCACCGGTGACCCAGCTGGCCGCGTCGGACACCAGGAACGCCACGGCGGCGGCGATATCGTCGGGTTCGCCGATCCGACCCAGCGCGTTGGCACCGGCCACGGCGGCCTCATGGTTCTTCCACAGCGCCTCGGCCAGTTTGGTGCGCACGACACCGGGCGCGACCGCGTTCACGCGCACCTTCGGCGAGAGCTCCAGTGCCATCTGTTTGGTGAGGTGGATGATGGCCGCCTTGGACGCGTTGTAGAGCCCGATATTGGCCTCGTGTCCGAGTCCGCCGATCGACGCGGTGTTGACCACCGAACCGCCGTGCTCGCCCATCCACGCCCGGTGCACCAGCGAGGTCCACAGCACCGGCGCCCACACGTTCACGTCGAAGATCTTGGCGAAGCGGCCGTGATCCTGGTCGATCACGGGTCCGAAGGCGGGGTTGGTGCCCGCGTTGTTGACCAGGATGTCGATGCTGCCGAAGCGCTCGAGCGTCAGGTCCACGCAGCGCTGCGCGGCTTCCTCGTCCACCGCGTGCGCGGCGACACCGATGGCGGTGCCACCCACCTGCGCGGCGGCGGCGTCAGCGGATTCCTGTGTGCGCGAGGTCAATACGACATTGCCACCGGCGGCCGCGATGGCCTGCGCGACGGCGAGGCCGATCCCGCGCGAGGCGCCGGTGACGATGGCGGTGCGGCCGGTCAGATCCAGTCCGGTCATGTCAGTTGCTCTCCTTGATGCGGTACTTGTTCAGTTCCTGGCGGGCGATGGCGCGCTTGTGTACCTCGTCGGGGCCGTCGGCCAGGCGCAGGGTGCGCAGCTTGGCCCAGGCTTCGGCCAGCGGGAAGTCGCCGGTCACCCCGCCAGCGCCGTGGACCTGGATGGCCCGGTCGATGATCTTCAACGCGATATTGGGCGCGGCCACCTTGATCGCGGCGATCTCGGTGCGCGCGGCCTTGTTGCCCACGGTGTCCATCAGGTACGCGGCCTTGAGGGTGAGCAGCCGGACCATTTCGATGTCGATGCGCGACTCCGCGATCCAGTCCTGGATGTTGGCGTTCTCCGACACGGGCTTACCGAACGTGACCCGCGACTGCGCGCGCTTGCACATCAATTCCAGTGCGCGCTCGGCCATCCCGATGCTGCGCATGCAGTGGTGGATCCGGCCGGGTCCGAGGCGCGCCTGGCTGATCGCGAACCCCTCGCCCTCACCCGACAGCACGTCCTTGGCGGGCACCCGCACATCGGCGAAGTCGATCTCGGCGTGCCCTTCGCGTTCCTGGTAGCCGAACACCGGCAGCCCGCGCAGGATGGTGACGCCGGGCGCGTCGATCGGGACCACCATCATCGACTGCTGACGGTGCGTCGCGGCGGTGGGATCGGTCTTGCCCATCACGATCATCACGCGACAGTTCTTGTGCAAAGCGTTGGTGGCGAACCACTTTCGGCCGTTGAGAACGTAGTCGTCGCCGTCGCGCACCATCGACAGTTCGATATTGGTGGCGTCGGAGCTGGCCACGCGCGGTTCGGTCATCGCGAACGCCGAGGCCATGGTGCCGTCCAGCAGTGGCTTCAGGTACTTCTCTTTGTGCTCGTCGGTGCCGAACAGTTCCAGCACTTCCATGTTGCCGGTGTCGGGGGCGTTGCAGTTGCAGGCTTCGGCGGCCAGGTGGCTGCGGCCCATGATCTCGGCCAGCGGCGCGTACTCGAGGTTGGTCAGGCCGGGTCCGCGGCCGGGGTGCGGGTGGAACAGGTTCCACAGGCCGCGGCGCTTGGCTTCGGCTTTGAGGTCTTCGATGATCGGCGGCTGGAAGTGCGGGTCGCCCGATTCCCGCATCTGCTCTTCGTAGACGGCCTCGGCCGGATAGACGTGTTCGTCCATGAAGTCGAGCAGGTCTTCGCGGTATTTCTTCGCGCGGTCGGTCATTTCGAACACGGTGTACTCCTGTGTTGTCAGTGGTTGTCGGCCAGCAGGGCGGCTTGGTAGCGCCGCATGCCTTTGAGCCAGCGGTCGTAGTCGGAGCCCTTGTGGCGGTACATGTCCAGTACCTGCGGGTGCGGCAGGATCAGGAACTGCTCGTGCTCGATGGCTGCCAGGACGATCTCGGCGACCTCGGCGGGTTCCAGGACATTGCCCGCGGACGTGACCGCGCGGGTGGCGGCGGCGCCCAGCGCTTCCCCGGACTCCTGCCCGGCGTAGAGCAATTTGGTGTTCACACCCATCGGGCACAGGCAGCTCACGCGCACGCCCTGATCGCCGTAGGTGACATTGAGCCATTCCGCGAAGCCGACGGCGGCGTGCTTGCTCACCGAGTAAGTGGCGGAACCGATTTGGGTGAGCAGGCCGGCGGCCGAGGCGGTGCTCACGAAGTAGCCCTCACCGCGCTGGACCCACTGCGGCACCAGCAGCTGCGCCGCGCGGATGTGCGCACGCAGGTTCACATCCAAGGCCAGGTCCCAGTCGCTGTCGCTGACGTCGAGGCCGGGGGCGCCGACGATGCCCGCGTTGGCGAAGTACAGATCGACCGGTCCGAAGTGTTGCTCGGCCGTGGCGATCAGACCCTCGATCGCGGCGGTCCCGGCGACGTCGGCACCGACCCCGACCGCGCTGTCGGGATGCTGCGCAGTGATCCGCGTGGCCACGTCCAGCGCGCCCGCGCCGTCGATATCGGCCACCACCACTCGCGCCCCGGCGGCGACCAGGGCGGTAGCCAACGCGGCCCCGATTCCAGCGCCGCCACCGGTCACGATGGCTACCTTCCCAGCGACATTCACTCTGTGATTCCTTCGATCCGCGAGGGTGCGATTGTCAGAAGTTGACGTCAACTTCAAGTCTGCTCAGCTTGGGTGACAGGGGACGTAATGTCAATCACGCCGTCGGGAAGACCCGGCGTGACGGGCGCTCGAGGTGCCATGTACAGTCTCGGTACTGAAAGCAATCATGGCCCTGTAGCGCAGTTGGTTAGCGCGCCGCCCTGTCACGGCGGAGGTCGCGGGTTCGAGTCCCGTCAGGGTCGCTGCGCAAGTCCCCCACACCGCATCAGGTGTGGGGGATTTTCGCGTCATAGGCGGTGGTTGATGCTGGTGATTCGGTGTCGGCCGGGGGACACCTCGGTGGTGCGCATGACCTGCTCGACCTTCTCCACGGTGGCGTCGCCGGGCCATTTCTGGTGGATGGTCACGTTCCACAGCGACGGATCGTCGGCCTTGGTGATGTGGATGCAGTACTTCACACCCAGCGGCAGGGTGCCGATGCCCGCTGCCAGGGCGGACGCGTTGCCCACGTGGGCGTCATCGGTGACGAACGAGCGGGCCTTGTTTGCGTCGCGGTCGACGTAGTAGCTGTATTCGAAGCCCAGGATGGCGCCTTCGGGGCTGGCGGTGTCGCCGCGTTCGGCGCTGATCGTGATCGAGGGCGTGCGAAAGGACTCGCAACCCGACAGTGCGTGGGCCGGGAGTGGCGGCGTCGAAGTTGTTGTCCGCGTGTTGGATACGGCGGCCTGTACCTGCGGTTTGTCGCTGGGGCCGAGGAAGATCGTCGCGGCCAGGCCCAACACGACCACGAAGATCCCGGCGCCGACGACGCCCTTGATGGCGGCAGCGGCTCTGGTGCGGTTGCCGCTGTCGTCGTAGCGTTCGTCGTCGTAGTTCTTGCGGGGACGGCGCGCGATCTGGCCGCCGCCGCCGAAGTCCTTGAGGCGGGGCAGGACTGGCATTTCCACGCGGTCGCCGCTTTGTTCGGTGGCCGTGGTGGTGGCCCAGTCGTTCCAGTCGACATCGTCGGTGCGCTGGGGTGGGTCGTCGTCGCCGGTCCAGTCGTTCCAGTCGCCGGTGAAACCGTCGTCGTCCGGGTTTCGGCGGGTGGGCTGAGGGGTGTCGTCGAAGGGTTCCGGGTCCGGTGGGGGCCAGGTTTCGGGGTTGGTGCCGATGGTTTGGGGTTCGGCTTCGCGACGTCGTCTGCGGCGTCGTTTGCCCTGGGGGCGGCGGCCGGGCGGGGTGGGGTCCGGCGACGAGAAGTAGGCACCGAACGGGTTGTCCATGCGGGGTTCCTACGCCGGCGCCGGGACGACTCCCGGTTGGCCGTGTTTGGGTGCGGCGGAAGGTCTTTCGGTTTCCTGGTCCTGTTGCGGGCGGGCCGGGGGGACTACGCCGCCTTGCATCGGTGGCTGGGATGGGGCGGGGGTGCTCTGTTGTTGTGGCTGTGCGGGTTTCGGGGCTTCCTCCGACTGGAACGGGGCGACCGGTGCTGGGGTTTCCGGCTTCGGGACAACGCCGCCCGTGCCGCCGCCTGGGTAGGTGCCGCCGGGATTCGCGCCACCGGAATTCGTGCCTCCGGGGTTCGTGCCGCCCAAGCCGCCGAACAGCGTATTGCCGTTGGTGCCACCACCATTGGTCGACGGTGCGGTGGGGTTGGTGCCCGCGGGCGCTGTCGCGGTGCCCTCGGTACCGGCGGCATTCGCGGCGAGCGTGTCGATCCCGGTGGTCGCCAATTCCGCGCCCTTGTCGATCCCGTGCATCGCCACTTCGGCGATCTTGTCGATCAGATGCGTTCCGAACGTCACCCCGGCATCGATAGCCGCCGTTCCCAACGACACCCCACCGTCGATCAGCGCCTCCTGCAAGGCGATCTGCGCAGCCGTTGCCGGATCGAGGTTGTCGGTGTCGTCATCCCACGACGAGGTATCCGACCCACCCTTACCGAGCACGTAGACCCCCGGCGCCACCTCCGTCGCACCACTGGGCACGGTCACCCCATTGGTCCCACCCAGATCACTGGTGAGCCCCTTGGTATCTCGCGTGTACTGATCCATCTCGGTACTGGCATTCCCGACCACCCCCACGGCTTCCGAAATGGCCTGCTCGGCCAGCGCGACTATCGCATCCAGGTTGTTCTCGTTCACCGCGGGCGCGGCAGCTTTCGCCTTCTTCCTGAAGTCCGCGATGATCGCCTCGACCTTGGTCGCCGCGGTCGCCTGCGTCGAATGCGCCTGCTCCAACAGCGAACTCAGCTTCGCCCCACGATCAGCCGCCGCCGAAACCTCGGTCGCGGTCCGCCTGATCGCCGGCGTCGCGGGTGCGGCGGTCTCGGTCGACTCCAGCGCATACAACCCGAGCCGATGCGGGTCCTCGGTCGCGTTCGTGGCGGTCGAGGCCGAGGTCAGCGCGGCAACCGCCGCAGCATCAGGATCAGCAGAAGTATTGCTCCCCAACGACTTACGCAACTCGAGCAACGGCACTTCCAACAACGCGATCACCGGCGCGATCTTCGCCTCGGCCTCCGCAGGCGAAATAGTGCTCACCGTGGTCTCGGTAACCAGCGACTTGGAACGCATCACGCCACCTCGCTCTCGGCCGCACGCAGATCCCGAGCCACCCCGGCATCGATCCCGATCACACTGTCCCCGAACCGATTCAAAATGTCCTGATACGCGGCAACCAGATTTCCCGCGGTACTCAAGGTCGAAGCGTGCGCACCCGCGGCCTGCGCCCAAGCGGCGGCGAACTCCCGCCCGAGCACCCCCAGCCCGGAAAGATCCACGCCCGCAGCGGTAGTGGTGTCATCGGCGGCACTGCCGAGAAGTTCGGAAACCCGAGCCGCCGCACGCTGATAAGCGTCGAGCGCTGCCGGGTCGAAGGCCATTTCTGCCACGATGTCTGCCCCTTCACGATCGCGGATCACCAGCTGGGCCGGCCCCAAAATCGTAACCACCCAGCGCAGTTTGCGGGGCAGTCCCGCCCAGATGGATGCATCGATCTCGAGCCCCCGCAGGTCACGGACCTTTCATCGCGAACCTTCGTGGTGCTGGTGTGACTGACGAGTCGGTGGCGGCAGCTGACCAGCGAGTAGGGTCGCCCACGTTATGTCTGCCGCACTGCTCGCCATGCTCGGCCTGGCCCTGATCGACGCGCTCGATGTGCTGCTGGTCGCGATCACCACGGCCGTGGTCGCCGATGCGAGGCTGCGACGACGCTCGCCGATCACCGGTGTCCTCAGTTTCCTCGCCGGGGTTTTCGCGGTCTCCGTCGCGTTCGGCGTGTGCACGGTGCTGGGCATCGACTTCCTGGTCCGACTGCTGGACTTCGACCTGACCCCCACGGTGCGCTACTGGGGTGAACTGCTGATCGGTCTGGTGCTGATCACGGTGGCCGTGCTGCCCGTCGGCGCCTCTCCTCCGACGGGCCGGCGATGGGTCGAGCCGGTGCGAAAACATCCCGGGCTGATGGCAGTGATCGGATTCACTCTCGGCCTCGCGAAGGTGCCGACCTCCGTGCCGTTCCTCGCGGCACTGGCCCTGCTGTCCGCGCAACGTCCGCTGCCGGTGGTGTGGCCGCTGATCGTGGCGGGTTACTGCGCGGTGGCCTTGCTATTACCGCTGGTTGTGCTGGCCTTGGCGATGCGAACAACGCCGCGTGCCCGACGGGTGTATCGGGTGCTGGTGCGGGGTATCACCCGCTTCGGACCGCCGGTGGTCCGTGTCCTTTTCGTCGTCTTCGGCATCGGATTGGTCATCGATGCGGTAGTGCACAGCGGCCACCTGTGGTGAGTTCCCGGCGCGGCCACTCAGGAATGTGTCAGGGGGATCTAGTACCGTGATAACGAATTGATGACATGCTCCGCCCCGGATCCTGGGTTGCGGGGCTTTCCAGGTGAGCAGGGAGGGCGACCCTTGAGGGTTACCGTTGTTGTGCCGACCTACAACGAGCGGGAAAATCTGCCGGTGGCGGTCGAGCGGCTGACGGCGCTACAGGTGCCCGATCTGCACGTGCTGGTGGTGGACGACAACTCACCCGACGGCACGGGTGATGTCGCTGACAAGTTGGCCGCTGAGCTGCCCAATGTGGTGAGCGTGCTGCATCGCACCGAGAAGGACGGCCTCGGCCGGGCCTACATCGCGGGCATCACTGCCGCGCTCGACGAGGGCGCCGACGTGGTCATCCAGATGGATGCCGACCTGTCGCACCCCGCCGAGGTCATTCCGGCGATGCTGGAGAAGCTGTCCGCGCCCGAGGTCGGCGTGGTGCTCGGTTCGCGTTACGTGCCCGGTGGCGAGGTCGCCGCGGAGTGGAAGTGGTACCGCAAGGCGCTGTCGGCGTGGGCGAATTTCTACGTGAACCTGATCCTGCGCCTGCGCGTGAAAGACGCGACCGCCGGTTTCAAGGCGTGGAAGGCCGCCACCCTGCGCGATATCGACGTGGCGTCGATCCGCAGCAACGGCTACTCGTTCCAGGTGGAGATGAACTACCGCGCGATCAAGAAGGGTCACACGATCGCGGAGGTGCCGATCCGTTTCGAGGAGCGCACCATCGGCGCGTCGAAGATGAGCCTGAAGATCCAGCTCGAGTCGGCGATGATGCCGTGGAAGCTGCTGTTCGGCCGTTCGGTGTAGTTTTCTGACGCGAGAAAGGCCCCGCCGATTTTTTCGGCGGGGCCTTCTTGCTGTGGGTCACTTGGTGGTGATGCCGCGCCGCACACCTTCCAGCGCGATCACCATGATCGGCACCAGCACCACGTGCATCAGCGACAGTGCGATGGTGGAGGCGGTGTCGAAGTCGGCGGCGATGGTCATCGCGATGGTCCCCAGCGACAGCACCGAGCCGACCACGGCGGCGGTGCGCAGCACGCCGCTCCACAGGTAGGAGATCAGCACGGCCACGGTCAGACCGATCAGGACCGGCACGGTGGACATCAGGATCACGCCGCCGGGGGCGACAGAGCTGACAACGCCCTTATCGGTCATCTCGAACGAACCGCCTGCGGCGGCGCCGATTGCCCAGATGATCAGGTTCACGACAACGGCGACGGCAGCGGCGCCGAGTACGGCTACGGGCCGGTTCAGTGCGGGGACGGTGTAGGTGGTGGGGGCGGTGGTGGTGGTCATGATGTTCTCCCTCATTCGGTGATGAGAACAATCATGAAACCCAAACTAATGTTGAGGTCAAGCACTTTCCTCAGGGAATATTCTCAGAGTTCGGTAGGCCAGTCCAGCAGCGTGTTCTCGAACAGCTGTCGCACGCCTTCGACCTGGGCATCCATGTCGGCCGGGTCCCATTCCGACACGTCGATCGGCGGCAGAATCGCCACGTCGACAATCCCCGAACGTGCGATAGGTGAGTCCCGCCAAGCGATTTCGCCCGAGTTGCGCAGCACCACCGGGATCACCGGCACCCCCGCCTGGATGGCGATGTGGAAGGCGCCCTTCTTGAACGGCCCGACGCCGGGGGTGAACGACCGCGTCCCCTCGGGCGAGACCGCAATCGACAGCCCGTCACGCAGGGTCGAAACAACCGGGCCCAGTGAGGCTTTCGCCGCCTCGGTATTGGAACGGTCGATGAAGGTGACGCCGACGAACCGCATCAGCGGCCCGAACAGCGGGTGATTGGCCAGTTCCTTCTTGCCGATGCCGGTCACCGCACCGTCGAGAACCTTCGGGACGATGATCACGTCGAACTGGCTCTGATGATTGAACAGGAACACCGCGGGCCTTGGCGCACGGGCGTTTTCGGCTCCGATCACTCGCAGTTGCACGTCGATGGCGGCCAGGGTGGCGGTGGTGGCGTCGTGCATGAGCGCGTCGGCCATCGACTGCCGCTTGCGCGTGTAGGACTTGCGCAGCACGCCGACCAGCGCGCCACCGATGAGTCCGGCGAATCCGGCCAGGGTGCGCAGGTAGTCCAGCAGGCTCGGCGCTTGCCTGAGGCGGAAAGTCAGTGTGGGCCAGTCGTTCTCGTCGGCGATCTCGGCCAGGCCGGGGTCGGGGTCGATCACGGTCGGGTGTTCGGCGAGGGCGAGCAGAGCCAGGTCGGTCACGCTGTCCGCGTAGACGTAACCGATTTCCAGCCCGTCAGCGAATTCGATTACAGCCGCGGCCTTTCCGGCGCGCCACAGTGGCGTCCCGTCCGGGTGGCCGGTCAGCACTCCATCCTGGGTGGCGAGTCGCGTGCACAGCACGTTGTCGATACCCAGCCGCTCCGCAACGGGCTGAACCTGGAACCGCGTGAGCTCGCTGACCAATATGACTGTGTGCCCGGCCAATTGGTGCGCACGTACGAGCTGCCAAGCCTCGGGGAACAGGCGACCGTAAATCTCCTTGCCGAAAGCCTTACGTCCCAACTGCTCCATCTCGGACTCCGAAGCGCCCGCCCACGACCGCTCGACGGCTTGCAGGAACCGCCCGTAGTCGCCGTCACTACCGCCGCGCTGAATACCGCCCAGCAGCGTGGCCATCCGTTCACCACCGCGTCGGAAAACCTTGTCCACCACGCCTCGTCGCGGCAGCCCATCGACCACTGTGCCACCGAAATCGAACACGGCGGCGACCTGCGCACCTTGCGGTCCCGACCGGATCGCGGCCACGGCTTCGGCGAGAGTGCTCATCAGTTCGAGTTCCTGTTCGATGGATCGAGGGAGGCCGCGCGGGCGATGCGTTCGCCGAGGTCGCGCAACTGATCGGCGAAAGCCTGGCGCTTCTCGATCAATTCGGCTTCGGCACCCTCGGCGGCGGGGGCGATGAGTCCGTGATTGTCGGCCAGTTTCCACGCGCTGGTGAACAGTTCCGACGATACCGACTCCGGGCTGTGCAGGCGTTGCTGCAACAGCATCTGCTTACCCACCGCCACGCATTCGTCGATGAATTCCTTGCGGTCGATGACGGCGTCGGTGGGCTGGGCGACCAGCCGCTCGGCCACCACCAGCTGCGCGTCGAAGAACGACCGCAGCACGCGATGGGCCATCACGAACCCGGATTCGGTGACCGCGCCGAGGAATTGGCGATCGAGCCGGTCGTCGGGAGTGTGCTCGTCCCATTCGGGCACGATCAGCCGCACCTCCTCGATGATCTGGTCGGCGAATTCCTGCCGTTCGGGGAAGAAGAACTCGAATTTGAGCAGGTCGCGCAGCGCGAACGCCGCCTTCCACGCCGAGCGCAGCGGGTCGTCGCCGGGTTGTTCCACCGCGGTGAGCGCGGCCAGTTCGAGGATGGCGCGGTTGACGAACCAGTGCACGGCGCTGTTGCGGTAGAACGCGGCCTCGAGGTGCGCGCCGGGTTCGATCGCGTACACGGGTTCCAGCCCGCCGCGATACACGGTGACCACGCCGGCCAGGGCGAGCTGTTCGAGCACGACCGCCAGGCTCTGCTCGTCACGCAGCTTGGACAGTTCACCGGCGGGCAGGCCGCGCTGAGTGATGTAGCCGAGCACCGGGTCAAGGACCGTGCGGACCTGGCCGAGGGTGAGGGCTCGTTCGTGCACGCCGAGCAGGGCGAGGGTGACCAGCGCGTTGACGGTGATCGGCGTGACTTCGTTGATGCCGACAGCCACGTCGAAAGCCAAGCGCTGCACGGCTTTCTGTTCGGCAGCGGACAGGGTGTGTTCGTCGGGGACGCTGGTCGTGCCGGTTTCGGTATCGCGCAGCGGGATGGTCACCGGTCGTGGGTCGAGGGGGTCGCCGTGCACGCCCAGCCGTTCGCGTGCCGAAATCGCCTCGCCGAAGCGCACATACACGCGTCCGGCCGAATGCTGTTGCAGTCGGACGTATCTCGCCAGCCAGCCGATTCCCTCCGGCTTTTTCTTGCCACCGGCCTGTTCGCTGGCAATCGCGCCCAGCTCGTTGAGTCGCTCATAGGTGATCGACACCGGCACCAGCATCACGTCGTCGACGCGACGCGAACGAACCGCTGCGGCAAGGTAATTGAGCAGCCCGTAGCGCGGCGGCCGCAACTTGCCGGTCCTGGTGCGCCCACCTTCGAAGTACCACTCCATGTTGAAGCGCTTGGCCAGCAGATAGGCGAAGTACTCCTCGACGACCGCCTTGTACACCTCGTCGTCACCGAAGCTGCGCCGAATGAACACCGTGCCGGTGCGACGCGCGATCGGCCCCATCGGCCAGAAGTTCAGGTTCGCACCACCGATCACGTGGTTCGGTGGGAAGTCGTTGCGCGCCAACACATCACCCAGCACGAACGCGTCGACGTAGGAGCGGTGTGAAGGCAGGAACACCAGCGGATGTTTGCGGTTGAGCTTGCGCAGCGCGTCCAGCCCGCGCAGATCGGTGTCGACCTTCCACGTCGACGCGTGCACCGGCCGCATCGCCTGCGTGAACAGGTCCGACACCAGCCGACTCTGCGCCGCGACCAGTTCGCGCAACGCCTTCTCCGCGCTGCGGTAGACCTGGTCGGGTTCGGAGCCGATCTCGTCGGCGATGTAGTCGAGCTTGCGCTGGAACTCGGGGGAGTCCAGGATCTCCTCGGCCACCAGCTGCGGCACCTTGTAGCGGTCGCCGATCACGGTGCGTTCGGCGCGTTCGAGCGCGACCACCGCCGCACGCACCACCGCGCGCGCGAACGGATCGGCCGAGCCCGCCCGCAGCAGTGCGGCAGCCTCGGGATGGTTGGTGCGCAGCGCGCTCAGGCGAGCCGGGGCGCCGACGAGTACGCGGTGCCGGTCGGGTTCGGTGCGCAGCAATCGGCGCTGGACCAGCCGGTTGGGCTTGCGCGGGTTGGTGAGCATGGCCATGTCGGCGAAGGTCACCCGGCGCACGCCGTCGCGTTCGGGCGGCAGCCACAGCACCCGCACCGGGACGACCAGGGGGTCGTCGTGCCTGCCCGCCAGGCGTTTGGCGATGGCTTTCGCGTCCAGGTCGAGCTGGGTCACCGGGGCCATCGAATCGATCTCGGCGTTGAGCCCACCCTGCGCGATCCACTCGCCGATCACTTCGCGTTCCACGCCCGACGCCGCGTCGACCAGTGCGACCACCGAGTCCGTGCGCGGGCCGCGTCGCCCACCGTTGTCGATCATTGCTCCATTCAAGCCGCAGTTCAGGTTGCGCGCATCGAACTTCGACCACAGCGCGTTGTCCGGGCGCGTGGCGGCCACCGGCTTAGGCTCGGCGAATGGACTGGGCTCTACGCACCTGCAGCCTGCACGGTCACTACACCTACGCGCCCGACGAGCCGAAACTGCGCGACCGGTTGCACGTGCGCACCGTGGCCGGGACGGCGTGGCGGTGCCTGCGGTGCGGGACGTTCGTGCCCGGTGAGCCGGTGGGTTCCGGGCCCGCGGACGAGGCGCCCGAGGTTCCGCGCGGGCAGTTGCTGCGCGACCAGTGGATTCTGAAACTGCTGGCGTTGGACCGCGGGTTGCACGGCGTGCTGATGCTGGTCGGCGGCCTGCTGGTGCTGCGGTTCCGGTCCACGCGGGAGAGTCTGCGCGACAGTTTCGGACGCGACCTGCCCCTGTTGAGACCGTTCGCCGAGCAGATCGGCTGGAACCTGGACCACTCGCACCTGGTGCACTGGGCCGACGACCTGTTCTCGCTGTCGGGGACAACGCTGCTGCTGGTGGCGATTTTTCTGTTCTGGTACGCGGGGCTGCACTTCGTGGAGGCGGTCGGGCTGTGGTTGTCGAAGCGGTGGGGTGAGTATCTGTCGGTGATCGCCACCAGCGTGTTCCTGCCGCTGGAGATCTATGAGCTGATCGAGCGGGTCACCGTGCTCAAGGTGTTGATGTTGCTGGTGAACCTGGCGGCGGTGGTCTGGCTGGTGTGGCGCAAGCGGCTGTTCGGGGTGCGCGGCGGGTGGGCGGCGTACCACCGGGAACACAGTGAGGCCAGCTTGCTCAGCGTGGAGCGCGCGGCAGTGGCGAAGGATACTGCGCACGAGGCTGGCTAAATGCGGAGGTAATGCTAACCTAACTGGCGAGTTGGGTCGGGATTATCTTGGAGGATCGTTGTCGTCGACGGAACAGCCCGTGCGGGTGGAATATGTGACCGATCCAGCGGCAGCGATGTCGAGCTTGGCGGCCGCTGACCGATTCGGCGAATATGTGATGTACGAGCAGCCCGGTGAATGGGTGTTCGCGGCCGATCCGCTGGGCAGCGTGGAGTTGGACGCGGGGGAGTTGCGCACCGTATGGGGTGGGCAGACCACTACGCGGGCGTGGACCGGCAGTCCAGCCACTGCCGTCTCCGCTGCGCTTGCCGAGCTGCCGTTGGACGGCCGAAATGCCTTCGGCTGGATCGGGTTCGAGTTCTGCGCGTATTCGCTGTCGGCGACGCGTTATCTCAATCCGCTGACCTCGTTGGTGCACTTGATGATTCCGCGGATCGAGGTGCGCATCGATGCCAGTGGGGTGCGGATCAGTGGTGCTACGCCCAACGAGGCGTGCGATATTCACGATCTGATCGCGGCCTCGCAGGGTGTCGACCTGCCGGTCGCGTCGCCGGTTGATGTGCGCGTGGATCCGACCGGGTACGAGAGTCGGGTTGCGTGCGCTGTCGACGAAATCCGTTCCGGCAGTTACCAGAAGGTGATTCTGTCGCGGAAGGTCTCCTTGCCGTTCGCGGTCGATGTGCCCGCTACCTATCGTCTGGGTCGGGCCAACAACACGCCTGCTCGCTCGTTCCTGCTGCGGCTGGGTGGGTTGGAAGCGGCCGGGTTCAGTCCTGAGTTGGTGGCGTCGGTGGATGACGATCGCATCGTCACCACGGAGCCCTTGGCGGGTACGCGGGCGTTCGGGCTCGGTGCCGAGGCCGATGGTGCCGCCCGCGCGGAACTGCTCGCTGATCCGAAAGAGATTGTGGAGCACGCAATCTCGGTGCAGACATCCTTCGCGGAGATCGCTGAGGTAGCCGTGCCGGGGACGTCCGCTGTCTCCGACTTCATGGCGGTGCGTGAGCGCGGCAGTGTGCAGCACCTGGCCTCGACGGTGCGTGGCACGCTTGCCGCCGACCGCACGGCATGGGACGCGCTCGAGGTGCTGTTCCCGTCGGTGACGGCTTCCGGTATCCCCAAGCGTGCGGGGGTCGACTCGGTGTTCCGTAACGATCACGATCCGCGTGGGCTGTATTCCGGTGCGGTGGTGTGTGTTTCGCCGACCGGCGCTTTGGAGGCGACGTTGGTGTTGCGGGCGATCTATCAGACCGGTGAGGGTGCGTGGTTGCGTGCCGGGGCGGGGATCGTCGGGCAGTCGCGGCCCGAGCGTGAGTTCGAGGAGACGTGCGAAAAGCTGGGCAGCGTAGCGCCTTACGTGGTCAAAGCTTGACCGCCTCCCCGCGACTCCAGCCGGTCGCGGGGTGCGCTAGGCATGGGCGCCGGGCCGACGGTTTCGGTGGTGGTAACTCGCCGGGCGTTCCCGGCGAGTTACCCATGTTCGTGCGAGATCAGTTCTCACTCAGCCGTGCAGGGCGCGCAGGGCCTTCTTGTCGATCTTTCCCACCGCGGTGATCGGCAGTGAATCCGCTTGGCGGACAACGTCGGGGAGCTTGTAGGTGGCCAGCCCGCGTTCGGTGAGGAAGGCTTTGATCTCGCCCAGTGTCGGCAGATCACCGTTGACAACGAGGACCACACAAGCCTTTTCGCCCAGTGAGGCGTCGGGCAGGCCGACCGCCGCGGCATGTCGGACGGCGGGGTGGGCGAGCAGGTGCTCCTCGAGTTCATCGCAGGAGATGTTCTCGCCGCCCCGGTTGATCACGTCCTTGATTCGGCCGCTGACCACCAGGTGTCCGCTGGGGAGCTGACGGACCAGGTCGCCACTGCGGTAGAACCCGTCAGGGGTGAAGGCGCGCGTATTGTGTTCGGGCGCACGGTAATACCCGCGCAGCGTGTAGGGGCCGCGGGTGAGCAGTTCGCCCTCCTCGCCCTGGGCGACATCGTTGCCGTCGGCGTCGACCACCCGCAGTTCGTCAGCGGGGGACAGCGGTCGACCCTGTGTGGTGCACACCAGCTCTTTGTCGTCGTCCAGGCGCGTGTAGTTGAGCAGGCCCTCCGCCATGCCGAACACCTGCTGCAAGGTGCACTGCAACGCGGGCTCCACGTCACGGGCGTTCACCTCGGCCAACCTGGCCCCGCCCACCTGCAGCAGTCGCAACGAACTCAGGTCCGCATCCTCCCAATCCACTGCCGCACTCCACAATTGAGCAAGCGGCGGGACAACAGCGGTGACGCTCACGCGATGCTTCTCGATGGCGGCGAAGGCAGCTTCGGGGCTCGGATCCAAGGCGAACGCGATCGCTCCGCCGGTGGCGACGGTGCCGAGAATGCCGGGGCAGGCCAGCGGGAAGTTGTGTGCCGCAGGCAGAGTCGCGAGGTAGACGTCGTCGGCGGTGAGTTCGCACACCTGCGCACTGGCGGTGGCGTTGTAGACGTAGTCGTCGTGCGTGCGTGCGATCAGCTTCGGCAGGCCGGTGGTGCCACCGGAGACCAGCATCAACGCGATCTCGGCGGGGTCGATCTGTGGCAGCGAATCACCGTCGCGCGCAACCGAATCAAGAGCGATGAACCTGGTCGCAGGGTCGCCCGCGACCAAGACGTGCCGCAAGCTCGGCACCGCCTGCTGAACCGTCGTCGCGAGCTCGCGGTAGTCGAAGTCGCCCAGTCGATCCGGGATCAGGTAGGCGACCGCCTCCGACAGGGCGGCCAAGTGCTCGATCTCGGCGCGGCGATGCGCGGGCAGGGTGAGCACCGGAATGATGCCCGCCCGCAGCACACCGAACAGCACCGTCGCGAACTCGGGAATGTTGGGCAGCTGCACGATCACCCGGTCGCCGGGGTTGATGCCCAACGCGAGCAGCCCGTGCGCCATCCGATCGGCGGCCGCATCGAGCTCGGCATAGGTCTGCGCGCCGGCGTCGCTGAGCACGGCGGGCCGCTGCGGCTGGTCGCGCGCGGTGTCACGCAGCAGATCCCCGAGCGTGCGCCCGGTCCAGTAGCCGTCCGCGCGGTACTGCTGCGCGGCATCCTCGGGAAACGGGACGTACCCCGCGCGATGGCCTGCTACCGATGTCGACGTCACCTTTGTTACCTAACTCTCGCTAACCTGCATAGGTTAGGCAACCCTATCTGAGTGCAGTAGGCTGCCGTCGGGGAGTACCGAATCCGTCCGGTGGGCGGCGAGCAAGGAGTGATCGGCAGATGCACACAGCACCCGCAGGCGGCACCACCATCGACCGCGCCGAAATCCGCGCCGCGATCGCCCGCCACCTCGACGTCACCCCCGACACCATCGCCGACACCGACGACCTCATTCAACTAGGCCTGGACTCCATCCGCACGATGAAGCTCGCCGGCGCCTGGCGCAAACGCGGCATCGCCACAAACTTCGCCCTGTTGGCAGCCCACCCCACCGTCGAAGCCTGGCACGCGCTACTCAACGGCGCGGACCCCGAAGAACTCGCGGCGAGCGGCGCTGGTCGTGCGGGCGCTGATCCGACGGTGGATGGCGCGAGTCGCGATCATGGCACCTTCGAATCCGAAGGCCTCGCGGCACGCAGCGCTGGTGCTCGGTCGGTGGACAGCGCGAGTCGCGACCCCGACGAACGTGCGGTCCGCGGCGCCGGTGATGCGGATCGGTCGGTAGACAGCCCGAGTCGCGATCACGACGGCACCGACCCCGCAGGGCTCGCGGCGCATAGTGCTGGTGACGCGGGCGCTGTTTCGTCAGCGAGTAGCGCCAGCCGCGATCTCGGCATCGGGGGAGCCGATGCGGTTGTGCGGGCAGCCGATTCGACGGCGCAGAATGTGACCCTGGCTGTCGACGGTGCGTCGACAGCCGGCACGTCGGTCGCCGGGACCACCGACTTCGACTCCACCGCAGGCGAATTCGCCATCGTGCCCGACGACGGCACCCCCTTCGCGCTGGCACCCATGCAGCACGCGTACTGGATCGGCCGGTCAGAAGCGCAGGAGCTCGGTGGCGTCGCAGCGCACCTCTACGTCGAATTCGACGGGGCCGACGTGTTTCCCGAGCGGCTCGAGCGCGCGGTCGAGCAACTGCTGTCGCGCCACCCCATGCTGCGCACCCGGTTCCTGCCCGACGGCACCCAGCAGACCCTCGACCGCCCAGGCCGCGCCGTCTTCAGCGTGACCGACCTGCGCGAGGCCACCACGGCCGAAGTCGATCAACGCCTCGAGCAGTTGCGCGACGCCCGCACCCACCAGCGGATGGCGGTGGAAGACGGCCAGGTCATCGACATCGCCCTCACCCGCCTCCCTGACGCCCGCACCCGCCTGCACCTCGACGTCGACATGCTCGCCGCCGACGCCATGAGCTACCGCATCCTCATCACCGACCTAGCCCGCCTCTACCACGGCGAACAGCTCCCACCCCAGGACTACACCTTCCGCCAGTACCTGGCCGACCACGCGCCGAACAGCCAGGCGGGCAACGTAGCCTCTCCCTCGCTCGCCGACGAGCGCGCTCGCGACCGCGCCTGGTGGCAGAACCGCCTGGCCGACCTACCCGGCGCACCGGAACTGCCTCAGGCACAACACCTCTCGGACTCCACCCGCACCATTCGCCTACACCGCTGGCTCTCCCCGGAGGCCAAGGCGCAGGTCTTCGACGCCGCCCACGCCCGCGGCATCACCCCGGCGATGGCCCTGGCCTCGGTGTTCGCCGAAACCATCGGCGGCTGGTCGGCTCAGCGTCGCTTCCTGCTGAACCTGCCCCTGTTCCACCGCGAACCCGTGCACCCGCAGGTCGACGGCGTCGTCGGCGACTTCACCTCCTCGGTCCTGCTCGAAGTCGACGTCACCGAGCCCGCGACCGTCGCCGACCGCGCCCGCGCCTTGCAGCAACGCCTGCACGAAGCAGGCGCCCACTCCGCCTACTCCGGCCTGGAAGTCCTGCGCGACCTGGGCCGTCACCGCGGCGAACCGGTGCTGGCCCCCATCGTCTACACCAGCGCCCTCAACCTCGGCGAACTGTTCCCCGCCACCGTCACCGACACCTTCGGCACCCCCGTCTGGATCATCTCCCAGGGCCCCCAGGTCCTGCTCGACGCCCAGATCACCGAGGTCCGCGGCGGCCTCCTGCTCAACTGGGACATCCGCGAATCCGCCTTCCCCCCAGGCATGGTCGAGGCGATGTTCACCCGCTACATCGAAGCCATCGAGCGCCTGGGCGGACAAACCTCCACCGCAGCCGACGGCTCAGTGGTCGGCGGTGCGGGCTGGCTGGCCGAGGCCGGCGTGCGAATCCCAGTGGAGCAAGCGGCTGTTCGAGCTCGCGTCAACGCGACGGCGGGACCGGTCACCGGCGGCTTGCTGCACACCGGCTTCTTCGCCAACGCGGCGACGAATCCGTCTGCGCCTGCGGTGCTTTGGGAGCCCACCGGGCAACTCGCCGCTGCGGCGACGAATCCGTCTGCACCCGCGGAACCCACCGGGCAACTCGCCGATGCCGCGACGAATCCGTCTGCGCCCGCGGTGCTTCGGGCGACTGCCGGACAACTCTCGTATGGCGAGCTGGCCGCCGATGCACTGGCTGTGGCCGGTGCGCTCCGCGAAGCTGGTGTGGCGGAGGGGGATTCGGTAGCCGTTCAACTTCCGAAGGGCCCCGACCAGATCGTCGCAGTCCTCGGCGTGCTCGCCGCCGGCGCGGTGTACGTACCGATCGGGTTCGATCAACCCGCCGCCCGCCGCGCCGAAATCCTGCGCACCGCAGGCGCAGCCGCAGTGCTCACCACCGGCGCCACGCAGATCCCCGACACCCGCGTGATCGACCTCGCGCAGGCCCGCACCCACGCAAAACCGTTGGCACACCCCCTCTTCGGAGACCCGGAGAACATCGCCTACATCCTGTTCACCTCCGGCTCCACCGGCAAACCCAAGGGCGTCGAAGTACCCCACCGTGCCGCCATGAACACCATCGACGACCTCAACGAGCGTTTCGCCCTCGGCCCCGCCGACCGCGCACTCGCCCTGTCGGCCCTCGAATTCGACCTCTCCGTCTACGACATCTTCGGCCTCCTCGCAGCAGGCGGCGCCGTGGTCACCGTCGACGACACCCAACGCGCAGACCCCACCACCTGGGTGGAGCTCATTCGCCGCCACCAGGTTTCACTACTCAACTGCGTCCCGAGCCTGCTCGACATGCTCCTGACAGCCACCCCGACAACCATCCCGGGCGCTCTCGACCCGGCCCAGCGCGCGACCGCTTCGAGCACCCCTAGCTCGTTGCCGCACACCGCCACATCGGGCGCCCCCGACCGGACACAGTGGGCGAGCACCCCCAGCTCGTTGCAGCACACCGCCACATCGGGCACCCCGGAGCGCATCGCGACACCACTCGAGTCCCTGCGCACAGTGATCCTCGGCGGCGACTGGGTCGACACGGCCCTCCCGGCCCGCCTGGCCGCAGCCGCCCCGAACAGCCGTTTCGCAGGCCTGGGCGGCGCCACCGAAACCGCCATCCACTCCACCATCTGCGAGGTCGTGAACGCGCAGGTCCCCGCCGAATGGACCGCCGTCCCCTACGGCACCCCCCTGCGCAACGTGCAGTGCCGCGTGGTCGGCCCGGCGGGCAACGACTGCCCCGACTGGGTCAGCGGCGAGCTGTGGATCGGCGGGGATGGCGTCGCGGCCGGTTACCGCGGCGACCCGGAACGCACCCGCGACCGGTTCGTCACCCACGACGGACTGCGCTGGTACCGCACCGGTGACCTGGCCCGATACCTGCCCGACGGCGGCCTGGAGTTCCTCGGCCGCGCCGACCACCAGGTCAAGATCCGGGGCTACCGGGTCGAACTCGGCGAGGTGGAAAGCGCCCTGCGCGCGATCCCAGGCGTGCGGCACGCGGTCGCCGCGGTGGTCGGAAAGGCCGCGCCGAAGCTGGTCGCCCTGGTGGTGCCGACCCCCGACGCCACCCTGCACGTCGACGCAGTCCTCGCCGCGACCGCCGACCTGGTCCCGTCCTACATGGTCCCCACCCGCCTGGAAATCCTCCCCGAACTGCCCCTCACCTCGAACGCCAAACCCGACCGCAAGGCCATCCGCGCCGTCCTCGAAACCAGTGAGGGCACAGCGGAATTCATCGAACCGCGCACCGATCTGGAACGCGCGCTCGCAGCGGTGATCGGCGAGGTGCTGGCCACCGACCGTATCGGCGTCACCGACGACTTCTTCGCTCTCGGAGGCGATTCCGTGCTCGCGACCACCGCCGTCGCCCGCATCCGCGAATGGCTCGACGCCCCCGACACCATCGTCGCCGACCTGTTCACTGCCCGCACCGTCGAAGGCCTCGCGGCCCGAATGTTGAAGCGGGAAGCAGACTCTGGTGAAGCAGGCAGACTGGAACCAGTCGCCACGATGTACCTCGAAGTCGCCGCCATGACCGACGAAGAGGTGCTCGCACAGTCCTGACAGCGACCGCGCCCTCGTCGATTCGCGCAATGGTGCCATTTCACTAGACTTTCGCCGGTGAGCAAGTGGAATACCGCAAACCTGCCCGACCAGACCGGCCGCACCATCATCGTCACCGGTGCCAACAGTGGTCTCGGCGCCGCCACCGCGCGGGCGCTGTCCGAGTCGGGTGCGCGAGTGATCCTGGCCTGCCGCGATACCGCCAAAGCCGAGCGGGTCGCGGCGACCATGCCCGGCGAGACCGAGGTCCGTGAACTGGACCTGGCGAACCTGAACTCGGTGCGCACCTTCACCGATTCGATCGAACGCGTCGACGTGCTGATCAACAACGCGGGCGTGATGGCGCTGCCCCTGCGCCGCACCGCCGACGGTTTCGAAATGCAGTTCGGCACAAACCATCTCGGCCACTTCGCGCTGACCAACCTGCTGCTGGACCGCATCACCGATCGCGTGGTGACGGTGTCCAGCGTCGCGCACCGCATCGGCAAGATCAACCTCGCCGACCCCAACTGGGAGCAGCGCCGCTACGACCGCTGGCTGGCCTACGCCCAGTCCAAACTGGCCAACCTGATGTTCGCGTACGAGCTGCAGCGTCGGCTGGCCGGTGAGGGTTCGGCGGTGATCTCGGTGGCCGCGCACCCCGGTTACGCCGCGACCGACTTGATGTCGCACACCGAAACGCTGTTCGAAACGGTCATGTCGCTGGGCAATCGCCTGCTCGCCCAGACCGCCGACCAGGGCGCACTGCCCACGTTGTTCGCCGCCACCGCCGACGTGGAGCCGGGCGCGTTCTACGGCCCCGACGGTTTCCTCGGCCTGCACGGGCACCCCGCCGGTTCCGGCAGCGCCCCGACCGCGAAGGACCGCGAGGTCGCCGCCGAACTGTGGGAGTTGTCGGAAAAGCTCTGCGGCCTGATCTGATCAAGGCGATCGGTGTCGATGTCACACCGCGAGTAGCTACTTCGTCATCTCGGTAGAACCCCACGACGAAGGAGCCAAAATG
This sequence comes from Nocardia sp. NPDC058666, assembly GCF_042714895.1. Classification (NCBI taxonomy): domain Bacteria; kingdom Bacillati; phylum Actinomycetota; class Actinomycetes; order Mycobacteriales; family Nocardiaceae; genus Nocardia; species Nocardia sp. NPDC058666. Next base: position 291,734 of record NZ_JBHXRY010000002.1, read on the forward strand.
GAAGCGCGATTCAACCTCTACGGCAACGCCATCACCGCCAGCTTCACCAAGCGAATGGTCATGGCGGGCAAGGTGATCGACGATTCACCACTGCCCAAGTCCACCTACGAGCTGGTGAAGATCCGCGCCTCGCAGATCAACGGCTGCAGCTACTGCGTCGACATGCACACCAAGGACGCCGCCCACGCGGGCGAAACCTCGGTGCGGATCAACCTGGTCGCGGCCTGGCGTGAGACGAACGTGTTCACCGAGCCCGAACGCGCCGCCCTGGCCCTCACCGAGGAAGCGACCCGCGTCGCCGACGGCGGCCACGTCAGCGACGACACGTTCGCGCAGGTCCGCAAGCACTACGACGACGACCAGATCGCCGCGCTGATCGCCGCCATCGCCATGATCAACGCCTGGAACCGCCTCAACGCCATCGCCCACACCCCCGCGGGCGATTACGTCCCCGGCCAGTGGGGCTGACACGCCTGCTGGACGACTGATCACCAGGCTGTGAGGGATTTTTCCTCTCGCGCGATGTTTGCGTGATCGCCTGGTGATCATTCGTCCAGGATGTGATGGTCCGCACTTCGGGCAACCATGGCCGGGTGCGCGGCGTTTTACCGGTGGTACAGTCCACGGCATGCAGCGCGCATATTTCTGGTTTAGCTACCCGGCCCTTGGTGGGCCGGTCTGCGACCCTGCGCGCTGACTTCCTCCACCTCGAGCCGGATAACGCCCGGCTCGACGGTAGCGAAATTCCGTGGGTCGGCCTTCTAACGCAAAGGACCCACATCCCATGACCACCGCAGCCGGCATCAATTCGGCCGCCTCCGCGCCCGTGACCGCGGCCCTGGCGGGCCCCGATTCTTCCCTCCCTGCGGGTACTCCTTCGTCGCACCCTCCGGTCAGTCCAGAATCGGGGCGGGCCGCGAACAAGGTCGACTCGCGGCATTCTGACCTCGACGACCAGCGCACCCTGAGCGTGAGCCCTCTGCGCTCGCCCGCCGAGGTCCGCATGGTCCACCAGATCACCGACGAGCTCGCCGACACCGTGCGTTCGGGCCGCAAAGCCACCGTCGACGTGCTCAACGGCGACGACGACCGCCTCATGGTGATCGTCGGCCCGTGCTCGGTGCACGACCCCGCCGCCGCGCTGGACTACGCCCGCAAGCTGGCCGCCAAGGCCGCCGAACTCGAGTCCGACCTGCACATCGTGATGCGCGTGTACTTCGAGAAGCCGCGCACCACGCTGGGCTGGAAGGGTCTGATCAACGACCCGCACCTGGACGGCTCGTTTGATGTGAACACCGGTCTGGGCATCGGCCGTCAGGTGCTCGTGGACATCACCGCCCTCGGTCTGCCGGTCGCGTGCGAATTCCTCGACCCGATCACCCCGCAGTACATCGCCGACCTGGTCTCCTACGGCGCGATCGGTGCCCGCACCGCCGCCAGCCAGGTGCACCGCCAGCTGTCGTCGGCGCTGTCGATGCCGGTCGGTATCAAGAACGGCACCGACGGTGACGTGCAGGTCGCGGTCGACGGTGTGCGCGCCGCCGCCGCCAGCCACGTGTTCCCCGGCACCGACCTCGACGGCCGCTCCGCGCTGATCCGCACCACGGGCAACCCCGACTGCCACGTGATCCTGCGCGGCGGCAGCAACGGCACCAACTTCGACGCCGCCTCCTGCGCGGAAGCCAAACTGCGACTGGAGAAGTCGTCGCTGGCGCAGCGCCTGGTCATCGACGCCAGCCACGGCAACAGCAACAAGGACCACAACAAGCAGGTAGACGTCGTCACCGATATCGCCGACCGGATCGCCGCCGGTGAGCAGGGCGTGGTCGGCCTGATGCTGGAGTCGTTCCTGGTCGCGGGCCGTCAGGATCTGACGCTGGGTCGCGCCGCCGACCTGACCTACGGCCAGTCCATCACCGACGCGTGCATCGACTGGAACACCACCGCCGCCCAGCTCGACCGCTTGGCACAGGCCGTGGCGACACGTCGCGGGTAGTTCGGCATTGTGCTGAGTGCGGGCCTCGGATTCCGGGGCCCGCACCGCTGTCCGCAGCTACCTGCCTGCGATGTCCTACTGGTTCTGCACCGCGAGACGTCCCGCGAGCGCGACGAACGAAACACCGAACACCCGCCGCATCCACCGAACCACCACCGGACGCGACAGCACATAGGTCCGCATCGCGGCCGCGACCGCCCCGTACCCCGCGAACACCACGAACGTGGCCAGCATGAACAGCCCGCTGAGTTCGAGCATGCGCCCCAACGCATTCGGCGTGTCGGTGGGCACGAACTGGGGCAGGAACGCGAAGAAGAAGATCGTCAACTTCGGGTTCAAGATGTTCAGCAGCACCGCCGAGGTGACGACCTGCCGCGCCGACGGTGCCGCCGCGGTCGACTCCTCCGGAATAGCCAGAGCGCCCTTGTCCCGCAACGTATTCCACGCCATGTACAGCAGATACGCGACCCCGAGGTACTTCAACGTCTGGAACGCGACCGCACTGGTGTTCAACAGCGCCGCCAACCCCGTGATCGCCGCGATCATGTGCGGAATGATCCCCAACGTGCACCCGAACGCCGCGATCACACTCGCCCTGGTCCCGCGAGAAAGCCCCGCCGCCAACGTGAACAGCACCCCGGTCCCCGGCGTAGCGACAATAACAAGCGTGGTCAACGCGAACTCGATGCTCACTCCCGCAGCGTAACCCTCGCACCCCCTACTGGACGAGCGATCACCACGCTCTCAGGTAAGGATTTCGGACTCCTGAACGCCACCAGAGCGTGGTGATCAACTGTCCAACGCGAGCCGGAGGCGGGTGTGGGCGCGAGGGGCGGCAGACTGGTGGGGATGAAGCTGCCTGAACTGCCCGACCTGCCGGTGCGGCCCGCGCTGGACGAGATCGTCGGCACGTTGGCCCGACACGGGGTTGCGGTGCTGGTCGCGCCGCCGGGAACAGGGAAGACGACGCTGGTGCCGTTGGCTTTGGCGGCGGGGTCGGCGGGGCGGATCGTGGTGGCGGAGCCACGCCGGTTGGCCGCACGGGCGGCGGCGGCGCGGATGGCGGCGCTGCTGGGGGAACGGGTCGGGGAGACCGTGGGGTACGCGGTGCGCGGCGACCGGAAGGTGGGGCCGCGCACCAGAATCGAGGTGGTGACCTCGGGTTTGTTGGTGCGGAGGTTGCAGAGCGACCCGGAGTTGGCCGGGGTCGGCACGGTGGTGCTCGACGAATGCCACGAACGACACCTGGACGCCGACCTGCTCCTGGCTCTGCTGCTCGACGCAAGGTCCGGACTACGGCCGGACCTACGCGTGCTGGCCACCTCGGCGACCGTGGCCGCGGACCGCCTGGCACAACTGCTTGGCACCGGGATGTCCGATGGAGGTTCGGCTGCGGGGGTGCCTGGTGGTGGCTCTGTACCGGTTGCGGGGGTGCCTGGTGGTGACTCCGTACCGGTTGCGGGGGAGTCCGGTGGTGACGCTGTATCAGTTGGAGGGGAGTCTGCTGGGGGTTCGGTGTTGGTGGTGGGGGCGTCTCGTTCGCGGGCTCCGGTGTTGGAGGTGCGTGGGCGGACGTATCCGGTTGAGGTCGATTACGTGCCTGCGCTTGCTCGTGAGCGGATCGAAGCGCAGGTCGCGCGGGCTACTCGCCGGGCGCTGGCCACTATCGACGGGGATGTGCTCGTCTTCCTGCCTGGCGTCGGCGAGATCAACCGCACCGCAGCGCTTTTACGTGACCTCGACGACGTCGACGTGGCCATGCTGCACGGCAGACTCGCCGGCGCGGCCCAGGACCTCGCGCTGCGTCCGGGAGCGCGGCGACGGGTCGTATTGTCCACTGCCGTAGCCGAATCCAGCCTCACCGTGCCCGGCGTGCGCGCGGTGGTGGACTCCGGCCAGTCGCGCGTGTCCCGAGTCGACCACCGCCGTGGCCTGTCCGGCCTTGCGACAGTGCGTGTTTCGGCCGCAGTGGCCGAACAGCGCACCGGTCGCGCCGGTCGAGAAGCTCCAGGCCATGCCTGGCGCTGCTGGCCCGAATACGAACACCAAACCCTGCCCGCCTACCCAGAACCCGAGATCCGCACCGCCGAATTGACCCGCCTCGCACTGGAATTGGCCTGCTGGGGTACCCCCGACGGTACCGCTTTGGCCTGGTGGGACGCCCCACCCGAAGGCGGTCTCGCCGCAGCCCGCCAAGTCCTGCGAGCCCTCGGCGCCCTGGACGACGCCGACCACGTCACCCCCCGAGGCAAAGCCATGGCCACTCTCGGCCTACACCCCCGCCTCGCCCGCGCCCTCCTCGACGGAGCCGCCGCAGTCGGCGCGAAGGCGGCCGCCGAAATGGTCGTCCTGATGGACGACGACTCCCTCGCCCCCGGCATAGACGCAGCAGCCGCCCTCCGAACCCTGCGCACCGAACGCCCCCCGCGCTGGACCCGCGAGGTACAACGACTCACTCGCCTCGTAGCGACCACATCACCCGACGACAAGCCGGCTCCGCCCGACGACAAGCTGGCTCCGCCCGACGACAAGCTGGCTCCGCCCGACGACAAGCTGGCTCCGCCCGACGACAAGCTGGCTCCGCCCGACGACAAGCTGGCTCCGCCCG